>JAOAGO010000009.1 GCA_026415715.1 Chitinophagaceae bacterium | reverse complement strand
ACTAAAAATCACAAAATGGTAAAATGAAAACCGTGAAAGTGTTGAAAAAAATTATATTCGCTTAGAGATAATCTTTTCTTTTAACTGACTTCTCAACCCTGTTCTGAATTATCATATTTTATTACTTTTAAAAAAAATAAAATGCGTTCTGTCAGGCGTCGTCTTTTCATCAGGCAGGCAGCAGCCTTTTCATTATTCAGTTTTTTTACTGCTTCTTCCAAACCGGCCTGGAGCCGGAATCTGGAGGCTGCGCTTAAAAATGCAGAAGGTGTATCAGCATCGGATCTGGCAAGCGAAGAAGATTTCTGGCATTATATTAAACAAAGTTTTACGGCTTCTTCGGGGATCATTAACCTCAACAACGGGGGAGTATGTCCTGCTCCCAAAATCGTGCAGGATGCCATGAAGCGCTATTACGATTACAGCAACGAAGCTCCCAGTTATTTTATGTGGCGGGTTTTGGATCAGGGGCGTGAAACCTTACGTCAGAATCTGGCCAGAATAGCCGGCTGTTCGCCTGAAGAAATAGCCATAAACCGTAATTCAAGCGAGGGACTGGAAACCATCATTTTCGGTCTGCCTCTTCAACGAGGTGATGAAGTGGTAGCTTCGTATTATGATTATCCCAACATGATTCATGCTTATAAACAACGCGAAATCCGCGATGGAATCAAAGTAAACTGGGTCAGCCTTCAACTGCCAAGCGAGGATGAAGATTATTTATACAATCAATACATAAAGGCCATAACTCCCCGTACAAAAGTTATTCACCTGACGCATATGATCAACTGGAACGGGCAAATCCTCCCTGTAAAACGAATTGCCCGGGAAGCACGCCGGCGAGGTATTGAAGTGGTGGTAGACGGCGCTCATTCTTTTGCTCAACTGAATTTCAACATTCCGGATCTGGAGGCGGATTATTTTGCTGCCAGCCTGCATAAATGGTTATATGCGCCTATTGGCAGTGGTTTACTTTATGTTAGAAAAGATAAAATAAAAAATATCTACCCTCTGTTTGCGGCCGACAACCCCATGAAAGACGATATCCGAAAATTTGAATACCTGGGAACCCGTCCCTTTTTCATAGAACAAGCTATCGGTAAAGCCATTGAATTTCATGATATGATTGGGATTGAACGAAAACAAAAAAGGTTACATTATCTGAAAAATTATTGGATGAATAAGGTGAAAGAGATTCCCGGCGTTCGGTTGCAAACTTCCCTTTCGCCTCAATGGGGATGCGCTTTAGGTGTTGTAGGGGTAAACGATAAATCACCTGCAGATTTAGATAATTTTCTGATGGATAAATACAAAATTCATGTGGTGCATATTGAATGGCAGTTTACCAAAGGCATCCGCGTTACCCCGAATGTTTATACTTCTCTTAACGAGTTGGACAGACTGGTAGAGGGAATTGCTTCGTTTGCAAAAAAATAAAAAACAGCAGTCAGCTCATGTTTTTCAATGCGAATGTTATAGTAAGCCGGAAGATTAAAGTTTTTTTGTTGAGTTGAAATTCTGATTGTTAATGTTCCATACTATATTTAAATAAATGCTTTTTATATTAAAAATCTTTCCGGAGAATTAACTTTGCCGTTTTAATCAATCTGCATGTGAAATGAGTCAACCCAAAGGAAAACTGATTGCCATTGGCGGAGCGGAAGATAAAGGAACAGATTTAGAGAGAGGCGAAATCCACAGAAATAATCTGAATTTTTTTGAATTGGGAATCCTGAAAAGAGTTGTTGAAGAAGCCGGTGGCCCCGATGCCCGTATTGAAGTCATTACCACAGCGTCAATGATTCCCTATGAGGTTGGAGAAAATTATCTTAATGCATTTGGAAAAATAGGTTGCTCCAACGTGGGTGTTATGCATATCCGTACCCGTCAGGATGCACAACAACAGGAATATCTTGAACGGATAAAAAACTGCCGGGCCGTGATGTTCACCGGAGGAAATCAGCTTCGCTTAAGCGTAACGGACGGCGGAACGGAATTTCTTGCCATTTTAAAGAAGCGCTATCAGGAAGAAGATTTTCTGATTGCCGGCACTTCCGCCGGCGCTATGGCTATGGGAAAAACCATGATTTATGAAGGCAATGCTTCAAGAGCGCATTTGAAAGGAGAGGTGAAAATGACGGCCGGACTCGGTTTCATCGATTCGGTTATCTTTGATTCACATTTTGAAAAAAGAGGCCGTTTTGTACGACTGGCCCAGGCCGTAGCCAACAATCCCTCACTGATTGGTATAGGATTGGGTGAAGATACGGGAATGCTCATCACCGGGGGCAATACAATGGAAGCCATCGGTAGCGGATTGGTTATCATTATTGACGGCCATGAAATAAAACATTCTAATTTTGCCGACATACCGGAAGGAAATCCGGTAAGTATTGAGAACCTGATCGTTCACTTTTGTGAAAAAGGAAACGGTTATCTGATTAAAGAAAGAAAATACTTACCTGAAGTGCGGATAGGCGCTGTCATTCCCAAGCAGGTTGATGTAGAGTAAATTTTATTTTACCGTGACCAGGTAATAATTCTTCTTCCCTTTTTGCACCAGAATGTACTTTTTATGAAGCAACCAGCCTGCATCAAGGTTAAGAGAAGGATTTTCAATTTTTTTCCGGTTTATACCGGCGCCTCCGTTTTGAATCAGTTTACGGGCTTCACCCTTACTTGTACAAATTCCCGTTTCGTGCAGAAAAGTAACGATATCGGTGCCCGATTGAATTTTTTCGAAAGAAAATTCCTTTTTGCTCACTCCATCCATATTTTCCAGTTCTTCTACAGTAAGCATTTCTGCCGGAACCGTTTTTCGTGAAAACAGTTTTTCGGTAGTCTCCTGCGCTTCCCGCAAAGCATCTTCTCCGTGAACAAAACGGGTTACTTCTTCAGCCAGCTTTTTCTGGAGCAACCTCTCAGAAGGTTTTTCGTTATGCTTGTGAATGATTTCTTCTATTTCATCCTTGGTTAAAAAAGTGAAAATCTTAATCCATTTTGCCGCATCTTCATCGCCTGAGTTTATCCAGAATTGATAAAACTGATAGGGCGAGGTGCGCTGTGGGTCTAACCAAACGTTACCCTTTTCCGTTTTTCCGAATTTACCTCCATCGGCTTTGGTTATCAGAGGGCAGGTAAAGGCAAAGGCCTCTTTTCCCAGTTTTTTACGGATCAGTTCCGTTCCGGCCGTAATATTTCCCCATTGATCACTTCCGCCCATTTGCAGTTTGCAATTTTTGTTTTCATACAACCATAAAAAATCATAACCCTGCATAATCTGATAGGCAAATTCGGTGTAACTCAATCCCGTTTCGCTTTCAATTCTTTTTTTTACACTCTCTTTCGACATCATGTAACTTACGGTCAAAAGTTTTCCGGTATCCCGCAAAAAGTCTATGAATGTGATATGCTGAAACCAATCATAGTTGTTTACCAGTTCGGCCTTATTATCAAGAGAAGCGGAAAAGTCTAAAAAACGTTCCAGTTGTTTTTGTATGCCTTGCACATTTTTTTCCAGAACATCTTTGCTAAGCAAAATTCGTTCTTCGCTTTTTCCGCTGGGATCGCCTATCATTCCGGTAGCACCTCCTATAAGCGCAATGGGTTTATGACCGGCTTTCTGAAGATGTACCAGCAGCAGAATGGGTACTAAACTACCGATGTGAAGACTGTCGGCCGTTGGATCAAAACCGATATAACCGGTTGTCATTTCCTTATTCAGTTGTTCGCGGGTACCGGGAATGATATCCTGAATCATTCCGCGCCATGTTAGTTCATCTATCAGATTCATTTGTATTTCAGTCATTTATCGCAAAATTAATTTTTTAATTAATAAAAGCATTTCAAGAATTTTTTTTCAAACAAAACGTTAAGGAAAAGTAAATTTACGAATGCTGTTTTATTCCTTTTTTCAGGTAAAATAGTTTAATTTTACTTGTTTAAGTAAGCATTCGTATTCATCAAATGAATGAAATTCTGTGGTGAAAATTGGCGATGCTTATCGAAATTTGTCCGAATGAAAACCTATTTACCTATTTTAATTTGTTTTATTCTACTGTATAATTCCGTACCAGCTCAATTCAGAAAATATTCCAATGAATTTCTGAATATCGGCGCCGGAGCTAAGGGATTATCCATGGGGGGTACCCTCATTGCTTCTGTAAATGACGGCACCGCCGGTTATTGGAATCCCGCCGGCCTCGTATCTGTTCGGGATTTTCCTCAGGTGAATTTGATGCATGCGGAATATTTTGCTGGTATAGGAAAATATGACTTTGCCTCAATTGCCATTCCGGGAACCGGCAACAAAAGAACAATAGCCATTACCGGCTTGCGTTTTGCCATAGATGATATTATGAACACCTTGTTTCTGGTAGAGCCCGATGGCACAATTAATTATAACAATATTCAGTCCTTCTCATCGGCTGACTATGCATTTCTGATTTCCTATGCGCAAAAGCTAAAGGAATCAGATAAAAAAAATATCCACTTTGGTTTCAACGCCAAGGTCATACATCGCAGCGTCGGAAAATTTGCCAAAGCCTGGGGCTTCGGACTGGATGCGGGCATTCAGTGGATGCAAAAGAAATGGAAATTCGGAATCGTGGGCAGAGATATCACGACAACGTTCAATGCATGGTCGTTCCGGTTTACGGAAAGAGAAAAAGAAGTTTTATATCTCACGCAAAATGAAATTCCCGTAAAATCTACGGAATTTACCGCTCCTCGTTTGGTTTTAGGGGTTTGCAGAGAATTTCCGGTTTCCAAGAAAGTTCGTTTAATAGCCGAATCAAACATTGATTTAACTTTTGACGGAAAGCGAAATACATTGCTAAGCGCTAATCCTGTAAGTGGTGATCCGCGCATCGGAATGGAACTCACCATTGCTAATGTATTTTCGTTACGCGGGGGTATTTATAATTTTCAGAAAGCATTGGCTGACGGGGATACGTTAAACCAGAAAAAAGTTTGGATTTATCAGCCCTCGGGTGGAGCCGGTTTTAAAATCGGAAGTGTTACCATTGATTATGCATTCACCAATCTGGCTAATCAATCCAATCCTTTATTTACTCATGTTTTTTCTTTAAAACTGGATATGATGAATCCTAAAACACGTACTAACAATGAGTGATTTTTAAAACCGACATCTGATGAAAAAAATATTATTCTTCATATTCACAGTATTTGTTGGCGTGTTTGTCAAAGCGCAACCATTTCCTTACGGTAATGAGTGGATTGACTATAATAAAACGTATTATAAATTTAAACTGGCCTCAAACGGCCTGTACCGGATATCTCAACCTGTATTAGCTGCTGCGGGCCTGGGTGGTGTTCCTGCTGAACACTTTCAGTTGTGGAGAAACGGACAACAGGTTCCGATTTACACCTCAAAACAAAGCGGCGTTTTTGGCTCTTCCGACTATATTGAATTTTGGGGCGAAATGAATGACGGAAAGCCAGATAAAGATTTGTACAGAAACCCGAATGAGCAACTCAATGATAAATGGAGTCTTGAAACGGATACCGCTACATATTTCCTTACAGTAAATACGACAGGAAATAATTTAAGATTGATGCCTACGCCGAATGCTTTGCCGACAACGCTTACACCGGAACCGTATTTTTTACACACTGTAGGTAAATATTTTAGGGATAAATATCATTTTGGCTACGCTGCCGTTGTGGGCGAATATGTTTTTTCATCAAATTATGAGGGCGGTGAAGGATTTACTTCAACCGATATGGGGCCCGGAGCCGTGCGCAGCGAAAACTTTACCAATTTGTTTCCTTATACAGGTTCGGGTGCGCCTTCGCCGGAGATTATCATACATGCGGCCGGTTATGCACTCAACCCAAGAAGTTTTGATGTGCGCTTGAATAATACGGTTGTAGCTACTCAAAATATGGGTTTTTTTGAAATTGCCAGAGTAAGTTTTCCATTTTCTGTTTCATTATTAAGTTCCGGAACAGCTCTTTTGGAAATAAAAAATAATGCCACTTCAGCAGACAGGATGGTAGTGGCTAAAATGGAACTCAGATATCCGCGGCAGTTTAACTTCGGGGGAGCAAATAACTTTTATTTTGAGTTGCCTGCCAACAATAACGGAAATTATCTGGAAATCAGCGGTTTCAATCATGGCTCAATTAACCCTGTGTTGTATGACCTTACAAATGGCAAACGTTATGTTTGTGATATCAGCACACCGGGATTGGTAAAAGTTGTGCTTCAGCCATCATCTGTTCCCCGAAAACTCGTACTCGTTACGCAGGTATCAACTTATCCAATATCGATTAGTAATCTTCAGCCAAAAACGTTTCTCAATTTTTCTCAACCGGCACATCATGGAAATTATTTAATAATCTCTCATCCGGCTTTTTTAACCTCATCAAATGGATTAAATCCTTTGGAATTATATAGAAGCTACAGAGCCTCCTCATTGGGAGGGTCTTTTAACGCAAAAATTTATTTTATCGACGAATTAGTAGATCAATTTGCCTATGGCATAAAAAATCATCCTCTGTCGGTCAGAAATTTTCTTCGATGGGCCAGAGTAAATTTTAATTTACCTATTAAATATGTTTTCATTATTGGTAAAGGGCTCCATTATATACATAATCATCAGTTTCAAAGTCACCCCGATATTAACAAATTGTCCTTTGTACCCACTTTTGGCCATCCTGCATCAGATAATTTGTTAGCTGCAGACCCCGGTGCTGATGTTAGCCCAAAGTTACCCATAGGTCGACTTTCAGTAATTAATGGTGATGAAGTGCTGGTTTATTTAAATAAAGTAAAAGAATATGAACAAAAACTCAATTTTCAGTCTCCTTTAATCAGAGATAAACTGTGGCACAAGAATGTTGTGCACGTTATAGGTGCAAGTGATGGTTTGCTTGGAAACATTTTAACGAATTCTATGAATGTTTTCACTAATATTATAAAAGACACATTTTACGGGGCCAATGTTCATACATTTACAAAAGTCTCTACAGCTCCTGTAGAGCAATTAAATGCAGCCCGACTTTATAATCTTTTTGAAGAAGGGATTGGATTTATGACATATTTCGGTCACTCATCTGCTTCAACCCTGGAGTTTAATTTAGATAACCCCGATAGTTATAATAATCCCGGAAAATATCCTTTGTTCATATTACTAGGGTGTAATGCCAGTAATTTCTATACCTTTAACCCCGCCCGATTAGCTGCAAAAGAAACCATTTCTGAACGATTTGTACTAGCCTCCAATCGAGGAAGTATAGCCACAATGGCAAGTACCCATCTCGGCATCGTTCATTACCTCGACATTCTGCATTCACAAACAATGCACGCCGTTTCAACGACTCATTACGGCCAGCCTATTGGTGATATTCTGTTAGAAACCATTCGTAGGGTTTTTAACACTTTAACACAAAATGACTTCTTTGCTCGCTTTCATTGCGAACAAACAACAATTCACGGCGATCCGGCGCTGAAACTGAACCAGTCGGCCGAGAAGCCGGATTATATTATTGAAGATCCGTTGGTGGAAATCAACCCGTCATTTATATCAGTAGCGGAAAATTCATTTACCATTAAAGCAAAATGCATGAATCTGGGCAAAGCGCTGAATGTACCGGTAGTGGTTGAGTTAAAGAGAGTGTTTCCGGACAATAGTGTTCAAATACGAAGAGACACCATAGCGGGAATCAGATTCCTGGATTCTGTGGTATATAATATTCCGATTGTTGCTTCGAGAGATAAAGGGTTAAATAAAATTGCTATTTGCATAGACCCTGACAACAAAATTGCTGAACTATTTGAAACCAATAACTGTGTTAATAAAGAATTTTTCATTTTTGAAGATGAAATCAGGCCGGTATATCCTTTTAACTATTCTATTGTAAACAAACAGGGTATCAAATTCCAGGCATCCACTGCAAATCCCTTCTTGCTTTCCCGTCAGTATCGCATGGAGCTGGATACAACAGAATTATTTAATTCACCGTTGAAGGTTTCAGTAACTGCTACTTCTTCCGGGGGGGTCGTGGAATTTAATCCTAATATCACTTTTACGGACAGTACGGTTTATTACTGGAGAGTGGCGCCAGTCGTCACATCCGGTTCAACGGTTTGGAATTATGCGTCCTTTATATATCTGGCCAATCATCAGTCCGGTTTTAATCAATCGCATTATTTTCAACACACGTATTCTCAAAAAAATAAAATACAACTGTTGCCTCAGAACAGGCAATGGGTATTTGATTCGGTGCCACATTTTATTTTTGCCAAAAACGGGGTCTTTTTAACTGCCACCACACAGGAAGGAGATTTGATTGTAGCGCCGGACGGAAATCCTTTTATCAGAAGTGGTTGTTTAGGCTCTTCTCTAATTTTTAATTTATTTGACCCAAAAAGTTTTGAGCCTAGGCTAAATTGCAATGGCTTCATGGGAAGCGCCCTTCCCTGTGCGGGTGATTGTAACACCAGCTCACGACGATGGAATTTCGAATGGCGATATACAGACACAGCGGGAAGACGACGAATGATGGAGTTTATGGATTGGATTCCAGACAGTACAATTGTCGTAGTACGAAACTTAGTCAATAGTTTACATCCTCCTATTTCTATTCCACAGTGGATGGCTGATACAATGTATTACGGATCAAATAATTCTTTATATCATAGGTTAAAAAATGCAGGATTAACGTTATTGGATTCAATGAATTCACTACGCGTCATGATTTTTATTTATCAAAAAGGAAATCCATCATTTGGTCCGGTATCCATAATATCAAATGGAATTTATGATGTGATAGCTTTAAATAAAAACTTTAAAACAATTGACTCATTGGGCACAATTACTTCTCCACTTTACGGTAGAGCCAAATCATGGAAACAACTCATATGGCAAGGAATTTCAGATAATCAGCTTGATACGGCCTACCTTGATGTAATTGGGGTAAGAAATAACGGCACAGAACAACTCGTCATGCAAAGATTAAGCAGTACCTTACACAGTGTTGATATCTCTTCTATCAATGCAAGTGAATTTCCCTATTTGAAGCTTCGATTAAATACTAAAGATAAAGGAAAATATACTCCCTATCAGTTGCGATACTGGAGAGTAACATTTGATCCCGTTCCCGAAGGCGCCATCGCTCCCAATCTGTTTTTCAGCGGAAAAGATTCGCTTGAGCTCGGCGAACCGATGAATTATAAAATAGCTTTTAAAAATGTGAGCGAGGTGCCGTTTGACAGTATGAAAGTACGCATGGTAATTACCGATAGAAACAATGTTCCGCATCAGATACCCATACCTCGCAGACGGCCTTTACCGGTAAATGATACCTTACAAATCGGCGCAACGGTACAGTCCTCAGCATTCCCGGGTCGTAATACCGTATATATCATGGCAAATCCCGACAACGATCAACCTGAACAATTTTATTTCAATAATTTCGCCTACAGAAGTCTTTATGTCAAACCCGACAGCCTCAATCCTTTGCTGGATGTAACTTTTGACGGTGTCAGAATTCTGAATGGCGATATTGTTTCTTCCAAACCTCATATAGTGGTTAAGCTCAAAGATGAATCCCGTTGGATGTTATTGGATGATACTTCATTACTTACGGTACAAATTCGTTATCCGAACGGAAGTTTGAGAAGATTCTACTTTAATAATGATACTCTGCGTTTTACGCCGGCTGCACAACCGCCCAACAGCGATAATACGGCTACCGTTGATTTCAGGCCGTATTTTTCAACCGACGGTGACTATGAACTGATTGTTCAGGGTAAAGACAAAAGCAACAACACTGCCGGAGCTATGGAATACAGAGTGCGTTTCCGGGTGATAAATAAACCTATGATTTCTAACTTGCTGAACTATCCAAATCCGTTTACGACATCCACCGCTTTTGTATTTACTATTACGGGCAGCGAAGTGCCTCAGAACCTGAAAATTGAAATCATGACCGTAACCGGTAAAATTGTGAGAGAAATTACCAAAGAAGAATTAGGCCCGCTTCATATCGGCAGAAATATAACCCGGTTTAAATGGGACGGAACCGATCAGTTCGGACAAAAATTAGCCAACGGTGTTTATCTGTACCGGGTCGTGACGAACCTCAACGGGAAATCGCTTGAAAAATACAGGGATGAAAATGACAATACCGATAAATTTTTTACCAGAGGCTACGGGAAAATGTATCTGATGCGGTAAAACATTTTTAGAAAGAAAGTTCAGACCTCCCAACAATCAGGGAGGCTTTTTTGTTTCTCAATTCGCAAACAACAAGCGGAATATTCAGATAATTTTGTTGTTTGAATCTGTAAAATCAGGCATATGGCTAAAATTCCGATTAATATTGCAACGGGAAGTTTACAGCAAAATGAAGTGATTGTAGGAATTGATCTGGGTACGACAAACAGTCTTATAGCCATTATACATCCCGAAAGCAAAAAGCCTGTAGCGCTGAAAGAACACGACGGAAATGCCCTTGTACCGTCTGTTATTTATTTCGGAAAGAACGGAAATATTTTAGTTGGCGACGAAGCTAAACCATATCTGACCCTGGAGCCGCAAAACACCATTTTTTCCGTCAAAAGGCTTATGGGCAAATCTTACAACGACATACGTGATCATGCCTCTTTTTTCACGTATAAAATCATTGATGACAACACCGAAAGCCTAGTGAAAATTCAGGTTGGGGAAACCTTTTATTCACCCATTGAGCTGTCATCTTTTATTTTAAAAGAATTAAAAAACCGCGCCGAGCATATTTTAAAGATGCCGGTACAGAAAGCGGTGATTACGGTACCTGCCTATTTTAACGATGCACAACGACAGGCTACCCGTGCTGCGGGAAAACTGGCAGGGCTGGATGTTTTGCGGATAATAAATGAGCCCACGGCGGCGAGTCTTGCTTACGGATTAGGATTAAAACCCGAAGAATCCAAAACTGTAGCCGTATATGATCTCGGCGGAGGAACCTTCGATATTTCTATCCTCCGTATCGTAAACGGTGTTTTTGAAGTTTTGGCTACTCATGGGGATACCTATCTGGGTGGCGATGATTTTGACAGGGCAATTATGCAATATTGGATGCAACAACTCGGGATAACTGAAAATGATCTGGCACAAAACAAAGAACAGGCCCAGTCGCTCAGACTGCTTGCCGAAAAAGCCAAAAAGCATTTGAGCGTTTCAGGTGTTTTTCAGGAAACGATAAACGGAAAAGAACTCACGATATCCCGCGAACGTTTTGAATCGCTGATTTCAGATGCAGTGAACAAAACCCTCGAATGTTGTTCGGCTGCCCTGTCAGATGCCGGTCTGCGCGTTGAGGATATTGATGAAGTCATCATGGTGGGTGGCTCTTCGCGGGTGCCTTTGGTAAAAGAGCGGGTAAAGTCATTTTTCAAAAAAGAGCTGAACGATTCATTAAATCCGGATGAAGTTGTAGCGCTCGGCGCCGCCGTGCAGGCCGATATTCTGGCAGGGAACAACAAAGATTTTCTTCTGCTCGATGTCATTCCTTTGTCTCTCGGTATTGAAACGATGGGCGGCTTGATGGATGTATTGATACCCAGAAACTCAAAAATACCCGCCAAAGCATCCAGGCAATATACTACGCAAAAAGACGGACAACCCGGAATGAAAATCGCCATTTATCAGGGCGAGCGGGATTTGGTTCAACATAACCGAAAACTGGCTGAATTTATTTTAAAAGGGATTCCGGCCATGCCTGCCGGTTTGCCCAAAGTGGAAATTTCATTTCTCATCAATGCCGACGGAATTTTAACGGTAAAAGCCAAAGAACTTCGCAGCGGCGTAGAACAAAGTATTGAGGTAAAACCGCAGTATGGTTTAACAGACGAGGAAGTGGAAAAAATGCTCATGGAATCACTCCTTCATGCCCGGGAAGATATAGCAAAACGGGCGCTGATTGAAGCGGCTACGGAAGCTGAACAGCTGTCAGACACGGCTGAAAAATTTATCCAAAAAAACAAGGAGCTTTTAAGCGAAGAAGAAGTGGCGCAAACAAAAAAGGCAATAGAAAATGTACGCATAGCTTTAGCAGGAACCGATAAAGATAAAATTCAACTGGCTATTGAAGAATTAAACCGGATTACTCAGCCGTTTGCCGAAAGAGTGATGAATGAAGCCGTTCGTTCGGTGCTGCAGGGGAAAAAATTATAACGCCTTTGCTTTAAAGTATGTTGCGGCTTTCAACAGTAAAAAAAGAAGAATTACCAGATGATTCAAAAAAGCTGAAATCAGCACCACAGGTCTTTGGTAACGAAAATCAACAATATGATTTCCTGCCGCAATATCAATGACAGGCAGTTCAGAAAAATTTTTTATTATATTGGCTTTTTGGCCATTTACCCATACCTTCCACCCCGGATAAGCATTTTGCAAGAGTTGCAGTTTGCCGGATGCGGTTGTATTTACTTGTGCACGAACATGGGTTGGCCTCTGCACGTTAATTTGAATACTGAACCTGGCGCTGTCTTCGGGTAAAAAATGAACTAAAGGTTTATTGTTTATTTGCTTCAACCATAAACTGTCCCGCTCTAACAATAACGGTCCGGGGTATGAAACCAACGGAACAACCTGCTTTGAAAAAACATTTACATTGTACCAGTTGTTTCCTTTGGCGTCTGTAAATAGCACAGTCACATCCGATGGATTTTGCTGCTGAACCGGAAATCCTTTTACGCTTTTCAGCATATTGTTAATCTCTGAAGGCTTGTAACTGCTTACGGTAAAAAACGGAGCGCACAGCAGCGCATTTAGTATCATATCCGTAATAAAAATTCCTTTTATGTAAGAAAATTTCCGAAAATGGATGAACAATAACAGAACTGACAAAAGTAAAATCTGTAGCAGGGCACTGATAAAAAAAGATTGCCTTAAACTGATTTTTTTTATGAACTCATGGAGTTCAAAATTTTTGAATTTCGGAAAGTCAGATTTGGTATAGATAAAAACGGCAAAACAAACGAATAGCAGAAACCATAGCAAATATTTTGTATATCGAAAATTTAAGATTTCAGACAAAGATTTCTCCTTCAGTGAGTATGCCGTAAATAAAATGAAAGACAGCAAAAAAGGATAACGGAAAACAGCCGGATTTCTGAAATAAGCAAACCCCGGCAACAGGTTTGACATATCCCGCAATGGGGTGAAAGGGCCAAATGCCAGCAGCAGAAAAACAACAGAAGAAGTAAGAAAAAAAATCCGGATTGCATCCCGTTTTTGTTTCAGAGCGATAAAAGCAGCCGGCAACAAGGCCAACAGAGATAGCCCGGCATAACAATGCAACATGGAGGGTTCGGTATTCGGAAAGTTGAGTTTTACCGATGCCAAAGGAAATAATAGCGTAATTAATGCTTTCGGATGAAAATAATTTGAGTAAAAAAAGTCTTTTGTTGAAAGCAAAGTCTTCCCTCGTTCGATATGCTGTAAGAGCTCAATTGTAAAATAAATGCATGGGGCGCAAAATAAAGCGGTGTAAAGAAAAGCGAAAGGTAAATACCGAATTAGATTTTGTATCTGCATTTTATAATTTCTGAAATGCCAAAAAACAAAAAGAAGTCCTGCTGCAAGGCAATAAGTAATAATTAAGGAAAAAGGGGCGTAAACGCTGGTGAACATGAGCGTAAAAAATACCGCAAACTGAAAAGCATATTTGTGCGATGGTTCTTTTATAAAATGAAAAAAAGATGCAAATACCATGGGTACAAAAGAAGCGGCTGTTATATATAACATCCACTGCGAAGAGCCGATGGTAAACCCCGAAAGCATGTAGCCAACAGAAAGGATAAAACAGAGATGTTCGTCTTTCAAAAAAAAATGCTTTAACAAATAATACATGCTGCAACCCGATAAGGCTACATAAAAAACGAATTCAATGTGTAAACTGTAAATGTTATAGTGAAACAGACCACTGAAAATCATTCTCGGCAAACTGAATATACCCCAGGTCAGATTGCTGTAAAGCGGAAATCCCAGATTCCAGGTGTTGAACCACAAGGGGGCTTCGCCGTTATGAATGCATTCGCTGATAAAATAATTTATGGGATACTCCAGTGCCAGTACATCATTTTTCAGTGCAAATAACATAAAGCTTACCGGAGCTAAAGCCACAATAGCCACACCTGTAAGGAGGAAATATGGTTTCAGCACATTTCTCACCGACACCCGGATTTATATTCTTTCATGATGCGTTGATAACTTTTACGGCTTTCCGAATCCCACCAGTAATCGCCCATAAGCTTTTTGGTGAGAAATTTACCGAGGTATTTTTCCAGACTCCGGTAAAGTATGATATCATATTTTCGGTGAAAGTTAATCCAGCATCCGTTGCAATTGCAGCAATAGTAATTCTGTGTTTTAACGGAAGACTGTCCGTTAAAAATTTCATCCAGTGTTTGTTCAAAAACATTTCCTAGTTTTACATCCAGATTCTGGCATAGCGGTACGTCTCCGTTCGGAAGAATAACAAGACTGTCTTTAATACTATGACATCTGAGCCTGAGTTTTCCTCTGCGCCAAAGGTCGTAAAGAATCAGATAATCTTCGTTTTCCGGAAAATGCTTAATTTTTTTAGGCAAATGACTTTTTATGTCAATAAATTCATCCGATGAATCAGGCTGCGGCTGAAATAGAAAATTTTCTCTGGGTTTATTTTGTATCAGTTGCTTAGCCAATGAAAAATTCCTTACAGCTTCTTTTTTTTGCGAACCAATATCAAAACGATGAGCGGACTCAATCGTGTCAAAAAAGGAAATGTCATTATAAACTCCTATTCGTAAGTCGGTATTCCAGCGCTGCGCTACTTCTGCAACATGCTCAAGATCTTCAAAGTCGTTATAAGGAGAAAGGGTAAACATCAGGCTGATCGGGATTTTTCCCGAGAGGGTTTTCAGAATCTCTATAATGCCGTCATAGCCGTCTTTTCCCCGCATGTTTTTGTATGTTTCCTTGTCGCCGTCTAAAGAAATGAGCAGCCTTTGCGGCGGAAATTGAGTAACAGCTTTCATTACCAATTCAGGTCTCAGCGCATTTGTCAGTAAATCAAAATTCGGGTGATGTTGATGAAACCATTTCATAATCATCAAAGCGTCCGGATGAAGAAGAAATTCCCCGCCTTCCAGGCCAACCCTTGTATTTCGTGTAATGCATCGGCTTTTCATGATATCTACAATCTTGTCATACGAAAGGTAATGCACGGGTCGCTTCGTCCAGATGAGACAGTGTTTACATGCCGAATCACACAAATCTGTTCCGTAAATCATTAAAGTGGATAGTTTTTTTCTTCTCGGAAAAAACTGATTATTGAGAAAGAAAAAACCTCGTCTGATATAGTCCCGAAAAGTGTACATGAGAAATCAAATATAGCGCAGAATTCCGGATGTCAGGTAAACCTGTTCTTCAACCGAAGAAAAGGTTTTTCAAAATAATGATAACTGAATGTGCTGATGATAACAGCAATCACACTGACCCCTATTCCGGAAATTCCGGTTGCCCAAAATGAATTTATATTTAACTTTTGCAAACGTTCTATAAAAAAATCAAGAATCAATACATTGATTGGCCAATGAAAAACATAAATTCCATAGGAAATCTTCCCTAAAAACATTAAAATACGGTTTTGAAATATTTTCTGAAACAAAACCGTTTGTTTATTTACCAAATCATACACGAATATGCCAAATAGCACCGTGAATGTAGTATAGCCGGTTATGGCAAGATAGGGGAGTATAAAGCCCTCTTTGTAATTAACGAAGTAGAATAAAAAATTAAAAATGGCAAGAGATAAAACAATGAATCCGGTAAACCCATGAATAAACTGAGGATATATTTTCTGCAAAATGGCTACCATAGACCCGATGCATATACCGTCAATTCGCGTAAATGTGTAAAGGCTTGAATAGGCAAGGTCTCTTATATTTAAATTCCACAAAATATAACGGGTAGTACCTACAGCTATGAGCAAAGCTAGCATGAATGCCAGTAAGCGTATCGGTTTTTTCAGAAAAAGTATTATTAAAGGCCATAAAAGATAAAATTGTTCTTCTACGACTATAGGCCAGGTGTGCAGCAATATTTTATCGCCATACGGTTCTTTAAAAATAAAGAGCCAGTTTTGTAAATAAGTCCATAAAAAAATCTGATTCTTGACGTAATAATCTGAATGAACTTTCAGGGAAGAAATCAGGGGTAAAAGAATAAGGCAAATGATTAAAATAAGATAATATAAAGGAAAAATTCTCAGGATACGCCGCAGGTAAAAGTTTTTCAGAAAATGCGGATGCTCTACGCTGTTCAGAAGAATTTCCGTAATGAGAAAACCGGATAATACAAAGAACAGATCTACGCCAAGCCCTCCGAAAAAGAAAACATGAGGAAACGTGAAATTTTGATGAATCACTACCAGTAATATAGCTACACCCCTAAACCCCTCTAATGCGGGATAGTGAAATCTGGAAGTATGCAGACTATTTAGCTTGGCGTTCAAATGAGTGAATTAAAAGTTTTTTTAAAAATTAATCTCCGGGAACCGGCTTTCAGTAGCTGTAAAAAAATATTTATATGTATTAGTTTAGAATTCATCTGACAGTTTGATTATAAATTTAAGTTTTAAATTAAATTCCATAACACCATAACTGTCAAAAATGAACACCGAAACAAAACTAATCAAAACAAAAGTAGGACTGCTAAAATGAGCAGAACAATTAGGAAACGTATCCCAAGCATGCAAAGTGATGGGTTATAGCCGCGATAGTTTCTATCGCATCAAACAGATGTACGATTTGGGAGGCGAAATAGCCCTGCGGGAAGTAAGCCGAAAGAAGCCCAACCTGAAAAACAGAATCAAAGAGCACATAGAGCAAGCCGTGGTACAAATGACCTTTGATAATCCGGCTTTGGGGCAGCTTCGCGTATCAAACGAATTGAAAAAGAAAGGGATATTTATTTCTCCTTGAGGGGTACGTTGCGTATGGTTACGGCATGACCTGGAGACGTTCGCCAAGCGTCTCAAAGCGCTGGAGGTGAAAGTCGCCCAAGAAGGCGGTATCCTCACCGAAGCCCAACTGATAGCCCTGGAACGTAAGAAAGAAAAGCAAGAGGCACAAGGTGAAATCGAAACGGAACATCCGGGCTATCTGGGCGCACAGGACACCTACTACGTAGGCAACATCAAAGGCGTAGGCAGAATGTATCAGCAAACCTTCCTTGACACTTATACCAAGGTGGCTTTTGCCAAACTGTATGATCACAAGAACGCCATCACGGCAGCCGATTTCCTCAATGATAAAGTGTTGCCTTTCTTTGAAGAATATCAAATACCGCTACTGCGTATTTTGACCGATAGAGGTACCGAATATTGTGGTAAGCCCGAATATCACGAGTATGAACTCTATTTAGCTTTAGAAGCTATAGAACACTCCAAAACAAAGGCCCGAAGCCCGCAGACCATTGGCAACTGTGAACGATTCCACCGTACCATTCAGAACGAGTTTTATGCCGTTGCCTTTCGCAGAAAAATGTATCATTCCATAGAAGATTTGCAAAACGATTTAGATGATTGGATAGCGGCCTACAACGAAGAAAGAACCCACAGTGGAAAATATTGTTTTGGAAAAACTCCCATGCAAACATTTAAAGATTCACTATATTTGGCTAAAGAAAAGATGCTTGAAACAAAATTTTCAAACCATCAAAAACACCACAACTGTCAGATTAAGTCGTAACTATTACAATTTATAAAAGCTTTTTCCTGTTTTCCAGAAATTTAATGACATATTTTCCCAGGATATCAAATTCCACATTTACTTCATCACCTTCATTCAGATACTTCAAATTCGTATGATCATATGTATAAGGTATGATAGCCACGGTAAATTTGTTTTTTTTCACGTTAAAACAAGTCAAACTGATGCCATTTAAAGCAATTGATCCTTTTTCGATAACATATATTGCAAATTTTTCCGGAAACCGGAACGTAAATTCCCAACTCCCCCTTTTTTCTTTTTTTTTGGTACAAACCGCCGTGCTGTCAGCATGTCCCTGAACCCAGTGCCCGTCCAGGCGGTCCTGCAGACGAAGACTTTGTTCAAGATTCACCAGGGTGCCTTCTTTCCAGAAGCGCAAATTGGTTTTTTTTAATGTTTCCTCAACCGCGGTAACCTGATGTATTCCGTTTGTAACATTTTCCACGGTCAGGCATACACCATCGTGACTTACACTCTGATCCGGCCTGAAATGCTCTGAAAGTTCGGAGCGGATGTGCACCGTGAGATTTTTACCCGTAGGACTAACTGAAACGACTGTGCCAACGGCTTGTATAATACCCGTAAACATATAAACATTATTAAAATGCTAAATTGCGGAAATTCAGCAATTTATAAAATTTTCTTGTTTTGCTTTCGCTTTCAGAATTTTGTGTTTAACTTTGCGGTTCTCAAAAAAAAAGGAGGTTTAATTTAATATGTTAATTATTGATTCAAAGGATTGCGAAAACATTGATAAAGCTCTGAAAAAGTATAAAAAGAAATTTGAAAAGGCAAAAATTTTAATTCAGCTCAGAGAACGCCAGGCTTACACCAAGCCATCGGTAAAAAGAAGAAATGAAATTCAGCGGGCTATTTATCGTCAGAAACTGGCAAGCGGAAAAGTCTGAGATCACTATATTAAACAGGGAACATTTTCTTTGCAGCTACGCTCACTGTAAAGCGTAATTTATTCCAACTTTATGGATTCTTTTTCCCATCTGACTTCCCTCTTTCTGAATTATCTGACGTTCGAAAAAAGATATTCCTCTCATACCGTCATATCATATCGGAATGACCTGAATGATTTTACCGAATATATTAACACGCAATATGGCAGCTTAACGGTAAATGAGATACAACATATACATGTGCGAAGTTGGATGGCAGCCCTGAAAGAAAAGGGAATTACGGCAAGGTCTATACATCGTAAAATTTCATGTTTAAAATCATTCTACAAGTTTTGCTTGAAAAACAATTACGCTGAATCTTCACCATTAAATAAAATTATTTCTCCTAAAGTTGATCTGAAAATTCCGGAGTTTTTGAAAGAAAATGAAGTTCAGTTAATGCTGAATTCGCTGGAGGATTTGTCCGGAAGCTGGAAGGAAGCAAATGCAAAGCTGCTGATAGCTGTTTTTTACGCAACGGGAATGCGTTTGAGCGAGTTGATTCAGCTTAAAGAAAAACAAGTTGATTTCAGGGCATGTCAGATAAAAGTGTTGGGGAAAGGAAAAAAAGAACGGATTATCCCGGTAAGTAAAAATCTGATGCAACATATAGAGCATTATATTATGGAAAAAAACAAAAAGTTTGAAAATCCGCAAGATACCCTGATTGTTACCGAAAAAGGAAAGCCGCTTTACCCGAAATATGTGTGGAATATTATAAATCAATATTTATCTGCATTCTCCACCCTAAACAAAAAAAGCCCTCACATTTTAAGGCATACTTTTGCCACTCACCTGATGAACCGCGGAGCAGGATTAAATGCCGTAAAAGAACTACTGGGCCATTCCAGTCTGGCCGCTACTCAGGTATATACCCACAACACCATTGAAAAACTTAAAGAAATTCATCAAAAACATCATCCCAAGCCTTAATTACCTCATAAATTATCATAATATTTTAAATGGATAAATTGAAAAATATTATTTTTAGGGGCGCATTAAACGTTGTCTTTAAGAAAATTATTGAAGCTTGATAAATAAATCGCAGTATTATATCGTTTATTAAATAAGTTCTTTGAATTCCAAAATTTTTGCAGAAAATGTGTGTCACAGGTTTTACGGCTACATTATTCAGGAAAAAAAATTCTGAATTCTGCGGTTTTGGTATGTTTGAAAGTTGAGGAAATATCAGCCAACCCGGTGATATGTGTCATTTTTCTGCAATAACATCAATTTTTATATTGTACGAAAAATTATTTTTCACCAAATAAATCAGAGAGCCATGAGAGTGAATATTCATACCGTGCATTTCAGCGCCGATAAGAAGCTGCTTGCTCATGTAGAAAAAAAATTAAAAAAACTCAGTCAGTTTTCAAAAAGAATCATAAGCATTAATGTTTTTTTAAAACTGGATAATGTGGTGCACACCATTAAGGATAAAGTGGCAGAAATTCGTTTAGAGATACCCAAGCATTCATTTTTTGTAAAAGCAACCAGTAAATCATTTGAGGAATCATTTGATGATGCATTTGATTCCCTGGTTACGCAAATCAAAAAGCATAAAGAGAAAAATGCAGCCTGAAAAACCCCGGGCAGGATTTCCGGGTATGAGCCTTATCTGATTCCCGAAACAGGGGGTAAAGAATTACAATAAGTTTTTTTTAAAAAATTTTTACAATCATAGAATTCCCTTAATTTTGCAACCCCAAATTCGGGAAGATCTTTGTTATTGAGATTTATGACAGTTTGGGCGCTTGTGCGATGGTTTTGAACTTGCCACTTTAGCTCAGCTGGTAGAGCAACTGATTTGTAATCAGTAGGTCGTTGGTTCGATCCCGACAAGTGGCTCTGAAGTTCTTAGTCAAGACTCAGAGATAAAGTTCATGACGGATTTAATTAAGGCTTATTTTAGTTTTCGTTCGAAAACGGCGTATTTGGCCGGCTAAGGATTTGTTCAAGAGGTGTTCGAAGTCAATTGATGGGCAAGTAGCCAAGTGGTCAACGGCGACAGACTGTAAATCTGTTCTCTTCGGAGTTCGGTGGTTCGAATCCATCCTTGCCCACCTGTTCCTCTTTTTTATATAAGAAGAGGAATTTGTAGGAAAAGAGTTATACCGGAACGAATAGTTTTAACTAAGTTTTTGATTACTAATTTTTTAAAGCTCTTTTAAAAAAATCAGTATTTAGAAGCCAAAAGCGGAAGTAGCTCAGTTGGTAGAGCGACAGCCTTCCAAGCTGTAGGTCGCGGGTTCGAGCCTCGTCTTCCGCTCCAAGCAGCTTTAATTCTGGCCAGGGCAGTGCACAAATAAAAGTTTCCGTGATTGAGCCGACATTTCAGGGTTATGATTACGAAACCGTGTGCTACTTGCTGCAATACTGCCGGCTTTCTTTTTGTGGTAAATGCCTTTAAACCAGGCATATCCGACAAAATTTGACTGGCCGTTGTAGCTCAGTGGTAGAGCACTTCCTTGGTAAGGAAGAGGTCGTGAGTTCAATTCTCATCAACGGCTCTTTTTACGGAGTAAACAAAAGGCTTGCGTTTCTGCGTAAGTGCGTTATAAAAAATTTTTTACTTATACAGGTAAATTCTCCTGTAAGATTTTTAATATAAAAAACAAAAAAAATGGCAACAAAAGAAACATTTAAAAGGGAAAAACCTCACGTAAACGTTGGAACGATTGGTCACATCGACCATGGAAAAACCACCCTTACCGCCGCAATCACTCATATTCTTTCTAAAAAAGGGTTAGCGGAAGCAAAAAAATATGATGAAATTGATGCTGCACCCGAAGAAAAAGAAAGGGGAATTACCATTAATACCGCTCATGTAGAATATCAGACAGCAAACCGCCACTATGCCCACGTGGATTGTCCGGGACACGCCGACTATGTTAAAAACATGATTACCGGAGCTGCACAGATGGATGGCGCTATTCTGGTAGTAGCCGCTACCGATGGTCCGATGCCGCAAACCAAAGAGCATATCCTGCTGGCTCGTCAGGTAGGCGTACCCCGTATGGTTGTTTTTATGAATAAAGTAGATTTGGTAGATGACCCCGAACTTCTGGATCTTGTAGAAATGGAAATCAGAGATTTGCTGACTTTCTATGGATTCGACGGGGCTAACACCCCTATTATTAAAGGAAGCGCAACAGGTGCTTTGGCCGGTGAAGAAAAATGGGTTAAAGCAGTAGAAGAACTTATGGATGCCGTAGATAATTATATTCCATTGCCGCCTCGCCCTGTCGATCAACCCTTCCTTATGTCTATTGAAGACGTCTTTTCCATAACCGGACGGGGAACCGTTGCTACCGGAAGAATTGAAAGAGGAAAAGTAAAAGTAGGCGATCCGGTTGAAATTGTGGGACTGATGGATAAAGCGCTTACCTCTACAGTTACCGGCGTGGAAATGTTCCGGAAAATACTGGAAGAAGGGGAAGCCGGAGATAATGCAGGTTTGCTTTTAAGAGGTATAGAAAAAAATCAGATTCGAAGAGGTATGGTTATTTGCAAACCCGGTTCCATCACCCCTCATACCGACTTTAAATGTGAAGTGTACGTGCTGAGCAAAGAAGAAGGAGGACGACATACGCCTTTCTTTAACAAATACCGCCCGCAGTTTTACTTCCGTACCACCGACGTTACCGGTGAAGTAGAGCTTCCGGCCGGAACAGAAATGGTGATGCCCGGTGATAATGTAACGCTTACCGTTCGACTGATTCAGCCAATTGCTATGGAAAAAGGTTTAAAGTTTGCTATTCGGGAAGGTGGCAGAACCGTAGGCGCCGGACAGGTTACGGAAATTTTGAAATAAAAAGGGATTTTCTCATTTCTTCCCAAAAGAAAATTGAATATCTTTGCAAAAGAAGTCGAAAAGCTGTTAGCAGTTGTTGCTAATAGCTTTTAGCTTTATAAAGAAAAGGTTTAAAACTCCGGCAAACGGGCATAGTTCAATGGCAGAATAGCGGTCTCCAAAACCGTTGATGGGAGTTCGAATCTCTCTGCCCGTGCGAAAGAAGTAAGTTTTTAATATTTCTTTTTTTAACATCATTATATGCAAAAAATTATTAACTATTTTAAAGACTCATATAAAGAATTAAATGAAAAAGTAAGCTGGCCAACCTGGCAACAGTTACAGCAATCCACCATGATAGTTTTAGGAGCCACTTTGGTAATTACGCTGGTCGTTTTGGTCATGGATTTTTTACTCGGTGGCGCTTTAAAATTTATTTATAACCTAATTTTCTGAACATGGAACCCGCTGTTAATACCGAAAAAGGGCAACAACCTGAAACGAAATGGTATGCTTTGCGTGTGATTAGCGGAAAAGAAAAGAAGGTAAAAGAATATCTTGACAAAGAACTGGCTAAAGCGGGATGGACACAGGTTAAACAAGTGTTTCTTCCGGTAGAAAAAGTATATAAAGTAGTTAACGGAAAAAAAGTAGTCAGGGAAAGAATTTATTTTCCGGGGTATGTAATGATTGAAATAGCAGAAGGAAAGTTGACAGATGAATTGAGAGACTTTATTAAAAATACCACCAACGTTATACATTTTCTGGGAAAAGATAAACCGATAGCATTGCGCAAAGCCGAAGTCAATAAAATGTTAGGTAAAATGGATGAAATGGCCGAATCGGGAGTAAGCATGGCAGAGCCTTTTATTGTTGGCGAAACCATTAAAATCATAGAAGGGCCCTTTAATGACTTCAACGGAATAATTGAAGAGGTAAACGACGAGAAAAAGAAATTAAAAGTTACCGTAAAAATCTTTGGTCGTTCTACTCCCGTAGAACTCAATTACATGCAGGTAGAAAAACTCAGTTAAGCTTTCCATTTAGGTTTAAAACAATTAGTTGATTCTCAAATTTTCAGCTATTAGCTACTCTGCACATAAAAAATTAATTGAGGTATTTTGCTATTTTGTAAAAAAGCATATACCTTTGCACCCCCAATCAGCTCTTTACAAACCGTAAATTTCTATACGGTGAAGGAATGATATTATTCCGCTAAGACTTGTTTGGGAGACTTTCTATTTACTGAAAGTCGTTTGAACCAAAATATAATTTCTCATGGCTAAAGAAATCATCGGATACGTTAAACTTCAAGTTAAAGGCGGTCAGGCTAATCCCGCTCCCCCCATAGGCCCGGCCCTGGGTTCCAAAGGAATCAATATTATGGAGTTCTGTAAGCAGTTCAATGCAAGAACACAGGACAAAATGGGTAAAGTGTTACCTGTTATAATCACCGTTTATTCAGACAAAAGTTTTGATTTCATCATAAAAACCCCACCCGCCTCGGTCCAGCTCATGGAAGCAGCCAAAATACAAAAAGGCTCAGATCAAAGTAACCGGAAAAAAGTAGGTAAGGTAACCTGGGAACAAATTGAAGCGATTGCTAAGGATAAAATGCCCGATCTGAATTGTTTTACGCTGGAAAGTGCAATGAAAATGATCGCCGGCACGGCCAGAAGCATGGGAATTACCATTGAAGGTAAGGCGCCGTGGGAAAATAAATCTAATTAAATTAATTTAAAAAGGTGAATATAAAATAATATAAGATGCCTTTTAAAAGTAAAAAAAGAAAAATAGCAGAATCAAAAATTGATACAAATAAAACCTATAGTCTTAAGGAAGCATCAGAGCTGATTAAGCAGGTAACCACCTGTAAGTTTGATGCTTCTGTGGATTTACACGTTCGTCTGGGTGTTGATCCCAAAAAAGCCGATCAGGCTATACGAGGCACTGTTACCCTTCCGCATGGTACAGGAAAAACCAAAAAAGTACTGGTGCTTTGTACACCAGACAAAGAAGACGAGGCCAGGACGGCAGGTGCTGACTATGTTGGCCTTGATGAGTATATTTCTAAGATCGAGAGCGGGTGGGTAGATGTGGATGTGATTGTGGCTACGCCGTCTGTCATGCCCAAAATCGGGAAACTGGGAAAAATTCTGGGGCCCCGAAATTTGATGCCCAACCCTAAAACAGGAACAGTAAGCAATGATGTAGGCGCTGTAGTGAAAGAGATCAAAAGTGGTAAAATTGCTTTTAAAGTAGATAAGGCAGGTATTGTACACGCATCGGTAGGAAGAGTCAGCTTTACACCCGAAAAAATTGCGGAAAACTGTCAGGAACTCATTCAGGCTATTATTAAGGCCAAACCCGCTACTGCCAAAGGCACGTATTTGAAAGGAATAAGCATGGCCAGCACAATGAGTCCCGGAATTAAGATTGACGCGAAAGCATTTATTCATTAATGATTACATTTAAAATCAACCGTTAAAATAAATTTCTTCGCAATGACCCGAGAACAGAAAAATGAAGTGATAGAATACCTGAAAGGAAAGTTTTCTCAATACAGCCACTTTTACGTTACCGATACGGAATCGTTAACAGTGGAGCAGGTGAATAAGTTGCGCAGAGCCTGCTTCAATAAAAAGGTTGAAATGAAAGTGGCGAAAAATACGTTGATCAAGAAGGCGCTGGAATCTCTAGATAATGATAAATATTCCGGAGTATATGATGCACTGCACAAAGTAACTGCACTCATGTTTTCCGATAATCCGAAAGAGCCGGCATTAATCATCAGCTCATTTCGGAAAGAAACCAATCTGGATAAGCCGCTATTGAAAGCAGCCTTTATCAATGGTGAAATATATACCGGAGATAACCAGCTCGCTGTTTTAACAAAAATCAAAACCAAAAATGAGTTGATTGCGGAAGTAATCGGATTGTTACAGTCTCCCGCAAAACGGGTTATTTCGGCATTGCTGCATCATGCAGAAAAAAAGGGTGAGCCGGCAACCACAGAGTAAATCAAGGGTATAATACCGGATCGTTTTCCGGTTTTACCATAAACAATTTTTTTTAATCATCCGTCGGATTCGCAATAAGCGAAAATGAAGACGGGAAAAAATGTAAAAAACATGGCAGACGTAAAAGCATTAGCAGAAAGCCTGGTAGGCTTAACGGTAAAGGAAGTACAGGAATTAGCCGATATTCTGAAAACAGAATACGGTATTGAGCCCGCAGCAGCGGCAGTTGTTGTCAGCGGTGCCGGTGGTGAAGCCGGTGGCGGAGCTGCAACCGAAGAAAAAACCGCATTTACCGTTGTATTGAAAAACGGTGGTGCGTCAAAGCTGAATGTGGTTAAAGTAGTAAAAGAAATCACCGGACTGGGTCTTAAAGAGGCCAAAGAACTGGTTGACGGAGCACCCAAAAATGTCAAAGAAGGTGTATCCAAAGCTGAAGCAGAAGATATTGCCGCAAAACTGAAAGAAGCCGGTGCCGAAGTTGAAATCGTTTAATTCTCAAATTCAATACTTTTTTACCTCAACTTCAGGGCCGAAAACTTTCAGAAGCATCTGTTGAATTGTTTCCTCATGTTTTCAACAGATGCTTTTTTTTTAGCTGAACCATTCCAAAAAAATCTGAAGAAAAGCGCCTGCTTGCAGAGTAATTATTGAGTTGTCAAATAAGGCGCCATTTTTTGATAAGACTCTTCGCTGATTATCATAATTTTTTTTAGATCTTCCGTTTTTTCAAAAAAACCATGCTGTTCACGATATGCAATAATTGCTTTAGCATTGTAATAGCGGATGTAGGGATGTGCTTTTAATTCCTCCAAGGTTGCTTTATTAATGTTTATTTTCTTCACGGCAGAAGGGCTCACGCTGAGGTAGGGCTTTATTTTTTGAAATACAGAATCGTGAAGGCCGTATGTTTCGGCTATCTGTTGTATTGAATAAAATCCGCCCAGTTTATTCCGGAAGGCGACAATTCTTGCAGATAGTTTTTCTCCAATACCCGGCAGTAAAATAAAGTCTGCCGAGTCGGCGGTATTGATGTCAATTATCCTGATAGACCGGACAGGCCGGGCGGTGTTTTGGGGTGAAAGATTTGCAGCAGAAGCTTCCGTTGATTTTTGCATGGCTACAATCTGAATATAGGGACTTAATCTTTCGAAATCCTGTATTCTGAAACCGTAAATTTTTTTTAAGTCTTCCGGTTTGCGGAATCTTCCGCCTTTATTCAGATAATTTTGGATAGTTCTTATGGTTTTTTCACTGATGCCCAGTTTGCGCCATCCTTCGCGTGATAACGTATTTGGGTCAAATATAAAAAGCTCGCCAGGTTTTTCTTCAAAAAAATAATTGCTGGAAGAAGGTTCATATTGAACACTTCCTGAAAATTCATCATCCTGTTGATACCTTGAATGATTTTGATATACCGGTTTTTTAAACGATAACCACGAAGTATCTTTTTCAGTTATTAATAAAGGATTATTATTTTTAGCGATGAATTCCGGTAAAATAGTTAGCATAATGATAATGCTTGTCATTACCAAAACGGCTATTCTTTCTTTTTTCGTAAAAGAAAAATAATCCTCAAAAAATTTCTTGACATCCATATTCTTCGCACAAAATAACACTTTAATAAAAAAAGTAAATATGGAAAATTATCTTAATTAAACTTTTCTTGGAAAATTACAATATTTCTTTACCTTTGCAGTTCTTTATTTTGGCCAAAATTTATTTTGAAATCCCAAAGCACATGTAAGTTTATGATACTCAATAACTCTTGTTTAATCTGAGCAAGAGATTACATGTGTTTTATGTTTTTTTTATAAAAGTAATAAAACCGGTTTTTTTTAAACATTATGTCTTCTACAAAACTGAATCAAAGGGTAAGTTTCGGAAAAATCAAGCATCTGGCCGAAGCGCCCGATCTTCTGGAGGTACAAATCCAATCATTTAAGGAGTTCTTTCAGTTGGAAACAACACCTGACAAAAGAAACAATGAGGGACTTTTCCGGGTATTTAAAGAAAACTTTCCTATTTCGGATACCCGAAACATTTTTGTACTGGAGTTTTTGGATTACTTTATTGATCCGCCCAGATACACCATAGAAGAGTGTATGGAAAGAGGCCTGACGTATTCCGTGCCTCTGAAAGCGAAGCTTCGTCTGAGCTGTAATGACGAAGAACATGTGGATTTCCAAACGATAGTTCAGGATGTATTTCTGGGCAACATTCCCTATATGACACCCCGGGGTACATTTGTTATCAATGGAGCTGAACGGGTGGTGGTATCCCAACTTCATCGTTCGCCAGGAGTCTTTTTCGGACAATCCATACATCCTAATGGAACAAAGATTTATTCGGCCCGTGTGATACCTTTTAAGGGTGCATGGATGGAGTTCGCCACAGATATCAATAACGTGATGTATGCTTACATAGACCGGAAAAAGAAATTCCCCGTTACTACTTTGCTGCGGGCCATAGGATATGAAACGGATAAAGATATTCTTGAGCTGTTCGGCATGGCCGACGAAGTGGTGGTTGATAAAAAAACAATTAAGAAATATATCGGAAAGCGATTGGCTGCCCGGGTGTTACGTACCTGGGTCGAAGATTTTGTGGACGAAGATACCGGTGAAGTGGTTTCTATTGAACGAAATGAAATTGTTCTGGAAAGAGATACCGTGTTGGATGAAGCGGCGATTGAAACCATTCTAGAAATGGATGTAAAAAGCATTTTCATTCAGCGCGAAGACGTGGGAGGAGACTATGCCATTATCTATAATACGCTGAATAAAGATACATCCAACAGCGAACTGGAAGCGGTCCAATTTATTTACCGGCAACTCCGCGGTGCTGATGCCCCTGATAATGAAACGGCGCGAGGTATTATTGATAAACTTTTCTTTAGTGACAAGCGCTATGATTTAGGCGAAGTGGGTCGTTATAAAATAAACAGAAAGCTCAACATTGATCTGCCGCTGGATAAAAGAACGCTTACCAAGGAAGATATTATTCAAATTATCAAATACCTTGTTAAACTCACAAACGGTAAAGCCGAAATTGATGATATTGATCATTTAAGCAACCGTAGGGTGCGTACGGTAGGTGAACAACTTTATGCGCAGTTTGGCGTGGGTTTGGCCCGTATGGCCCGAACAATCCGCGAACGGATGAATGTAAGGGACAATGAAGTGTTTACGCCGGTTGATTTAATTAATGCAAGAACCCTGTCTTCTGTCATCAATTCTTTCTTCGGTACCTCACAATTATCACAGTTTCTTGACCAAACAAATCCGTTAAGTGAAATTACACACAAAAGACGTATATCCGCATTGGGGCCGGGCGGATTAAGCCGTGAGCGAGCCGGTTTTGAAGTGAGAGATGTTCACTATTCGCACTACGGCCGCCTTTGTACCATAGAAACTCCCGAGGGGCCAAACATCGGACTCATCTCTACTTTGTGCGTTCATGCCAAGATTAATAACATGGGCTTTATTGAAACGCCTTACAGAAAAGTGGAGAATGGAAAAGTAGATATGCAGAAATTAGTGTATCTGAGCGCTGAAGAAGAAGATGTGGCCAAGATTGCGCAGGCTAATTCCAGATTGAATGAAAAAGGCGAATTCATTGATGATAAAGTGGTGAGTCGGGTGTCCGGAGATTTCCCGTTGTTGGATAAAAATGAAGTAGAATACATGGACGTTGCGCCCAATCAGATTGTAGGCCTCAGCGCTTCGTTGATTCCCTTCTTGGAACACGACGACGCGAACCGGGCTTTGATGGGCTCTAACATGCAACGGCAGGCTGTTCCGTTGATTCGTCCAGACGTTCCCATTGTCGGAACCGGGCTGGAAAGCAAGGCTGCACGGGATGCCCGAATTCAGATACATGCTGAAGGCGACGGTGTGGTGGAATATGTGGACGCCAATGAAATCCATGTGCGTTACATCCGTGATGAAATGGAGCGTCTGGTGAGTTTTGAAGACGATCTGAAAGTTTATAAACTTACCAAGTTCACCAAAACCAACCAGGAAACCTGTATCAATCTGAAACCCGCCGTAAAGAAGGGCCAGAAAGTAAAAAAAGGAGATTTTCTCACCGAAGGATATGCTGTAAAAAACGGAGAACTGGCTCTTGGTAAAAATCTGAAAGTGGCTTTCATGCCATGGAAAGGTTACAACTTTGAAGATGCAATTGTTATCAGTGAAAGGGTAGTAAAGGAAGATCTGTTTACCTCCATACACATTTCCGAATATGAACTGGAAGTCAGAGATACCAAACTGGGAGAAGAAGAATTAACTCCCGATATTCCGAATGTTTCGGAAGAAGCCACGAAAGACCTCGATGAAAACGGAATTATCCGGATAGGTGCTTATGTAAAAGAGGGTGATATTCTTATCGGAAAAATTACGCCAAAGGGCGAAAGCGATCCCACACCTGAAGAAAAACTGTTAAGAGCTATATTCGGAGATAAGGCCGGTGATGCCAAAGATGCTTCGCTGAAAGCTCCAAATGGAGTGGAAGGTGTGGTAATTAATAAAAAGCTTTTCCAAAGAGCCAAAAAAGATAAAAATTCGAAGATCAGAGAAAAAGCAGCGCTGGAGAAAATAGAAAAAACACACGAGAAAAACCAAAGCGAACTGAAAGATATACTGATTCAGAAATTAGTCACCTTATTAAAGGATAAAACTTCTGCCGGCGTAAGCAATCATTTCGGAGAAATTCAGATTGCCAAAGGGGCAAAGTTCACGGAAAAAAATCTGCGAAATCTTGACTATACCACCATTAATCCGCTGGGATGGACCGGAGACAAAAAACTAGATGAATATGTAAATACCTTGTTGCACAACTATAACATAAAGTATAATGAAGAGTTGGGAAGATATAAGCGGGAAAAATTCAACATAAGTATCGGTGATGAATTACCGGCCGGCGTATTAAAACTGGCCAAAGTATATCTGGCAGTGAAACGAAAGCTGAAAGTAGGCGACAAGATGGCCGGCCGTCATGGAAATAAAGGGATAGTGGCAAAAATTGTTCGTGAAGAGGATATGCCCTTTATGGAAGACGGAACGCCGGTTGATATTGTGTTGAATCCTCTGGGTGTTCCCAGTCGGATGAATCTTGGCCAGATTTATGAAACGATATTAGGTTGGGCGGGATACAAGTTAAACATAAACTTTGCCACACCCATTTTCGACGGAGCATCCTTAGATGAAATTGCTGAATATTGCGAGAAAGCCGGAATACCCATGTATGGTCACACTTATCTTTACGATGGTGAAACGGGTGAACGATTTCACCAGAAGGCAACCGTAGGTGTAATTTACATGTTGAAGCTTCATCACATGGTGGATGATAAAATGCATGCCCGCTCCATTGGCCCATATAGCTTAATTACTCAGCAACCTCTGGGAGGTAAGGCACAATTCGGCGGCCAGCGATTCGGTGAAATGGAAGTTTGGGCACTGGAGGCATTCGGTGCATCCAACATACTTCAGGAACTGCTTACAATTAAATCTGACGACATTGTAGGCCGGGCAAAAACCTACGAGGCAATAGTGAAAGGAGATAACATCCCCAAGCCCGGAGTTCCTGAATCATTCAACGTGTTGGTGCACGAGCTGCGAGGTTTGGGCGTTGATTTAAAATTTGATAATAAAAACAAAGAATAACATCACCTGAAAATTCATTGCCTTAATATCAGGTTTTCATTTTTTTAAACAGTACAAAATAGTTTCAAATTGTATGGCACAAAAAAAAGAGAATCGCCCCCGTCCGGATTTTACCAGAATAACAATCAGCCTGGCTTCTCCTGACTCTATTCTGGAAAAAAGCTACGGAGAAGTATTAAAGCCGGAAACCATAAACTACCGAACTTATAAACCCGAAAGAGACGGTTTGTTCTGTGAAAGAATTTTCGGACCGGTAAAAGATTATGAGTGTGCCTGCGGTAAATATAAACGTATTCGCTACAAAGGGATTGTTTGCGATCGATGCGGAGTGGAAGTTACGGAAAAGAAAGTGCGCAGAGAACGCATGGGGCATATTAAACTCGTGGTACCGGTAGTGCATATCTGGTACTTTAAATCTCTGCCAAACAAAATCGGTTATCTTTTGGGGATGAGTTCCAAGAAACTGGAATCTATTATCTATTATGAGCGGTATGTGGTGATACAGCCCGGTATTCGGGCCGAAAAAGGACAAAATACGGGAGACCTGCTTACGGAAGAAGAATATCTTGAAATTATTGAATCGCTTCCGAAAGATAATCAATATTTGCCCGATGATGACCCGAATAAATTTATAGCTAAGATGGGCGCCGAAGCCATTCATGATATGCTGGCCAGAATTGATCTGGACCAGTTGTCGTACGACTTGCGAAACGCAGCGGCGAACGAAACATCACAGCAAAGAAAAGCAGATGCATTAAAGCGACTTAGCGTGGTAGAGGCTTTCCGTGATGCCAATACCCGAGTTACCAACCGTCCTGAATGGATGGTTATGCAGTATATTCCCGTAATTCCCCCTGAATTACGTCCTTTGGTTCCGCTTGATGGCGGACGTTTCGCGTCATCCGACCTGAACGACCTGTACCGTCGGGTGATTATACGAAATAATCGTCTGAAGCGGCTTCTGGAAATCAAAGCACCGGAGGTCATTCTTCGAAACGAAAAAAGAATGTTACAGGAAGCTGTTGACTCTTTGTTTGACAACAGCAGGAAATCCAATGCTGTAAAGGCAGAAGGAGGCAGAGCGCTGAAATCGCTCAGCGATGTGTTAAAAGGAAAACAAGGGCGCTTCCGCCAAAATTTGCTGGGAAAACGAGTGGATTATTCCGGGCGTTCTGTAATTGTAGTAGGACCCGAGCTGAAATTGCATGAATGCGGGTTGCCGAAAGATATGGCCGCCGAATTATTCAAGCCCTTTATCATTCGAAGGCTTATTGAACGGGGCATAGTAAAAACCGTAAAATCAGCCCGCAAGCTGGTAGATAAAAAAGAAGCCGTTGTTTGGGATATTCTGGAAAATATTCTGAAAGGCCACCCGGTACTGTTAAACCGTGCTCCTACGCTTCACAGGCTTTCCATTCAGGCATTTCAGCCTAAATTAATTGAGGGTAAGGCCATACAGCTTCATCCGTTGGTTTGTACCGCCTTCAATGCCGACTTTGACGGCGACCAGATGGCTGTTCATGTACCACTGAGCAACGCCGCTATTCTGGAAGCGCAGTTGTTAATGCTGGCCTCTCACAACATTCTGAATCCTCAAAACGGAACACCGATTACACTTCCTTCTCAGGATATGGTATTAGGATTGTATTATATTACCAAAGGCAAAAGAAGTACGCCAGCAGAACCTGTTAAAGGAGAGGGAATGGTGTTTTATTCGCCCGAAGAAGTCATCATTGCTTATAATGAAAAGAAGGTTGATTTGCATGCCTGGATCAAGGTGAAAACCAATATCAGAAACGCCGACGGGCTGCTGGAGCATAAGATGATAGAAACCACTGTAGGACGTGTGATATTTAACCAATATGTTCCGGCCGAGGTAGGATTCGTAAACGCACTGCTGACCAAGAAAAACCTGCGTGAAATTATCGGAGATATTATTCGTGTAACCGATGTTCCCAAAACAGCCCGTTTTCTTGATGATATAAAAACGCTTGGTTTCCGGATGGCATTTGAAGGGGGACTCTCTTTCAACATAAACGACCTCATTGTTCCGGAAATCAAGGAAGAATTGCTGGAGCAGGCCAAAAATGAAGTAGAAGAAGTGTGGGAAAATTATAATAACGGATTAATTACGAATAACGAGAGATACAATCAGATTGTAGATATCTGGAGCCGCGTGGACACCCGAATCACGGAATCTTTGATTCGTGACCTTTCCAACGACAAACAGGGGTTCAATTCGGTATTTATGATGCTGGATTCCGGCGCCAGGGGTTCAAAACAACAAATCAAACAGTTGGCCGGAATCAGAGGCCTTATGGCCAAACCGCGAAAATCAGGTTCAACCGGAAGTGAAATTATAGAAAATCCCATCCTCTCTAACTTTAAAGCCGGTTTGAATGTATTAGATTACTTTATTTCTACCCATGGCGCCCGTAAGGGTCTTGCCGATACCGCACTGAAAACCGCAGATGCGGGATATCTGACTCGTAGGTTGGTAGATGTGGCACAGGACGTTGTAATTACCGAAGAAGACTGCGGAACTTTACGGGGCATAGCCATTTCGGCCTTAAAGGATAATGAAGACGTTATTGAACCTCTTGCAGATCGTATTGAGGGAAGAACTTCCCTTCATGACGTATATGACCCGATTACTGATGAGTTGATTATTTCGGCCGGTGAAGAAATCACGGCTGAAATTGCCCGACGAATTGAAGATTCCGGAATCGAAACCGTTGAAATACGTTCCGTTCTTACCTGTGAAAGCCGAAGAGGAGTGTGTATAAAATGCTACGGAAGGAATTTAGCTACCGGATCCATGGCGCAAAAAGGTGATGCCGTTGGCATTATTGCTGCTCAATCTATCGGCGAGCCAGGTACTCAGCTTACACTAAGAACCTTCCACGTAGGGGGGGTGGCCGGATCGGCCTCCGTCGAATCTACACTGACAGCCAAATTTGATGGGGTGATTCAGTTTGACGGACTTCGAACCGTAAGCTTTACCAATAATGAAGGAAATAAAGTCCAGGTGGTAATCGGACGAACTGGCGAAGTCAGAATCATTGATACCAAGAATGACCGCTTGTTGATTACCAATAATATACCTTATGGTGCTACCTTAGCCGTTAAAGACGGGCAACGTGTCAACAAAGGTGACGTTATCTGCTCATGGGATCCCTTCAATAACGTTATTATTTCCGAAACCGATGGCGTAGCTAAATTTGAAAATGTTATTGAAGGAATTACCTATCGTGAAGAAGCTGATGAGCAAACAGGACATCGTGAAAAAGTAGTTATTGAAACAAAAGATAAATCCAAAATCCCCGCTGTAGTCATTCAGGGCAGGGAAATGAAATCGTATAACCTGCCCACCGGAAGCCACATTGTAATAGAAGAAGGTGATGAAATTAAAGCCGGTCAGATTATTGCCAAAATTCCAAGAGTGATAGGCAAGCTCAGAGATATTACCGGCGGTCTTCCACGGGTAACCGAGCTGTTTGAAGCCAGAAATCCGAGCAATCCCGCAATCGTTTCGGAAATTGACGGAGTGGTTACGCTGGGTGCCGTCAAGCGTGGCAACCGGGAGATTATTGTAGAAGCAAAAGACGGAATGCAGAAAAAATATCTTATTCCGCTTACCCGCCAAATATTGGCCCAAGACGGTGATTATGTGAAAGCCGGCGCCCCCTTGAGCGACGGTCAAATAGCCCCTAGCGACATTCTGGCCATTAAAGGCCCGTTTGCCGTGCAGGAGTATGTAGTAAACGAAATTCAGGAAGTGTACCGGCTTCAGGGCGTGAAAATTAATGACAAACATATAGAAGTTATCGTGCGTCAAATGATGCGTAAAGTAACCATTAAAGACCCCGGTGATACAAAATTCCTGGAAGAAGATCTGGTGGATAAATTTGAATTCATTGAAGAAAATGATTACATCTTTGATAAAAAAGTGATTACCGATGCGGGCGATAGCACACGTCTGAAAGTAGGTCAAATCGTGACCTTGCGGGAAATCCGCGAAGAGAATTCTTATTTGCGCCGAAACGACAAACGACTGGTGCAATATAGGGATGCAAGGCCTGCCACTTCCTCTCCTACATTGCTGGGTATAACGAAAGCTTCGTTGGGAGTACAAAGCTGGATTTCTGCCGCATCCTTCCAGGAAACCACAAAAGTCTTGTCTTCTGCCGCAATCAGCGGAAAAACAGATGAACTCCTGGGGCTGAAAGAAAATGTAATCACCGGACATCCCATTCCTGCCGGAACCGGACTTCGCGAATTTGAAAATATCATTGTTGGAAGCAAGGAAGAGTATGAATTGCTTCAAACTACACGTGAAGCAATGTCATTTGATGAAGAGGAATAAATTAACGGAAATTCAATAAAAAGGGGGCTTCCGGCTCCCTTTTTTATTATTACTGAGTGTTAAGTGTTTCCTAAAGAAAATTGTAACTATTTCAGAGATAAAAACCAATAATTAACTTGCCGTTTGTTTTGATATGTTGCGTCTTCTTCTGATATGGAATTTCATCCTGACTCTGGCTGTGGGATATTTTTGTTATCACCTCTTTTTCAAAAAAAATAATTTTTCAAAAAAAATTAATGCAGCATTGGATGATACCCTGAAAGAAAAAGGTACTTTCCGCATGGCTTATTTTGAAATGGACTCCGTGGTCAATCAATTTGAACTAGTTAAAAAAATAAAATCGGAACTGGCCAAAAAAGAGGAAGAAATAAACCGCGAAATCGACGACCTGGCCAGAAGACTGCAGCAGAAATATGTGTTTTATCAAAATCAACTTAAAGAAGGCAAGCTCACAGAAGCTCAGTTTAACGAAGCCAGTAAAGAACTCAAAAAAATGGAAGAAGAAATCAAAAACAGAAAGCAACAACTGGATCAGGAATACTTTGAGCTGAAGGCAAGAAAAGAAAATGATGTGAAAGCCAAAATAGAAGCTTTTTTAAAAGATTACAACAAAACAAAAAATTATTCTTATATCATATCCTACGAACAGGGTTTGTTTTATTTTAAAGATACAGCCTACAATATTACCGCAGACGTTGTAAAAGGACTGAATGAGCTCTACAAAACTGCCGGAAAAATCAAACAGGAAAATCGCCCTTAGATCGATTTTCACGCTTTCCGCTTATTTTTACCTTTCTGTTTATGGCCATGCTACAAAATGTTTTTGAAAAAATTGCATCCCTAAAGGTAGGCGTACTTGGCGATGTGATGCTGGATACATATATGTGGGGAAAAGTAGAACGCATCTCGCCGGAAGCCCCCGTACCGGTGGTTTCTCTTCATCACAAGGAATACCGCCTGGGAGGCGCCGGTAACGTGGCGCTGAATTGTCATTCATTAGGTGTGGAAACTTACGTTCTTTCCGTAACAGGTAATGATGCAGATGCAGAAGTGCTCAAAGGTCTTTTTCAACAAAAACAGATTCAAACCCTATTGATTCAAAGTGACGGACGAAAAACCACCAATAAAATACGGGTTATCGGTCGTAATCAGCAAATGCTTCGGATTGATGATGAAGTCACCGATGTTTTAACGCCGGATGAAGAACGGGAATTCTTGTATTCCGTTCGGCACTTCATTACTACAGTGCATCCGGACGTTCTTATATTTCAGGATTATAACAAAGGAGTTCTTACGGAAAATGTAATTACTGAAATCATTACACTTTGCCGCGAAAAAAATATTTTAACTGCAGTGGATCCGAAGCGGAAGAATTTTTTTTCATATCGCTTTGCTGATATTTTTAAGCCTAACTTAAAAGAAGTGAAAGAGGCCCTGAATATAATGGATGAAGAAGTGAGTTGTGAGTTACTGGAAACGATACATAAAAAATTACATTCATTACTACAGCATAAAATCAGTTTGATAACACTTTCTGAAAAAGGTGTATATTATCATGACGGCAAACAGTCCGCATGGATTCCTTCTCATCTGCGAAATATATCAGATGTTTCAGGCGCCGGTGATACGGTTATTGCCGTGGCTTCGCTCGTGTATGCCGCCACGCAAAATATACACCTGATGGCCGAGATGGCTAACATAGCCGGCGGACTGGTTTGCGAAGAAGTAGGAACGGTATCCGTTTCCAAAGAAAAGCTTATGCATGAAAGCGAATTACTGCTTGCATAATTCCGGATATGGCTTTTTTTTATGACAAGCATTTTATCCGCATCTCGAATCTAAAATGTTTAATTTCGTTTTTCAATGAATTACCATGGCTTTCGTAAAAATTGTTATTCATGGCGGAGCGGGAACAATACGCAAAACCGAAATGACTGAACATCTTGAAGAAAGATATCGGGAAGGACTTGCTGAAGCGCTGGAAGCCGGTTATCAAAAGCTTGAAAAAGGATGTTCGGCTGTTGAGGCTGTAATGGCTTCGGTTATGAGCCTGGAAGATAATGAATTATTTAACGCAGGTAAAGGTTCTGTTTTTACATCTGAAGGAGTTCATGAAATGGACGCCGCTATTATGGATGGCGCTTCGTTAAAAGCCGGTGCGGTTTGCGCGGTCAGCCGTATTAAAAATCCGGTTCGTTTAGCTTATATGGTTATGAATCACTCGCCGCATGTCATGCTGTGCGGAAAAGGGGCCGAAACATTTGCCCGAATGCATCAGTTGCCGGAAGAGAATGATGAATATTTTTTTTCAGAATACCGTTATGAACAATGGAAGATGCTCAGAAATACCGATCAATCGGCGCTCGATCATAATGTTCATTTATCTGAATTACGAGGAAGCAGTCGGAACATGACGGATAAAAAGTATGGTACGGTAGGTGCCGTGGCCATAGACAGCCACGGAAATCTTGCAGCGGCCACAAGCACCGGAGGAATGACAAACAAACGCTGGGGCCGAATCGGAGACAGCCCTGTGATCGGAGCGGGAACGTATGCCAACAACAATACCTGCGCCATCAGCTGTACGGGACATGGCGAAATATTTCTCAGAACTGTTGCCGCTTACGATGTAAGCTGTTTAATGGAGTACAAGAGGCTAAGTTTACAGGAAGCTATGCGCAGTGTAGTTTTTGATAAACTTCAAAGCTTACAGGGCGAGGGAGGAATGATCGGACTGGATGCTTCCGGAAATCATGCGATGATTTTTAATAGTGAAGGGATGTACCGGGGGGTAAAAGGAAGCGATGGTTCGTATGAGATCGCCATTTATGCGTAGTATCTGAAAAATCATTTAATCAATTCGTTTTAAGATGTAAAAGATGAATAAAAAATATGCTCTAATTGCAGCAGCAGGTTCCGGTACGCGAATGGGCTCTTTTTTGCCTAAACAATTTCTTTGCATAAATGAAAAACCGATTCTTTATTATACCATCCGGTGTTTTCAGGAAACCTTCAGTGACATTAATATCATTCTGATATTACCCGGCGATTATTTAGAGTTTGGTAAACAACTCATTCAGGAGTACTTTCCTGAAAAAATTATTCAACTTGTTGCCGGAGGCGATACCCGGTTTCAATCTGTCCAGAACGGACTTAAGCTGGTGGGCGAAGATTCTATAGTCTTTGTTCATGACGGGGTGAGATGTCTGGCAAGTTCTGAACTGCTGAAGCGCTGTTATGAAGCGGCAACAAAGACCGGTTCGGCTATTCCGGTTATCCGATGTAAGGACAGCGTTCGGCTCTGCACCGAAAATAAACATGCTGTTTTTGACAGAAATAAAGTTTTGCTGGTACAAACTCCGCAAACTTTTCAAAGCAATATTTTACTTCCTGCTTTTCAAACGGCTTATAAAGATAGTTTTACGGACGAAGCCTCGGTGCTAGAAGAATACGGCGCTCGGCTCACCCTGGTCGAGGGTGAAGAAACCAACATAAAAATTACCACACCTTCCGATCTTCTGCTGGCTGAGGCTATCCTGAAAATAAATCAAAAGACAGGCTGAGCGACGATCTTCGCAAAGTATGTATCCACCTCATAAAAAAAGGAAGTTTGTTTACTTGAAGGTATGGAAAAGGTTCGTTGCAGGCACCAAAACTTTGATAAAATGAAGCCAAAGTGGAAATATCAGATCCTTCAAAATCCAGCAGGAGATTTTCTTCAGCATGTTCTCTGATGAAGCAATCAATTAATGTGTGCGAGGTACCGGTGTTTCTGCTTTCCGGCAAATTGGCCGCCAGAATATAGTATGCCCTGTTATGCGAGAAAAAGAAAACACAGACGGATAAAATTTTTTGTTTTATGGATACGGCGCAGGAGGTGGCTTGCTTTTTTTGATGAAGGAATGCAAATAATTTTTGAAATCTGTTAAATTTTTCTTCTACATTTTTCTCATATTTTTTCATTTGAGGCAAAGCGATTGCCAAAACCTGTTCAATTCCGATTTCTTTATGCCATTCAAAAGAGGAGGTTTCGGCTTTGCGGATGTTCCGTTTCAGATTTTCATTATATCTTTTACGAATCTCACTGTAGGACCGGTTCAGATTCAATACAAAATTGTTCCGCAGACGAAAAGAGAGCCGTTCAGCAAGCACCGTATTTCCGAAATTCAGCGGTATTTCTGTTACCCGAAATGAGGAGGGCACAGAGCGTATAAACTCCTCCATGAGCGAAACCGTTAGTTTATCTCCAAAGATGCCCAACTGTGCTGTTACAAAAGGCTGAAAAAGATATTGAATTCCCCACTTTTTTTTTCGCGGTAAAGGCATTACAGCCTCGTAGTCATTATATACCAGCGCATCCCATTCGTCACACACAATATCCAGGTAATAAGAAAAACCGTAAATAAGTCCGTTAGGGGAATGCAGAATACAATTATCCCATTTGTTACGTTCAATGTCTTTATGCAGGATGTATTGTATGGAGCCTTTGTACGGCATCAGAAAGGAAAGTTTTGAATGATTTTTCTGATATGAGCGGTTGATATATCAACAGCAAAAGAAATTTTCTTCCAGAATCTGTTTTTTTTATCCATCGTAGAAAGAAAATAATCTTTATAAACCCGGCTATAAGCCAAAGGGATGTAAATGTTCAGCGTTTCTTTGAACAAGGGAATTTGTATCCCCGCATTATATAAAAAACGATCCTGTTCACTGTCAGTTTTCCAGGCTTCGGCCTGTGTGCCTATATCGGCATATAATTTAACGGGTAACGTAAAGGGAAGTGCCTGAAAAGGATTCAAAGTATGCGGGATGGTGGAACTGAAATTTACCGCCATCAGCCAATTATCATTTTTGCCTACTTCAGAAGCCAGCAAATCGGTTCTTACTTTAAAAGCGCCGTCCCGGATCATTATTTGTTGAGAAGGCAGGCCTTCAAAAGCATTTCGTCCTATAAAATAATCACTGTAAGTATAATCTTCGTACCCGTTGGCGCCGGTCATATTCAAATGAAAACGGTCGGTGGCAAAGCGTGTTGCTGAAGATTTTGGTTTCAGATAAAAAAATTTTCCGGCAAAAAAACGAACCGAAAGTCCACCCTCACGGGGATAATTAAAAAAATAATTTCCGGTAAATGATGTGCGTAAAAATTCTTTTCCTTTTTCCACTAACCATTCTCCCCGATACGGATAAAGTTCCCGCGTATTTTCTAATACAAACTTCCATTGCGCCAGCGAACGATGTTGGGCTGTGAGATCTATATTCGTTGTAATAATTGTATCTGTTCCCTGATAGATAGTATCTCTGGAAAACCGAAATGCCTCTTCGCGAAAGAAAAATTGTTTAAAGGAAAAAAAACGATTTATTGTGCTGCGCGGCGAAGAGGAGTTGAGTGTGAACCGGATGCCGGGAACTATTTTTCTGAATCCGGTATAAAAAAGTTCACCTATGTCGTTTTTGGCTTTGTCATTCGAAAATCCGGAAGCGCTGACGCCGATTTCTATTTTTCTGAAAAATCTTTCAGGAAAAAATGAATGATGAAGAAATCCGATTCCGTTGATTTTTTTGGTTCCGGGTCCGAATAACGGAATAAAAAGAAACTTTAACCGGGGAAGCGGAAGTTTTAGGTTGGTCAGCAAAACACCGGCCATGGCTTTATCATACATATTAAAACCGGTAAGCGGAGAGAGAAAGAGAATATTTTTTGTGGGGCGTTGGAGCCATGATTTTACGGAATGCAACGGGGGAAAGAAAATCCATTTAAAACCTGATTTTTGCATGTGCGGCAACAATCCCTTTTTGGACAAAAGGGAAAACGCTTCCGTCAAATCTTTTCCGCTGACTTCTTCCAGGGTTTTCTGAAAGCTTTCGGGATCGGGGTGTCGGAATTTCCAGCGACGAAAATATTCCTGCATAGCCGTGTCAAAAACCTGCGGAGTTAGTAAATCGCGGAGGTAGTTCATCCATTCCGAGGTTTTATAATAAGCTACCAGCGAATAATTCCGGGCATTAAATTTTTCAGAATGCGTATTTATCGGCTGATCTAATTTTTCTGCAGCGAGATGCTCAAATAAAAATGATTCGGGCAGTGGTTTTTCTCCGTAAAATTTTTTTTCATATAACCGGTCGTAAAACGTATTCAAGCCCTCATCTAACCAGGGATATTTTCTTTCATTTGAGGCTAATATTCCGTAAAACCAATTATGACCGATTTCATGCGCAATAACCAAATCAAGACTTTTCAGATCTCTCACCGGTGAAATGACCGTGATAGTAGGGTATTCCATTCCTCCACCAAAACTTTCCGGCCCTTGTACGACATGCACTACCGGATAGGGATATTCACCCACAAGCGTAGAATAATGACGAATGGCTCTTTTGGCAAAAAATACGGCCGATGACCAGAATTTTTTTTGCTGCGGAGTATAATAAGCAAATACTTCAATAACTCTTCCCGAAGCGAGCCGGCAGGTATCTGTATTTACGATAAACCGTTTATCGGCAAACCATGCAAAATCATGCGCCTGTTCCAGCACAAAATGTAAAGTTTTGGTTTGCGGATCAGACTCCGGATATTCCGGGTGTGTTTTCGCGGTTTGCCTGTTATTCGTTTTTACTTTTTCTTTTTCCGGATTCCATGAATAGCCTGCTCTGGAATTCAACCACTCTTTTTCATCCTGATTTTGTAGCACACCGGAAGCGGCTACAACATAGTTTTTCGGCACGGTAATTCTGACGTCAAAATTTCCGAATTCACTGTAAAATTCACCCTGGTCAAGGTAAGGCATCGGATGCCAGCCTTTTTTATCATACACAGCCGGCTTCGGATACCACTGTGTGGCCTGATAACTCTGACCGTCAAATCCACCGCGGGAAATATTGAACGGTAATTTTACATGAAAGGGGGTTGTGATTTTAACACTCTTTCCGGGCGGCAAAGGGGAGGGCAGCAAAACTTTCATCACGTCAATATGCTCAGGGTGGTCTTGTGTGGCTGCTGTAAGTCCGTTAACTTTAAACTCAAGCCGATTCATATATCCTTTTTCTTCCTGCGAAGAAAAATAGAATCGGGTGTTTCCGTTTTCAAGCAACTGTTCTGAAAAAGCGGTTTTGTCGTTTCGGTAAGCATTAGGCCATAAATGAAACCAGATGAAATGCAGGGTGTCGGGCGAAAAATTGAAATATTCTATGACGGCAAAGCCGGACAGCGTATTTTCTTTATCGTTTAATGTTACATCAATCTTATAGTTAACCTGTTGTTGCCAGTATTTCTCTTGCGCTGTCAGGCTGAAAAAACAAATAGTAAGCAAGAGACTTAAGAAAATATTCTTCAATGATATCCGGTTTTTTTCAAAAATAGCATAGAAAAACGGATATCATGCGAGGCTTTTTGATTTTTCCTTAATTTTTCTGTGTCATTTTGTCAAACGTATTAAACAGGAATTTGCCTTATCACATTATGGCTTACCTGTGAAAAGTTTTAAAAAGGCTGTTATGAAAGAAGAAGCCTTATTTTACAAATTATTTTCCTTTTCCTTTAAAAATGATACGAAGCGTGTAAAGCATGATTTTGAAATCGAGCGCAAGGGAAATGTTTTCAATATATAATAAATCATACTTACTTCGTTCAATCATTTCTTCAACATTTTGAGCATAACCAAACTGCACCATTCCCCAACTGGTTAGTCCGGGCTTTACTTTCAACAGGTATTTGTAATAGGGAAATCTTGGCAAAATCTGATCAATGTAAAATTTTCTTTCGGGGCGAGGGCCTACTAAACTCATTTCACCTTTCAGGATATTCCAGAGCTGTGGTAATTCATCAATCCGCCATTTGCGCATAACACGCCCCCAGGGAGTAATCCGGGGGTCATTATCCGAAGATAAAGCAGGGCCATTTTTTTCCGCATCTTTAAACATTGACCGAAATTTGTACATGATAAAAGGCTTTCCTTTAAATCCGATTCGTTCCTGCGTAAAAATGACGGGACCGGGAGAAGATAGTTTTACCCTTACGGCAGCATAAAGCATCACGGGCCAAAGCAAAAGAAATCCCAAAATGGCGCCGGATATATCTACTAATTGCTTTACATGCATTTGCCAGCCCGACAACAAACCGGTATGAATATCAATGAGTGGGGCGCCCAGTACATTGCTGGTTTTCACAAAGCCGGAAACTATATCTAACGTATCGGCCGGAATTTTGATTTCCACATCAAGGTCGCTCAGCGACACAACTACCTTTTCTATCAGTTCAGGGGAGCGTTTTCCCATGGCCAAAATGACCATCTGTACATGGTTACTTTTTATAATCTTATCCAAATCACTTAAGTAACCCAGAGAAGGTAATATGCTTTTATACGGGCCGTTTTTGCCGCTTTCTTCCTGTTGGATAAGCCCGGCCAACTGATAACCATCTTTTTGCAGTTGAGAATGATTTTCTTTGTATATGCGAAGGGAATATTCGGGATGACCAATGATGGCATACCGGAAATTGACGTGGCCCTCCTGAATTTGTTTTCTCAGCTTGCCAAGCCAAAACCAACGGCCTGAAAAGGTGAATGCAAAATGTAAGCAGGCAAGACCCAAATACGCAAAGTAATAATAAGAGTAGGATTGTCTGGCATCATCGAGAATAAAGGCAAAAAACAGAATGATTGTGCCAATTAGGGTGCTGATGATGGTTAACGTAAATTCATTGAGTCTTGATTTTTTATATAAGGAGTCATAGGTTCCCGTCAGGGTGTATAAAACAAGCCAACCGGCCGGTATGAAAACAATGCCTAACCAGAATTTTTCATCCGTCATCAACCGTCCGTTTTCCGTAAGAGGTTCATCCAGCAAGGCTTTACGTAAAAAGAAAAAACAACCCCAGGCCAGCGAAGCAGCAACATAGTCTGTAATGATATAAAAAGATACCGGTATTTTTCGGGTTTGTTTCATTTCAGCTGCAGATTCCCGTTATTGATGTACTCTAAAATTTTATGAGCCACTTCCATGGCCAAATATCCATCCGTTTCATTTACCACAGGCCGGGTATTTTGTTCTATGGCCATTTTAAAACATTTCAGTTCTTCTTTCAGAGCATTCAGTTCCGGAGGTTCGGGTGTGGATATGGAAAGCTTTTTTTTCCCCTGAGGCGTATCAATTTCCAAATGAAATGATGATGGATCCGCTTCTTCATTCAACTGTATAATTTCGGTTTTATGATTCAAAAAGTCAATGCCAATGTAAGCATCTTTTTGAAACAACCTCATTTTGCGCATTTTTTTCAAAGAGATTCTGCTGCTTGTCAGGTTCGCAACGCAGCCATTGTAAAATTCTATTCGTGCATTGGCAATATCAGGAGTGTCCGTAATTACGGCTACGCCGCTGGCCGAAATACTTTTCACATCACTTTTCACTATACTTAATATGATGTCTATGTCATGAATCATCAGATCAAGTATAACACTGACTTCAGTGCCTCTGGGATTGAACTGTGCCAGCCGGTGCACTTCAATAAACATCGGGTGAAGAGGATATCCGTTTAATGCCACAAAAGCCGGATTAAATCTTTCTATATGCCCTACCTGTAATTTTATACCTGATTCAGCGGCCAGCTTTACCAGTTGCCGCGCTTCCTGCATCGTAGCGGCTAATGGTTTTTCCACAAAAACATGCTTTCCTTTCTTAATTCCTTTTTCGCAAATTTCAAAATGTACATCCGTAGGTGCTGCCACATCAATAGCGTCGCAGGCATCCATCAGCGCCGCTTCGTTTTCAAATCGTGGAACGCCGAATGTTTTTTCAACTTCCTGTGCCGTTGTGTCATTCGGGTCAAAAAAGCCGATTACCTGAACCCCGGGAATCTCTTTCCAGTTTTTCAGGTGAAATTTTCCCAAATGGCCGACTCCAAAAATTCCGACTTTTAACATGAGGTAGTAAAATCAAAGATAAAAAATGAATAATGGATTCTTGGGACTTTTATTCACATCAGTGAGCAAAACCCGCCAGTGCAGATTTATAACGAGGATGATAGATAAACAAACAAGTTCCGTTTTTCAACATTTGAATCACAGGGCGAGCCAACTCAACGGGCACGGCAGGGCAGCCCTGACTTCGGCCAATATATCCCTGCTGAAGGATGTAAGTTTCATTTACATAGTTTGCGCCATGTATAACAATACCTCTTCGCAAGGCGTTATCATTCACACCTTTTTCCAATCCTATAAGTTTCAACGAATATCCGTTTTCTCCAAAGTAATCTTCACCTGTTAAATAAAAACCAAGACTGCTTTTTTGGGATTGAGGGATGTTGGAAAAAAAATCAGCTGATTCTTTTCCTGAATTTTTTCCATGAGCAACCAACGAGTGAATAAGCAGCTTCATGTTTTTCAGGTCGAGTACAAAAAAACGTTTTAAAAAGCTGGGTTTGCTGAAATCTATTATAGTAAGTATGGAGTCGTTTACTATGCGTCCCTCATTCAAAAGAAACTGAAATCCCTTGTGAGCCAGTTCAAAGGCCTCATAACTCAACCCTTTCAGATTAAGTTGAAGGCTGTCGTAAAGGGATTTAATGCCGTTTGAAAAATAGTGCAGAGGTTCAATAAAAACATGAGAAATATTTTTGGGACAGGAAGTTATCCGGGCGCCCGCATTCATTACTTTTCCTACCGGTTTGAAAAATGAAAAAAACAGCTGAATTAATATTAGTAATAAGGAAGTACCGGAAAGCCAGAATCTGTGAATTTGTTTTTTAAACATGGTTTAATCTCTTGATATTCAGGAGCACGGGTAGATTAGATAGATTCAATTGTTTCTTTGGAATAAAGGTTAATGGTGGTTTTGAGGGGAGCGGACCGGACGGGACTCGAACCCGCGACCTCCGCCGTGACAGGGCGGCATTCTAACCAACTGAACTACCGATCCGGGGGGAACATTTGAATTAAAGAACCTCAAAAGAGGCGCAAAGATAAATTTCTGCCATCTTTTTGCCAAACATTTTTTCTTTTTTCCTTCACTTAAGACACCGGTTTTGTAAAATTGATATGCTAATTTTTTGAGGGGAATCCTTATTTTAGCCCCGTTATTTTTTTTATTATGCCAAGCGACGCTAACCGACAATTTCTGGATTTTGAAAAGCCTATTAAAGATCTGCTGGAAGAAATCCAGACCATGAAGCAACGACAGGAAAAAACCAGAATTGATTTGTCTGATTCTATTCGAAAATTAGAAGAAGGCATTCTTGAAAAAAGAAAAGAAATTACCCGCAACCTGACTGATTGGCAAAGAGTACAGTTAAGCCGACATCCCGACAGGCCATATACTTTGAAATATATTGAAAAAATGACCACTCACTTCGTGGAATTGTATGGCGACAGAAATGTACGCGATGATAAAGCCATGGTGGGAGGTTTTGCATTGCTGGAAGGCCAGACGGTAATGTTTATCGGTCATCAGAAAGGTATCAATACCAAAATGAGGCAACTGAGAAATTTCGGAATGGCGAATCCCGAAGGGTACCGGAAAGCCCTGCGATTAATGAAATTAGCCGAAAAATTCAATAAACCGATTGTAACTCTTATTGATACGCCGGGCGCCTATCCGGGCATAGAAGCTGAAGAAAGAGGTCAGGGTGAAGCGATTGCCCGAAACATTTATGAAATGATACGACTGAAGGTACCTGTTATATGTGTAATTATCGGAGAAGGAGCCAGCGGCGGAGCATTAGGTATTGGAGTGGGCGACAAAGTGTACATGATGGAAAACACTTGGTATTCCGTCATTTCACCCGAAAGCTGTTCTTCCATTTTGTGGAGGAGTTGGGACAAAAAAGAAGTGGCCGCCGAACAACTTCGACTTACTGCGGAGAAAATGCTGAATTTCGGATTAATAGATGGCATCATTCCCGAACCTCCGGGCGGCGCTCACTGGGATTACAACGAATCGGCTCAAATTCTGAAAAGCTATTTGGTGCCCGCCATAGAAGAGCTGAAGAAAATTTCACCGGAAGAGCGCATAAAAAACCGTATCGAAAAATTTTCCCGCATGGGTTTCTGGGAAGAAGAAAAAATCTGATTTATTACTGAAGCATGTCTTTAAAAGAAAAATTCAAAGGAACCGGAATAGCCATTGTAACCCCGTTTGACGAAAACAGGGAAATTGACTGGCCTGCTTTCGAACAACTTATTGAATACTGGATTCAGGGTAACGCCGATTATCTGGTTGTGCTGGGTACAACCGGCGAAAGCGCTACCATACATGGAAAGGATAAACAAGCGGTTTTTTCTTTTGTATGCGATAAAGTAAAAGGTCGCTTACCGCTGATGGCCGGAATCGGCGGTAATGATACAAAAGAAGTTACAGCTTCGCTTCGTGAGTTTAACTTAACCGGGTATGATGCCATTTTATCTGTTTCGCCATATTACAACAAACCCAATCAGGAAGGTATTTTCCGGCATTATCAGGCAATCAGTGAGGCTTCGCCTTTGCCGGTTATGATCTATAATGTGCCGGGACGTACGGGAATGAATGTGAGTGCGGAAACACAGTTGCGCATAGCGCATGAATGTAAAAATGTTTTTGCCACTAAAGAGGCTTCAGGAAATTTTGAACAGATCAATCAAATTCTGAAATATAAACCGGAAAGCTTTATGGTTGTCAGCGGCGACGACCCTATTACGCTTCCCATGATGGCGCTGGGGGCAGACGGTGTCATTTCCGTTGTGGCTAATGCTTTTCCTTCGCGGTTTTCGGAAATGGTACGCCTGTGTCTGAAAGGCAATTTTTCTGAAGCGGCCAGAATTCATTTTCAATTTACAGACATTATAACAACCTTGTTTGCCGAGGGAAGTCCGGCCGGTATAAAAGCCTACCTTTCGGAAATGGGTTTATGCAAAAAATATTGTCGCTTACCGGTATGGGAAGTAAGCGATTCTCTTCTGCGCAAAATCAAAAGCCTTTTAAAAGAATATCAAAATGCAGAACTGAACGCCGCTAACTAAAAGTGAATAGAGGTAAATAAATTTTTTTACTCCGGACATAATCTTTCAATAGATACTATTTTGCCACTTTCTGAAATACATATGGATCTTCTTCCACAAAATCATTTACTTTAATTTCCACGGCGGTTACTTTTCCGTTTTTTACACTGAATTTGGCGGGAAATATACCATAACCGGCATGTGAGTACTGCATACGAAACTCCTGATTTTCCATATATTCCAGAATGGCAAATAAATCCGGATGATGCTGGAAGCGGCACATCAGTTTATCATCTTGTTTGCTAATGGAAATTCGTCCATATACAGGATTTATGTAATTGCCGGTATACTCTTCCAGCCGTAATGGCGGCGCCTTTTTTTGTTCTGCTTTGGCATTCAGTGAAGCCACCTGTTTCTCCGTTTTATTTTTTTCTTCTTCAAATGAAGCCCATAATTGCCGGCTGCGGTCGGTATAAGGAACATTCAGGTAAGCGTCTAAAATCTGATAGCGTAATGCTTCAAAAAAACTCTGGTTGTCGTTATTGGTGAGAATCGTGATACCTAATTTTAATTCAGGTACAAAACACACATTCGTTACATATCCGAAAGCGCCGCCTGTATGCCAATATATCTGTTTACCGTTATAGTCGGTGGTAAAAATTCCAAGGCCATATCCTCTGAAATGAGAGGGGAAAGCAGAAGATTTGCGGCTTGAAGTAATGATATTTACGTCCCTGGTTTTCTGAATGACCCCCCAGGGCAACACCGTGCGACCGTTGTATCGTCCGCTGTCCAGTTGCATAAGCATCCATTTGCACAAATCATTCACATTGCTGACCATACTGGCTGCCGGCCCGAAGTTGTCAATTTTATCAAACGGTACGGTGGTCAGTGCGCCATACAAATTATTGTGCGGGTAAGCTATGTTCGGTTGAGAAGCCGCACCGCTCGTATTCATGAGGGTAGCGTTCATGCCCAGCGGCTTTAAAATATGCTCACGAACATAATTTTCCCACGAAGTTCCGGATACCGTTTCCAGAATTTTACCCGCTACTACATAACCTGAATTACAATACCCGTAATCCTGGCGGAATTCTCCATGCGGTTTAAGGTGCCGCATTTTCCAGATGATGGAATCTTTGGGTAAGGTGGAATTCCAGAACGTAAAATCTCCCTGAAACGTTTTTAAACCCAAACGATGGCACAACATATCTTTTATATTAGCCAAACGGGTGGAAAGCGTATCATATAACCGAAACCAGGGAATGTATTTTGTGACTTTATCGTTCAGCGAAATCTTCTGATCGGCTTCCAGCTTGGCCAGCGCCGTGCCGGTAAATAATTTTGTATTGGAAGCGATAAAGAACAAAGTATTTTCATCTACCGGTTCGCTTTTTCCCGCTTCGCGAAATCCGTATCCTTTGGTTAAAATCACTTTGCCGTCTTTAACAATACCGATGGCTAATCCGGGCACTTGCCATTGCCTCATACCCCGGCTGATATAAGCATCCAAACTGTCTTTGATAAAAGACGGAGTACCCGGAGGCAGTTGTAATACACCGGTTTTGTGCGGAATAATCCCTTTGGTATATTGTGCATGTTCGGCAATTCTTCTTAATTTTTCTTTGTATTCGGGTGTTACCTCAGGTAGTGTTTCATTTACCGTTTCTGCGGCTACAGTGGTGGGCTGAGGCCGGGAAGTGTCGCGGGGCACGGGTGAAATGACAGGGCGCTGTGATAAAAGATGATTCTGAAAAAATAAAATGATCATCAACATTCCAAACCCTTTACATGTAATCTTAAGTTCTTTTAGGTAAACCGAAATCATATTTTAAATTTTGCACAAAGTAAGTCATTCTTTGAAAAATGAAAATGTTGAATTACGCTATAAATTTTGTTAAAGCAGACGCTAAAAATCTATCATTCTGCTTTTTCTGATTATATGTAATGATAATAACAGAACGGCTAAAATATCAGCCTCTTTACTTCGTGATGCAAAGCCTTTAAGGCTGATTCATGAAATTGCAATTCCGGTCGGCTCGCCAGAAATTCAAGAATTTTTTTATTCAGCTCGCTGCCGGTGGCCTGAGGGGATAATGAAGCAGACACCTGACGAATGATCATAAGGTTTTGCTCTTTCATATTCCGGATAATGTCCCACACTTCCCGGGAAACATACATTTGCTGAGAGCAGTTATATTCAAATTCGCGATTTATGGATTCCATTAAAAGAATTTTCATTTCCGTAGCGCTGAGCTCGGGTTGGTTAATGCGGCGGATGAGATTCGGAAGTGCGGTCCTCTCGCAAAAAAGTGTCAATCGCTCATAAGCCTGCAGTCTGAATTGCGTAGTCATACCATGAGCCGAATCTTTTTGTTCTTTGTACTTTTTGGTGTAAAACCACGACGCTGTTGCCATAAAAAATGCCAGCAAGGAAATGATAAGGCTGGTAGTGGCTAAATCCATATCATTTAGTTTAAACAACAAAAATAAACAACTTGTAAAAGCATCAGAATGTGAAGAAGAATATTTAGGTTTTGATTCAATTAAACAAACCCGGTTTATATGGATTCTGTATCTTTGTATTATGGAAACACAGCTTTCAGTTCCGGTTCGGTTTACTCCCGGTGCAGTGGCAGAAATCAAACGTTTGCTGCAATTACAAAGTACTGAAGAAGGAAAAAAATTGCGTATCGGTGTAAAAGGAGGCGGCTGTTCCGGCCTTACCTATGTGCTGGAATTTGACAAACCCGGCGCGAATGACAAAATGTTTGAAGTTGAAGGTATCCCCTGCGTCATGGATAAGGCGCATGAATTATACCTGGCGGGCATGGAAATTGACTGGCAGGAAGGGCTGGGAAATCGTGGCTTTACGTTTCGTAATCCGAATGCCAGCGCCACCTGTGGTTGCGGATCCAGTTTTGCCGTGTAAAGACTCCTGTTTAAATTATTTTGAAATCTTTGTAAAAAAAAACGGATTGAATTAAGGTTTAGCAGGATAAAGACTGAGGAAATGTTTGAGTGTCTTCTCTTTTTTTCAATAAAAAAATCAACGATCCGCATCATCCATTTCACTGCACCTGTTTAAGGAACCTGAATAAATTTGTGTATTTGTAAACTCAGCTCCCACTTCGGATGGTTTTTGATGTATTCAATTATAAGCGGCATCATTTGAGAAGATTTTTCCCATTCGGGCTGTAAATACAGTTTACAATCCGGCGAAACCTGTTTGGCGTATTTTTCAGCCCATTCAAAATCGGATTGATGGTAAATAATGACTTTCAGCTCATGAGCCTGCGGAAGTATTTCCTGCAGCGGTTCTTTAAACTTTTTTGGAGATAGGCATATCCAGTCCCACATGCCGGAAAGCGGATAAGCGCCTGAAGTTTCCAGATGAGTTTGAAAGCCGGCTTTTCTTAGTGCAGCAGTCAATTCATCCAGGTTATGTTGTAAAGGTTCACCACCTGTAACTACAACTATTTTTGAAGGCGTTTTTTTTATTTCATCAACAAGATGTTCAACACTCAGTAAGGGATGCGCCGAAGCATCCCAGCTTTCTTTTACATCACACCATACACAACCCACGTCGCAACCACCCAATCGTATAAAATAGGCGGCTTTACCCTGGTGATATCCTTCACCCTGCAGGGTATAAAAATGCTCCATTACCGGAAGAGGTATGGTTTTCTTTAACGTCAAGTAATTTTAGTTTTTTTGCATGCAGGATGTAAAGGTGTTTTTCAGCAGCGCCGCAATTGTCATCGGTCCTACCCCGCCGGGAACCGGTGTAATCCATGAACAACGGGGCGCTACTGAATCAAAATGAACATCACCTTTTAATCTGAAACCGCTTTTTTTTGACGCATCTTCAATTCTGGTAATACCTACATCAATCACAACAGCGCCTTCCTTAACCATGTCGGCAGTTACAAATTCCGGTTTTCCCAAAGCGGCTACAAGAATATCTGCCTGTAAGCAGATTTCTTTCAGGTTTTCAGTATATGAATGGCACAGTGTAACCGTACAGTTGCCGGGTTGTTTGTTGCGGCTCAGCAAAATACTGAGAGGACGGCCTACAATATTACTTCGTCCGATAATAACGGCATGCTTTCCTTTAGTCTGTATTTTAAAATGTTCCAGCAAAAGCAAAATTCCATACGGCGTTGCGGGAAAAAACGTCTCATCACCTAAAACCATTTTCCCGATATTTACCGGATGGAATCCGTCAACATCTTTATCAGGGTCTATGGAATAAATAATTTCTGATTCGTTAATATGACGCGGCAGAGGTAGTTGAACCAAAATGCCGTCAATGTCAGGGTCATTATTCAGGCTGTTTATGGTGTTCTGAAGTTTCAGCGAAGAGGTTTCAGCTTCCATCCGGATTAGCGTGGATTTGACACCTGCTTCTTCACAGGCTTTTACTTTTGCGGCCACATAGGTTTCGCTGGCCGGATGATTTCCTACCAAAATGGCTGCCAGATGAGGTATTTTTTTTCCTTCAGCCGAAAGTTGAGCAATTTCCAGCTTCAGTTCTTCCTTAATGGCCAGCGATGCTTTTTTTCCGTCTAAAAGTTCCATACCGCAAAAGTAATGCCTTCCTCTTTCGTGTAGCTCTGATTTATGAAATTAAATTTTGGTGTTATTTTTATTCTAAAAATTATTTAAAAGCATAACGGTGAAAAAATTTGGTTGGATATTTCTTTTGTTTATTTGTTCATCATTAGTAGTTTCGTCTCAAGGCCTGCGCAGGCCGCTTCCCGCTTTTTGCACCGGCTCAGGCGCTTACAGTTATCGCCATGTTGATGTTTTCTCGATGATTATTAATCAGGCTGCACTTGCCAGACTTTCCGGTGCATCGGCCGGCATATATGCAGAACGCCGATTTATGATGAATGAATTGCATCACGTATTTGCCGTGGCCGGTTTGCCTGCCCGTTCGGGCAATTTCGGAGTCAGATGGCATTATTTTGGTTTCAGTGATTACAATGAATCTTTGGCAGGACTAAGTTATGCCAGGTCCTTTGGCGAAAAAGCAGATGCGGGAATTCAGTTACACTACTACAATCAGCAAATTTCCAACGGATACGGATCTGCTTCTGCCATGGGCTTTGAAGCCGGCACCATCATTCATCTTTCAGAAAGATTATATGCGGGAATTCACACGTCTAATCCGGTAGGATACCGGTTTGGACCCAACAAAGAGCAAAAACTTCCTTCGGTACATGTGCTGGGTTTGGGTTTTGATGCTTCTTCCGTCTTTTATATCGGCGGCGAAATTCTCAAAGAAGAAGACAGGCCCGTTACAGTGAATGTCGCATTTCAGTACAGTCCTGTTTCGGTTTTAATGGTGAGAGCCGGAATTTCTACGGCTACCACACAGGTTTGGTGCGGGGCAGGAATCAGGATAAAAAAAATACGCCTGGATGCGGTTGCTTCCTATCATCCCCATTTAGGTATAACCCCGGCCCTGCAGGTTTTGTATGATTGGAATAAAAAACAACAATGAAAATTCTTTCGGTTATACGGCATCTTGTTTTTCATTGCATTTTCCCGATAACTTTTAGTTTAGCTTATGCTCAGGAAATTCCCGGAAACAGCGATCAGCAATTAGAAAATCTGGCTGATGTGGAGGAAACAGAAACGGAAGATGACCGGTGGTTGCAGGAACTTGAATTTTTAATAAAAAATCCCCTGAATCTGAATAGTGCGGATGAGGATGATTTAAAACAACTGCGCATACTGACTGACCTACAGATTCAATCTTTTCTGAATTACCGTAAATTTTTCGGACCGCTGTTAAGTCTGTACGAATTACAGGCGGTGCCGACCTGGGACCCGGTTACGATAAAAAAGCTATGGCCTTACATTTCCCTTTCCGGCGCTTCTTCGGGCCTGAAAGAGATAACCAGGCGACGGAAAGGCGGCCAACATGAGTTGCTGATGCGATCTTCCATGATTTTAGAAAAAGCGGAAGGATACAGGCGAAGCGGTACGAGCTCAGGATATTATGGTAGCCCTCAGCGTATGTTTATAAGGTATCGCTATCAGTTTAAAAATTTGATGCAATACGGGTTTCTCGGAGAAAAAGACGCAGGAGAACCCTTTTTCCGAAGTCCGCGGAAAGAAGGTTTTGACTTTTATTCTTTTCACTTTTTTTTGCGAAATGCCGGTGTGCTTAAATCTTTGGCGCTGGGTGATTTTACCGTGAATTTGGGACAGGGACTGATTCAGTGGCAAAGCCTCGCATTCAAAAAAAGCGCTGAAGTGATGCTTGTAAAAAGACAATCGGCCACGTTGCGGCCCTATAATTCGGCCGGAGAATTTAATTTTCATAGGGGAGCGGGCATTACATTGCAGAAAAGAAATATTACCGCTACATTGTTTTTTTCGTACCGAAAACTCAGCGCAAATTTTGTAACTGATACCCTCAGCGGAGAGGAATATGTAACTTCACTGCTCACTTCAGGTTTTCACAGAACAAAAAATGAACTTTCCGACAGGAATGTTCAGACACAAATGACTGCGGGAGGTAACATAGGCTTTAAAAATTCCCGCTTTCATTTCGGAATAAACGGGGTGGCTTATCGTTTTTCTTTGCCTATACAAAAAAGGGATGAGCCTTATAATTTGTATAGCTTAAGAGGAGACGATTGGATGAATTTCAGCGCAGATTTTGGTTTTACGGTAAGAAATCTTCATCTTTTTGGAGAGGCTGCAATAGATAAAAAAGGAAATGCTGCATTATTGAACGGTTTAATGATAAGCGCCGATTCGAGGGCTGATCTGTCGGTAGTGTTCAGAAAAATTTCTCCGAAATTTCAGTCGCTGTACGGCAATGCATTTACTGAGAATACCTTGCCGGTAAACGAAACCGGACTCTATCTTGGTGCTACGCTTCGGCCCGCCATGAAATGGCGAATTGATTTATATGCCGATTTTTTTTCGTTTCCCTGGCTGAAATATCAGACAGATGCACCGGGGTTTGGAACCGATTTTTTCGGGCAAATAACCTTTACTCCGGCCAAACGCATTGAAATATATACCCGATACAGAAATGAAACAAAAAAATCCAACTGGCCGGGCAACACCACTGTCATGAATTACACGGAATTTTTTCCAAGACAAAACTGGCGAACGCATATCAATGTTAGGTTGAACGAAAAATTTAGCTGGAGAGGCCGGGTAGAAATGGTGTGGTTTTCTAATAAAAACGAATTTAAAGAAACAGGTTTTTTAATTTACAACGACATATTATACAAACCGATGGCCAGACCCTTAAGCGGAAGCCTCAGGCTTCAGTATTTTGAAACAGATGGCTACAAATCAAGAATATACGCATACGAGAATGATGTTTTGTACAGTTTTTCAATTCCTCCGTTTTATCATAAAGGATATCGTTATTATTTGAATCTGAATTATGATTTAACCCGTAAATTATCGCTATGGCTTCGGTGGGCGCAATCCATCTTTGAGAATGTTAATCAAATCGGTTCGGGATTGGATAAAATTCGCGGAAATATAAAATCTGAAATTAAATTACAGTTTCGATACATATTTTAACAATTTTTAATAATTAAAAGATTTTTTGACAAAATGTAATTTAATGTTAAAAAAAGTTTTACATTGCGGCAGCAATAGTTAACTGACAATTGTCAGTATAGAGGCTGTTAAACTAAAATTCCAATTTATTCCTTCATAAAATATACCAAAACATGAGAAAATTAACTACGTTTATTTTTCTGTTTTTGCTATCCACAGTACTTGCATTCAGTCAGAACAGATTAATTACAGGAAAAATTGTGGATGAGAGTGGCACTCCCGTTTCAGGAGCTTCCGTTTTAATCAAAGGTACACGCATCGGATCAGCGGCGGATAATGATGGTGTCTTCAGAATTCAGGCAAAAACCGGTGATGTACTTGTGATTACCGGAGGAATAGAACCTATTGAAGTAACGGTAGGATCTGATAATAATATCACGATTCAGGCAAAAAGAACGTTTTTTTCGGAAACCGAAGTTGTGGTAACCAGCGCTTACAGCGTAAAAAGAACGTTCAGAAATGTATCCACCAATACCCAGGTAGTTACCGGTGAGCAGTTGAATACGATTCGTCAAACCAATGTGAACAACGCTTTAGCCGGAAAAGTATCGGGTATGCAGGTCAGAAGTCAGTCTGCCGCAAAGCTGGGTAATGCAGGCACCGGAAATATACGTCTTCGCGGTGAAACCGGTTTTGGTGTAGGAGGCGATCCTATATATGTAGTTGATGGTACCATCTTGCCTAATATTAATGATATTAATAACGATGAAATAGAAGATATCACGGTTTTACAAGGCCCGGCCGCATCTGCACTCTTCGGGCCTCAGGGCCAAAGGGGAGCCATCGTTATCACAATGAAAAAAGCTAAAAAAGGAGCGAAAGGTTGGGGAGTGGATTTGAATTTGGGTACACAGATTGATCGGGTATATATATTACCCAACTACCAGAACTCTTATGCGGGTGGAAACTCTGCTGATCTCATAAAATATACCTGGCAGCCGGGTCATCCCGAGCTTTGGAAAAAGCTGGACGGAAAATATTATCACGATTATTCCGATGACGCCAGCTGGGGCCCCCGGATGGTAGGACAGGAATATATTCCCTGGTATGCATGGTACAGTGGCCATCGTTACGAAGGGCAAACAGCCAAGCTGTTACCTCAGCCTAATAATGCCCGCGACTTTTTCAATACAGGTATTACCTTTAATAATTCCATAGCCGTTTCCAAAGCCAGCGACAATGTGCAACTCCGTATGAGCTTTAATAATGTGGAAGCTCAGGGAATTTTGCCTAGTACCTACATGAAAAAGAACGTATTCACAGCCATTGGAGCCATTCAGCTCACACCAAAAGTTACCGCTTCTATCAACTTTAACTACGCAACTCAATACTTGTACGGAGAATTTAACGATGATTATGCCAATCAATCTACTGGTTCGTTTAATCAGTGGTTTCACAGAAACGTGGATATGAAAATTATGAAGGAATTACGCGGGCTTCGTACCCCTCAGGGAATCTGGGCCAGTTGGAATAAAGCTAATCCCACTGCCTATAATCCTCAGAATGAAAGAGCTTTTTATGCCGGTAACTATTGGTACAATTTTTACACATGGTTTGATTTAGTTAAACAATATGCAAATACAGACCGGTTTTACGGAGATATAACTCTTGCCTATCAATTACATAAAAACTGGAAGGTCAGAGCCATTTACCGTAAGCAACAGAATTTAAGATGGGCTGAAGCAAAATATCCAAGCGATTTGGCAGAAAGTGCTACACAAGCAGCAGGGCCTAACTGTCCTGAATGCTTTGGTTATTATGGTACCACAAACACCAACTCCAACCGTACCAATATGGAGTTGCATATAGATTTTAACCGAAAATATAATAAGTTTGATGTGAAAGCGCATGCGGGTACCGATATTTTCAGACAGTTGCAGAAAGGCTTGAGCGCCAATACGAATCAGGGATTAAGTGTACCCAACCTCTTTTCTATAGCAAATTCTAAAAATCCTCCAACCATAAGCAACCTGCGTACGGATTATCGTTATAGTGCCTTATTCTTTAATGGAGAAGTTTCTTACGACAGATTTTTAAATCTGGAATTTACTCTTCGCCAGGACTGGATGTCGGATTTACCACCGCAAAAATCATTTATCATATCCAAATCAGCGGGTTTCTCATTTATCTTCAGCGATATTTTGAAATGGAAGCCTTTGTCGTTTGGTAAACTAAGGTTTTCAGTGGGTGAGATACCAACAGGAATCGGAGTGTATGAATACCCTGGTTTTGCTTATGCACCTAACCAGTTTCAGTGGAACGGGAATCTGTTAATGACTACTCCTAACCGATTGGTTGATCCCAACATCAAAGGATCTGTTACTCGTCAGATGGAGTTTGGTTTGGATGTGGATTTCTTAAGGAGAAGAGTGGGGGCATCTGTTACATATTGGGTTGGGGATGACCGCGATTTTCCGTTCCCGGTTACGCTTAACGGCGTCAGCGGATTTACAGAAATTCTTACCAACACAGGTTTGATCACAAAGCGTGGGTTTAATTTCCGTTTGACCGGCCGTCCGGTATGGACTAAGAATTTGAAATGGGAAATCAATGCTAACTGGGGTATCCTGGCTGAAAATAAGGTCAAAGAGCTTTATCAAAGAGGAACGGATACCATCAAACAAACCACAGCACGGGATGCAGCCTGGGGAACCGTTGGTCCCTATATGATACACAAAGTAGGGTTTGACTGGGGGCTTCTGTTTGGAAACGGAATTAAGAGAATCAATGGACAACCTGTTCTTGATTCCCGCGGATTTTATGTAAATGACCCTGCCGTGAATTTTGGTTCCGTACTACCTCGTCATACTTTCGGTCTACAATCTACTCTTGAGTACAAGCGCTTAATTTTCGCTGCTAATGCTGATGGTCAGCTTGGCGGTAAATTTTTCTCTCTGTCTGATATGTGGGGATCTTTCTCCGGCTTAACTGCCAGAACTGCCGTACTTAATGATAAAGGGAATCCGATAAGAGACCCGGTTCGCGACGGAGGAGGAATTCATGTCTTTGGCGTTGATAACACCGGCCGTCCTGTTGATTATTACGTAGAAGCACAGGATTACTTCCACAACCTTTATAATAATAGAACTTTTGACCCATTTGTATATGATTTAACCTTTATAAAAATCAGAGAAGTATCACTCGGGTATAAATTACCTGTTGAGAAATGGGGCTTTACCAGAAAATGGGTTAGTCGTGCCGAATTCTCTTTAGTTGCCAGAAGTCCTCTCTTATTATATGCTGATACTGAAGATTTTGATCCTTCAGAAATCAGTAACGTAAGTAACGAGAGAGGAAATCTTCCCGGTACAAGAGGCTTTGGAGCGAATCTGAGAATTAGTTTTTAAATAATAATAATAATTTAAAATAATTATTATATGAAAAAATTCGGATTAAAAATATTTGGAGTTTCAGTATTTCTCACAACGCTTTTTTTAAGCAGTTGTAAAAGATACTCCAGCGATTTCGGGGACACCAACGTGAATCCGGGTGTAACCAGTTCGCCTTTATTCAATGCTCTGTTAACTAATGTTTTGGCCAACCTCGGTGGCTACGGAGCATCTACACGAGGTGGATTATACTGCCAGTATTTTTCTGAAACACAATACACTGATGTCTCACTTTATTCTTTGCCTCAGCTAAATTTTGAAGGAGAATATTCCGGCGTGTTGTACGACCTTCAAAATATAATCGATAACGGCCCGAATGATAATATGAAAGCTGTGGCCAGAATTCTTAAATCATATATATTCAGTACCATTACCGACAGATGGGGCGATGTGCCATATTCTCAGGCCCTTAAAGGGAAGGGAAATGCTGCCTTCGACAGGCAACAGGATATTTATAATGGATTATTCAATGAACTGGCCGCAGCAGTTAACCAGTTAACGCCAACCGGAGGTGCTATAACCGGCGATATCATGTATGGAGGAAATATTGCTAAATGGAAAAAATTTGCGAATTCATTAAGACTACGCCTGGCAATTCAAATTACAAAACGGTTTCCGGCTCCCGGAGGATATGCTGCTAATCAATTTCTTGCTGCACTGAACCATCCGGACGGAATTATCACGGATAATGCAGATAATTTTGAGCTTAAATACCCCGGGGGAAATTATCAGCAACCCTGGTTTAGCCTGTACAACGGCCGTCGTGACTACGGTGAAAGTGAACCTATGACTACACTGATGACTTCGCTTTCGGATGGGCGCCAGCAGGTTTTTGGGGGTAGATCTGAGGATCCGTCAAGCCCTGATTTTTTGGTTAGTTCCAGCCTGGGAGTTCCTTACGGCAGAGTGAGGGGCTTTATGGAAAACTGGACTTCTGCGAATCCCGGCTGGGCCAGAATTCTCAGGGGTGATAAAAGATTGGCAAATGGCTCAATCGTATTACTCTCTGCAGCCGAAACCTTCCTTTTAAGAGCTGAAGCGGCTGACAGGGGTTGGACTACTGAAAATATGAATAATTTATATCAACAGGGAATTAATGCATCTTTCGCACAGTGGGGTTTGCCCGCTCCTCCGGCCAGTTATTTTACACAGTCCGGAGTGGCTTTGGCTAATCCGCAGGGTACAGCCGCTAATATCAGAAATATTGCCATTCAGCAATATATTGCTGCATATCCCGATGGTTTGCGCGGTTGGTGTATATGGCGAAGAACGGGATTCCCCACCCTTACACCAGCACCTGATGCAACTAACAGTTCAAGACAAATTCCCAGACGCTATGTTTACGGACTTCAGTCTTATGGAACAAACTCAGCCGCTACGCAGGAAGCTGCATCCCGTTTGCCGGGTGGCGATACGCAGGATTCAAGATTTTGGTGGGATCAATAATTTTAAACTTACAAAATTTATATAAACCATGAAAATGAAATTTATAAGTGTACTCTTCGTACTCAGCCTTTTTTTAGCTTCATGTATAAAAAATGAAGTGATTGACCTGAAAGGCGAAGGAACTACTATAATTAAAATATTAGGTGGGGGAACTCCTGCTACCGTAAAAAAGAATCCGGTTGATTTTATCAACACTCCTCAGCGGGTTCTCGCTTGCGATATACGTAAAGATGCACCAAACCCCACAGAACTGGCAAGAGCTACTACTGTAGTCATCAAAGATGATACCGCTGCCGTAAGAGCTGCAAATCCGGCATATCTGCATTTTCCGGCAGCATGGTACACCATCGAATCCGAAGTACCGAAAGTGGGCGGCGTAGGAGGTACCTGGACTTTCACTTTCAAAGACGGTGATTTTGCAAAACAGATTTTCATTATAATTCCTAATGCTACCGTTTTAAATCCAAGTGCACTGTACGGATTAGGTTTTACCATTCAATCAGTTAGTCCGGATGGTAAAATTTCTTTTCAAAAGTCAATTGTTGTAGAAATTGGGGCTAAAAACAATTGGGACGGTCGATATGCCGTTACCGGCCCTATGGTAGATGTAGCAGTTCCAACTTTGACTCAGTGGAATAATAATAATGCAACAAGTCCCATAAGTGATCCTTTTCCGGCAGCCCATGGCGGAGCCTGGGAAGCCCATCTGATTACAACCGGTGCTACCGAATGTATTGTGTTTGATAATACAATCTGGGGGCTTGTTGCTCACCCCATATTAAACGCAGGGGCACATTCCGGTTATGCACAAATGGGAATTGTTATTAATTTCGATCCCCTAACCAATAAAATTGCCCGGATTCATAACTTTTATGGAGATCCGACACGAGGACCGGCAAATGCTTTAGGAAATCCTGCACTGGGAACAGGCCCGCCACTGTATGCCTCTGCCAATACCAGAAGACTTGCATTAGATCCCAGCGGGGCTAATGAAGTACAAGGAAATAGAAACATCTTAATTAAATATCACATGTTCCAACCCAGTGTGGTTCCATCTGGCCCCAGAACATTCTTTGATGAAACATGGAAATATGTAGGGTCACGTTAATTTTGAAAAAATTGATTTTATTCAGTTCCAGCCCTCATCGAAACGGATGAGGGTTTTTTATTCTTAACTTTGTTAAAAAAGTTTAATTATGGACGAACAAAAGATGCAGCCCAACCAGTTGAATATTGAAATTTCCGAAGACATAGCCGAAGGTACCTATGCCAATCTTGCCATCATTACCCATTCTCATGCCGAATTTGTAATAGATTTTGTTAACGTTATGCCGGGAACGCCAAAGAGTAAAGTAAAATCAAGAATTATTTTTACACCGCAACATGCCAAACGGTTTATGAATGCACTGGCTGAAAATATTCAGAAATTCGAGGAAGTAAACGGTCCTATAAAAGATATTGACGAAATTAAATTACCCCTGAATTTTGGCCCGGCCGGACAAGCCTAAAAAAATCAACTCATACATTACAATAAACCTTCGTCGGCAAAACTGTAATATCCTGCCTCACCGACAATCAGGTGATCCAACAACGTAATGTCCAGCAGTTTCGCTGCCTCCTTTATCTTTTTGGTAATGTCCTTATCGGCCGCACTAGGTTGTACATTGCCGGAAGGATGATTATGACACAGAATAATTTGGACGGCATTTTCTTCCAATGCACGACGCATAATAATTCTTGGATCTACCACGGTACCCGTTATGCCCCCTTCGCTGATAACTTCCCAGTGTAAAATTTTATTTGCACGGTTCAGAAAAATTACGGCAAATACTTCATGACGCAGGTCCCAGAATTTAATTTTTAAAAATTCCGCTACATCGGCGCTTGATTTTATGGAGTGTGAATAGGGTAATTCCGAAACCTGCCGACGTCGACCTAATTCCAGTGCAGCGGCAATCATAATCGCTTTGGCTTTTCCTATTCCTTTAATTTTCATCAAATCCTTCAATGAAAGTCTTCCGAGAAGCAATAAATTATTTTTACACATTGTAAGTATTTCTTTGGCCAGATCTACGGCTGATTTTTGCCGGGTGCCGTTCTGAATAAGTATTGCTAATAACTCAGAATTACTTAAAGCATCAGCTCCGTGCTGCAGCATTTTTTCTCTCGGACGATCATCTTTCGCCCAATGTTTTATGGAGTATTTTTTTTCTGTCATGCCCTAAAATAAAATATTATCATTATATTATTCAAAACAACCTGATTTTTTAAAAATATAATTGATGAATTCATAATTTTTTTGTGAAATCATAGATTTTATAAGTTTTAGCTTTACTTCAAACACGTTTATTACAAAAAATTACCGCTTTGCATGATGGTGAGAAAAAAATGTTTGTTGTATTTTTTTATTGTCATTTTTAAATCTTAAATTTTTGGAGATCCGTTTCAATGTTACCGAAGAAATCAAAAAATTGTTGAAAATTGTTATCCTGAATTTTTAAAATTACTACAACCGAAATAGTATATTCGCCCCAGATTTTTTTGCAATGCAATCCGCTAAAATTTTCTCCGGAACCGGATCTTACCAGCTTGCCGAACAAATTTGCAGAAAATACGGAACACGTCTCGGACAGGTTAATATTCAGCGATTTAGCGACGGCGAAATTTGTCCCATTTATCTGGAAAGCGTAAGAGGCGACTATGTGTTTATTGTACAAAGCACCTGTTCGCCGGCCGAAAATTTGATGGAACTGCTATTAATGATTGATGCAGCCCGAAGAGCCTCTGCATATAAGGTTATTGCGGTGATACCTTATTATGGATACGGCCGGCAAGACCGAAAAGACAGACCCAGGGTATCAATAGGCAGCAAGTTGGTTGCCAATATGTTAGTGGCAGCCGGAGCCGACCGGATTATTACCATGGATTTGCATGCACCCCAGATTCAGGGATATTTTGATATTCCTGTTGACCATTTGGATAGTCACGCTGTTTTTATTCCTTATATTGAAAATTTAAAACTGGAAAATCTTACCTTTGCGGCCCCCGATGTAGGGGCAACAAACCGTATTCGCGAAATTGCCAGCTACTTTAATGTGGACATGGTGATTTGCGACAAGCACCGCAAAAGGGCTAACGAAATAGCCAGCATGGTGGTGATTGGCGATGTGACAAACAGAGATATAGTGATTATTGATGATATCTGCGATACGGGTGGAACGTTGGCTAAAAGTGCTGCCCTTTTAAAAGATAAGGGGGCAAAAACAGTCAGAGCATTAATCACGCATCCCATTTTAAGCGGAAATGCCTATGAAAATATAGAAAACAGCGTGTTGGAAGAACTGGTCGTGTGCGACACCATTCCGCTGAAAAAGAACTGTTCAAAAATTAAAGTCATCAGTGTAGCAGATCTTTTTGCGGTGGCCATACGAAATGCCTTTGAAAATAAAAGTATCACCAGTCTGTTTATTCATTCGCAAAGAAGAGAAAAATAAAAACTCAATAAAATGAAAACAATTACGATCGAAGGACACCTGAGGACCGGATTCGGGAAAACCGCCACCCGGCAACTCCGCTCTCAGGGTATGGTGCCCGGAGTAATTTACGGCGGACCGGAAGAAATAAATTTTTATGCACCGGCATTATCATTCCGGAATTTGGTGTACACATCCAGTTTCCAGATTGCCGAAGTGAAAATCGGCGATAAAACCTATCGTACCATTTTAAAAGATCTGCAGTTTGATAAAGTTACAGATCAACTTATTCATGTTGATTTGCTGGAATTGGTAGAAGATAAAAAAGTCATCGCCAACATTCCCATAAAATTTACCGGAACGGCACCCGGAGTAAAAGAAGGAGGGAAGTTTGTCGTAAAAATGAAATCATTAAAAGTAAAAACCTATCCGAAATATCTCAGGGAATATATTGAAGTAAGTATTGATAATCTCCAGCTGAACGGGAATATCAGAGTGGAAGATGTTACCGTCGAAAACTATGAAATTCTCAATTCACCGCGTATTCCTATAGCTTCCGTAACCATGACTCGCCAGTTAAAACAGGGTGAAGCCGCCGGCGCCGAAGCAGCCGCTCAACCTTCGGCCGCTACTCAAAGTGCTGCGGCCGGTGCAGACAAAGCAAAAAAATAGTCGGTTACAAATATTTTTAATCTGCAGCCGTTACGGAAATAATCGTGACGGCTTTTTTGTTTTACATTTAGCTTTGACAAAGGATTCATAAGTGTATGAAATTTCTGATTGCAGGACTGGGTAATATAGGTGATGAATATAAAAATACCCGACATAATATCGGATTTGATATTGTTCATGCATTTGTACAAAAGCACGGTGGCCGGTTTACTTTGGAGCGACTGGCATACAAATCGGAAATACAGTGGCATGGCAGGCATTTTATTTGTATTTGTCCTACTACTTTTATGAATCTCAGCGGTAAAGCCGTAAAATACTGGATGGATTTTTGCAAAATTGATTTGGCGAGGCTATTGGTTATTGTTGACGACATTTCTTTGCCTCTTACTAAACTCAGATTAAGGCCAGGAGGCAGTTCGGCCGGCCATAATGGACTCAAAAGTATAGAAGAATCTCTGGGAACTCAACAGTTTGCAAGGCTTCGTTTCGGTATCGGAAATGATTTTCCGAAAGGCTCACAATCTCAATTTGTTTTGAGTAGATGGAAAAATGAAGAAAAACCCCTTGTTCAACTCAAAACCGAAAAAGCGGTTGAAGTTATTGAAAGGTTTGCCGTTGAGGGCATTCAACTTACCATGAATTTTATTAATAATCAGATTTTTACTTAGTAGAAAAATAAAAAAGTTGCTTTATATTAGCAAAAAATTTAAAAAATGATTTCATAAATGTAATTAAATTTTCTTCATCATAATTACTTGTGATGAAATTCATTGAAATATATAGGATAGCATTCCAAAGGGAAATATCCGATATATAAATTTTAAAACATAGTATTTATGAAAATCTTTTGCGTGGGCCGTAACTATGCAGAACATGCTGCTGAATTAGGTAACGATGTTCCTCAGGAGCCGGTCATTTTCATGAAGCCCAAAAGTGCTCTTTTACAGTCCCATATCCCGTTTTATTATCCTGAATTTACGAACGAACTTCATTACGAGTGTGAACTGGTTCTGAGAATATGCAAAAACGGAAAATATATTCAGGAAAAATTTGCGGGAAAATATTATGATTCCATAACGGCCGGAATTGATTTTACGGCGAGAGATATCCAAAACGAGCTGAAAAGTAAAGGATTACCATGGGAAAAAGCAAAGGCATGGGATAATTCAGCGGTTGTCGGTAAATGGATACCGATATCTAAATTTCCTAACCGAAAAAACATTAATTTCTGCCTATATAAAAACAAGGAGCTGGTACAGCAAGGCAACTCAGGCAACATGATATTTAGTTTTGATCAAATTATTTCACATATCTCTCAATACTTTTCTTTGAACATCGGAGATTTAGTTTTTACCGGAACGCCGGCTGGAGTTGGTGAAGTAGTGGTCAGCGATGAGCTGGAGGCTTTTGTAGAGGATGACAGCGTACTGCTTCTGAATATAAAATAGTATCTTATCTATGTTATAACATGATGAATTACCGTAACCCTTTGCTCTAAAAAGCAGAGTTCTATTGTATATTTATCCCAATGACGTCGCTTCCCATTCTCTTAAAAGCCTATCAGCTCATGTGCCGGGCCCGGGCCATGACCGACATATACGAAGAAAACCGCTCTCTCTGCAAATATGTTCATTCAACCTCTGCCGGACATGAAGCCATCCAGCTGGCCACGGCTTTTCAGCTTTTACCCTGCGATTTTGTAAGCCCTTATTACCGCGACGAAAGTTTAATCATGGGGCTTGGATTTACTCCTTATGAACAAATGCTGCAGTTGTTGGCAAAAGGCCCCGATATTTTTACCGGTGGCAGAGAGTATTATTCTCATCCGAATTATCGGGGAACAGATAAACCTACAATCATTCATCAAAGCAGCGCTACGGGTATGCAAGCCATTCCAACCACCGGTATTGCTCAGGGCATTCAGTTTCTGGAAAAATATTTGCCCGAAAAGCTCAGAAAAGGTCCTGATGGTGAATGGCCTGTTGTAGTATGTTCGCTGGGTGATGCCAGTATTACTGAGGGCGAAGTAAGCGAAGCCTTCCAGGTAGCAGCTTTAAAACAGTTGCCGATCATTTATCTGGTTCAGGATAATCAATGGGGCATCAGCGTAACGGCCGAAGAATCCCGCTCAATGAATGCCTTTGAGTTTGCAGCAGGATTTAAAGGACTTAACCGGTTGCAGGTGGATGGAAGCGATTTTGAAATGAGTTATCAGGTGATGAAACGAGTGGTGTTGCAGGTCAGGAAATACCGCAAGCCTTATCTTGTTCATGCCTCGGTACCGCTGCTGGCGCATCATACCAGCGGGGTCAGAAGAGAATTTTACAGAAACGAAGAAGATCTTTCTTTACACAGGCAAAATGACCCCTTGAAAAAACTGAAGCATCGTTTACTGGAATATCATGTGCCTGAAGAAGAGTTGTTGAAAATAGAGATGGAAGCGAAGGAAATCATCAAAGAGAATTTTAAAAAAGCGGTGGCCGCTCCCGAACCGGATCCTTCTACCGTGGAAGACTATGTTTTTATTCCTACACCCGTGGTAGAAGAAACCGGAGTACGTGAACCGCCGGGTGCGCCAAAGATAATAATGGTTGATGCGGCACTTTACGCTCTCCGGGAACTGATGGAGCAATTTCCCCATGTAATTATCTATGGCCAGGATGTCGGAAGACGACTCGGAGGCGTATTTCGGGAAACCGCCACATTGGCTGAGCGCTTTGGTGATCATCGGGTATTTAATACTGCCATTCAGGAAGCTTATATTGTAGGATCATGCGTAGGTATGAGCGCCGTAGGGTTAAAGCCCGTTGTGGAAGTTCAGTTTGGCGATTACATTTATCCTGCATTTAATCAGTTGGTTACCGAAATATCGAAAAGTTGTTATCTCAGTTGCGGAAAATTTCCGGTATCCATGATATTGCGTGTGCCGGTAGGCGCCTATGGCGGTGGCGGCCCTTATCATAGCGGAAGCGTAGAATCCACCCTGCTTACCATTAAGGGAATTAAAGTGGCTTATCCTTCCAATGCAGCCGATATGAAAGGACTGATGAAAGCCGCTTTTTACGACCCCAATCCGGTAATCATGTTGGAACACAAAGGACTGTACTGGAGCAAACTGCCCGGAACAGAAGAAGCTAAAACGCCCGAACCCTCGGCTGATTATATTTTACCATTCGGAAAGGCCAGGATTGCCGTTCAGGCAAACCAACAGAAAATAAACAGCGGCGAAAGTTGTGTTGTGGTTACGTATGGCATGGGTGTTTACTGGGCTAAAACAGCGGCACGCCAGTTTCCCGGCCAGGTAGAAGTAATTGATCTTCGTACCCTGTTTCCGCTGGATGAGGAACTGATTTTTGAAAAAGTGCGACAACACGGAAAATGTCTAGTATTGACGGAAGAACAGCAAATGAACTCATTTGCAGAAGCATTAAGCGGACGCATCTCCTCCAATTGTTTTCAATGGCTGGATGCACCGGTAGAAGTGTTGGGATCGCTGAATTTACCGGCCGTACCCATGAATATTCATTTGGAGCAGGCTATGTTACCCGGGCCACACAAAACAGCAGAAAGAATAAAACGATTATTGTCGTACTGAAAGGATTCGTTCAATTTAAAATTTCCTCGGGAAAGATAAGTTGAATTAAATTTTTGCTATTTTCTTTTTATCCACCGCTCAAATCTTGCCAGAAAATCTTCTTTTCTTCGGGAAGCTACCGGTAACTCTTTTCCGTCTTACAGAATTACCTCACCGCCGTTTCTTTTCTGCATTCTCTGATAAAGGAAAGTTGTATGATATATTTATCATGAATACGAACAAATTTATGTTCAGGCAACAGTTTTTCGTATTCACCAATCTGGCGGCTTACTACAACTTTCTCCCTGTTTTTTAAGTAAAAATGAGTATAGTTGCCGCTGCTCTCACAATAGGTTATCTCATCTATTTTTACAAATTGCCAGCCGTTTTGCGTAGCCAGTGGAATTTTCTGCGAAGAAGCTTCAGCTTCCAAAAGGGAAAATAAATACCGGTTTATACTTTTTTCCTCAATACGGCGCGAGGCGTTCTTTACCGCCGTCATCAGTTTTTCTGCATTTACCGGCTTTGTAATGAAACCGCAGGCCTGAACATCAAAAGCATCCAAAGCATAGCGGCTGTATGCGGTTACAAAAATAACTTCAAAATTCAACGGCTCCAGTTTTTTCAGCGCTTCAAATGCATTCATATGAAGCATTTCAATGTCCAGAAATACCAGCTGAGGCTCGGTTTCTTTAATGGCCGCGATACCCTTTTTGATGTCGGTTTCTTCGGCAATGATCTGAATCTGCGGGCAATGCTCCTGCAACATGTTTTTCAGCAATTGCAGGCTCATCGCTTCGTCGTCTATGATTATGGTTTGTATGGTTGACATGATTTAGAATTGTATTTCGTTCAGCGGAATTTTCAGAATAACCGTAGTGCCTTCCGGTTTACCCTCTTCATTTTTTTTATCCAGAATTTCACAATCAATACCATAAAGGGCCGCCCTTCGCCGCGAAAGTTGCATGCCTTTACTTTGATATTCTATATGTGTGTTTTTTTGGATTTGTTGCGCCTTTTCCCGGCCAATTCCGTTATCGTCTATCCGGCATTCCAGCATACCGTTACGCTGCAAAAGCCGTATTTCTACTTTGCCCTTTTTGTTTTCCAGGTGGCGAATGCCATGCCGGATAGCGTTTTCCACATAAGGTTGAAAAAGCATGGCCGGCACTTTTAATTTTTCAGTTTCTCTTTCCGTCTCAATATGATAGTCAAATTTATTACTGAAGCGCAGCTTTTCCAGCTCAAGGTATTTTTCAGGTATTGTTTTTCTTCGCTCACGGTAATCCATGTGGTTTCGGTATGTAGCAATGTGCTGCGCAGCAGTTCGGAAAATGTATCCAGGTATTTATTGGCCTGTTCAAAATTTTTTTCATAAATAAAAATAAAGCCTTTGATGGAATTCAGGCAATTAAGAATAAAATGAGGGTTCATTTGTGCCATTAAGGCCTGCATTTCCAGTTCAGCCAGTTTTTTTTCCGTTAGAGCTTTTTGAACGGCGGCTTCCTGTTGTGCTTTGTTTCGTTTTTGCAGGTAATATAAAATCAGGCCAAAAAAGAGAGCAGCTAAAGCTATCCAAAACCATTTTTTTTCCCAGATTGGTTTTTTTATCACGAAAACAACTTTTGCATACTGTTCTGAGGGTGTGCCGTCACGCCTGATGGCCCGTATCCGGATTTCATACGTGCCGGATGCCAACCGTTTTAATTCAATTTTTTCTGCGGGCACCCACGAACTGTTATTTATTTTATATTCAAAATAGGGCTGATATCCCGTAAGATCAATACCGGTAAAAAATATTGTAATATCATTTTTATAATAGGGAAGGGTATATTTTGGAGATAAATTTGTTTTCAGGTTATTTATCTGAATACCGGTTATAATAGTTTGAATGTCCTTAACCGGCAGTGAAAGTGATGCCGGAAAGTAACTGATACCGTTTACCGTTGCTGCATAAACCGTATCCTGATAAACGGTAATGGCATTTACCTGTTCGCCAATCAATCCGTCGGCCACGCCAAAAAAAGTATTTGTATAACAAAATTCTGATGGCCCCTTTGCATATTCTATCCGATTGATTCCTTTATTTGTACCAAGCCATACCGTTCCTTTCCGGTCGCAGTAAAACGATTTACATAAGTTGCCCGGTATTTCACGGCCCAGCTTTATTTTGGCAATCAGTTCATTTTGGTGCAGTACCAATATGGTATCCGTGGATAGCCCAACCCAAATCAGCGAATCCGGCGAAAAAGCTACGGCATTTACCCTATAAGTTAGCTATTTGTACAGGCTTCCGTAGCTGAAAAATTCCTTACCGTTCCATCGGTATAAGCCATCTACCGATCCGATATAAATATTTCCGTCCAAACCCTTGGCCAGCGCCGTTACTCTTTTTGTAACGCTATCGGTTATTTTTCGTGTCTTTATATCATAAATTACACATTTGGCATGCGAGCCCAGTACAAGTAGCGTGTCGTTATATTTAATGGCCGCTTTATTGGCGTGATTCAATGCACCTTTCAACTCCAGTTTACTTAGTGAAAAATTACGATTGAACAAATACGAACCGTTTTGAGAAGCTACAAAATAACCCTCCGGCAAAGGAATAATATTTTTATCCATGCGGTCATGTTGTTGGATTTGTCGAGATTGATTTTTTTATGTCATACAGTCCGTCATAAACATAAATTTCCCCCTTATTATTTCCTACGATAATTTTATTATTTTTTAATATGGTATTGAAATGCTGATTCAAATCGGGTATATCGGTGTAGGAAGAAATTCGTTTCAGTTGAATTTTAATCAGTCCGTTTTCCAATGTGGATACCCAGATGTTTCCGTCGTTGTCTTCCAGTATATTTCTGACCAGTATATTATTTATGATGTTTTCTCTGATTTCCAGATTGTCTTTATCCAGCAGATAAGTATAACTGTTGGCCGATGTTACGGCAAACCGTTTTCCGGTAAAACAAAAAATCTGTATCGGAAAAGGAAATTCTTTTTGAAACAGAAAATGAAGTTCCCCTTGCTTTTTAATTCCGTAAACTTTTATCTGATTTCCTTTTTGAAGAAAAATTTTTCCGGAATGATATAAGATATTCTGAAATGTTTCTCCGAAATAAAATTGTTTATAAATGCCATTGTGCATAAAATATCGCAAGCTGTCCTGAGCCACACAAAGAAATGATTCCGGTGCATATTCAATTACTTTAACGGGCAAAGAACTTTTTTTAGATGTTATTTTTTTTATGACCGTGGTCTTTCCCTGCTTGTACAGAAAAATATCCAAAAGATGGTTATAAAATGCAACGCCGCCGGATGATAAAACGCTAACGTTGTGAGAATTTCCTAAATCAATGGCTTTCAGTTCAGCATCAGTGTTTTCGCTGGCAAATACGCTTTCATTTTCTAAATAAAAACAGGGTGAACGCCTGAAGGGAATAGCCCAGATTATCTGATTACTGTCCGTGAATATATCAATAATTTCATTATCCGGAAGTCCGTGGGCAGTCGTATAGGTTTCAAATTTTCTGCCGTCAAATCGGGCCAAACCGTTTTCGGTAGAAACCCATAAAAAACCATATTTATCCTGAAGGGTTCGGTAAATCGAATTGGAAGGGAGCCTGTCTTTTAACGTATAAGAAACCATCTGAACCGTTTGCCCCGAGCCGGACAAATGCATTAAAAAAATAAAAAGAAACCCCAAAACACAAAACGGTATCATCGGGCAATTCCTGAAGCAAATTAAAGAACAATTCTCACAATTACATCATTCAATTTAACGAACTCTGAACATGAAAATAAGTATTTTTGAACATTAATTATGTCTTTCCGAATCAGCATACTTCTGTTTTTGGTACTGCATTCATTGGCTGTTCAGGCGCAAAAGACTTATTTTATTTACATAGAATCAGAAAACAGGATTCCTTTCTATATAAAAACAAATGATACGGCCATTTATTCAGGCGATAAAGGGTATGTCATTATTCCATCGCTAATGAATAAAGAATATAAATTAATTCTCGGCAGGAGCAATCATCAGAATAAAGAGTACACATTCAGTATTCATATCAACTCTAAAGATCACGGATATCTCTTCAGGGAATCCGGAAATCATGAGGCGGCTTTAGTGAATCTTCAAACAAATGAAATCATTTTGCCGGGAAAAGCTGATGCCGATAGCCTGAAAATGCATGAAAATATAGACCTCGCAAAACACTCGCCTTTTGCCTTGGCTCTGGCACAGGCAACCGGCGATCCGGACTTATTGAATAGTTCCATTCCTGATAATTTCAAAAAAGAAGAGAACGAACCTGTAACACAGATAAGACAAAGTAAGGATACTGCGATAGCCGAAAAAACAGAAGATACAGGGTACAGCGAAGATTCGGTACAAAAGGCTTCGATGGAAATAATGACGGAAAAAATCAACCCTGCTACTGATACAAAAAGCGAAATGTATGATAAAAAGAAAGACACAGGCATACAAATTACTCTTATGCAAAGTGAACCCACAGAAGAAGTGCCTGCTGTAAAGACCAAGGAAAAACCGGAGTGGCATAAAAAATCAACCATCAGAAAAAAGTCGGAGAGTTCAACCACCGAAGGTTTCGGGCTAACGTTTTTAGAAGAGTATGAAGACGGAACTGCCGATACCATAAAAATTCTCATACCCCATCCTGCCCACAGCCTGTTCCGCAAACTGGAAAATCAGGAAACCGCGGCTGCCGATACGTTTATGCTGATGCAGAAAAAGCAAACAAATGAAATTACGAAAGGTTTCGGCCGGCATTCAGGTTCTCATCCGGACTGCAAGAATTATGCCGATAAAAATGATTTAACAAGGCTGAAAAAACAACTGCAAAGCAAAACAGATGAGTTTGAAATGGTAAATGCGGCCCGGAAAGTGTTTAAAAACAAATGCTTTTCCGTCATGCAAATAAAAGAACTAAGCGAACTGTTTCAGACAGAGTCGGGAAAATATCAGTTTTTTGATATGGCGTATTCCTTTGTGGCTGACCGGGAAAACTTTGAACAGTTAATCAGTGCATTTCAGGATGAATACTATATAAACCGTTTTAAAGCCATGATCAGGCAATAATGGTGTAAGAAACCAGAAGTCGTATGCCTCGTTTTTTTATTGAAGTTGCGTATGATGGCACCCGATATCATGGATCTCAGATTCAGAAAAACGCCACCACCATACAATCAGAATTAGAAAAGGCTGCAGCGCTTGTTTTACGAAAAAAAATTGAACTGACCGGTTCATCTCGTACCGATAAAGGAGTGCATGCCGTTCAGAATTTTTATCATTTTGATCTGGAAGAATCAGAGCTTACGGCAATCTTACAAAACAAACCAAACCCTTTGGTTTATCAGCTCAATGCCGTTTTACCCCCCGACATCTGTGTAAAAGATATATATCCGGTAAACGACGCAGCACATTGCCGTTTTGATGCATTATGGAGAGAATATCACTACTACATTTATCAGTTTAAAAATCCCTTCTGGCAGGGCAAGGCGCTTTATTTTCCCTATAGGCTGGAAATAGACCTGCTTCAGCAGGCGGCTGAGTTGTTAAAAGAATATACTGATTTTACCAGTTTTTCCAAATCAAATACTCAGGTAAAAACATTTTATTGCACGCTTCTTGAAAGCGAATGGGAAGCAAAAAATCGTTTTTTGGTTTACAGGGTAAGATCCAATCGTTTTTTAAGAGGAATGGTAAGAGCATTGGTGGCCACCATGCTGAAGGTAGGGCGGAAAAAAATAAATCCGGATGAATTCAGAAAAATTATTGAATCACGTGTAAATAAGAATACCAGCTTTGCTGCCCCGGCACATGGGTTATATTTAATGAGGGTGGCCTATCCTGAACACATTTTGGATTCCCGCACTCAGTACGAATTGAACATAAACATTCCGGGTGTGAATGACAACCTGTTCACAGAGAACTAAGTGAATAACCTGTGATGATGATGTGAAGAAAAGAAGTAGAAAAAAATTGGCTAAAATTCTAAATGCATATAACTTTGCTCTCCCTTTCAAAAGTTATTTGATATCAATCGTAAAAGGATAATTAAAAAGTAGGGTAAAATTTTGTTGATAATGTAAAAGTCCCTACCTTTGCACTCCCGTTTCTGAAACGGGTTTCAGAAAGATCTTTGAAAGTATGGGAGCAGTAGCGTTTTATCGCCTTTGGCGATAAAATCCGGGTAAGCCAAGCGTAACGAATCATCATGCGGCCGTGTTTCGCGGTTGGCATGAGAAACTCATTTACTATGGAGAGTTTGATCCTGGCTCAGGATGAACGCTAGCGGCAGGCCTAATACATGCAAGTCGAGGGGTAACAGTCCTGTAGCAATACAGGAGCTGACGACCGGCAAACGGGTGCGTAACACGTACTGAACCTACCTCTAAGTGGGGGATAGCCCGGAGAAATCCGGATTAATACCCCATAACATACGGAAGCGGCATCGCTTCAGTATCAAAGTAGCAATACGCTTAGAGATGGCAGTGCGGCTGATTAGGTAGTTGGAGTGGTAAAGGCACACCAAGACGATGATCAGTAGCCGAGCTGAGAGGCTGGCCGGCCACATTGGGCC
>JAOAGO010000096.1 GCA_026415715.1 Chitinophagaceae bacterium | reverse complement strand
GAATTAGGGCTTTCTACCTTACATCTTGATAAGCCCGAAATGAGTACAAGAAGAATGAAAGAGTATATCTCAAATATCCCCAAAGCATTTCATAATAGAATTATTATTCATTCTCACCACCATTTGGCATTTAAGTTTGATTTAAAAGGTATTCACTTTATGCCTACGCATCTCAAAAGAACATTTCAGAATTGGTGCATTTTTCAAAAGGAAAAAATTTTTAAGAGAAAATTAGTGCACACCCGTTCGTATAGTCGTTTGTCAGATGCCTTTAATGAAGAAAAATATCGTTTTGATTATTATATTTTGAAAAATGTATTTAATCCTATAACCAATGAATTTAATGTTGGTTATCATCCAATGCGAATTGCCGAAATACATAAAACAGGTAAAAAATTTGTTGTAAGAGGAGGCATAAATGCTATTACAGCACTTAAAGCGAAAGAAATGAATTTTTATGGAATTTGCTTGTATTCGGCTATTTGGAAAAGCGATAATCC
>JAOAGO010000095.1:275-521 GCA_026415715.1 Chitinophagaceae bacterium | reverse complement strand
ACTTTGCATATTCCTGTATATTGCTGCAACATATTTACCTATTGGTTCCTTTTTCAACTTTTTCACCCACTTTAAATTAGTTTCCTTTGCAACTATATTTAGTATACAGCAAATCAGTTTCCTTTGCAACTATTTCCCGATAGGATAATTTTATGTATATTTTGAGCTAATGTGACAGTGAAGAACGAAATTGTTCCTATTTCCAAACGTTGAATTTTTATTGTTTTATCAATTTTGGGTAATAAT
>JAOAGO010000095.1:0-265 GCA_026415715.1 Chitinophagaceae bacterium | reverse complement strand
TCTCCATACCTTCTTCAGCATGCCCATAATCCTGTTGACTGGTATCCTTGGGGCCCTGAAGCCTTTTCCCGCGCCGTCGGTGAAGACAAGCCCATATTTCTCTCAATAGGCTATTCGACATGCCATTGGTGCCATGTTATGGAAAAAGAATGTTTTGAGGATGAAGAGGTGGCAACAATCCTTAATAAGCATTTCATTTCAATCAAGGTGGATAGAGAAGAGCGTCCCGACATAGATCATATTTACATGACAGTATGCCAGTCCC
>JAOAGO010000094.1 GCA_026415715.1 Chitinophagaceae bacterium | reverse complement strand
CTGCCATTGAAAAAGCCATCGCCGATGAACTAGCCAATAAAAAGAAAGCCGAAGAAGAAGCCAAAGCTAAAGCTGAACTCGATGCTAAATACAATGCTGCTATCAAAAAGGGCGACGACGCTTTCAACAAAAAGGACTGGAACACCGCCAAAAACGCCTATAACGAAGCCCTCTCCTACAAACCCAACGAAAAATATCCCAAAGACCAACTCGCTGCCATTGAAAAAGCCATCGCCGACGAACTCGCCGCCAAGAAAAAAGCCGAAGAAGAAGCCAAAACAAAAGCTGAACTTGAGGCCAAATACAACGCAGCTATCAAAAAAGCCGATGATGCCTTCAACAAAAAGGACTGGAACACCGCCAAAAACGCCTATAACGAAGCCCTATCCTACAAACCCAATGAAAAATACCCAAAAGACCAACTAGCCGCCATCGATAAAGCCATCGCCGATGAACTCGCCGCTAAGAAAAAAGCCGAAGAAGAAGCCAAAGCAAAAGCTGAACTCGAAGCCCTGTCTCTTATACACATC
>JAOAGO010000093.1 GCA_026415715.1 Chitinophagaceae bacterium | reverse complement strand
AAACATAACTCAGCGGCACCGCATAAGGGTAATCCTCATCTCCCAGACATGCCAAAACCCCGTGCGTACATCGCCGCAACACAGTTTCCACTTGTTGAGGCGTCAATGCCTGTTTCTCTCTTCTCATGGTTCTAAACATCGATCATCTCCTGAGAATTTTTTCCATCGGTTTTCCCTTTGCCAGTTCATCGATTAACTTATCCAGATAACGGATTTTCCGCATGAGCGGATGCTCTATTTCCTCCACTCGAACACCGCATACCACTCCCTTTATAAGAGAAACGTTTGGATTGAGTGCCGGGGCATTTTCAAAAAATGTTTCTAAATCGGAACCCTGTTCAATTTGTTGCTGCAATCCTGCCTGATCATAACCCGTCAACCAGGTAATAATTTGATTCACCTCTTCTTTTGTACGATTCTTGCGCTCAGCCTTTTTGACATAGAGAGGATAGATATCCGCAAATTTCATCCTGAAAATACGAGAGGAACCTTCACTCTTCATACAACCTTCTCCATAAGGTACAGGGACCATTTACGCTATAC
>JAOAGO010000092.1 GCA_026415715.1 Chitinophagaceae bacterium | reverse complement strand
CTATCGTACCGCTCGTCTGCAGCGTTCGCAGATCACTCCCCGTCCCCACAGGAAACACAAAACCCTGACCCGCCGCCGTCACATAATGCTTCACATAACCATCTATGTTATGATTATCACTCGCCCCAGTGTAACTCGCCGTCCCCACCGCACTGAAAAATCCTGGCGTGGCAGAACGTACCGTACTCCACAACGTACTCGTCGTTAAATCCACCACCCCATAATTCACCGCCTCATGCCCGCTGAAAACATGATTGCCCTGACTGTGTACTACTGAAATAAAAAATAAATAAATCAAAATGAAAAAATATTTTATATAAATATAGCTATATCTCATCGAATATATTTTTTCTTTTAAAATTGCATATTCCTATTGCAAAGTTAACTTTAAAAAAAAAAAAAAAAACAAAATTTTTTTGAATAGTAAGTTCAAGTCATAAGTGCAATTTTTTGAGTAGCACTGGGTTAGAGAATTAAATAATTAAACCTTCTTATCGGCCTGTCGGTGATTTAATTTTCTATTCCTTTCAGCATTTGCCCTGTTACAA
>JAOAGO010000091.1 GCA_026415715.1 Chitinophagaceae bacterium | reverse complement strand
TGGGAATGAACACCACCGAACTGATTCCTATCCTCACAAAAGCCATTCAGGAACAACAGCAACTGATTGAACAGCAAACGATGCAACTGGAGAAACAACAGCAGCAAATAGACGCATTAACCAAATTAGTGGAAGAGCTGCGAAAAAAACAGTAATAGTTAATTTAAAAATTTACATTTTGCCCCAGGCATTTGCCTGGGGCTTTTATGTCTATAAAAAATTTTTTTCGGTTTCAAAATTTCAGAATAAAACGTTATTCAAATTGATATTTTATTTTAGATAATCTTTAAAGCCTTTTACCTTCATTACCACGTCGCTCAGTTTTGTGTCTTTCCGTTTTTTCTTTACTCACAACCTTACCCTTGAATGATGAAAAGCGAAGCTTTAGCATCAAAAGTTGATAAGTGTCAGCAGCAAGAATTGAGAAATGGGTAAGATGAACAGAAGTTTCAAAAAGCATATAAATCAATAGCGTCTTAATAGCTGTGTTCAACAAATAAGTGCAATTTTTTAAAAGGGAAAGGAAAAAAGCTTTTAAGGGCTTTTTTCCTTTA
>JAOAGO010000090.1 GCA_026415715.1 Chitinophagaceae bacterium | reverse complement strand
GATGTGGTAAGGGAGTTAGACCTGCCCGAAAAGCAACACCAGCATCTGTTAATTGACCAAATCATTCTTTTCAAGCACGAAGCATCAAAAGAAAAGTATCCTAAACCACTGAGGCGGGGAGTGGGTTGGGATGAGGGGAACCAACAAAAAATAGAACGGATTACCCATCAAATGAACCGAACAGCCGGCACCTTTGCCCAACTCTACAAATGCCGCCGGCAGGTAGAGATTTTCTTTCGGGATGTAGAACAGTTGTTACATATTAAATCCTTCATCGGAACCTCCGAAAATGCCGTACTGATTCAAATCTGGACGCACTGATTACCATTCTTATCCTAAAAACCCTTAAAGCCCTATCCAAATACAACTGGCATCTATCCAACCTGGTAGCTTTTATCCGATTAAATCTATTCGCGAAAATTGAATTACAACGTTGGTTAAACAATCCCTTTGATGAGGGAAAACCTCCGCCAAATACCAATCCTTTGCAGGGGATACTTTTTTAAAAGCTTACATTTGCTATTGAAATGCATTGATTATCAAGCATTCTTTTATCTTCAAAAAAAA
>JAOAGO010000008.1 GCA_026415715.1 Chitinophagaceae bacterium | reverse complement strand
TAAGAAAACAAACCTTAATTTTGTAACCGATGAGATGGTGAAAGAAATTGAAAATAAAATTAACAACAGACCCGTAAGAAAATTTAATTACTTAACTCCTAATCAAGTGCTACTTAAAAAAATTGCACTTATGACTTGAACTTACTTAATGAGAATTTTGGATAAAAAAAAATTTTTCAGAAAACAGGCAATTTATAAATTCGGGAATAAAATATTTTTACTATGATAAAACTAAACCAACTAAAACCCGGCGACCTGGTGTTTGTTAATGACGAGGGAGTGATACGTGAAGGGATGGTAAAAGCCATAAGCGGGGAAGAACATCAGGCATTGATTGATAACGGCATTCAGGAGTTCTGGTACAACCCCGAAGACATAACGCCAATACCTTTAGACGAAACGCAACTGCTGAAACTGGGCTTTGAAAAAGAGGAAACCGAGGGCGGGGTAAAATACAAGAAAGACTCTTTCAGGCTTGTAACCCCGGAAAAAGGTAATTTTTCTCATATTGACATGTGGTGGAGAGAAGACAGAAGGACATTTCACCATCAGATCAGCGTGCACGAACTTCAAAACCTTTTTTATGAGATGACAAAAGTACACCTTGAAAAACATTGAAATTCAATAGGATTATCGGCGAAAGGGCTTCTTAGGGCCCTGCTTACCAGTTATTCACCGAGTTTTACACAAAATATCAATATTTTTTTCTTTTTCGCTCAAATACACTTACCTTTGCACGCCGGAAAAATTTTAATTTATACAGTTTCCGGTCAAAATTTTATAAAATTTATGTCTAAACAACCCCTTATTAAACAAGATGGAACGATAGTGGAAGCCCTGTCGAATGCCATGTTCAGAGTCCGGCTGGAAAACGGACATGAAATTCTGGCTACCATTTCCGGAAAAATGCGGATGAATTATATCCGGATTCTGCCGGGCGATAAAGTGGGTGTGGAATTGTCGCCTTACGATTTAACGAGAGGGCGTATCAATTACAGGTATAAATAAATGAGTCCTTTCGTCTGACTTCAATTTTAAAAAGCAGACGAATACTTAAATTTTTTTGACATGAAAGTAAGAGCGTCTATTAAAAAAAGAAGTGCAGATTGCAAAATTGTACGCCGTAAGGGCAAACTTTATGTTATCAATAAAAAAAACCCGCGGTTTAAACAACGTCAGGGATAATAAATTAAATTAATAAATACTATATGGCTCGTATTGCTGGTGTAGATTTACCCAAAAACAAAAGAGGAGAAATTGGCCTGACTTATATTTACGGAATCGGCCGTTCATCTGCTCAATACATTCTTGATAAAAACAATATTCCCCGCGATAAAAAAGTGCATGAATGGACAGATGAAGAGTTGAACGCCATCCGTAACACCATAACGGAAGAATTTAAAGTAGAAGGTCAGTTGAGATCGGAAGTACAGATGAGTATTAAAAGATTAATGGATATTGCCTGCTACAGGGGGTTGCGTCACCGGAAAGGGCTGCCGGTAAGGGGGCAAAGAACCCGAACAAACAGCCGAACCCGAAAAGGTAAACGTAAAACCGTAGCTGGCAAGAAAAAAGCCCCGAAGAAATAATCTGATTCAAATTGCTTAAATAAACATTTACCCGAATAAACATGGCAAAATCACAATCCCAACAAACTATCAGCGCCAAGGCTGCAGCCAAGAAAAGAGTTGTAAAGGTTGATCCTTACGGTGATGTGCATATAACGGCCTCATTCAATAATATTATCATCAGTTTTACAAACAAATCCGGACAGGTGATTTCATGGAGCAGTGCGGGTAAAATGGGATTCAAGGGTTCAAAAAAGAATACTCCATACGCCGCACAAATGGCAGCCGCCGATGCGGCAAAAACCGCTTTTGATGCCGGTTTAAAAAGAGTAGATGTTTATGTTAAAGGGCCGGGAGCCGGTCGGGAGAGCGCCATCAGAGCCATAGCGCAGGCAGGTATTGATGTAGTGATGATTAAAGACGTTACGCCGCTTCCCCACAACGGATGCCGACCGCCAAAACGCAGAAGAGTTTAATTAAAGATATTCAAGATATTCATTTAAAGAAAGGGCGGCTGATTCATTTTTACCGCTTTTAACGATCAGTCCGCCGGTGTTTAAAAAGCGGAAATGAATATTCATTATGGCAAGATACACAGGTCCAAAGACCCGCATTTGCAGAATTTTCGGAGAACCTATTCTGGGAAGCGGTAAATGGCTTACAAAAGGCAGCAATCCTCCCGGTATTCATGGCGACAAAAGAAAGCGCAAATCATTAGGCGAATACGCCCTTCAGTTGCGAGAAAAGCAAAAAGCCAAATATACCTACGGCATACTGGAGCGCCAGTTCAGAAAAATATTTGAAGAAGCAGCTCGCCGCAGAGGCGTAACGGGCGAAAATCTCATCAAACTTTGCGAAGCCCGTCTGGACAATACGGTTTTCCGCCTGGGTATGGCACCCAGCCGTCCTGCCGCCCGTCAGCTGGTAAGTCATAAACATATTGAAGTAAACGGCGAGGTGGTCAATATTCCTTCATACCAGCTAAAACCCGGAGATGTCATTTCATTAAAGGAAAGCAGCAAATCCAAAACTTCCATAACCAGTAATATGAAGGGTAAAAATCCCAAATTCAACTGGCTGGATTGGAACGAAACCGAAATGAAAGGTACATTTCTGGCCTATCCCGAAAGAGAAAACGTGCCGGAAAATATCAGGGAGCAACTGATAGTAGAGTTATATTCAAAGTAAAAATTCTGACACTTCATCCGTTTACGTTATAAATTTTAAATACAACAGAAATTATGGCAATTTTAAATTTTCAGAAACCCGATAAAATCATACTTCAGAAAGCAACTGACTTTGAAGGTTCATTCGAATTCCGTCCGCTCGAACCGGGCTACGGAGTAACCATCGGTAATGCTTTGCGCAGGGTATTGTTAAGTTCTTTGGAAGGATATGCCATTATCGGGGTAAAAATTGAAGGTGTGGAGCATGAATTCACTACCGTAAAAGGGATTTCCGATGATGTAGTAGAAATCATTCTCAACCTGAAACAGGTTCGCTTAAAGAAGAAAGTAGAGCAGGAAGTACATCAGGAAAGAATTCTTATTTCCATAAAAAATAAAACAGAGTTTACCGCGGGCATGATAGGGGAAGCCAGCAACTTTTTTCAGGTTACCAATCCGGACCATCTGATTTGTACGCTGGATTCGACGGCCCGACTGGAGATGGAAATCGTAATTGCCAAAGGAAGAGGATATGTTCCGGCCGAAGAAAATAAGCCGAAAGATATGCCCCTTGGATATATTCCCATGGATGCCATATTTACGCCTATCAAAAACGTAAGGTATACCATTGAAAATACAAGGGTTGAGCAAAGAACCGACTTTGAAAAACTCATTCTGGAAGTATCAACAGACGGAACCATTCACCCCGAAGAAGCCGTAAAACAGGCTTCCCGTATTCTGATTCAGCACCTGATGATTATTACCGACGAAAACATCACCTTTGACAATAAGGAAGAAAAGAAAGAGGATATTGTAGATGAACAAACGCTTCAGCTTCGGAAAATACTCAAAACTCCGCTTGAAGACCTGGATTTGTCGGTGAGAGCCTTCAACTGCCTGAAGGCAGCAAAAATCAACTCCTTGCACGAACTGGTTCAGTATGAGCAGGAAGACCTGATGAAGTTCAGGAATTTCGGACAAAAATCGCTGGCCGAAATTGAGCAGGTTCTTTCTGAAAGAGGTCTGCATTTCGGTATGGACCTTTCCAAGCTGGGCATAGACGTAAATGAATTATAAACTGCAGCGGAAATTTTTTTTTTAAACTCATTTCAACTTGTGAATTATGCGACATGGTGATAAAATAAATAATCTGAGCCGTACACGAGAGCACAGAAAAGCCTTGTTGAAAAATCTGGCCTGCCACCTTATCCGGCATAAACGTATTGTAACTACCTTAGCTAAAGCCAAAGCGCTCAGGGTGTTCATTGAGCCGCTGATTACAAAAAGCAAAACCAATACCACACACCAGCGACGTGTTGTTTTCAGTTACCTTCAGGATAAAGAAGCCATTAAAGAATTGTTCGGCGTGATAGCCGACAAGGTAACAGGGCGCCCGGGAGGTTACACCCGTATTATTAAATTAGGCAGGCGGCTGGGCGACAATGCCGAACTGGCCATGATAGAGCTGGTTGATTTTAATGAGATTTACGGTAAAGGAAAATCGGAAACAGCGGCAGCGCAAAAGAAAACCAGAAGGGGAGGAGGAAAGAAGAAAAAATCCGAAGAAGCCGCCGCCACGGAATCTCAACCCGCTGAATAAAATTGGCAGCGAATCTTTGGCTGAAAGAAAAATGTAAACGCTCTATTTTTCTGCAAAAATTTTCCTTTTGCCCGGTATTTCCGGGCTTTTTTATGAAATTAAAAATAAAGCTATCCCATTTTTTCGCCTGCCATTTTTAAAATAATGTTCCATTCCGATTCACTGACCGGTTGTACCGATAAACGGCTCATGCGAACCAATGCCATTGCGGAGAGTTTTTTTTCTTTTTTAATTTCTTCAAGTGTTACAGGTTTTTTCAGTTGTTTTACAGGTTTTAAATCCACCGCCATCCATCGGTTATCTTCCGTGGTGGGATCGGGATAAGCTTCTTTTACCACCGTGGCAATACCCACAATTTGCTTACCCTGGCTGCTGTGGTAAAAAAACACCTTGTCGTTTTTTTTCATTTGCAACAGATAATTCCTGGCGGTAAAATTTCTCACCCCGCTCCAGCAGGTTTGCTTTTCTCGTATCAGATCCTGCCATCCGTACTCTTCCGGATCGGATTTTACTAACCAGTAATTCATTGACTTAATATTTGGAAGTGAAAATTAAAAAATTCACCGCTATGAATCGTTATAGTTATCATAGATTACCAACCGCTGGCCAAAACATCAGCAATATGCAGGGTTTGCAGAGGAAGGTTTTTATGCTGAATATAACCCTGAAGATGCATGAGGCAGGAAAGATCCGTAGAAATGATATATCGGGCTCCGGCAGCCATAGCATTATCCACTTTATAGTCGGCCATACCAATTGAAATCGGCTCAAACTTCACCGCAAAGGTTCCTCCGAAACCGCAACAGGTTTCGGTATCATTCATTTCAACGAGTTCAAGGTCTTTTACATGAGCCAGCAGTTTTCTCGGTTCTTCTCTGATTCTGCATTCCCTCAGTGCTGCGCAACTGTCGTGATAGGTGGCTTTACCCGCGAACACTGCGCCCACATTTTCAATATTCAGCACTTTTACCATAAATTCTGTGAACTCATAGATTCGCTTTTTAAGGTCCAGTACTTCGTGATGCAGAGACGAATTGTCAAACATCAATCCAAAGTAATTTCTGACAAAGCCGGCACAACTGGCGCTGGGACACACAATATACTCCGAGCCCGAGAAGTCATTCAGAAATTTCGTACAAACAGCCTTTGCTTCACTGCGAAAACCGGCATTGAATGCAGGCTGGCCACAGCATGTCTGGCGGGGATTATACATCAGTTTACATCCCGCTTTTTCCAGCACTTTCATCATGTTGAAAGCTGTATCGGGAAATAGCTGGTCAACAAAACAGGGTATGAAAAGCTGAACCCTCACTCTTTTTCAATTAAATTTCCTAACTGAATCATTTTTACTGCCGATGCCGCCGCTTCTTTTCCTTTATGTCCGTGCCTACCGCCGGCTCGCTCCCAGGCTTGCTCTTCATTTTCTACCGTAAGTATGCCGAAAATAACGGGTGCCGGAAGTAAAAGGTTCAGTTGCAGTACTCCTTCCGTTACGGCTTTGCAAACATAATCATAGTGTGAAGTTTCGCCACGGATGATGCAGGCCAGAGCAATAAAGGCGTCGGGTTTTTTCTTTTTAGGAGATTTATCCCAGTACTGTTTGATAGCAAATGGAATTTCAAAGGCACCGGGAACCTTCAGCGAAATAATTTTTTTTACACCCAGCCGTTTTAATTCTTCCGTACAGCCCTTTTCCAGTTCATCTACAACAGAGGCATTCCATTCCGTTCTGACCAATACGATACAGGCATTCTTTTTGAGAATGCCTGTCAGATTTTCGAATAATGTATGTTGGGTAGATGCTGCCATAGCGGGTTAGTCTGTATTATAAACGCCAAGCATCGCTAAATATTTATCGGCATCATAGCTGTAAGAAGAACGGGGGAATCTTTTTTTCAGTTCTTTGTAGAGGGCAATAGCCGTATTTTTATCATTCATGCTTTTATGAGCCAGATAAGCAGCCATGAAAAGACACTCGGATGCAAAATTCTCATCCTTTTCAAAAGCATTTGATGCTTTCTTGTAATACTCCAATGCTTCTTTTGTTTTCCCCAGATCGCCGTAAGCATCGGCCATGAGTTTCAACGCATGAGCCTTAGCCGGTTTGGAAGCAGAGCTGAATTTTTTCAGATACCTGATGGCTTTTTCGTTTTCATTAAGTTTTATGTAACAGCTTCCGGCATAAAAATTAGCCAGATTGGCCGCCTTTGTTCCTTTGTAGCGGTCAATAATTTTCAAAAATCCGGGATTCTGACCGTCGCCGTTCAGGGCTTTCATCACAGAATCTTTTCTGTAATACTCTTCGGCTCTGAACAGGGCTTCCTGTGCTTTGATTTCTTTCGGCAAAATGAAATAATGTCTGTAAATATACCATCCGCCTGCCACAACAATAATTGCCAGAGAGGCTATGGTAATGATTTTTTTATGCCGGGTCCAGAAGTCTTTGGCTTTTTCTATTATAACTTCCTGATTGAGTTCGGAGGTTTGTTTGGTTTCGCTCATAATCAAAATAAAATTTTAATCGGTAATAAACGGATAGTTCGGGTCCATATAAATATCTTTCAACACTTCACTGTTATCGGGAAAAGGACTTTCTTCCGCAAATCGTACTGCCTGGGCAATTTTGTTATCAACTCTTTTCTGAATGGCTGCAATATCATCTGAAGTAGCTAATTTGTTGTCCAGAATAGTTTTCAAGACCTGTTCAATCGGGTCTTTTGATTTGTATTCTTCCACTTCTTCTTTGGTTCTGTATTTCTGGGGATCACTGATAGAGTGTCCTTTATAGCGGTAAGTTTTTATTTCCAGAAGGGTAGGACCGCCCTTTTCCCTGGCTCGTTTAACGGCTTTACTTACGCCTTCGTGTACTTTCTCGGGTTTCATGCCGTCTATGGCATCACCGGGCATTTCGTAGGCTGCAGCTAATTTATATATATCTACAACATTTGAAGAACGTTCAACCGATGTGCCCATCGCATAATTATTGTTTTCGCATATAAAAATTACGGGAAGTTTCCAGAGCATGGACATATTAAATACCTCATGCAACATTCCCTGTCGGGCAGCGCCGTCGCCAAAAAAACACAACACCACATTATCCGTTCCTTTGTATTGTTCGGCAAATGCCAGTCCGGCTCCCGTTCCAATCTGAGCGCCTACTATCCCATGCCCTCCGTAAAAATTAACGTCTTTACCGAAAAAGTGCATACTGCCTCCCTTGCCTTTGGCACAGCCGGTGGCTTTTCCATACAGTTCAGCCATACAACTTTCCACAGAAACACCTTTGGCAATAGCCAGTCCATGATCTCTGTATCCGGTTATAAATAAGTCTTCGGGACGGGTAGCCGTCATACATCCTGCCGCAATTGCTTCCTGCCCCACATAAGCATGGAAGAAGCCCCTGATTTTACCTTCCATTTTATATTTTTCCTCTGCCGTCAGTTCAAACTGGCGAATCAGGTACATCAGTTCGTACCAATAGAGATAGGTTTCTTTTGAAAATTTTAAGGCCACGGTTTGATTTTGAGCCGCAAAAATAAGGGTAAATCCGCTAAATATTGTTCAAAGCCGGTTCGACTTTATATGTATCAGTACATAAATTTCAGCAGAAATATCTCATAAATCACTTGAATATTCAGGTACTGATTAACTTGCAAAAAATGCTAAGACTTCAAAAAATATCCTTATTTAATTTCAAGAATTATGAAATAAAAACTTTTGCGTTTTCGGAAAAAGTTATTTGTATAAGCGGGCCCAACGGTTCAGGCAAAACCAATCTGTTGGATGCGATTTATTACCTGTGCTTTACGAAAAGTTATTTTTCCCGTCAGGATCATCTTCATGTCAGAGAAGGGCAGCAGGGATTCAGGCTGGATGGTTATTTTTCAGTACAAGGAAAAGAAGAACATGCAGTATGTATTTTAAGAGAAAACGGGAAAAAAGAATTTTTTTTAAACGATATCCGGTACGATAAGTTTTCTGCTCATATCGGAAAATTTCCCTGTATATTCATAGCTCCAGATGATGTAAAATTAATTATAGGCGGGAGTGAAGAACGAAGAAAATTTATGGATTTACTGATAGCACAAAGTGATCCCGGTTATTTAAAGAATATAATTATCTACACAAAATATCTGGAACAGCGAAATGCCTTGCTTTTTACGATGCGAGGTTATGCACCCCGCCATCATGAGCTGCTGAATACTTTGGATGAACAGTTGATTCGTGTTTCGCAAATCCTTTACCAAACAAGGTGTGCCTATATGGAACCATTTATTGAAACTGTAAAAGAATTGTTTAAAAAAATTATGGGATCGGATGAAGCGCCTGAGATAGAATATTACAGCGATCTGAAAACCCGTAATATGCACGAAATATTAAAACAAAATTTAAAAAAAGATACAGAATCAGGACGCACTACCGAAGGAATACACCGCGACGACCTGATTATTACAGTTAACGGTAAACCTTTTAAAAACAGAGCTTCACAAGGTCAGCGAAAAAGCCTTTTATTTGCTTTGAAACTGGGCGAGTTTGAATGGCTGAGCCGAAAAAAAGGAATCTCTCCTGTCTTACTTTTTGATGATATTTTTGAAAAGTTGGATGAACATAAAATACACAATTTACTGACAATTGCCTGTAAAGAATATCAGGGACAGGTTTTTATTACAGATACAAATGCAAAACGAATGCAGGATATTATTCAACATTATGACCCGAATTTTCAGCTGATTTCATTATAACTTAGAAGTATGAGCGAATATTCCTTAAAAGAAGCTTTACAGAAATTTCTGGAGGGAAGCCGACTCAAAAGCGGAATTCAGGCGCTGCAGATACAAGATATTTGGGAAGAAATCATGGGTAAAACCATTGCCCGTTATACCGATAAAATTCAACTATCCGGAGATACATTAATCATAAACACTTCCGTGGCACCCTTAAAAACAGAGCTGGTTTTTCAACGGGAAAAAATTCGTCAAAGAATAAATGAAGCCTTTGGAAAAGAAATTGTAAAAGAGGTAGTTATCCATTAATTATTATTATAAATTTCTTTAAGTATCAGAGTATCATTTCAAATCAACGTTGGACAGCACCGGTATTTTACAGCATTTTTTACCTCCATTTTTTTGATTTAGGAAGCAGGGGTAGGGGCGTTATTCTTAAGAAAATATCCCATATTTTACTGTCATTTTTTCATGTTTTTAAATTACGGCACGTCGGTTGATAATTTATTGTGAATTAATTCTGATAAATATGAAAAAAATTATAGGAATTGACCTTGGAACTACAAATAGCTGCGTTGCGGTTATGGAAGGCAACGAACCGGTTGTGATTCCTAACGACGAGGGGAGAAGAACAACTCCTTCGGTAGTTGCTTTCATGAAAAACGGTGAGCGCAAGGTGGGTGATCCTGCCAAACGTCAGGCTATTACTAATCCGAAAAATACCATCATGTCCGTAAAGCGGTTCATGGGCCGCCGTTATGATGAAGTAACTGAAGAAATCAGCCACTGGAGTTACAGTGTGGTAAGGGGTGACAATAATACAGTTCGTATTGACATTGATGGCAGATTGTACACCCCGCAGGAAATATCGGCCATGATTTTACAAAAAATGAAAAAAACCGCCGAAGATTATCTGGGCCATGAAGTAACTGAAGCTGTAATTACCGTACCTGCCTATTTTAATGACGCACAGCGTCAGGCCACCAAAGAGGCCGGTGAAATTGCCGGACTGAATGTGCGGCGCATAGTGAACGAACCTACCGCAGCTGCATTGGCCTATGGCCTTGACAAAAGAAAAAATGATCAGAAAATTGCCGTATTTGACCTGGGAGGCGGCACTTTCGATATATCAATACTGGAACTGGGCGATGGAGTATTTGAAGTAAAAAGCACGAATGGTGATACACATCTCGGAGGTGATGACTTTGACAAGGTAATTATGGACTGGCTGGCTGACGAGTTTAAAAAGGAAGAAGGAGTGGACCTACGCAAAGATCCTATGGCCTTGCAGCGACTTAAAGATGCTGCAGAAAAGGCTAAAATTGAGCTTTCCGGTTCCATGGAAACGGAAATTAATCTTCCATACATTACCGCAGTTGATGGTATTCCTAAGCACCTGGTTAAAAAACTTACCCGTTCCAAATTTGAGCAGCTTTCCGATCATCTTTTCAACCGGATGCTCAAGCCCTGCGAGCAGGCACTAAAAGATGCCGGTTTATCTGCCTCGCAAATTGATGAAGTGATTCTGGTAGGTGGAAGCACACGCATTCCGAAAGTACAGGAACTGGTAGAAAAATTTTTCGGTAAAAAACCTAATAAGAGTGTGAATCCGGATGAAGTTGTTGCCATTGGCGCTGCCATACAGGGCGCTGTGCTTACCGGAGAGGTAAAAGATATTTTGCTGCTGGATGTTACTCCCCTGAGCCTCGGAATTGAAACCCTGGGCGGAGTAATGACCGTGCTCATTCCGGCTAATACCACTATCCCCACAAGAAAGTCGGAAATATTCTCTACGGCAACCGATAATCAACCCGGCGTACAAATTCATGTGCTGCAAGGGGAGAGAACTATGGCTAAAGACAACAAAAGCCTGGGAATATTTAATCTTGACGGTATTCCGCCTGCCCCGCGTGGCGTGCCGCAAATAGAAGTTACTTTTGATATTGACGCAAACGGAATTCTGAACGTTTCGGCCAGAGACAAAGGTACCGGCAAGGAACAAAAAATACGCATTGAAGCCGGTTCGGGACTCACAAAAGAAGAAATTGAACGAATGAAGGCCGAAGCAAAAGCCAATGAAGCCGCTGATAAAGCAGCACGGGAAAAAGTTGAAAAGCTGAATATGGCCGACAGCCTGATATTTCAGACCGAAAAGCAGCTAAAGGAATACGGAGATAAAATTCCGCAGGATAAAAAAACACTCATTGAAAATGCCTGCGAACAACTGAAAGAGGCACATAAACAACAAGACCTTAACGCTGTTGAATCGGCCATGCAAAGCCTGAATGCAGCATGGACTGCCGCCAGCGAATACATCTATAAATCAGGTCAGCAAACAACAGACGGAACCGGCTCTCAGCAAACCGCCGAAGCCGGCAACGGCGCTACGGATAATGTTACCGATGTGCCTTATGAAGAAGTAAAATAAATTTCTTGGCTTTTCAATATTGAACCGCAACATTCAGTAATGTTATGCATAAAAATCTGAATGTTGCAATTTTTTTATGATTTTCCCATTCTAATAAATTACATAGTATTTTAATAATAGATTAATGTTTTGTTTATTTTCTAACAATACTTTTACAGGTATCGCATCAAAAAAAATAACATCATGAAAAAAAATTACTCTTTGTTTCTTTTTTTCTTTTTTCTTTTCTCGGTTTCAAATGCCCAGCTTTACGAAGATTTTAATTATACGGCAGGAGATAATGTGGGTGGAAACTGCGCTGGTTCATCTTGTAACAATAATAACTGGACAACACACAGCAACGGATCATCAACCACCGGAACAATAAATGTTGTGTCGGGCAGTCTCAGTTATTCAGGATTGGCCAGTTCTTCAGGCAACCGGATAAATATTCCAGGAAATAATACAACTACTCCCAGAGATATCAACAGGCCTACACAAATTACTGGTTCGCCAACCGTTGCTTATTTTTCTTTTTTGCTGAATGTGATTGATAACACCCAATTAGGTACATCACACGGCGATAACGGATATTTTATTCATTTTGGAAATACATCAGGGAGTTCAGTTACTATACTTTTTGGCAGAGTATCGGCTCGTTCCGTGAATAGCGGATCAAATTACAGGTTGGGAATTCAGAATACAAGTGGAACAGGAGCAAATTACACGGATGTTCCGGTTGATCTGAATTTTAACGAAACCTACCTTGTTGTTGTAAAATATGATTTCAACGGTTCCTCAAACGATATTGCAACAATTTGGGTAAATCCCACTTCGCTGGGGGGGTCCGAGCCGGCGGGTGGCATATCCAATCAATCCAGCAGTTCAACCAGTCCAACAACATTTGCTTCAATATGTATCAGAAATTCCTCCGCAACCCCAAATGCTTTTATTGATGAAATCCGAACCGGAACAACATGGGCTTCCGTTACCCCGACGGGCACGCTACCGGTAAAACTCATTCATTTTTCAGGATTCAGAAAAGAAAATCAAAATGTATTGCGGTGGACAACTTCCCATGAACAGCAGAATGACGGCTTTTACATTATGCGTTCTGATGACGGAATACATTTTGCTGCCGTGGGTTTTGTAAAATCGAAAGCGGCAGGGGGGAACAGCGATTCTCCGCTTTACTATGAGTTTACCGATCAACCGCTTTCAGGCAACAGGCATTATTATCGTTTAGCCCAACAGGATTTAAACGGCTCACAAAAATTGAGCTCAATTATTGTTATTTATAAAAATATTACTGAGAAAGACGGATGGATAGAAGTTTATCCTAATCCGTCACATTCTACGGCAAATATTAAAATCATAAGTTCTAAAAAAGAAAACTGGCAACTGAATATTATTGATGCTGCCGGCAGAATCTACCTGCAAAAAAATCTGATTTCAAATGAGGGAGTAAATGTATTCCCATTATCTATAGAACATTTACCCCCGGGAACGTATCAGTTTTCGCTGAAGCAGATGCAAAACGGTTTTAAGAAAACAATAATGGTTCTAAAAAAAATAAATTTTTAAACAAAAAAAATTTACCGCCCGGGCCAGCCTCGGGCTTTGTTATTTTATTTGAGCAATTGAAGGGAAGGGTGAATACTAATTAATCTCAATTATTATATTAACTAAAATCTTCCACTTAACATAATATAAATTATAAGAAGAAAAGGTAAATTAGCAGTTTAATACTTCTTTTGCAGCCCTGATTCCACTTCTTACGGCACCCTCAAGATAACCGTACCAAACCGGACTGGTTTCGGTGCCTGCCCAATGAATATTGCGAAAAGGTTTATAAACCGAGATAATATCATTAACAAAATTTCCCGGATGAAACATTCCAGCATAACAACCTTTTATAAAATCGTGATGATGAAAAGAATAATCGGTGTAACGGATACATGCAAAAGCTTCCGGACCTAAATATGAAGAAAAACATTCCAGGGCAATATTTTTTCTTTCTTCCTGTGATAGGTTAATTAATTTTTTGGCCGAATCAGCCAATGAAAATCCCATAATAATCCCGAAACGTCCGTCAGCAGGCGAATTATCAAAACATACGGATACCGGCATTCCCGGCAATGCAGCTAATCCGGATAAATTTTTCAAACGCCAGAACGGCTTTTCATAAATGGCATAGCACTTTATTACGTTGCCCATCCATTGGTGATTTGTAATAAATTTTATTTTTTCTGGCAGTTCAGGTTCAAATATGATTGAATTGAGCGCAACAGGCGGCATGGCAAGAATCAATTTTTTTGCAACATATTGATTTTCTGGTGTTTGTAAAACAACCTCGTTTTCTTTTTGAATCACTTTTGTTAAATTCGTATTAAAACGAAAATTTTCGTAACCTATGATTTCGGCCATTTTAATACAGGGAAGCTGAGCGCCTCCCAAAATTCGGTCCTGTTGTGCACCGTTTCGCACTTCCATTAATCGTTCCAGTTTTCCGCCGCTATGGATATAAAAAAGTGCATGAAGAAAACAAACTTCATCCGGCGCGGCAGCTAAAATAGCTTCCAGGGCTAATTTCAATAAAGCATGGGCCTTGTTGTCAGGTACATTTTTATTCAACCAGTCCTGTAATGAGATTTTTCCCCATTTTTCTGTTTGTTCTTCCGTAATCAACCCTTGTAACGGTATGGTACCGGCAAGTTTATTCAATCTTTTAATACCTCTGTATAAATAAAAAAGGCTTTTGATGGATAAGGGAGGGATTAAACTTTTGTATCTGGTAAGTTTTCCATTTATAATTAACGAATTCCTTCCCTTTGCATAAGTCGGAAAAATCCGGATATTTAACGAGTTGCACAATCTGTACATCTCCGTTTGCGTAGGCCCGATCCATTGACCACCAAGATCAAGATAATAATCATTATCCTTCCATTCGGTTAAAACCCGACCCCCTACTCTTTCCGTTGCTTCAAGAATCAGTATGTTTTTATTATGTTTTCTAAGTTCTAAAGCTGCTGTTAGCCCGGCATATCCTGCTCCCGCAATGATGCAATCATACATAAGAAATTATTGAATAAAATAATTAGTTAAATAATTTATTTTATTTTAAATCAGTTAAATATAAACATGTAATTCTACCTTTACTAAAAGCAGGGTCAGATACGAAAACGCTGTCTTTTATAATTCCTATGGTACGTCCTTCGGGTTTCATATTCCATAATTTACCGGAAAAAAACACATTTAATCCGTAATGAATATTGTTTTCCGGCGCTCTTTTTGACATACTATATTTAAGCCAGGCCTCCCCTTCACTGATTTTTCCGATATGCCCGCTATCCACATCGGCCGGGGGCGGAAACCCGTTGTATCCATTCCATTTGCCGAGCCAGATACTGTCAGGTCCGGATAATGAGGGTACAACCACAAAATCCACACGGTTTTTCAAGATTGAATATGATTCAGGATACCAGCTGTCTGCACAGATGAGTACTCCCATTTTGCCGTTTTTCGTTTCAAAAACAGCCGCAGTGTCCGGCTTACCGCAGGCTGTGAATTTTAACTCCTCGTTTATGGGAAATGATTTCTTTACAAGCGGTGTTTGGATGGTACCGTCGGGACGAAAAATTACCGACGTGTTGTATATAGGACCGGCAAGATTTACCTTGAGATTTCCGTTTTTATCAATATAGGGGTCGGGCAATACAATGGAACCGGCCACAATGGTACAGCGGTTTTCAGAGGCAAGTGAAGAAAAAACGGATTGATAACTGGAAGCCATTTTTTTGGCTTTGGTGCGCAATACGGCTTCCGTGAATTTGTCTTTTCCCGTTGAGCGAAAGTAATTTCTGATAAAGGCAGGGATGTGCCGCAACACCAGCGGTATCATTGCTTTTGAAATGGTTTTGGCTTTATAGAGACCTTTTTTTTCATGTAAAGCCACTAACCAGGTGCCAATGTATTCCGGAAAAACAACCACCGAAGAGTCATGCCATTTGCCTTTCTTTTTAAGAAATTGAAAATAGGTGGAAAGGGTATTTTTAAAACGGGATTCCGTGGCGTAATCTTCAGCATTAAGATAGGGTTGAATTCCTATTAAAATCTTACGGCTGAGCGAACCCCATTCAATGAGTTCAGGCTCTTCGGGTATGTGGAATTTTTCTTTTTGTGCTGTTGCACCTTCTCTGATAACGTCAGTTTCGGCCCAAAGAAAATATCCGATAATCCATATCGAAATAATAAGCAATACCCTCGGCAACCGCTTTTTTCGTTTCATGGTTTATGCTAATGCTTTCAGTATAAAATCCTGACTTTTATGGTGTGTTTAACTGCCTGAAGCAGTTGTTTTGCTCTTTGAGAAATGGTTTTGTCCACATCGAGCACGACATATCCGATTTCTTCGTTTGTTTTCAGATATTGTCCGAGTATGTTGATGTTGTGTTCAGATAACCGGCTGTTGATTTCAGACAATACTCCGGGTACATTTTTATGTATATGCAGAATCCGATGGCTGCCTTCCAGCGAAGGAAGTGAGAGTTCAGGGATGGTATGAGAGCCAAATGAATTACCTTTTTCAAGATAGTTTAGCAACTTTACGCTCACATCTTCTCCGATATTTCGTTGTGCTTCTTCCGTACTTCCGCCAATGTGCGGGGTAAGCAACACGTTGGGAAGTCCCTGAAGAGGAGTTTTAAAAGGATCACCGTTTTTTTCAGGCTCCCAGGGAAAAACATCAATGGCGGCGCCCCCGATATGGCCATCCAGAATAAAACGTCGCAGGGCATCCAGATCAATTACTTCTCCCCTGGCAAAATTGATGATCAATGCCCCCTTTTTGACTAACTTCAGATTGTTTTTATTTAAAAGCGTTTTAGTATGTTCGGTTTGCGGCACATGAAGCGTGATAATATCAGCATTCCGAAGTAATTCATTCAGTGAGCGGGCGGACACGGCATTACCTAAAGGCAATTTGCTTACCACATCGTAAAACAACACTTTCATGCCCATGGCTTCGGCCAGTACGCTTACCTGGCTTCCGATATTTCCGTAACCGATAATGCCTAATGTTTTTCCTCTGAGTTCATAACTGCCCGTTGCATCTTTTAACCAGATTCCTTCGTGCGCTGCTTTATTTTTATCGGGAATACGTCGTATCAGCATTATGGCTGCACCGATAACTAATTCAGCAACGGAACGGGTATTGGAATAGGGTGCATTAAATACCGCCACACCATGTTTTGTAGCCGACTTTAAATCCACCTGATTTACGCCAATGCAAAAACAGCCGATGGCTTGTAATTTGCGGGCCTGTGAAAGTACTTTATCGGTAATTTTTGTTTTTGAACGGATGCCCAGAATGTGGACATCCTGAATTTCTTTCAATAATTCTACTTCCGATAGCGCTTTATTTTTCTTTTCAATCTGGCTGTAACCATATTGTCTGAATTGTTTTACTGCCGTGTCGCTGATATTTTCCAGAAGTAAAATTTTGATTTTTTCTTTCGGATAACTGGTTTTTTGTTCTGCCATGTGAAATGTTTTCGTTTATTTGCGCTAAGGTATGCTGCTTTTCATTTTTTTCATTGCATAATGAAGAACAATTTATCAGGAGTAAGCCCGGTTTTTATTCTTACAAACGTTTATTGCCGTTTGTCGCTTTTCCGGAATCCGTTCTTTTGGCTGGTGTCTTTTTTGCTTTTCATGGCTTCTTGCCGCAACCATGGTCATGCAGGCAAAAAGAAGGATGATTCTTTGGATGTGTACCCCCCTACCCCTTCGGTTTTAAAAAAAGAAGATTTCAGAAATTATTTCAGACGTCTGAATCTGCTTTTTGACACTTTGCTGTTTCAACAGTCATTTAACGGCGGCATTTTGATTGCCAAAGACGGTGAAGTGATTTATGAAACATACCGGGGCTATGCCGATTTGCGGAAAAAAGATACCATTCTTCCCACCACCCCTTTTCATATTGCATCAACTACTAAAACCTTTACATCGGCTGCCATTTTAAAAATGGTACATGAAAAGAAATTGTCTTTGGATGACACCCTGCAGAAGTTTTTTCCTCATTTTCCATATCACGGTATAACGGTCCGGCATTTATTAAATCACCGAAGCGGACTACCGGAATATCTGTATTTTATCAGGCGAAAAAATAAAAAAATACAAATCGATGAAGATTGGATGACCAATGAATCGGTGCTTAATGAATTGATTTCCCGCAGGCCACCGCCTGAAGCTATACCCGGAAAAAAGCATTTTTACAGTAATACGAATTTTGTTCTGCTGGCGCTGATCATTGAAAAAATATCGGGGAAAAAATTTCCAGACTTTATACATGAAAATATTTTTCAACCCCTGGGCATGAACCACAGTTTTGTTTTTGTGCAGGCAGATACAGCCCGGGTTATTCCATCCTTTCAGGCAAAAGGTACTCTTTGGCCTTATGATATATTTGACGGAACTTACGGGGATAAAAATATTTATTCCACGCCAAGAGATTTGCTTTTGTGGGATAAAGCGTTATACAAGGGTAATATTTTACCGCAGTCATGGTTAGACTCTGCTTATTATGGCTATGATATGGAAGATTCAATACATCACTACGGGTTAGGATGGCGACTACAGTTTTTGCCAAACGGAAAGAAGGTTAAATATCATTTTGGAAGATGGCATGGATTTAATACGGCGTTCGCCCGGCTCACCGATGAAAAAGTAACGATTATTATTACAGGAAACCGGTTTAATAAAAATATATATACTGCCGCACAGTTAGCGTATGATATTTTTGGCGATTACCGGCAAGAACAATATATGCAACAACCGGTAAAAGATTCCTTGTCTGAAAAATCAGTGCCATCTTCCGTTAAAGGAAAGCCTAAAAAAAGGAAAAAGAAAAACATTTAATTAATTTCATTTGCCAAATTTCGCAGTATGAAAATTCTTACGGCTTCCCAAATCCGGGAATGGGATGAATATACCATTGGTCATGAACCGGTCAGTTCGCTCCGGCTGATGGAACGTGCCGCTGAAGCCTGTACCGTACATATCGTCAGATTATATCCCAAAGCCAAACGCGTAGCCGTTTTTTGCGGAAAAGGAAATAACGGAGGCGACGGCCTGGCCATAGCCCGCATGCTGCTGAAAAAGAATTTTGAAGTTGTAGTTTATATTCTGGAATTCGGCCATCTCGGAACTCCCGATTTTCAGGCCAATCTGAACCGGCTGCATCAATATAATTATCATGAAATCCATTATATCCAGTCTAAAAGTCAGCTTCCGGCTCTTGCCCCCGGAACCCTGATAATTGATGCGCTTTTCGGAACCGGCCTGAACCGCCCCCTGGAAGGCCTGGCAGCCGCCTTGGCCGAACACATTAATCAATCAGGCTGCGAAGTTGTTTCGGTTGATATTCCCAGCGGAATGTTCGCCGATACCTCTTGTAAAAATTTTCCCATGGTGAAAGCAACTCATACGTTGAGTTTTCAATGTTACAAGCCGGCTTTTCTGATGTCTGAAAACAAGGATGCTCTCGGCACGGTGCATTTACTTGATATCGGACTGCATCCTGATTTTTATCGAACCTTGCAAACAGAGTTTGAATTAACCGATAACGAAATTATTCGTGGAATCTATAAAAAAAGAAATCGCTTTAGCCATAAGGGTGATTTCGGACATGCCTTGCTGATAGCCGGAAGCCGAGGTAAAATGGGGGCTGCGATATTAGCTGCCAAAGCCTGCTTTCGCAGCGGCGTCGGATTACTCACCTGTCATGTACCCCGTTGCGGTTATGAAATTCTGCAGACGGCTGTTCCTGAAGCCATGGTCAGCGATGACGCTTCCGATGATTACATCTCCTGCCTGCCTGATGACACAGGCCGGTATGATGTGTTGGGAATCGGGCCGGGGTTGGGTACCGCGAAAGAAACTGCCCAAATGCTATTTGCATTACTGACCGGATTTCGTAAACCCGTAGTGATTGATGCCGATGCCCTGAATATCTTATCTACTGAAAAAAACAATCTTTCCCTGATTCCGAAGCAATCTGTACTTACCCCGCACCCCAGGGAATTTGAAAGGTTAGCGGGCACATCGGCAAACGATTACGAAAGAATACATAAAGCAAAAGAGTTTTCTGCCCGTTTGCAATGCATTATTGTTTTGAAAGGGCATCATACATTTATCGCTTCGCCTGACGGCAAAGGCTATTTTAATGCTACGGGAAATGCCGGAATGGCTACGGCAGGCAGCGGCGATGTGCTTACCGGTATCATTACATCTTTGCTGGCTCAGGGATATTCTTCTTTTGCGTCTGCCGTATTGGGTGTTTATGTTCACGGGTTGGCCGGCGACCTGGCGGCTGCCGATTTATCGGAAGAAGGACTGACGGCATCGGATATTGCTTTTTACACCGCAAAAGCATTTGCTAAGATTGCTGAATAAACAAGGTTTACGTTATGAAATTTCTTTTTTCATCCAGAAAAATTTCATGTCTGATACGGTAAAATAATTCAGGTCAATGCAACCTGCCTTCCGGTAAAAAGAATAAGCCGCACTGTTACATTCAACAAAAAATACGAGGCCTTTATAGCCTTCTTTCATCATATAATCGTTTATCATTTTCAAAAGCGAAGAACCGATTCCTTTTCCCTGAAGTTCCGGATGTACGGCCAGCACATGAAGTTCCAGAATTTTATCTTTGAAAGAAGGCCTTGCCTTTCCGGCTTTTAGCAGTGCTTGTAACGTGCGAAAACCAAGGCGAAACAGAATATATAATGCAAAAACCAGTTGCCGTAGTCGGGATCCGTGGTCGGAAAAGTCTGCGGTTATTGCCGCCCCGATGAATTCTTCATGATTGTTTTTCAGGGAAAAAAGGCGAAAACTGTTCAGCTTTTTCAAAAAATTCAGTGCAATGCTCATAAATATTTTTGTTCGTTTTTTTCCTTCTATTGCTCCTGGAAGAAAAGGCTGCTGAGAAAAAATTTGTGTAATAAAATCAAGCACAATGGAGAATTCGTTGGGTGAAATCTTACTTTTTTTCACCTAATGATATTTTATGGAAATATACAAAAATGATACGCTTTCCGGAATAGAAAAATATAGGAGATGCGATGGAAAAAAAGAATATGATAAAAATTTACATTTCAGGCTCATTAAACATTAGAACAAACAGACTTTATTTTAGCATATTGTTTATTGTTTCACATCTCCCGCTTTATTGTCGGTTCTTTTTGAGATTCTTCAGCATATCTTTCACCATTTCGGTAAGATTGTATTTTTCTTTCCAACCCCAGTCTTTCCGGGCTATGGAATCATCAATGCTTTGCGGCCAGCTTTCTGCTATCGGTTGGCGGTAATCGGGACGATATTCTATTTTAAATTCCGGAATATGTTTTTTTATTTCTTCAGCTATTTCTTTGGGTGAAAAACTCATGGCCGAGATGTTGTATGAGGTGCGGACGGAAAGATTTTCTTTCGGTGCTTCCATCAGTTCAATTGTGGCCCTAATGGCGTCGGGCATATACATCATAGGCAGGTAAGTATTCTTTTCGAGGTAGCAAACAAATTTTTTTTCTTCCAGCGCCGCATGAAATATTTCTACGGCATAATCCGTAGTGCCGCCACCCGGCGAAGATTTATAGGAAATAAGTCCGGGGTAGCGCAGACTTCGCACATCCACTCCGTAGCGGCGATGATAATAGTTGCACCAGAATTCTCCGGCATATTTACTGATGCCATATACAGTGACGGGCTCTATAATGGTATGCTGAGGGCATTTATTTTTGGGCGAGGTAGGCCCGAAAACGGCAATCGAAGAGGGCCAGAATACTTTATGCAGTTTTTCTTCGCGGGCTATGTCCAGCACATTCAGCAATCCCTGCATATTGAGGTTCCAGGCCAGTGAAGGATTTTTTTCTCCTGTTGCGGATAAGATGGCAGCCAAATGATAAATCTGAGTAATGCCCTGGCGAATGACCTGTACATGCAGCATTTCTTTATTCATTACATCCAGTGTTACATAGGGACCGGTTCCTTCCAGCAGCGGATTTTGTTCCCGTAAATCAGATGCCAGTACATTCGCATTGCCGTATTTTTTTCTGAGCGCCAGTGTGAGTTCTACACCTATCTGACCGCTGGCGCCAATGACCAGAATTTTTTCTTTTTGCATATTGGATGCTTTCGGATTATTTGTTACAATACGAAATTAATTTAGGTCTTTTTTGCAATATTATCTAAAGCTTAAATTTAAGTTTTTAAATTGAGTATGAAATTGAAGTTTTGGTTTAGAAAAATTTCAGACAGATCATGTTAAATCATTTATTCTGGGTTTTAAACCTGATTTTAAAAATTTCGGAAATCTTATTCTTTTATCAATGGAAGAATTCTTTCAAAATCTTCCGGCGTATCTACACAAAGACTTTCATATTCTGTTTCCACACATAAAATCCGGTATCCATTTTCCAGCCAGCGCAACTGCTCAAGCGATTCGGCTTTTTCCAGGGGAGAAGCAGGGAGACTGGCAATTTGTTCCAGGATGTCTTTCCGGTAAGCGTAGAGGCCCACATGACGGAAAAACGTAAATGCCTTGTGCCATTCGTTTTCAGGAATATCTTTTACATAAGGAATAATATTACGGCTGAAATAAAGCGCTTCTTTACGGGAATTGATGACTACCTTCACCTCGCCGGGGTTGGCAAGCCATTCATACCGCTCTGCTTTTTTTATTTGCGTGGCAATTTCTACGGAATCTGACTTCAGTGCGGCAGCCAATTGGTTAATTTGTTCAGGATTCAGTAAAGGTTCATCGCCCTGAATGTTTATGATATATTCAAAATTCCCTTCGGCTTTTTTTATGGCTTCAAGGCATCGTTCCGTTCCGCTCTGATGCTGTGCAGAAGTCATGATAACATGCCCACCCCACGATTTGACATGCTGATAAATTCGTTCATCGTCGGTGGCTACGGCAACAAACGACAAACTTTCCGCCTTTATTGCCTGTTCATATACCCGTCGGATCATGGATTTGCCCTTTATATCAATTAAAGGCTTACCCGGAAACCGGGTGGACGCATAACGGGCAGGAATGATTCCGGCAATCATAAAGCCAACTCTTTTATTCCGGTTTCGGAAGGTGCATGAAATATTTTTGTCTCAATTGTTTTTCTTTCTGTCAGATACGTTTCGTATTGTTTGGAAAAGGCGGAACGCTCCTGTATTATCTGTTCATAATACCCGGAAAGATATAAAAGCAGGTCGGCAGCTTCCCGAACGGCATGTTGTCCGCCGGAAAAGAAACAAATATAATCTGCCAGGCCGTTACGTCGGACATATTCTGTAAGCAGGTGAGTAGCCGGATGAGGAATAAAAATACGAAGCCCTGCATAACGGGCTATGTCAAGATCCACCACATCATCAAAAAAATAAACAACTTCAGCTGCTTGCAGTTTATGAAATTCAAGAAAATGCCGAAATGCCACCGTTTTATTTTTTATATCAAAATAAACGGCCTGAAAATGTTCCCGTTGAGCAAAGCGAAGCGCTGTATGATTATTTACTCCGGTAATGATAGCGGCGGGAGCAACTTTTTTCTCATCAAGAAATAAGGCATAACGCAATAAGTTGGTCCCCATGGAATCTACTTCACTGAAAGGGCTGCCGTCTGCGTTTTTCGTGCCGTCATTAAATACACCGTCCCAATCATACAAAAAAGCCTTTATTTTTTTAAATTTTTTTTTAATGCCATCTGCCGAACTGAGAAAACGTCCGGAAAACGGAATATTTGAAAAATGATGAGTAGAGTTCATCGGCAATCAGTTCAGATCCTGAATATCAAGCATGCCTACCGGTTTTCCGTTTTCTGTCACCAGAAGTGTATCTACATTGGTTCGTTTGAAAACCGTAACGGCTTCGTTAAGGTAAGCGTCTGAATCTATGGTGATGGGTGTTTTGAATGTTAAAGACCCTATTTGTCTGTCCAGAATATGTTCTCCTTCTTTTTGCAGCAGGCGGCGAAGGTCACCATCGGTAAATACGCCTTTGATGTTGCCCTCCTGAGTTACAACGGTTACGGCGCCGAATCCGTATTCCGTCATTTTTATGATGGCATCTTTTAAAGAAGTATTTTCGATAACCAGGGGATTAATTCCGTTGATAATATCTTTTACTTTTACCGTCATCAATCGGTTATCGCGGAAAAATTGTTCCGTACCCAGATAGGTGAGATTATTATCCGTGAGTGCTTTTAATACTTTCATCGGTACCGTTACCGTATGTACGCCCAGATTGATGGCATTTCGTACATGTTCCACATGCCGCACGGAGCTGAACATAATTTTGGTAGGATAATGATAACGTTCTACGGCTTTTACGCACTGTTCAATCAATGCCAGCGCATCATGCCCCTGATCCTGAAGCCTGCCCACTAGCGGACAAACATAGTTGGCTCCCGCATGCATGGCCATATAGGCCTGCTGTAAAGTATATACCAGATGAACATTCACCAAAAGCCCTTCGTTACGTAACAATTTACAGGCACGAACCCCTTCCAGCGAGACCGGAATTTTAAACACCGTTTTTTCCGGATTCAATCCCAGCGCCAGTTGCCTTTTGGCTTCCGCAACAATTTCTTCGGCTGTATTTCCCAGCGCTTCAATCTGAAGTACGGGAACCATGCGGGAAAGTTTTACAATTACCCCGTCAATATCGGTAATTCCTTCCCGTTGCATAAAGGTAGGTGTAGTCGTCAGTCCGTCTAAAAATCCAAGTTTAAAGCCTTCTTCAATTTCCTGCAGGTTGGCTGAATCCAGATAGAGTTCCATATTTCTCGTTTAAAATTTTATCAAATGTAAGATGATCCGGCATTCCGGTATTTTACTTCCACGGCATGAATTTCCAGAACGGGTTTCAGAAATTCTTCCAGGTCATAAACGCAAAGCTGGCTTGCCGCATCGCAAAGCGCTTTTTCGGGCGCAGGGTGTGTTTCAATAAATACACCATCCACTCCGGCGGCCACGCCTGCCCTGCTTAGTACCGGTAGATATTCCCGGGCGCCGCCGCGACTGTCTGCACTGGGTATTCCGTATTTCCGAATGGAATGCGTAATATCAAAAACAACAGGATAACCTAATTTCCCCAAATGATAAAAGCTTCGCGGATCCACCACCAGGTCATTGTACCCCATGGTATAACCTCTTTCCGTTACAATGATTCTGTCATTGCCGGAATCTTCGCATTTTTTTACGGGATGTTTCATGTTTTCGGGCGCCAGAAACTGTCCGTGTTTTATGTTGATCACTTTACCGGTTCGGGCAGCCGCTTCCATCAGCTCTGTTTGCATGCACAAATAGGCCGGTATCTGAATTACATCACAAACTTCTGCTACCGGTTTTGCCTGCTGAGGATAATGAATATCGGTTAACACCGGAAATCCGAATTCTTTTTTGATGCGGTTCAGCATTTTCAGTCCTTCTTCCAGTCCCGGCCCTCTGTAATAAGAAACACTGCTCCGGTTGTCTTTTGAAAAAGAAGATTTAAAAATAACCGGAATCTTTAGCGTTTCAGAAACTTTCTTTAAGTGTTCGGCAGTTTCCATCATTACCGTTTCGTCTTCAATTACGCACGGCCCTGAAATCAGGAACAGCGTATCGTCACCGCAAACAATAGGACCGACTTGTACTTTCTTTTTGCTCATTATAATCTTTTATAAAGTGCCGTAACGGATTCCACACTAATCTGATTCTTCCAATCATCTCCCAGTGCATGATGCCACATGTGCGGAAGATTATAAGCCACTTCAGCCATGGCATGAATCTGCGATTCGCTCCATTCACGGCTGAGATGTTGTGGCAGACGTATCTTGTGTTTTGCAAGCATTTGTTGAAATTCTGAAACACCCTCCGGATAAAAATCATTCAGATGCTGAAACGCCACACAGTTGGCATAGCCGTGACGATAACCCAGAATTTTGGACAATCCGTAACTCAAAGCATGACAAACCCCGACTTCAGAATAAGTAAGACTCATTCCTCCCATCAACGAAGCAACCATAAGTTTATCATCATTTTCGGGAGTTTGTCCCGCAGATGCGCCAAGGTAAACTTCCCGGCAAAGTTTCAGCGCTTCATCGGCAAAGGCACGGCTAAATGCATTGTTCATGATACCTTTTTCCGATTCAATACAATGGATGTAGGTATCCATTCCCGTGTAAAACCATTTTTCCGCAGGTACGGTAGCAGTCAGTTCCGGGTCGAGTATTACCTGATCAAATACCGTCCATTCGCATTTGATTCCCAGTTTTTTTTGAGGCCCCGTTAATACTGCGGTTGAAGAACATTCGGCGCCGGTTCCGGAAATAGTCGGCACGCCAACGTGGTACACTCCGGGATTTTTAATCAGATTCAGGCCCTGATATTGAGCGGAAGAGCCCTCGTTGGTAAACATTAGTGAAACGGCCTTGGCAATATCCAGAATGCTTCCGCCACCAATACCGATTACACCGGCGGGTATTCCTTTGGATTCTTTTATCTCATCGCGCAGGTGATCAACCTGCTCTGTGGTAGGTTCGTGCGGATCTACGTCAATGTAAACCACTGCATCTTCCGGCTCTGCCGGTATGCTGAGATGATGATTTTTCGGGTGAAAAAAATGATCGACTATAAAAAGAAAAAAACCGTTGTTTTGATTTCTGTTCGGTTCTATTATATCTTTCAGCATCCGGTAACTGCCCCTGCCGAATAATATTTTTTCAATATTTCTGATATTTTTAAACATGGGCTTTCTGAACGGCTTTTAGTACACAATCGGAAATTCGCCTGGCTAATGTCTTTACTTCTTCTTCATTCCATGTACAGCGGATGCCAAAGGATATTAACCGGCCAATGACTTCCTGTGATTTTGGTAAATGCAGTTGGCTGTAATCCTGTGGTGTTCCGAATATTTCAATGGGAAGTTTTGAGGCGGTTCGCATTTCCTTCAGATGATCCCACTGGTTAATGAAATGATACATATTGACAAACCAGTAATTGAAGCCTCCCACTCCGTGTTCATTCAGTGCTTCCACCGTTCGGGCTGCCGTTGGCTGATCGGGCAGCAGCAGATTCAGGAAAGTGGCGGAATCGCCATCAGGGTCGGGAACTTTGGCAAAGGAAATACCCGGTGTATTGCTCAGCAGTTCCATGAGCATGTTTTTATATTTCCGGTTGACCGATCGGATATAGGGTACTTTTCGTGTCTGTGCAAGTCCGACGGCCGCATGCAATTCGCTGATGCGGTAGTTGAATCCCAACACCGGATGTTGTTCCATGCCGCGGATTGTGCCAATATGATCGTGTCCGTGGTCGGAATAGGAATCGGCCAGCTTATATACTTTTTCGTCATTGGTAACAACCACACCCCCCTCGCCGGCAGTGGCTATTTTGAAGAAATCAAAAGAATAACAACCTGCTTTTCCGAACAAACCCACATGAGTACCATGATACGATGCTCCAAATGCCTGTCCGGCGTCTTCAACCAATATCAGATTGTGTTTTTGAATTACCGGAAGAATTGCATCCATGTGGGCCATACCGCCGCACATGTGTACCAGGCAAACCGCTTTGGTATCGGCCGTAACGGCTTTTTCAATACCTTCAGCGCTCAGGCAAAGCGTTTCATCAATTTCGGCAAAAACGGGCAAAGCCCCCAGCATCAGCACTGCTTCTACGGTTGCTATGTAGGTAAAGGGCGGAACAATAACCTTATCTCCCGCACCGATTCCGGATGCAGCCAGCGCAGTGGCTACTGCGGTTGACCCGCTGGATACTGCATGGGCAAAACGGGCGCCGGTCAGTTTTTTTACTTCTTCTTCAAAATCTCTGGCTTTCCAGATTCCTTTCCGCTGTTGCTCATGATTGTAGCGGAAAAGAATTCCGGTTTCCAGCACGTCGTTAATTTCTTTACGCTCTTCGGCGCCAAAAAGTTCCGTACCCGGCATATCTTGAAATTTAAACCTGCAAAGATAACGTTATCAGGCGGAAAAATATGCAGAAGAAAGTCTGACGTTAATAAGAACTACGCCATTTAGCGTAAATCAATTTCTTCTACACCGGGATATTTTTTTTTGTCGAAAACAAAGGTATCATCAGTCATCGGAATATTGGTTTTGAGCGATGATACCGTGTAGGTGTGCCTGCGGCCGTCTTTTTCCAGAATTCTTGCGCCCTGAATGGTTTTTGTATTTTTATCAATCCATAAATATACTTTATGAAACGACCTGGATTTATCGGTAGGTGTCAATTGTATTTCCTGAATGATTTTATTTCCTTCTCGTTTTTCCCCGTTCAGCATGTAGAGGTAATCTTTGTTATAGAAATCGGTAAAAAGTTTCTGCGGCGTAATCATTCCGCTGGAAGCATCCAATGTGCTGATGGTAACTTCTTTGGATGATTTTTCATAATTCCATACCGTGGTTCCGTTACAAAAAATTTCCTGGCTACCGGCACTGATTCTGTATTTCGTACCTTTCATTCTCAGTATTCCCTTTTGAGTAAAAAGCGTTTTTCCGGTTGCATCTTCGGCTTTATATGTAAAGGAAGCCTGTAAGGAAGAGAAGGTTTTAAATTTTGCGCTTACGGCGTCAAGAATAACCTTGGCATCAGGGTCGTTTGAGCCCTGTGCATTCAGAAAATTTCCTGAAACGAAAAGAAAACTTAAAAAAATTAAAATTCTCATAGTTTTTTTATATGAATTTAAACATGTAATCATGATGTCGTGTTTCATGCCCGGCTGCTATCTTAAAAAACTATATTTATTTATCATGACGTCGTTTACACATGTCAGGATGCTTACGGAAATATAAACAGAACCGGAAAATTGTTTAATACCTGAAAAAATTCAATCAGAGTTAAAATCAGTCCCTAAAAAATTAATGCTGACATGTTTTAATTGGCTTTTGTTACTATTTTGATTAAATTCTTTTGTCATTTTTTAGGTGTGCTTAAGAAGCATTTCAGAAAAAATTCTTTATACTGAAAAAATATAACATGCCTGAATTAACGTTTTGATTCGTCTGTTTGATGTTTTTGTCTTAACAAAAATCAAAAATAAAAACAATATTAACAGGTCTTATCCCAGATTATTCAGGTGTTGCTGAAGTTCCATTTCGGATTTAATCAGAACGTCACGCACTTTACTGCCCTGGCTTGGGCCCACGATGCCGGCAGCTTCCAGTTGATCCATAAGTCGCCCGGCCCGGTTGTATCCCAGTTTCATTCTGCGCTGAAGCAAAGAAGTTGAGCCGATTTGAGTTTGAACAATCAGCCGGGCTGCTTCCTCAAACAGCGAATCCCTTTCTGCCAAATCAAAGCTTTTCTCTTCCATCTCTTTCTCGTCAACATATTCCGGTAAGCGGAATGCTTCGGGATAACCCGGTTGGTTACCTATAAAATCCACAATTCGTTCCACTTCCGGCGTGTCCACAAAAGCGCATTGCAAACGGGTAATTTCTCCGTTGTGCGAAATAAGCATATCCCCTTTTCCGATCAGTTGTTCTGCGCCGCCGGTATCAATAATTGTCCGCGAATCAATTTTAGAAGATACCTTAAAGGCAATACGCGAAGGAAAGTTTGCCTTAATGGTGCCGGTAATGATATTTACGGAGGGGCGTTGTGTGGCAATGATTAAATGTATGCCAACCGCACGGGCCAGTTGCGCCAGCCTGGCAATAGGCAGTTCGATTTCCTTGCCAGCTGTCATGATCAAATCCGCAAACTCATCAATAACCAACACAATAAAAGGCAGATATTGATGCCCTTTCTGAGGATTGAGTTTTCTTTTTATAAATTTTTCATTGTATTCTTTAATGTTTCTTGCCCCGGCTTCTTTCAGTAAATCATAGCGGTTATCCATTTCAATACACAGGGCATTCAGGGTATATACTACCTTTTTGGTATCGGTAATAATGGGATCTTCCTCACCGGGCAGTTTGGCCAGAAAATGCTTTTCTATCTTTCTGTAAATGCTTAATTCTACTTTTTTCGGATCTATCAAAACCAACTTCAGTTGCGAAGGATGTTTACGGTACAACAACGAAACCAGAATGGCATTTAACCCAACCGATTTACCCTGTCCGGTAGCGCCGGCCATCAACAAATGCGGCATGGAAGTCAGATCTACGATAAAATTATCATTGTCAATTTTTTTACCGATGGCAATGGGGAGGCTGTAATTATTGTGCTGAAATTTTTCAGAAGATAGAAGCGTTTTCATGCTCACAACCGATTTCCGGACGTTGGGCACTTCAATTCCGATAGTACCTTTGCCCGGAATGGGCGCAATGATTCGTATCCCTAATGCCGCAAGGCTTAGCGCTATATCATCTTCCAGATTTTTGATTTTGGAAATGCGAATGCCCGGCGCCGGCACAATTTCGTACAACGTAACGGTAGGCCCTACCGTAGCGCTGATTTTCTGAATTTCAATATCGTAATTCCGCAATGTGGAAATAATCTGATTTTTGTTGTTTTCCAGTTCATTGGCATCATGAATGATTTTTTCGCTGCCATGGGTCTCTAAAAGGTCAAGCGTAGGGTATTTATAAAACCGGAGATCCAGCGTAGGCTCATACGGCGGAAGATTTTCCGAAACCGACTCTTCTTCCTGTTTTTCCGGTGGTTGAATTTCAAGTGGCAAGGAAGAAACCGTTCCCGATACTTTATCTTCTGTCTTTTTTTTCGGAATACTTTGTTTTACCGATACATTTCCAGATGTGATTTCGGGCTGAAGTTCAACTGTTGAAGTATTTCCGGAAACGGAATTTTTTTCTTCCGGCAAATCTTTTTCCACCAGCTCAAATTTCCATTCCGGTTTTTGTTCAGGAAATTCGATATGAATTCCTTCTTTTTCTAAAGGGGATAGGGTTTTTTCTTCAATGTTTTTCTCATTTATCGTTTCTTCATTAGTTGCGGTTGATACCGCTTCAGGTGTTGTGGCGGGAATTTTTTCGGGCTCAACCTGTTTTTCAGGCCATGACCAGGAAGGATTGAATTGCCAGATAAAATATATGACAGCCAAAAATACCAATATGGCAGCCGTTCCCAGTTTACCTAATGCTCCAACCAGTTTATCATGAATCAGATCACCCACTGCCCCGCCGAAAGGGAATTCATGATTTCCGAAAAGAAATGACATGGCCACACACAAAACCATCATTCCCAAAGTGACATATTTCAGGTTTCGCCGGATTGAAAAAACGTTTTGACGGAAGATGAGGTTTATACCCACAACAAAAAAGAAGGTGCAGACAAGAAATGAAGCAACTCCAAATCCGTAACTGAAAAAATAATGAGATATCAAAGCCCCCAGCCGGCCCAAAACATTGGAAGCCGATAAACGATTATCAAATAAAACAGAAAATCCTTTTTTGGCTACATCCTGATCAATACGCCAGGTAAACAGATAAGATATAAAAGAAACAAAAAGAAATAACCCGATAAGAATGAAAATTACTCCGGTAATTTTACCCCACCGCTCATCATGATACCATTTTTTGCCGGATGTATTTTTTTTTCCGGAAGTACGATTACGTGATGCTGAACTGTTTTTTCTGGAAGCGTTTGATTTTTGACCCGGTTTTGACGCCATGAGACAAAGATAATCAGTTTCTAAGGAATTTAAGGCGATAGGTGTTTTAGTGTCTGAGAAAGCGAGAGGAAGTAGAACTGCCGATTCTATGGTGTTAATGAACTGAATTTTGTTTGAATAATGATAATATCAGGAAGAACCAGCCTGATATAAAACATAAACCACCAATTGGTGTAATCAGCGTTACATATCCGGGGATCTGAATATTCCGAATTTTTAAATAACTTATCAGAAAGAGTGAACAACTGAACAGCACTATGCCGGAAACAAATAAATAAACGGCCGTATTCAGTAAAATGCTCTTTGAGTTTTTTAATAAAACTGCCGTAATTAAAATAGCCAGTGCATGGTACATTTGATAAGACGAAGCCGTTTTGAAGTTTTCGATCAGTTGGGGGTCTTGAGTAATTCGTTGCAAGCCATGCGCGGCAAAAGCGCCTGAAATTACGGCCAGCCCGGCAAATACTGCACCTGCCAACAATGCTTTCTTATACATGAAATATTTTTTGGATAATCACATCGGCAGCATCCGCTTCTTCCTGTACGCGGATATGTGCCTGTTCGTAATAAATTTTCCGGTCGGCGTATTTACGGCTGATAAAAGACATGAGTTGTTCGTCAGGCAAGTCACGGATTAATGGCCTGTTGTTTTTTTCTTTTAACAATCTTTCCTCCAGAACCGGCAACGGTGCATCAATCCAAACAGTCATTCCTTTTTGTTTCATGTATTCAATATTGTTGAAAAAACAGGGTGTACCGCCTCCGCAGGCCATCACAAAATCTTCATGGCTTTCGGTTATCATGTGCAATATTTCTTTTTCCAGCTGACGAAAATATTCTTCCCCTTCTTCGGCAAACAAGGTGTTCAGCTCTTTTCCGGTATGAGAAACGATGCACTCGTCAAGATCAAAAAAAGGGAATTGAAGTTTTTCGCTGATGATTCGTCCCAGATAGGTTTTTCCCGATCCCATGAACCCAATCAAAAATATGCGCATAGGCCAAATTTTTTAACGACCCTTTTGAAAAAGCCAATCTTTATTAGCGAAAAGCATTGAATCCCGTAATATCCATACCGGTGATTAGCAGATGAATATCATGGGTGCCTTCATAGGTGATGACGCTTTCCAGATTCATCATGTGACGCATGACAGGATATTCACCTGTTATACCCATACCGCCAAGAATCTGTCGGGCATCACGGCATATTTTTGCCGCTGCTTCGCAGGCGTTTCGTTTTGCCATACTTACCTGCTGCGGTGTAGCCTTTCCTTCATTCATCAGTACGCCCAGTCTCCAGTTCAACAATTGTGCTTTGGTAATTTCCGTAATCATCTCGGCAAGCTTTTTTTGCTGAAGCTGAAAGCTGCCGATGGGACGACCGAACTGTATTCTTTCTTTGGAATACCGCAGCGCCGTATCATAACAATCCATAGCGGCTCCTATGGCGCCCCAGGCAATTCCGTAACGAGCCTTGGTGAGACAGCTCAGAGGTCCTTTCAGTCCTTTTACATTCGGTAAAATATTCTCTTTTGGCACTTTTACATTATCAAATACCAGTTCGCCTGTTGCCGATGCCCGAAGACTCCATTTATTATGGGTTTCCGGCGTTGAAAATCCTTCCATACCTCTTTCCAGTATCAATCCGTGAATTTCACCCTGCTCATTTTTAGCCCAAACTACGGCTACCTGTGCATAGGGTGCATTGCTGATCCACATTTTTGAACCATTCAGAATCACATAATCTCCTGCATCTTTAAAATGAGATAACATGCTGCCCGGGTCGCTTCCGTGATTAGGTTCCGTAAGCCCGAAACAACCCAGCCATTCACCGCTGGCCAGCTTGGGAAGAAATTTCCGGCGCTGCTCTTCGCTTCCGTACTGATAAATGGGAAACATGACCAGCGAACCCTGAACGGAAGCTGTGGAACGTACGCCGCTGTCGCCCCGTTCGAGTTCCTGCATCATTAAACCATAAGAAATATAATCCAGCCCTCCGCCGCCATATTCAACGGGAATGGTGGGGCCGAAACAACCCAGTTCGCCCAGTTGTTTCACAATATGTTGAGGAAATTCGGCCCGCTGGGCGTAATCTTCTATAATCGGTGATATTTCTTTTTTTACATAGTTGCGAACCGTTTCACGAATCAGTTTTTGTTCATCGGTAAGCAGTTCATCTAACAAATAATAATCGGGACTTGTAAACAAATCAGTACGGGCAGCCATAAGTAAGATTTTTGCAAATTTAAGCGAAATGAATGCGCAAAACGGATTTTGTATATTTCAATCTTCCAAAGAGTGGAATGATATCTGAAAAAACAAATTATAAATTAAAAATGCTGAATGCTAAAAAAAAGTCATCTGTTCAACCTGAAATTTTCCTCAGTTGAATCAGTTCCGGGGACATTTTTTCACATATAAACAGCAGCACCAGTCATCATAGTGGAGCTTATTCTTTAAATGGAAGGAATGTTGAGCTGCGGCATTTTCAATAAATGAAATATCTTCACGGGTAAATCCGCTGACGATTAAATATCCCTCAGGCAAAACACATTGTCTGAAGTTAGTCATCAGCTCAAGAATCAGATTTCGGGTAAGATTGGCTAATACAATATCAAAATTCCCGGTTTCCGGCGGAACGGAATCTTCAATGAGCCGGATTTTTTTACAGTTATTTCTTTTGCTGTTTTCTAAAGCGTTTTTTATGCTGTTCCGGTCATTATCAACGGCCAGAATTTCTTTTGCTCCGAGTTGTTCTGATAAAATGGCCAGAATGCCGGTTCCTGTGCCAAAATCCAAAACACGCTTTTCCTTAAAAAGAATTCCTTTCATCATCTTCATCATCAGCTTTGTTGTGGCATGATGGCCTGTACCAAAGCTCATTTCCGGCTGTATAATGATGTTATGTTCTACATGAGGAAAAGGGGAATGAAATTCAGCCCGCACAGCGACAAAATCATCTAAAATTACCGGTTCGTATGATGTTTCCCATTCTTTGTTCCAGTTTGCCGCCGGAATAGGATTTATAGTATATCGGAATGAGAGTTGTTTTGACAATTGATTCAGAATACTGTTATCAAATGCATTTTGAAGAATATACGCCTTGAGGGATATGTGGCTATCAATGGTATCCGGGCCGGCAAAGCCGGTATAGCCGGCTTCACTCAAACGGGCAATCAGAATTTCAGCCGTTTCCATTCCGGTAACAACACATTCTGCTTCTATATAAGTCTGGTTGTTCATGTACCGGAAATTGTTTCAATATTATTCTCTGGATTTGGAGTCCGGCTTGGGTATTAATACCTTTCTTGAAAGTTTGAATTTACCTGATTTGGGGTCTGTACCGATTAATTTGACTTTAATCACATCGCCTTCTTTTACCACACCCTCTAGTGTTTCCAGGCGTTTCCAGCTGATTTCGCTGATATGTACTAAACCTTGTTTTCCGGGTAAGAATTCCACAAAAGCGCCATAAGGCATCACGGATTTTACGGTAGCTTCATACACATCACCTACCGTTGGCACGGCCACTATTCCTTTAATCCACCGGGCGGCTTTTTCCACTCCGTCTTTATTGGTTCCGTAAATGCTGACTTCGCCGCGATTATTGATTTCTTCAAGGCTGATGGTGGTTCCTGTTTCTCTTTGAATTTCCTGAATTACTTTTCCGCCCGGCCCGATTACAGCGCCGATAAATTCTGTATCGATAAATAATTTAATCATTCTGGGAGCATGAGGTTTCACATCCGGCCGCGGTTCGGGAATACATTTATACATTTCGTCGAGAATGAAAAGTCTTGCTTTACGGGCATGCTCCAGCGCTTCACGCATGATTTTCAGTGTCAGCCCGTCCACTTTTATATCCATTTGTACGCCGCAGATTCCTTCGCGGGTGCCCGTAATTTTAAAATCCATATCGCCGAGATGGTCTTCATCGCCCAGAATATCCGTGAGCACCGCGTATTTCTCGCCTTTTGTAATCAGTCCCATAGCAATGCCGGCTACATGTTTGGCAATAGGAACTCCGGCATCCATGAGCGCCAATGAGCCGGCGCAAACCGTAGCCATGGAGGAAGAACCGTTGGATTCCAGAATATCACTCACCACCCTAACCGTGTAAGGATAATCGCTTCCGGGCATCATCTGCTTCAGAGAACGTTGAGCCAGATTTCCATGTCCTACTTCCCTGCGACTCTGTCCCCTTATGGGCTTGACCTCGCCGGTTGAAAACGGCGGAAAATTGTAGTGTAAATAAAATTTGGAATCAACAGACTTGGCAGCGCTTTCCACGAGAAGTTCATCTAAAGGAGTACCCAAAGTAACTGTAGTAAGCGATTGAGTTTCACCTCTTGTAAAAAGTGATGTACCGTGCGGAGAAGGTAAAACATCCACTTCCATGCTCAGCGGCCTGATGGTATGCAAATCCCGACCGTCCAATCGCTTTCCTTCATTCAATATCATGTCACGCACCACATCGTACTGCAGCTCATCAAAATATTTGGATATCAGTTTTTCTTTTTCTTCAGGTAAATCTTCGTTTTCGGCCAGGTTTAATTCTTTTCTGAAAAATTCTTTTATTTCTTCTTTTATGGCATCAAATTTTTCTTTTCTCTCGCTTTTACTAAGGGCAGAAGAGGCCGTTTCATATACTTTTTTCTCGGCAAAAGCATAAATTTTTTGTTTCATTTCTTCGTCAGAAACAGGTTTGGGATAATCCCGAAACTTGTCAATCCCCACCATTTGACGCAATTCCCGCTGTGCTTTGATTTGGATTTTTATCGCCTCGTGGGCAATTTCCAGCGCTTTTAGCAGATCATCTTCGCTGCATTCCTGTGCTTCACCCTCTACCATAACCAGATTTTTTTCGGTTGCGCCAACTATAAAATCAAGGTCGGATTTTTCCATTTCGGTTCGTGTAGGATTTACAATAAAACGACCGTCAACTCTTGAAACCCTTACTTCCGATACAATATCCTTAACGGGAATATCCGACACGGCCAGTGCAGATGATGCAGCCAGGCAGGCAAGGGAGTCGGGCATAATTTCAGGGTCGCTTGATATCAGCGTTACCAATATTTGTACTTCGCAATAATAATCATCCGGAAACAATGGCCGAAGGGCCCTGTCAATTAAGCGACTGGTGAGGATTTCATAATCATTCAGTTTGGCCTCTCTTTTAAAAAACGAACCGGGAATTCTGCCGGCTGCAGCAAATTTTTCCTGATAGTCAACCATTAAGGGTAAAAAGTCCTGCCCTTCTTTCGGTTCTTTGGTAGCACAAACCGTAGCCAGAATTACGCAGTTGCCTTGTTGAACAGTTACGGCTCCATCGGCTTGACGGGCCAGACGGCCTGTTTCAATGGTAATCAAACGGCCGTCGCCCATATCAAAAGTCTTGCGAACGGGTTCTTTCATCATAAATTAAAAATTCTTTTGGAGTAAACGGATACAGAAATAACGACAATCGGGAATTCAGGTTTATAATACAGAGATTATAACACCTGAATTAGATACTTGATATTTCTCAGACATCCTGATGAATAAAATTCAATTTCCGGGAGTCAGGGTATTTTATTTTCTGATACCCAGTTTTTCAATCAGATTACGGTAACCTTCCAGATTGTGTTTTTGATAGTAGTTCAGCAATCGTTTTCTTTTTCCGACTAGTTTCATTAATCCCCTGTGGGTGGAAAAATCTTTTTTGTTTTGCTGTAAATGATTGCTGATTTGGGCAATTCTTTCGGTTAACAGCGCAATCTGAGCTTCTATGGAGCCGGTATTTTTTTCCGAACCGGCGAAGGTTTTAATTATTTCAGCTTTTTTTTCTTTAGTTAATGACATCGTAAAAGATTTTAAAATTTCATCCGATTTTCATCATATTACAGGTTTGCAAAGGTAGTACGAATTCATTGAATCTCAAAGAAGACCAGCTTGTTTTTATAAGATTATTTCCTGTTTTGATAATTGATTTTCAACGAAGTCGGGATAATTTTGACCATGGAATATACTGAGCATGCAAAAAATATACTTGGGCTACAGCTTCCTACCGACCCCCGTTGGGTAAATCTGGCCGAAATTTCGCTGGAAGAAATACTAACCGACCATGCTTTTTGTGAACAAAAAGCGGCGACTTCCTGCATTTCCCTTATTCAACGATACGGCAACCGGGAAAAATTAGTTAAAGAACTGGCACCGGTTGTAACCGAAGAGTGGGGGCATTTCCGCCTTGTACTTGCCGAAATTCATAAAAGAGGATTTCAGCTGGGTAAACAACGAAAGGATGAATACGTCAATCAATTGATTGCTTTTCAGCAAAAAGGTGGCAAAGAAGAAGACCGCCTTCTCGATCAGCTTTTAACCATGGCATTGATTGAAGCCCGAAGCTGTGAACGTTTCAAGCGCCTGAGTGAGGGATTGAGCGACACTTATCTGAAAAACTTTTACCGGAAATTTATGGAAAGCGAAGCCGGTCACTATACCCTTTTTATTGAACTTGCAGAAACGTATATTGAAAAAGAAAAAGTGAGACGTCGCTGGAAGCAGTGGCTTGATTATGAAGCGAAAGTTATTTCGCAACTCAAAGTGCGTGGCGACAGGATTCATTAATTAAAATTTTCAAAAATGTTCTCAACAAGGTTTGCACGATGAAAGAATGAATCAAACAAATTTCATGGCAGACCGGAAATTTTATGGCATGGGTTGCAGTTGATGTAAAAGGGGATTTTGATGTAAAAGCCTTTCATTTTTTTGAAGATTATAAAAAAACACAATAAATATTCAGGGTAAATTTTTTTCCGAAAATTTGATTCATTAGTTTCGGCCTGATGATAAACATTTTACACGATGTCATTTCCGCATTGTTCAAACGAAATTTTCCTGGTAATTTCTCACCTGCCGCTCTCACCGTTGAGCCTGTCGGTAAAGGCCTCATCCATCGTTCTTTCAAAGTAACAGTTGGCAAAAGCAACCCGATTTTTCTTCAACAAATGAATCAAAGCGTTTTTGTTTCGCCCGAAAAGGTTCAGGAAAATTATATGTTGCTCTATGAATTTAAAAACGAAAACGCCTCTGATTTTCTGATGCCTGAACCGTTGTACTTTGAAAATGGCATGACATTATTTTCCGACAGCGAGGGCAATGTGTGGAGAGCCTTTGCCTGGATTGCCGAAAGCAAAACTTTTGATCTGCCTGAGAATCCGGTTCATGTGAAGCATACGGCACAAAAAGTGGCTTTATTCACGTATACATTTCTTGCTTTTGATACGAAAAAGCTGCACATCACCATTCCTCATTTTCATGATTTAGACTTCCGCTATCATCAATTTGAAGAAGCACTGAAAGATGACGCTGCCGGACGGTTACATGACGCCCAACAACTCACTGAAATGTTACTGTCTAAAAGCCGCTATGTGAAGATGTTCCGATATCTTACCGCTTCAGGGGCCTGTCGGCTAAGGCTCATACACCACGATGCCAAAATCGGTAACATTTTGTTTCATGAAAAATACGATACCCCTCTGTGCCTTGTGGATTATGATACGGCTATGCCGGGTTATTTTTTTTCTGATTTAGGCGACATGATAAGAACGCTTTGTCCATCGGCAGATGAAAATTATGTCAATACCGACGAACTCTGCATAAGAACGGAGTTTTACCGTACAATTTTAGATTCCTATCTGATAGTGATGAAAGATATATTTTCGGAAACGGAAAAAAAGTGGATTCATTGTGCCGGATTATTCATGTTTTATATACAGGCGTTGCGCTTTATGACCGATTATCTGAGCGGCGACACATATTATCGGGTAGAATATCCGGAACAAAATTTACACCGGGCAATGAATCAGTTTACCTTATTGTGTCGCCTTGAAAAATTTTTAAAAAAGGAATACCATTTTGAAATTCCGGAATACCTTTGAAAGAAGAGAAATTATTAAGCGTAATCGTTTGAAAAGTAAACGAGTTCCTCCTGAAAATTCAGGTAGGGATATTTTTGCTGCAGTTGTAATGCTTTTTGATAATATTTTTCTTTAAACGCCCGATGGGAAGGAGTTTCCGGAAAAGAAGGCTTATGCCTTCTGGCTGTAATCAGATCTTCTATTTCAGTCATCATTTTTCGGGCTTCTTCGACAAGGCAGGTTTCCCTGAAATGTTTCAGCACAAATTCGGTTGCCAGATAATTGGGATGTACCAAATCGGCATCATAAAAACGATAATCCCTGAGAATGTCTATTACCAATTCAAAGGCGGGGAAGTAATACGTATTTGAAAAACGTTCACATACATCGTGCATGGCTTCAATCAGGCGGGCCTTACTTCGGTTATTCTCCACTGCCCCGTCACGAATATGCCTGACAGGACTGATGGTAAAAATAAAAAATACCGACGGACGGATTTCAGTGATTTGACGTACGGTTTCCTGAAGAAGATGTTTGATGAATTCGATATCCAGCAAGGTTTTCCGAAACCAGGATGAGGGGGCTCTGTGACAGTTGGCAACCGAAATTTCGCAACCGTCCCGAAATCCCGGTGCTTCGGGGGTTAAAAAATATGTGTAGGAAGAACCAAGTGTAATGATTATGAAATCGACTTCTTTCAAAAAAACGTGAGCCTGAAGATGCGCTTGATTGATTTGTGAAAGGCATTTGGTTTTATCGGTATGTGAAAATCGGGAATGATGCTGCCAACTGTTCCACACATCATTCAGATAAAAAACATCTTCTTCAGAAAAGATTTTGTTTTCCCGATAATAGGACAGATGCCTGCATACGGCATCAGGCGCAAATAATATGCCTCCCGGATTGGAGAGCACCTGAAACTTAAACGTTTCCAGCGCTTGACCGATGTGCTCCGTAAAACAGGAACCTATCAGTAAAATTTTATCCTTGTAATGAATGGTATGTGCGGGTTTTTTTATTGTCAGCGGCAGAAAAAATTCCATAAGCTGAAATTAATAATCCGTTTTGGCTATCCGGTTTCGGGTTATTATACTTTTTTTGAAAAAATTTCTTCCGCAAGAGTTATACAATGTTGTAAAGCGGAAAAATTTATTTCCGGCAACAACCCGTTTTTTTCCAAATATTGTATAATAATTTCCGTATTCAGGTTTCCGATCAGTTCGTCGCCGGCCATCGGGCACCCTCCCACCCCTTTTAATGCTCCATCTATTCTCCGACAACCGGCCTTTATGGCTGCATCTAATTTTTCCATCATATTCTGTGGAGCTGCATGCAAATGAACTCCGATTTCTGTTCCAGGCAAAGATTCCACCAGATACCGTGTGGTTTCATAAACCTGAGACGGTATGGCCAAACCTACCGTATCGGCCAGTGAAATAATGCGTATGTCTTTTTCCACTAATTTATTTACCCATTCAAAAACAATTTCTTCATTATACGGATCGCCGTAAGGATTACCGAATCCCATTGAAATATATATGACGAGCTCTTTTCCTTTGGCAAGGCAGATATTCTGAATTTCATCAACCCGTATGATGGCTTCAGCTATGGTGGCATTGGTGTTTTTCAACTGAAATGTTTCTGATACGGAAAACGGAAATCCCAAATAACTGATTTCATCAAATGCGGCGGCTGTTTCAGCGCCCCGAAGGTTGGCCACAATGGCAAGTAACCGTGTATTTGTTTGGTTTAGCTGTAAATGTTTCAGCACTTCAGCCGTATCGGCCATCTGAGGTACCGCTTTGGGCGATACAAAGCTTCCGAAGTCAAGCGTATGAAAGCCTACCTGCAAAAGGGCATTCAGATAATTTATTTTGGTTTCGGAAGGGATTGGTACCGGCCAACCCTGCATGGCATCTCTGGGACACTCAATCAGTTTTATGGATTGCGATGACTGCATTACAATCGTTGTTTCATGGCCTCGTATAAAATTATTCCGGCAGCCACAGAGACATTCAGGCTGTCAAAATCATTTTTCATCGGAATACTCACTGTTTCGTCACAAATTTTTTTTATTGAATCGCGAATTCCTTTGTCTTCGCTTCCCAGCACAATAGCACAGGGTACGGTAAAATCTGCATTAAGCAGACTGCTTGGTGAATGAGAATCGGTGGCTACCACTTTAATGCCGTGAAGATGCAGTTCCTTTACAGCCTGTTCAGCATAATCAACCCGGCAAATATGAATTTTTTCCAATGCCCCGGCTGAAGCCGACATGGCATCATCATGAAAAGCCCCTATACCTTTCATGGGAATAATCAGCGCATGCACTCCGGTGCAGTAGGCAGTCCGCGCAATTGCCCCGATATTGCGTACATCCGTAATTCCGTCCAGCAAAACAAACAACGGTGTATCTCCGGAAGTTATGACTTGATGAATCACATCATCCAGACGATGAAAAGCAACGGGTGAAGGTACGGCTATCACTCCGCTTTCATCTTTTATTTTAAAACTTCTGATTTTTTCAAAAGGTACAAGGCTGAGGGGAACCTTGTGTTTGCGGGATAAAATTTTTAATTTCTGTATCTCCCGGGCGGGTAGTGATTTATTTACAAAAATTTTATTAAGGGAAATTCCGTTTTCCAATGCTTCTGTAACAGCGTCTGCGCCGGCAATAAGTTTTTTTGGTGATGTATGTTTTCGGGCAATTCCTGATTTCACCAATCAAATTTACGAATTGAGGGATAAAAAATAAAACCCTCGCCGTTCGGAGGTATCTACTTTAATTTAAAGGCTTTTCGGATTTTATCCACGTAATCCAGTTTTTCCCAGGTAAATAATTCTACCCTTTTTTTAACCACTTTTCCTTCGGGCGACACGAATATCTTGTCAACAATTTGAGGGGTTCTTCCCATATGACCGTACGCTGCCGTTTCACTGTATATGGGGTTGCGCAACTTCAGTCTTTTTTCAATAAAATAAGGTCGCATGTCGAAGAGGCGGCTAACAATTTGCGCAATCTCGCCGTCGCTCATATTTACTTTGGCAGTGCCAAAAGTGTTCACGTAAATGCTGGTTGGTCTGGCAACACCGATGGCATAAGAAACCTGTACTAGCGCTTCATCGCATAATCCGGCGGCCACCAGGTTTTTTGCAATATGACGGGTAGCATAAGCTGCCGAACGATCCACTTTGGAAGGGTCTTTTCCGCTGAAAGCCCCGCCCCCATGTGCACCTTTTCCTCCATAGGTATCTACAATAATTTTCCGGCCCGTAAGCCCCGTATCGCCATGAGGGCCGCCAATCACAAATTTTCCCGTAGGATTAACATGATAAGTGATATGATTATTGAATAAATGAGCATACTTCTTATATTTCTTTTTTACCCGGGGGATCAGGATTTGTATTACATCTTTTTTAATCCGCTGCAGCATTTTTTCTTCACTGTCAAATTCATCATGTTGAGTGGACACCACGATGGTATCAATCCGAACCGGGCGGTTGTTGTCGTCATATTCAAGGGTAACCTGACTTTTTGCATCGGGGCGCAGATACGGCATAGGCGATTTTTTTTCTCTTCGGATAGCGGCCAGTTCGATTAACAGGTTATGAGCCAGATCCAGCGCTAGAGGCATATAATGCTCGGTTTCGTTGGTGGCATAACCAAACATCATTCCCTGGTCGCCTGCGCCCTGTTCTTCTTTTCTTTTTTTATCCACCCCCTGATTTATATCGGGCGACTGTTCGTGTATGGCAGAGAGAATACCGCAGGAGTTAGCCTCGAACATATACTCGCTTTTTGTATATCCGATACGACGAATCACGCTGCGGGCAATTTCCTGAACATCAAGATAGGCTTTGGATTTCACTTCTCCGGCCAGCACCACCTGACCGGTGGTAACTAAAGTTTCGCAGGCTACTTTTGACTGCGGATCGAACGCTAAAAAATGATCAAGCAGCGCATCCGATATCTGATCGGCTATTTTATCCGGATGGCCTTCACTTACGGATTCAGAAGTAAACAAATAAGGCATTTAAAATTTTTAAGGCGCAAAGATAAGTCCGGCCTGAAAATTATCAAAGGCTCTGAAAATGAAATAGACAAATTTCTAATGCAAAAAGATTACTGTTTGGAATAGACTATACGCAGCCTCATTTTTTGTGTAGGATGATTACCGCCGCCCAAACGAACCCTTCCGGTGGCATAGGTTTTATTGATATAAGCGCCGGGCGGAATATCTATTTCTTCCCGGGTATTTGATATTTTAGATTTTCCGCGAATAAGAAACGGAGCATACAGCCGCAATGTGTGTGGCCTGATATTTCCGTTTATGATATTCTGCACGTAACGAGTAAGATTGAATCGCCAGATTTTGATATTATTTCCGCCGGGGTCTTTTCCATTAAAGGGATTAATTCCAAAACCGAAAAAGTCATATCCGGTGCGCAGATCATAGTCATTGGCAAAAGGTACGGTGCGGTATTTATAAAATCCGGTGATGGTAGAATCGTATGCATCCAGGAACAACGCTGAGGGCGGAGGAAAAATTGTATCAGACGGATGATAGATTTGTTCCATGATCAGTTCGGCGCGATGTACCAAACGGTTTGTAAGGGTGGCCAGGTCGGGAATTTTTATAATAGCATAAGTGCCCGGTGTGTTTTGCAGATAAACGAATTGGGCCGGAGAAGGTTGTCCGGCAGCGGACGCAACGGGAGTGCCTGTATAATTCCTTTTAATGTAATTCGCCGTTTTGCAATCAGGGTTGCAGGTAAAATACCTCACAACCGTGCTGTCGATATTTCCGCTCCTGGAAGGAATACGATAATAAAAGGCCAGTTTTGTATTCCGGTTGTCTCTCAGTTTAAATCCCATGAGGGCATTTCCGGAACCTTCAGATTTTATGGCAAATCCCTTGAAAGCCCTTTTAAATGCCGAGTCGCTTTTATAGGCATTGGAAGTATCGTAGTTTAAAAAGCGTCGTGCCAGGTTGGTATCTAATTTTATGCGTAACTGTCCCGCTGTAGTATCCTGAAATACTTTCACGGAGTCATCTAAGCGGTTGGGATAAATGAGTTGCCCCGGCAGATTCAAGGGCGATGGGAAATGGGTGGCAGCAGGTACTCTGAGTAAATAAAACGAGTCGAGTTTCAGTTCCTGATTCAATTCATAAACATTGATGGTTTGCGGAGTAAGTGAGTCGCCGTAAAGTTGGGTAAATCCCAAAACCAGAACCAGAGAATCCACAATCAGGCTGTCTCTTCTCGAAAAAGGATAGGATCCGAAAAAATCAGGTTTGAGCTCAAGATATATTTCGGCATGGGTTTTTCCGAAAATGGGATCGTTTTGAATCAAACCTAAAAAGTGTTCATCGTTGGCAATGACCCGCAAAGAATCCATGAGCAGGCTAAACGTATCATTGAATGCCTGCACTGTCAAACTGGTATCAAAGGTGGTAATGTTATCAATCGGCGGAATCAAATCATCGCCTACTTCAGTATAGTCATTTATTCTGCGGCAGGAGGAAAATGACAGCAACAAAAAAACAAGAATGCTGAGTCCCGTAATAATAAATGGCCTGAGATTCACAAAGCAGAATTTACAGGGTTTCAGATAATTATTTTGCTGCAAGGTCGTGATATAGTTGCAAATAGTCTGTTAAATCTCCGTCTGTACGGTAGGGCAATACTTTTTTACCTTTTACTTTCGAAAACTCTTCCAACAACTTTTTATCCGTTTTTTCGGCGCCAAACGTGATAGCATCAGCAAAGGAAGCGCCACCCCTGAACATGGCGGCATTGGTACCTTCTTTGAAAGGTTCAAGGTCTTTTTCTTTTATGGAAGTATGAATTAAAGCTTTCCGGATAAAATCAGGGCCCAGTTTTTCCTTAAAAGTGATTTGTCCGATTGTAAATACGATTTTGCTATGTGCAAATACAGGTTCTCTTTTATAAACAGTTTTCAGGTAAGCGGGAATTAATCCTGTCATCCACCCGCTGCAATGGATGACGTCCGGAGGCCATCCGAACTTTTTTACGGTTTCCAATGCCCCCTTGCAAAAGAAAACGGTTCGGATATCGTTGTCTGGAAACCAGTTTTCATTTTCATCATGAAATACAAATTTTCGCTTAAAAAATTCTTCGTTATCCAGAAAATACACCTGAAGTCTTGAACTGGGCAGTGAAGCCACTTTAATCTGAAGAGGTAAATCGTCATTATCTACGGAAACATTGATTCCCGAAAGTCTGACCACTTCATGAAGCCTGTGTCTTCGCTCATTGATTACGCCGAAGCGCGGCATGATGCAGCGTACTTCAAACTGATTGTCGTAGGCTTTAATCGCTAATTTATTTACGGTTTCGGCAAAATCGGTGAGTTCCAGATAAGGCGACATTTCCGTGGCAATAAACAATAGTCTTTTCTTAAATGACATGGTGGTGAATTTTCGGCGGTTATCTTCCTGACTGATTTAATATTCTAAAATCTGCAAAGTTAGTTAATTTAATTTAACTTTAATAAATGCTTCTTTCATTCTCTTGATGTATGCATGTAACCCATTAGCCGGAAATCTAAAAACATTTGAAGATCAACGAATAAATCAAAGCTTTGCGAATCACTCCGCAAACAGATACGATGCAAAATGCAGTCCCTTTTTTGCCCCGCCTCCTTATTGAATTACCTGATTTAATCCGGCGATTACATGTTTTTAGTTACTTTGCCGCCTATGAATGTTAAATGGAAAAGACTTATTCAATATTTGTTATTTCTTTTGATTGGATTTTTATTTATCTGGCTTTCGTTAAAAAACATTACTCAAAACGACATCCGGCACATCCGTTACTCTTTACAATCTGCCCGATACGGTCTCATTTTGCCGGTGTTTGTTCTTCTGATGCTGAGCCATTACATCAGAGCGTTGCGCTGGAAATTATTGTTTGAAGCATCGGGTGTACAGTCTTCAACTATCAACACTTTTTTTGCCGTCATGGCAGGGTATCTGGTCAATCAGGGTGTGCCGCGTCTTGGCGAAGTGGTGAAATGCACTTTACTGAGCCGGTATGAAAAAGCTCCTTTTGAAAAACTGATCGGCACCGTAATTACCGAACGTCTGGTTGACAGTCTTTCCTTTTTCATTATTCTGTTTGTCACTTTCGCCATTCAACCGGAGTTATATTCCAAACTGAACGCCGTTTTTTTTAATGGTTCTGAAAAAAAGCAAAGCGGGTTATTAGCTGTTTTATTATTTATCGGTTTTTTGCTTTTAGTTTTCACAGCAGCTTGCGCACTATGGTTGATTGTGAAAAGAAAAAATATCAGCGAACTGAAAACCGCTCTTCGAAAAATAGCCCGGAATATATGGAAAGGTATATCTTCCATACTTCATTTGAAAAAAAGAGTTTCTTTTTTGTTTTTTACGCTGTTGATCTGGTTTTTATATTTTATTTCCGGTTATATCGGTTTTTATGCTTTTCAGGAAACCATGCATTTCGGCATTAAGGAAGCGTTTTCGGTGTTATCCGCGGGAAGTATTGGCATGATTGCTTCGCCAGGCGGCATCGGCGCTTATGCTTTTATGATTCAGAAAACACTCCCCCTTTACGGATTGAATGAGGTAACTGCGCTGGCTTTCGGCTGGATTCTTTGGATTGTAACCACAGGTGTTATAATCATAGGCGGATTGATTAGCTTTGCATTGATTCCTTATTACAATAAATCAAAAAAAAGTAATCTTGAAAGCGCCTGATTTTATTCTTCAGAAAAAAATAGTTTCGGCAGAAGAGGCGGCCCGTGCCGTTTACCGCCACAGGTTCATGAAAAAAAAGATTGCATTTACTAACGGTGTGTTTGATATGCTTCATGCCGGCCATCTGCATTTGCTGGAAAATGCAGCAGCTCAGGCCGACATTCTGGTAGTGGGACTAAATAGTGACACTTCAGTGAAAAGACTGAAAGGTGAACAGCGCCCCATAATGAATCAGGAAAACAGGGCAAAACTGCTGGCTTCGCTGCTGTTTGTTGATATGGTGGTAATATTTGAAGAAGATACGCCGTTGCAACTTATTCAAATGTTGATGCCTGATGTGTTGATTAAAGGCGGTGATTATCAGCCAGAACAGGTAGTTGGAGCCAAAGAAGTAGCCGAACAAGGAGGACAGGTAGTGATAGTGCCCTTACTGGAAGGGTACTCCACCACTGCTTTAATTCAGAAAATCCAAACCGAAACATAATTACCCATTGTACCAATATAATCACATTAACCCTGAATTTTCCGGTTTCATCCCTAATTTTGAAATCATTTTCTTCGAAGTAAAAATTATCCATGCAGCAAGTTGTCAAACGAAAAACAATCCCGCGAGATATCAGCTGGCTGTCTTTTAATGCCAGGGTATTGCAGGAAGCGGCAGACCCATCTGTGCCTTTGCGGGAAAGGATTCGTTTTTTAGGAATTTTTTCCAACAACATGGATGAATTTTTCAGAGTGCGGGTAGCTACCCTGAAGCGAATGATACGACTGGGCCATAAAGCCAACATGCATCTTGAAAATAACCCCCAGGAAATTCTAGACGAAATACAGATGATTGTACTGAACCAGCAAAGCGAATTTAACCGGATTTGGGAGGAAGTACTTGAAAAGCTGAAAGAACAGAAAATTTTTATACTTACCGAAAAGGATCTGAATAAGGAACAACAGGCATTCGTTAAAAAGTATTTTGAAGAAGAAGTAAGCCAGGATGTAATACCTCTGATGATTGAAAACATTCCACAGTTCCCGGTGCTGAGAGATAAATCCATTTATCTTGGCGTTGTAATGTGGAAAAAAGAAAACGCATTGAAAAGAAAATATGCTCTTATAGAAGTACCGACACGGATGCACCCCCGGTTTATTTTGCTGCCATCTCCAAGTCCGGATGAACACCACATAATTCTGCTGGAAGATGTCATTCGTTTCAATTTGCCTGAAATTTTTTCCTATTTTGGTTACGATCAGTACACTTCTCACATATTTAAAGTAACCCGGGACGCGGAAATTGATATTGATGAAGATGTTTCTACGGATATTATTCAGAAAATCGAAAAAGGATTAAAGAATCGCCGGAAAGGACAACCGGTTCGCTTTGTTTACGACCGTGAAATGGATCCGGGACTGCTGGAGTATCTTATCCGCAGGCTGAATTTAACCAAGCGGGATAATCTGATACCCGGGGGCCGTATTCATAATTTCCGGCATTTTATGGATTTTCCCGATCACATTTTTAAAGAAAAAAAGCAAAGAAAAAAACCGTTTGACCATCCTTTATTGACTGACCGGAGAGTATCTGATGTAGTGATGGAGCGTGATATCATGCTGCATTTTCCTTATCACTCCTTTACCCCGCTGATTGACCTGATACGGGAAGCTGCATTTGACCCTGATGTGACAACCATTAAGATTACCTGCTATCGCCTGGCGCCTCAATCAAAAATTATCAATGCCCTGATTAATGCGGTGCGAAACGGTAAGGAAGTGATTGTGATGATTGAACTCAGAGCCCGTTTTGAAGAAGAAGCCAATATTGAATGGAAAAAAAGACTGGAAGATGAAGGGGCCAAAGTGCTTGTCGGATTTCCGAATATGAAGGTGCATGCCAAAATCTGTGTTATTCATAAAAGAATGTCGGATAATTCTTACCGAATGTACGGATTTGTAAGTACAGGTAATTTAAATGAAAAAACAGCCCGGTTGTACGGCGATCATTGCCTGCTGACTTCCAATCAGAAAATCATGGCAGATGTAAACCGGATTTTCAGCTTTCTGGAACATCCCAAATCCGGCCTTGCCGTTTTGCGGGAATGCCGCTATGTAATACCCAGTCCTTTCTTTTTAAAAAAAGAAATGATGAGTCTGATAGACGAGGAAATCAAACAGGCCAAAAAGGGAAAGCCGGCTTCCATAATCTTAAAAATGAATTCCCTTTCGGATGAAGATATGATTGAAAAGCTGTACGAGGCGGCTAAAAACGGAGTGGAACTCAAACTGATTGTCCGGGGTATCTTTTGCATGTATTCCGAACACAAAAAATTTGTTGCGCCGGTGAAGGCTATTAGTATTGTGGATGAATATCTGGAACATGCCCGGGTTTGGGTTTTTCACAGTAAAGGGAAAAATAAAGTATTTATTTCTTCAGCCGACTGGATGCTTCGAAACCTGGAACATCGTGTAGAAGCCACCTGTCCGATATGGGATGAACGGATAAAACAGGAATTGATGGACATCCTGAATATCCAGTTACAGGACAACGTAAAAGCCCGATTGCTTGATAATAATCTGAGTAACGAATACGTGAGGACACCCGGAAAAAAAATCAGATCGCAGGTAGAAATTTATAATTACTTATATAAAAAAACCCTAAGTCATCTTGAGACTGTCAGCCATTGATATCGGAAGCAATGCTGCCCGCCTGCTCATTTCGGATGTTACACCGGGCTGGAACATGCAGCCTGAATTTATCAAGGTTTTGCTGGTAAGAGTTCCGCTTCGTCTGGGAATGGAAGTTTTTGACACCGGGGTGATACCCGAAGCAAAAACCGAAAAACTGATTAAAACACTGAAAGCCTTCAAACTACTTCTTGATGTTTATGAAGTAAGATATACAAAAATCTGCGCTACCTCTGCCATGCGGGATGCCCTGAACAGCCGTGAAATTATTCATAAGGTAAAACAGGTTACCGGCATGGAAATACATATCCTCTCCGGACAGGAAGAAGCGGGTCTGATTAATGAAAATCATATTGCCGAAACATTGTCTTCCGAAAAATCTTATCTGTACATTGATGTGGGAGGAGGAAGCACTGAACTCACATTTATCAGCGAAGGAAAAATCATTTTTAAGGATTCATTTAATATCGGTACCATCCGCCTGTTAAAAAATCAGGTAAGCGAAGCTACCTGGAACGAAATGAAAGAATATCTGAAGAAAAATACAAAAGGATACAAAAAAGTAACCGCTATCGGTTCGGGTGGAAACATCAATAAAATCTTTTCACTTTCCAAAAGAAAAGAAGGCAAGCCCCTCACGCTAGATATGCTGAAAGATTATTACAAGGAATTAAGCGTGTTGTCTCTCCCCCAGCGGATTTCATTATATAAATTAAGAGAAGACAGAGCTGATGTGATTGTACCGGCGCTGTTGATTTATATAAACGTCATGCGGTGGGCCGATGCCGATGAAATTTATGTGCCCAAAATCGGACTTGCTGACGGATTGATTCATCAACTCTACGAAGAAATAACAAATAAAAATTCAATTGCATCTTAAACAGAAGGGGTATTTATACATTTCTCCTGTTTCCGGCTAAATCTTTTGATTTCATTTCAGCCTTATTTCTTTAAGTTCAAATGAATATCTCTTTTTGAACCGATTTTTCCTTTTTTGATGACGAAATACTGACTTTGAATTTTTTTCACCATAATATCTTTGCGCGGTTTTAAACAGAAAATATGAAAACTAAAATTTTGTTTGCAGCCTTAACTTTATCATCCGTTCTTTATGCTCAGGACAGTGTTTATTTGCTTCAGTCGGTAACCGTAACCTCTTCTTTAAACGAAAAGAAAATTTCAGAAACCGGACGAAACGTTTTTACCATCAGGGGAAATGTATTTTATACACAAGCTGTTCAGTCGTTAGATGAATTTCTCCGCTATTTGCCCGGCGTGGAAATTCAGCAAAGGGGAAAGCAGGGTTCGCAAAGTGATATTGTCATCCGAGGAGGAACATTTCAGCAGGTGCTTGTTTTAATAGACGGCATGAGAATCAACGACCCGCTTACCGGGCATTTCAGCATGTATATTCCGATTCATCCTTCCGAAATTGAGCGTATTGAAATTCTGAAAGGGCCCGCTGCTGCGCTCTGGGGCTCCGAAGCGGTTGGCGGCGTTATCAATATCATTACAAAAACGTTTCAGAAAAATACATTACGGAAGCATTTTCGGTTTCGGGGTCAGGCGGGTGAGTACGAATTGTTTAACGGCGATGTCTCTTACCATTCACAAATCGGGAAAACATCCTTCGCGGCAGGTCTTATTACAAATCATGCTAAAGGTGAGCCTTTAAGAGGCACAACCGGTTTTTTTCATAATACAACAGCTTCAGCTTCGGCCGGCTTTTCTCTGAAAAAAGATTGGCGGATTCATGTTCGGATGGCCGGCGACATACGCCATTTTAATGCGCAGAATTTTTACACTACTTTTTTTAGCGATACGGCAAAAGAAAACGTTAAAAGCTGGTGGAATCATGTGCACATTTATAAAAAAGCAAATAATGGATACTGGCAGTCGGATATTTCATTCAAAAGGCTGCAGGATATTTTTTATTTCAGGCCTTCCACTGCACCTAACAAAAATTTTACAACTTCGCTGAATGCTCAAATGCTCCGTTCCCTGCGATGGAAAAAGCTGCAATTTACCGGCGGCGTTCAATCACTGATGAGGCAGATAAAATCCAATGACCGGGGAAATCATCAACTGTGGCATACGGCATTCTTCGGTATCTTACAGCACCAAATCGGTAATCATTTCTTTCTGAATGAAAGCGTACGCCTGGGTTGGGATGAAAATTACGGTTGGATTTTTGTTCCGCAGTTCAGTGCCTCTTATACCAAAGAAAAGTTAACGCTTCGTAGCTCAGCCGGAAGATCGTTCCGCGATGCCGACTTTACCGAACGATATAATAATTATAATAAACCTGTGGTAACCGCCGGACGAATCGGGAATCCTTTTTTAAATGCGGAACGTTCTTTCAGCGCGGAAATCGGATTTGATTATAAATTCACTCCTTCTCTCACGATACGATCATCCGGGTTCGGAAATTTTCATAAAGGACTGATTGACTGGGTGCCAACCCCCTACAGCCAGATGCCTCGTCAGGTGAATCTGATACCCAACGGAAACTACGCTTTGGCAAGAAATATTGAAGACGTACAAACGCTGGGCGCCGAGTGTGATGCTGTTTATTACAAGGAATGGGGTACCGGAAATCACGTTATGTTAACAGCCGGTATGATATGGATGCATAACCGTAATCCGGACTCTCTGCCCGCATTTTATCTGAATGGTTTTGCCCGGTTTCTGAAAAATTTCAGTTTCTCTTTACGTTATGGTTCATTTACGTTTTCAATGAATGGTTTGTATAAACTCAGAAATGCACAAAAGGCAAATGCCATACAGGCAGAAATCAGCCGTTCTTATTTCGTGCTGAATGCCAAAATCTCTTATTTATTCTGGAAACAAAGGGGTATGATATTTGTCATGGCCGATAATCTGTTTGATACGCGTTACAGTGATATTCTGGGCGCCCGCATGCCCGGCAGATGGATTTCCGGCGGATTTCAGATAGATTTGCCAAAATTCTGAAAACATGGATTTTCTTAAAATATTAAAAATTGAAGAAGAGAATTCCGGGGTTAGTACCGGAACGGAATGGTTGAAATCAAACGGTGAGATATTAAGTTCTTATTCGCCTGTTGACGGGGCGCTGATCGGAAAAGTAATGGCAACCGACAAGGAAACTTATCATAAAGTTATTGAAAAAGCCGGCGAAGCTTTTCTCACCTGGCGGATGATGCCGGCGCCTAAAAGAGGTGAAATTGTTCGTCAAATCGGAGAAAAACTTCGGGAATATAAAGATGCCTTAGGCCGCCTGGTATCTTATGAAATGGGAAAAAGTCTGCAGGAAGGATGGGGCGAAGTGCAGGAAATGATTGACATCTGCGATTTTGCCGTAGGCTTGTCCCGCCAGTTGTACGGATTAACCATGCATAGCGAAAGGCCGGGGCATCGGATGTATGAGCAGTATCATCCGCTGGGCATCGTTGGCATCATCAGTTCATTTAATTTCCCGGTAGCGGTATGGAGCTGGAACAGCATGATTGCCTGGGTGTGCGGCAACGTTTGTGTCTGGAAACCCTCTGAAAAAACACCGCTCAGCGCCATAGCATGTCAGAAAATTGTAGCCGAAGTGTTTGCAAAAAATAATATACCCGAAGGTGTGAATGTTTTAATTACGGGGGGGCGTGATGTAGGTTCATGGCTGGCGTCTGATACCCGTATTCCTTTGATTTCGGCAACGGGCTCCACCCGCATGGGCAGAAGCGTGGGCGCTACCGTAGCGGCCCGTTTGGGAAAAACCATCCTGGAGTTGGGAGGAAATAATGCTATTATCATTTCAAATCATGCCGATCTGGATTTAGCCATACCGGCCTGTGTTTTCGGAGCGGTAGGAACGGCCGGACAGCGATGCACCACCACCCGGCGACTCATCGTTCATGAAGAAATATATGAAAAAGTAAAAGAGCGACTGGTTAACGCATACCAGCAACTCAAAATCGGAAATCCGCTGGATGAAAACAATCATGTAGGCCCGTTAATTGATAAAGACGCGGTTTCTGCCTATCTGCATGCAATAGAACAATGTAAAGCCGAAGGTGGGCATTTTGTGGTTGAAGGAGGTGTGCTGAGCGGTAAAGGCTATGAAAGCGGGTGTTATGTAAAACCTTGTATTGCTGAAGTAAAACCTGATTTTCAGATTGTACAGCAGGAAACCTTTGCACCTGTATTATATATAATGAAATACAAAACACTTGAAGAAGCCATTGCTATACAAAACAGTGTGCCGCAGGGATTATCTTCCTCAATTATGACATTGAACCTTCGTGAAGCCGAGACATTTTTGTCTCATGCCGGAAGTGACTGCGGCATAGCTAATGTAAATATCGGCACCAGCGGAGCTGAAATCGGCGGAGCTTTTGGCGGAGAAAAAGAAACCGGCGGGGGCAGGGAAAGCGGCAGCGATGCCTGGAAAGCTTACATGCGGCGACAAACCAATACCATAAATTACAGCAAAGAACTTCCACTTGCGCAAGGCATCCGTTTTAATCTTTAACAAAATATTCAGTTGTAAATATCTTTTTACATTTTGCTATTAAATAAACCGGTATTTTTGAAAAATTTTCAAAAGAAAAACATGATACGATTCCTTTGCATTATTGTATTTGCCTTTTTGATTTTGATTCCCGGTTTTGCTCAGAATGATGAGGCGTTCAGGGGGTGGCATTTGTCAGATAAAAAGAAAGACGGATACTACGGTATCAGTCTTAACCCGGCTTATGAATTTCTACGGATGAAGAAGTTAAAAAGCCGGCCGGTTATTGTGGCCGTTATAGATTCAGGTGTGGATACGCTGCACGAAGACCTGAAAAATGTACTTTGGAAAAACCCGAAGGAAATTCCCGGAAACGGAATTGACGATGATAAGAACGGATATACAGACGATATATATGGTTGGAATTTTATCGGCGGCCGCGACGGTAAAAATGTGGAAAAAGATTCTTATGAAGGGGCAAGGGTCTATCATCGCCTGAAGGAAAAATGGGGTAAAAAAAATATTACAAATCCAGACGGACTTACTGCCGATGAAGCCTATGAATATAATATGTGGCTGAGAGCCAAAAATGAGGTGACTGGTAACGTAAATCCCCTTGAAGTTATGCAAATCCGTTTTTTAGCCAGAACGATGAAGAGTGGAGATTCGGTCATCCGGAAATTGCTGAAAAAAGATGAGTACGACTGCAAAGATCTGGAAAAATTAACTACGGAAAATTCTCAGGCCTTGCGCATGAAGGAAATCATGTTAAGCATCTGTCGTGAAAATGAAAACGAAGAAATTTCCAATGTCATGCTGTTAGATCAATTGGATGGAGATCTCAGTAAAATGGAAGCTTCGGAAACTCCGCCCAGAAATTACCGACAAGAGGTGGTTCAGGATAATTATTACGACCTTAACGACAGATATTACGGAAACAATAATGTTTATGTCAGTAAAAAATCAGCATTGCACGGTACCCATGTCACGGGGATTATTGCCGCACAACGAAATAACAATGTAGGAGTAAACGGAATTGCAGACAATGTAAAAATTATGACGCTGAGAGCCGTTCCCGATGGCGACGAACATGATAAAGATGTTGCCCTTTCCATCCGATATGCAGTGGACAACGGAGCCCGTATCATCAATATGAGTTTTGGCAAAAGCTTTTCTCCTGAAAAAAAATGGGTGGATGATGCGGTAAAATATGCTGACAGCAAGGGTGTATTATTAATTCATGCGGCAGGAAATGATGCCAAAAATCTGGATACAACGTTCAATTATCCCTGCCCTCTGATGCTGGATAACACACGTCCCTCCAACTGGCTCACCGTAGGCGCAAGCGGCGACCCGAAAACCGGCGGAATTGTAACCCGCTTCAGCAACTATGGTAAAAAAGAAGTAGATGTCTTTGCACCGGGAATCAAAATATATTCCACCGCGCCGGGTGGCAACCAATATCAGTTCCTACAGGGTACAAGTATGGCTGCTCCTGTCGTATCCGGAGTGGCGGCTTTACTCATGTCTTACTTTCCCGACCTGACTGCCGGCGAAGTAAAAACCATTATTGAAAAATCGGCCGTGAAAATAAAAGAAAAAGTAGTAAATCCCGGTAACGGGGATTTGGTGCTGTTAAGCGACCTGTGTGTAACCGGTGCTGTAGTAAATGCTTTTGAAGCTGTTAAAATGGCTTATACATTACAGTCAGAAAAAAACAAAAACCCAAAAACTCCGGTTAAGAAAATTCAGGCAACTGCAAGGCCGCAGCAAAAAGGAACAAATACCAAAAACAGTAAACAGTAAAAAGTTTCGGCATTTTATTTTTTCCTGGCCTTAGCCAGATTCTGAAGACTGATAATATCGTTCATCACTTTAACGGCCTGGTCCAGATAAATATCCGTACGAAGCAGTTTAAGCCACATCTGGAATCGTTCCTGTTTGTTTTTATCGTTTGCCCATCGGTTTAAATCACCGGCCAGAAAGTTAATATCCAGGCTGTCTTTCAGTTTAATCAACGATTCTATCTGCTGACGGGTGTTGCGGATGGCTTTTTGTTCTTCCTGATACTTTTTCAATTCCAGAGGAAACTTTTTATCATTTTGTTTTGCCAGCCATTCCGTACTTTCTTTTATCAGCCTGAATGTATTGTCGTTTTGGATTCTTCGGCGGCTCATTTCGACCACCGTTTTCATATCATATCCCGGATTCCAGACGGAATACGTTGTTTTTCCGATTTCATCCCACGGCAGGGCATCTTTATTGTCTTTTTCGCGGATTTTCTGAAACTCCAGCTGATCCGGTATGATAATATCGGGACTTACACCTTTTAGTTGCGTGGATTGTCCGTTGATGCGGTAAAATTTCTGCAGTGTAAGCTTGATAGTACCCAAATCGGAGTTGGAAACAAAAAAAGCGTTATTCGGATCAAGGCCGAGATTACGTTGCACGGTTCCTTTTCCATAGGTGGATGAACTTCCAATTACAACTCCGCGGTTATAGTCTTGCATGGCCGCGGCAAAAATTTCGGAAGCTGAAGCGCTGAACTCATTAACCATTATGACCAGTGGCCCGTTATAGAGTACATTGCGGTCTTTATCCCGCAGGACGCTGGGCTTGCTGTCTTTGTCTTTCACCTGAACGATCGGGCCTTCCTCAATAAATAGCCCGGCCATCTGAACAACATCATACAGTGAGCCTCCGCCGTTGTTACGAAGGTCCATAATGATACCCTCTACTTTTTCTTCTTTTAACCGGGTAATTTCACGGGCTACATCAAGATAGCTGCGGTTTCCGTTTGCCCGTTCAAAATCGGCATAAAATTCGGGCAGATAGATGTAGCCTATTTTTGAGGTACCGTTTTTAACTATAGCGCTTCTCGCAAATGTTTCATCCTGCACAATTTCATCGCGTATGAGCGAAACAACTTTTATGGTGCCGTCTTGTTTTTTTAATGTAAGGCGTACTTCGGTGCCTTTGGCGCCGCGAATAATTTTTACGGCATCCGTAATCGTATAACCTGTAAGATCCACGGGTTCTTCATTTCCCTGCCCTACTTTCAGAATGATATCCCCGGCATGCACTTCACCCGATTTCCATGCCGGACTTCCCGTAAGAACGCTGACGATTTTGATGTTCCCGTCGTCATATTGCAGGGAAGCGCCAATGCCGTAAAAGCGGCCGCTCATTTCTTCGTCAAAGTAACGTTTATCTACCGGAGGAAAATATTCCGTATGCGGATCCATTGCATTTGTTACCGCATTAACGTACAAATTAAATTTATCGTCATTGGTAAATTTGGAACGGTAACGTTCAAAAGTGCGGTCCATCAGTTTTTTTACCCGCTCTCTGGCTTCTTTTTCCAGGTCCTGATCACTCTTTACCTCAAAACCTTTCACCCCTTTGTTCTTTTCACGCATCTCCAGCAAATCGGCATATCGTTCCAACGTCAGAAATTTCATTTTTTTTCGCAATCGTTCCCTTTGCTCCGCTTTGGAAATCGGGAAATTCAGTTTTTCACCATCTAATTCTATTTCTTCGTTTACATTGAAATTAAAGGGGGTTGTCAGCAATTCTTTTGTGAATTGAGCCGCTTCCTGAACCCGGAAATCAAATTTTTTTCCGGCTTCCAGAAAAAAAGAAACAGGTTGATTTCCTCTCACCTCATCATCCAGTTGCAGTTCAAATTTTTTTAAAGTGTCAATATCCTGTTTCAGAAAATAAATTTTTTCAGGATCTAATTCATTTAAATAGCGCTGAAAAATTTTCCGGGAAAAAGCATCATCTATTTTTTGCGGACTGTAATGGTACTGCGTAAGCATACGGCCTACTAACCGAAGTATCTGATCGTAACGGGAAGAAGGCTCATTTTTTCTGAAGCCTTTCCCCATAGAATTAAATGTAAGTATTATCCCGATAAGCAGCAGAACCAGTATAAAAGGCAATCTCTTCATATCAAAAATGTATTTAATCACTTTTTGCATGGTTCAAAAATATAACAAAAACCTGTTTTTCTTTTCATTTCAATGAATTTAACAAGTATTTGCGATAACCAATAAGGTGTTGATTTATGGATGAAGTAATTCCTTTTCTCAATTTATTGTTTCGTTTTCAATGTTTCATTTTTATTCCTAATTTTGCGCCCTCCTGCATGCATTGCCTTTCCGATGCTGCAAAAGAAATACGGTGGCTGTAGCTCAGCCGGTTAGAGCATCAGATTGTGGATCTGGGGGTCGTGGGTTCAAGTCCCATCAGCCACCCAAGCCCCGTTTCCGAAAGAGACGGGGTTTCTTTTATTTATAATAATTTTTCTCATGAGCCTCTGGCTGATCTTTATTCCATTTATTTCTGCCATTATCGGATGGCTAACCAACTGGATAGCCATTAAAATGTTATTTCATCCCAAAAACCCCGTAAACATTCTGGGCCTTACCTTTCAGGGTATATTTCCCAAGCGACAAAAACAATTTGCGGAACATCTCGGCAAAGTGGTGAGCAGCGAATTTCTGTCGTATGATGATATTGAAAAAAAAATCAGCAATCCGGATAATCTGCGCAAAATAATGCCAATAATTGAACGGCATGTGGATGATTTTCTTCAAAACCGGATAGCCGAGGAACTGCCCTTTCTCAGCTTATTTATCGGCGAAAACACAATGGGCAGAATCAAACGCTCTTTTATGAGCGAAATTGAATCGCTGTTTCCTTCCGTAATGAAACATTTCGCTGCACAACTTCGTTCGGAGCTGGATCTTGAACAGATTGTGATTCAGAAAGTATCATCTTTTTCTTCCGACAAATTAGAAGCTATTCTGCTTCAAATTATGTCAAAGGAATTTCGCTTTGTGGAAATCCTTGGGGCTGTTATCGGATTTATAATCGGTATTGTTCAGGTTATCATAACCATTTTAACAATCTATTAATTTTTTTCTCGTCCGAAACATTCCGGATTATTTTTTGTTTACTCAAATAATTTTTTTTCTGTGCAAGGATAGGAGGAAATCAACGTCTAAACATTGTACAAAAATTTTTATACCGTGAATTTCAGATTTTTCATTTCAGCATTTGCTTGTTACGCTTTAATGATTTCCCTAACATCATGGGCGCAAGGCCCGGGCGGGCGTAACGGTATGGGACAGATGCTCAAAGGCCGGTTTTACGGAAAAGTGGTAGAAGCCAAATCAGGAAAGCCTATTGAATATGCTTCGGTGCAATTACTCCAATCCCGTTTTGATTCCGTTTCCAAAAAAAGAAAAGAAGTGGTAATCAGCGGTATGCTCACGAAAGCCAACGGAGAATTTTCGCTTGACAGCATTCCCGTATTCGGCCAGTCTACTTTACGAATCACCGTTATCGGATTCAAAACATTTGAACAAAAAGTTTCGTTCGATTTTAAGCCGGGCGGAATGAACGGCGACTTTACTGAAATGCTTGCCGCACTGGATAAAGACCTTGGCAACATCAAAATTGAATTTGAAGAAAAAGAGCTGGAAAATGTAACCGTGACATCAACTTCCAATCCGGGTTTACGACTGGCCATTGATAAAAAAGTGTTTAATGTAGACAAAAATATAGTATCGGCCGGCGGCACGGCAGTTGATGTGATGCGCAATATTCCTTCCCTAAATGTTGATATAGACGGCAATATTACCATGCGGAATAACTCGCCTCAGATTTTTGTGGATGGCCGCCCCACTACCCTCACGTTGGATCAGATACCTGCCGATATCATTGAAAATGTGGAAATCATTACAAACCCATCGGCTAAATACGACGCATCGGGCGGTATGGCCGGCATTATTAATGTTGTGCTGAAAAAAAATAAAAAGGTAGGTTATAATGGTAATGTACGCTCAAACATTGATTCCCGTGCCCGTGTCGGATTAGGCGGCGACATCAACGTTCGGCAGGAAAAGGTGAACTTCTTTCTGAGCGGAAACGTCAATCAACGCAAAACCATAAGCTGGGGCAATACCGACAGAACAACTTTCGGAAACCCGACCACCGAATTATTTCAGCGTGATAAAAATATCGGCCAGGGCACGTTCATGTTCGGAAGAGCGGGTTTTGACTACTTTATTGACAACCGAAATACTATATCTCTTTCGGCTAATGCCGCCAGAGGGCAGTTCAGACCGAATACAACCAGCACCATGGAAACCGATTTCATGACAAATCCCTTAACGGAAACCCTTGCAGGCCGATATGCGGAATCCAGGAATCAATTCCGCAACCTTGGCACCATGCTAAGCTTTAAACACCTGTTTCCGCAAAACGGCCACGAGCTGACTGCCGATATTACCTACAACTTTGCCCGAAGCAATAATTTCAACCGCATCAAAACCGATTCGCTGGATTTTGTTTCCAAGAATATTCTCAAATCTTACTCCCAGCAACAGCAAGGGAAAGGCTCAAATGAAAACATCGTGTTTCAGGTAGATTATACCAAACCCCTTGGTGAAAAATCCAAAATGGAAGCGGGCATTCGCGGAAGCATCCGCAACGTTACCAATCTTAATGATTTTTACTTTATAACCCCTAACGGTACGCTGATCTATAATCCCGATTTCTCCATCAACTTTATGAGTACGGACAGAGTGTATGCCGCATATACCACATTTACCAATCAGATAAAAAATTTCGGATATCAGTTAGGCTTAAGAGTGGAAAGTTCGGATTACAACGGCAGCCTGCCGGATAAAAATCAGTCATTCAACATTGATTTTCCCATCAGCCTTTTTCCCAGCGTGTTTCTGACCCAGAAGCTGAAAAACGAACAGGAATTACAACTGAACTACACCCGGAAAATTAATCGTCCGAATTTCTTTCAGCTGTTTCCTTATACAGACTTTTCCGATTCATTAAATATCAGTCGCGGAAACCCGGGCCTGAAACCTGAATTCACCAATTCATTTGAACTGTCTTACCAGAAAACCTTCAAGAAAAACAAGGATAACCTGCTGGTGTCTTTGTACTACAAAAACACACAGGATTTAATTACCCGTTTTCAGGTAAGGGAAACATTTCCGGATACTTTGCTTGTCAACACTTTTATCAATGCTTCCTCCAGCTATATCGGCGGACTGGAACTGACGTTAAAAACCAAAATAAACAAATGGTGGGATATGACCACCAATATGAATTTGTTTAATTCAAAAGTGAACACCGGAGTACCCGGCCAGCCCGACCAGGAGGCCATCACCAGTTGGTTCGGAAAGCTGAATAACAATTTCAAACTGGCGAAGAACCTTACCATGCAGGTTTCCGGCGAATATCAGTCGCGTAGCATATTACCTCCCGGCGGCAGCGGTGGCGGAGGAGGCGGAGGCGGATTTGGACGCGGCGGCATGTTTGGAGGGGGCGGTCCGGGCGGTGGCGGCGGAATGTTCGGTCAGCCTATTGCTTCGCAGGGCTTTATGAGGGCTAACTATTTTGTGGATTTAGGTTTTCGCTTTGAATTCCTGAAAAACCGCCAGGCTTCCGTTTCGCTGAACATAAATGATATTTTCAGAACGAGACGCATGGATATTTATTCCGAGTCGCCGTTCTTTATTCAAAATATTTTCCGCCGGCGCGACCCGCAACTGGTTCGCATCAACTTCAACTGGCGCTTCGGAAAATTCGACCCCAACCTGTTTAAGCGTAAAAACCTGCGCAATCAGGATAATCCGGCAGGAGAAATGATAAACAATATGGGAAGTTGATTTTGTCTTCCGTTTTATCAGGTATCAAAATCTTACTTTTTATATACATAAATAACGAGACGGCCGAAATGCCGTCTTTTTTTATTGATGAAAAATAAGAAAGACAAAAAATTTTACAGAAAAGCATTCGGTGGTGAGGGTCAGAAAAATGTTGACAGGGCACTGACTTTAAAATTGTATTATTTATTACAAGTAAGTTTTATAGGAATAAAAAAAAGATAAAGCAGTTTTATTAATGTGATTAAATTTTAGTTTAGTTAATTTCATGGCGGAGGTAACTGCTGAAAAATTTTTATTCAACTTTCTTTTATAAGGATTTACTTTCTAAAAATTCTTTAAAAATGATGAATGGACATTCTTCCGCCGAAGGGCTGCCCCGCCTGAAGGGCCTGGCCCTCTGCCGCAGGCGGGACGATGAGAGCCCCAAAACATTAAAAATCCGGTTGAACAGATTGTGATGAGTCATCAGCTTTTTTTGCCCTCTACCATGGGAACAAAAGAAAAATGGTCAAATACTTCTTCGCGCAGGGCGCCGTTTTCCAGTTTGGTGATGCGACGCATTTGCTGCACCTGCCCCTTACCGAGCGGTAACACCAGCATGCCGCCGGTTTTGAGTTGCTCCACCAGGCGGGGAGGTACAAACGGCGCGGCTGCCGTAATGAGGATGCGATCATATGGCGCATAGGCGGGAAGTCCTTCATACCCGTCGCCATGAAATATTTTAATGGTGGGATATTTTTTGAGGAACTCAAATTTTTTTAATTCATCAAATAATTTTTTTTGCCGCTCAATGGTATAAACATAAGCGCCAAGCTCTGCCAGAATAACGGCCTGATATCCGCTGCCGGTGCCAATTTCCAGCACTTTCATAAAGGGCTGCACCTGCAACAATTCGGTCTGATACGCTACGGTATAAGGTTGCGATATGGTTTGCCCCTCGCCTATGGGAAAAGCCCTGTCTTCGTATGCCATTTCATCAAAAGCAGAGTCCAGAAAAAAATGGCGGGGCACCGCCAGCAACGCATCAAGCACCCGTTCATCCGTAATTCCTTTTTTGTGAATGTCCTGCACCAGTTTCTTCCGCAATCCCTGATGACGATAGGTATCTTCGGTTGATCGCATAAGCGGGTAGAAAATAAGAAGCAAAATTACAGGGATTGTCATTATGGATGAAGAGAAGTTTCACCTCACCCCCCTGCCCCCCTCTCCATTCGCTGGCGAATGGAGAGGGGGGGAACGGAATTTCGTTATTTAAAAAATGTTTGTTCGGGGGGTGAGGAAAAATCACAATTCCCGTTTTTGAAAAGTGCTCTTCCCAAACAAAGCATGCTGAATCTTTTTTAAAACCTGAGATATATTTTTCAGTTCTTCGTTTGAAATTCTCAAAATTCTTATTCCTTTATTTCGGATCAGTTCATCCCGCACTTCATCATATTTTTTCTGTTCATGCCAACGATGATGATGTCCATCTAATTCGATAACCAGCCGTTTTTTTGCACAGTAAAAATCCGCGATATAAAATTCTTTATCTACTCCTTCAGTGCGTATGATGATGGGATGCTGGCGCCTGAATTTCATGTCGCTCAGTTTTCTTGACCTTAACAATTCCCAAAGCAGGCTTTCTTCCTCCGTCATTTGTTGGCGAAGCTCCCTCGCAAATTTTATCGGAGATGACATGATTGAAAATTATGACATGATTGTAAATTTCACCTCACCCCCCTGCCCCGGAGTCAGGGAATAAATTACTTCAGCTTCATATCGCTGATGATGTTTCTGATTTTCTCATCCAGCGCCGATTGCACTTCATCAAATCGGGAAGCGTCGGGCAGCGGTGCATTCACGCTGAAATAAAATTTTATCTTGGGTTCGGTGCCGCTGGGTCTTGCCGAAATTACGCTTCCGTCTTCCAGTATAAACTGCAGCACGTTGGATTTGGGCAACTCAATTTTCCATTGCTCTCCCGTTTTCAGATTCTGTCCAAATTGTTTTTCAAAATCCAGCAATTGAGTTACGGAAATGCCGGCAATCTGCCGTGGCGGATGGTTGCGATACTGCTCCATCATGTCGGCTATCTGTCGCTGTCCGTCCATTCCCTTTTTGGTAATGGAAATGAGGTGTTCCCTGAAAAATCCGTATTGCACATACAGGTCAATCAGTTTCTCGTACAGTGTTCGTCCTTTTTCTTTTTCGTAAGCCGCCATTTCGCACAGTATGGCCACGGCGCTTACACCGTCTTTGTCTCTCAGTTTATCGCCGATCATCAGGCCGAAACTTTCTTCTCCGCCGATGATGTAATTTTCTTTTCCTTCTTTTTGGCGAATCATTTCGGCTATCCACTTGAATCCCGTCAGCACATGATAACAGGCTACTCCGTTTGCTTTTGCCATCCGGCTGATCATGGGCGTGGTAACTATAGTTGTAATCACCATATCATTTGGCCGGGCCAGGCCTTTGGCTTTTCGTGCTTCTATCATGTAGTTGAAAGCCAGCACTGCCGTTTGGTTCCCGTTCAGCAATCGCCATTCGCCTTTATTGTCTTTCACGCCGATAGCCACCCGGTCGGCATCGGGATCGGTACCGCAAAGAATATCCGCATCCAGCGAGCGGGCCAGTTCCAGTCCCAGGCTCATGGCTTCGCTTTCTTCGGGATTCGGATACACCACCGTCGGAAAATTACCGTCAGGCTCTGCCTGTTCTTTTACGATGTGCACGTTGCGGAATCCGAAAGCGTCCAGCACACGGGGCACCAGTTTGATGCCCGTGCCGTGAATCGGTGTATAAACAATCTTCAGTTCACTGTGTTTTGAAATCACTTCGGGATAAATGCTCAGGCTTTTTACCATTTCAATATAGGCCTTATCTACTACCTCACCTATGAGAATGATGTTTTCTTCTCCGCCGCTCCATTTCACTTCGTCAAATGATGAAATGTTTTCCACTTCCCGAATCACGTTTTTATCGTGAGGCGGCACCAGCTGCGAACCGTCGTCCCAGTATGCTTTATACCCGTTGTATTCCTTCGGGTTATGCGATGCGGTGCACACTACCCCACCCTGGCATTTCAGGTAGCGAATGGCAAACGACAGCACCGGTGTGGGCCGCATATCGTCAAACAGGTAAGCTTTAATGCCGTTGGCGGCAAATACCTTAGCTGCCGTTTCCGCAAAAAAACGGCTGTTGTTGCGGCTGTCATAAGCAATCACCACCGATGGGTTTTCGAAACATTGCTTCAGATAGTTGGCATATCCCTGCGTGGCCATGCCCACGGTGTATTTGTTCATCCGGTTCGTGCCGGCCCCCATTATCCCGCGCAGTCCGCCCGTGCCGAATTCCAGATTCCGGTAAAATGCATCTTCCAGTTCGGCCGGATTTTCCAGTTGCAACCTTCTGATTTCTTCTTTGGTGGCTTCATCAACATTTCCCTGCAGCCACTGCTGAATTTTTTCAGCAATAAACTTCTCCATATTTTTTTGCCTGAAAGGTATTGATAAAATTTCATTATCTGTTCATGCTTGCAGCCGTATATTTGTTTTATTATTATGGGGTCATCGCCTGTACATCTGTCATCGCCTGTTGCGTCGCACACTTCATCGTTCCTGCCGCTAATCTTCTTTATTGGTTTTATTACCTCCACATCGCTTGCCTCATCCGGCTCAAATCAAATACAGATACCGCCTTCCTATTCCGCACACACAGGGCAAGACACGGCAAATCCCCCGCCTCAGGATATTCGTCGCCTATCGTTCCGAAAAAAACTGGTAGCCGGCATGCATGTGGCGGGCTACGGCGGCGTAATGGCAGCGCTGGCTACGGCATGGTATAAAAATTACGAACGAACCGGGCTGCATGCTTTCAATGACAGCAGGGAATGGTTGCAGATAGATAAAGTGGGACATTGGTACGGCACATGGATTGAATGCAGGGCCGGCAACGAATTGTGGCGATGGGCCGGCATGGAAAAAAAGAAAAGAATCTGGATCAGCGCGGCATCGGCATTCGGATTTCAGACAGCCATTGAGTTTTTAGACGGCTTCAGCGCCAAATGGGGCTGGAGCTGGAGCGATTTTGCAGCCAACGTACTGGGCATTGGCACTTTCGCCGCACAGGAATACGTATGGGACGATCAGAAAATAAAACTTAAATGGTCTTTTCACAAACGAAATTATAAAGACCCGTCGCTTCAAAACCGAAGCAAAGAACTGTTTGGCAGCACCTTTCACGAAAGACTGTTTAAGGATTACAATACCCATACGTACTGGGTGAGCGCACCCCTTAATTTGTTGATTAAAAACAAACGGCTGCCCGACTGGCTCTGCATTTCCGTAGGCTATGGTGCCGACGGTATGTTTGGCGGTGAAGAAAACATAGCCCGAGATGCCAACGGAAACATCATCTTTGACCGCCGCGACATAAAACGAATACGACAATGGTATCTCGCACCCGATATTGACCTGAGTAAAATCAAAACCCGAAGCAAAGCGCTCAACTTTGCCTTAACGGTTCTCAGCGCCTTCAAATTTCCGGCTCCCTCACTTGAATTTTCAAACGGAAGATTTAAGTTAAATGCATTACATTTTTAAAGTGAATATTCCCGGGTTAGGAATCAGCTTCAGATTGAGATTGTTTTTATTGAAAATTTTCAATAAAAACCAGGTATTGACAATACATTAATCCATTCATCTCACGCCTCATTCTTCTGCTTTCTTATCCCGGTTTCAGATTTTAGTAATAGGTCATAGAAAAATACCCTTCGGTAAAATTCGTTTTTACGCTTTGATTGGTTAGTTGCCTCGTTTCAAAACTGAAAGTGCCGCGTATTCTTCGTGTAGCCGGATTTTTTGACAAAATGGTAAGCGTTCCGGTTTCTGCTAGTTGAAGAAAGTCCATATTATTCGGGTCAGGTATGAACTGAGCATGATAATCCGTAAGGTAACTGATGTTGTAGGTTCCGGGAGCTATGGCTTTAGGAAATAATATGTGTAGAGTTTGATTTTGTGGATTTTCCGTTTCGATGGTTATCAATTCCGGTATTGGCGGAAAGGGTGGATTTGTTGTGGCTGATAATGTTTTTACTGACCACGAAACCCCGTCTTTTTTCACTCTGAAGGTATCCGAAGAATTCATCGTTCCGCCTGTACTGTATGAAATATCCGTAAATACACCTTCGGTGATAGTAACCTGTTTCGGGTCGAAGGAGCGATAGGCTTTGAACGAAAATGTACCGCTGATTCTTTTTCTTGCGGTGTCTATGGAGGTGATGACTACTTCTCCCCCGGCCTCGGTCGGATAGGCGCCGGCATTGGTAGCGTAACCAGCCGGGTTGGACAAAACGCTATCCTGATAATATCCTATATGATTGGATACATTGGAAAGTATATACCGTTTTGCACCGGAATCAATCAAAACAAAACCCATTATTTTTCTGTCACCGCCGATTCCCGCTATTGAAATTCTACCCTGTGTGCGACTGGCTGATGCAGTTTTGGCTGTCCATTGCGTACCGTTAATTTTGGCCCTGAAATTACCGCTACTTCCGGTTTCTGTGATTCCGAAATCAATTTCGCGCTGACATGACTGTACCTAAACAATCAACATCACAAAAAAGATAAAACGTATCATAAAAAAGATTTACATCAGAGAAAATACAAATATATCAGGAAATTCTAATAAAAAAAACCAGCATATTAATGGCTGCTTGAATAGGAAAAAATGTTTTAAAAATTCGTAAACCCCTGCAGCATTTTTTCTATTTCTTTAATCGGTTGGCTAACAGTAATCCCGTTACCACCAAGCCGAAACTTATTAAATGATAAATACTGATTTTTTCTCCCAGCAACAGAATGGCTTCCATGCTGCTGAATACGGGGATTAAATTTCCGAACAGCGCCGTTTTGGCCGCGCCGAGAATCTGAATGGATTTATTCCATAGAAAAAAAGAGAGCACGGATGCGCCGGCCCCGAGATAAAATATAATGCTTAAATTTTTGAGGTTAACCCGAATTCCTCCCGTCGTGCTGTACTCCCAAACATAAAACGGAAGAAGCAGCAAAGTGCCGGTAAAAAAAACAATACATAAAAAAGCTATCGGCTTCATGCCAAGGGGTTTCTTTTTGACACAGGTATTGTATATGGCAAAGGAAAAAGCGGCTGCGAGGATCCAAAGTTCGCCGCGGCCAAACCGAAATTCCGTCAGTGCACTCAGCGAACCACGGCTCAATAAAATCATTACGCCGGTAATGGAAATCAGCATGCCGGCCACCTGCGCAGCGGTAATGTTTTCTTTCAGAAAAATACGGGCAAGTATCAGTGCAAATACCGGCGAAGAACAGGTGCCCAGCAAGGCCATGTTGATAGCCGACGTGTGGTATCCGGCAACATAAATGAGCGTATTAAACAACGTGATACCGGTAAAAGCGGTAATAAAAAAATATAACAACGCCGATTTAAAAATCTTCCATTCACTTTTCACCAGATAGGTTCTGGTAAAAGGCAACAATAACACGCTGGCACAAAACCAACGATAAAAGGCTAAGGTAAAAGGTGGAATTTCATGAGTTACGCTGCGGGCTACAATAAAATTACCCGACCAGATTAACGTAGCCAGAACGGCAAACAGATATGCTTTTTTTTTCGGAGAAGCGGATTCCGAAGCTTTCATCTTAATGTGCAAAATCTTTTTCAAAGTTTCCTTTTATGCGTTCCATTGGTGGATTGAAATAACCAAAGCGTACTGAAGGAAATTCCTTCCGGATGAGCGACATGAGTTGTTTTATACCCATATAAGCGCCGGTATCGGACACACCGATTTTTCCAAGATACCAGTCGGGATCTATGTTGAAATTTCTCCATTGTATCATGTTCAGGCCGGTTTTGCGAATCAGCCGGCGAAGCGCTTCATATTCGTCTTCCGAATCCGTCATGCCCGGAAACACAAAATAGTTTATGGAAGTCCACCCGCCATACCGATGCACCACTCGGAGGCTTTCTACGACATCTTCAAAATCATAATTGTTGGGGCGATAGTAGGCCATGTATATTTCACGTCGGGCTGAATTCATGCTTACCCGGATGGAGTTCAGTCCGGCCTTGCATAATTCTTCCACTGCATCAGGTTTTGACCCGTTTGTATTAATATTGATGCTTCCCCGCGAAGTATGCTTCCGGATTTCTCGGATCGCATCGCGAAGGGTTTCCCACACCAGCAGCGGCTCTCCTTCACACCCCTGACCAAAACTGATAATCGGAAAAGGAGCTGTCATCAAATGAGGAACCGTAAATTCCACAATTTCTTCTACAGACGGAATAAAAGATAATCTGTCATGAGAGGCAACCACCTGCTCCTCGTCGGGCTGCAGCGAAATACATCCTACGCAGTTGGCGTTACAGGCCGGCGAAACCGGTACCGGACATTCCCAACGACCTAAACTGAAATTTCTTGCGGCCGGACAATGGTAAGTCAGCGCACAGTTTTTCATCAAATGTTTTACCAACCTGTTTTTCGGATACAGTTGTAACAGAGTTTCGGCCCCGGTTTTTATTTTTTCCGGGTCATACCCTTTACAGTCTTGCCGGATATCTTTTTCAATGCGAATGGCCGGAACATAAAATTTGTTTTTTCTCCAACCGGCTGCGGTGTAGCAAAACAAGGGTAAGGTAGGCGCTTGAGGTTCTGTTTCATAAGCAGAAAGGTATAATCCGGTATAAGCCGGGGGCACAAAAGCTGCCACCGCCCATCCTTTATCGCAAAGCCTCATCTCCCCCGTGCGAACATCCAGCCCGATACCCCTTCGTCCGGGCAATTCATATAAATTACCGCCCCGGGGTAATTCCATCCAGTCTTTTTCGGGAACGGGAATGGCATCCCATCCGCAACGGCCCGCGGCATACAGCGTTCTGTCTTCAAAAATATTTCCTTTCCCGTCCGAGTATAGTAAATAAGGTTGTTCCATGCGTAGATTCAGGGCGTTGACTCAATCCGTCTTTTGCAAAATTCGTTAAAATCAGATTCAGGTACTGAATTATTTTGCTCCGCAATTTCCATTTGAATGATGCGGTTGTTTGTTGTTTCTATAGTTAAAAGATTATCCTTGAGCACTACATGTTCTACATTTTTCCATTGTATTTTTTTACCTAAAAAAACACTGCCATACAGAATAAATATGCCTTGCGGGGAAAATTTAAGTTTCGGTGATTGAACGGCCAGAGAATGCATTCCCCAAAAAAGCAATATCAGAAGCCCCGACTCAATAGCTGAAAAAAGGAATGCATAAACAGAAAGCAGGAAAAAAAAGAGATGATGATTTATAAATCTGATGCGAAGGAATATTCGTATCCATAAAAAAACCAGCAGGAGTCCGGCTAAAACAAAGGATGCATAAAGTGTAATTCTGTCCCCGGCATTGATTCCGCGGAAGATGAAGAAAAAGCTTATCTGCAGAATAAGAAACCAGCCCAGTGATTGATAATATTTCTTTTTTTCATGCTTTGGGTACAGGATGTATTCGGTCATAACGGATTGCTGGTTACTAGCAGGTTGCATAGTTTAAATAATGTCCTGGCGCCAACATTAGCATCCCAGTCCGTGTCGCCGCCGGTTCCCACTTCATTCAGGTCAAAAGCAATAATCTGTCTTCCGCTGTCGAGAATTTTATGAAAAAGATAGAAAACCTGCTCCAGTTCGAAGCCGCCCGGTACCGGTGTGCCCGTAAAGGGAGACAATTTGCGGTCGAGTCCGTCAATATCAAAACTGATATAAACTTTTTGCGGCAAACTGCTCACAATTTCTTCGGCGATTTGTTTCCATGTTACTCCTTCGTACATCCGGTAGCGAATATTACGGTCAAAAAAAGTTTTTATCCTGTCCGGATGTTGCTGTATAAATTCCCATTCGCTGTGACTGTAGTCGCGGATGCCGGCTTGTACCAGTTTTTCAAGCTGGGGTATTTCTTTAAGCGCATTATACATTACGCTGGCATGCGAATAAATAAATCCTTCATAGGCTTCACGTAAATCGCAATGGGCGTCAATTTGTAAAATACCGTACGGTCCGTGTTTTTCAGCTACTGCTTTAAAAAAACCCAGCGGTGTACTGTGATCGCCGCCCAGTACGCCTACTAATTTTCCTTTGTCCAGTAAAGCCTTTGTTTGTTCATACACCCACTTGTTCAGAAAAGCGCTTCCTTCATTAACTTCCTTGAGTGTTTTACACATAAACTGGTTGGCGTTCACATCTTCACCTCGTGAGATATAGTCTATATATAATTCAGCTTCCTTGCGCAGATAATCACTCTTCATCAGAATTTTTCTATCTGAATTTCGCATAAAGAAGCCTTGTTTCCAGGCGTCGGGCATGTCTGGATCAAAAATATCTACCTGGACGCTGGCTTTCATAATAGCTTCGGGGGCACGGGCCGTTCCGGCGCCATAACTCACCGTTACTTCCCAGGGTACGGGCAGAATAATCACCCGGGAATCTTCTTCTGATGTAGGTAAACCAAAAATGTTATAATCGGGATTGCCCACACTGTTCGGGTCGTGATGTTGGAGGTCGGCCATAGATAAAAAAGTTCCAAAAAGCGGTGCAAGTTAGGGGTGTTTATGTTTGCAGCAAAATATCAATACCGCATAACTCTTTTTCCAGTAGTCTGGCTGTGATAATACGCCGATCGGTTTAGGTTTCAATTTTTATTAAAGCATCCAGAGATTTTAATCCGATTTTTTTTACGGAAATAAATCCTTCCGCATATTTCACTCCTATTTTTTTGCCGAGCATCCGTGCCCTGGCTTCCACACTTTCCAGAAAATCCGGTCTGGAAATATAAGTCTGCGGCTCGGGGTCATTTTCTTTCCCCGAATAAAACTGCGAAGCAAATGCTCTTATGGCTTCCATCTTCCGTTCAAACACTTCTGAAATATCAATCAGAAAATCCGGCTCATGATACCAGTCCTGAATATAATGTAATACATAGGCAGGGCGCCATCTCTCCTGTTTCATGCCGTTGCGAAAGGTTTCAATTTTTGAAAGTCCCGATAAAAATGCGGCGTCTGAAATTAACTTTCCTGCCCTTCCGTGATCCGGGTGTCTGTCTTCCAGCGCATTGGCCAGAATTATATCAGGCCGGTAATGGCGGATAACGGATATGATGCGCCGAAGATTTTCTTCATTATGCTCAAAAAAACCGTCTTTCATTTTCAGATTTTCCCTTTGGGTGATGCCCATAACTGATGCTGCTTTGGCTGATTCCTGATAACGGATTTCAACCGTGCCCCGGGTGCCCAGCTCGCCTTCGGTGAGGTCTGCAATGGCGGCCGTTTTACCACTTTGAATTTCCCGAATCAATGTGCCGGAACAGCCAAGTTCCACATCATCCGGATGTACTCCAATAGCCAATATGTCAATTTTCATAGATATAATTCCGCTGAATTTAACAAGTAAAAATAAAGGAAAGTACGTGTCATCCGAAAAAGTGATAATCAGTTCAGCGCACGGTAAGGATTGGCATACCAACTGCCGTCAATTTCTCTCACGATATTTTCTATGTCTCTGTCCAGTTTGCTTTCTTTCAAATTCCATTCCTGCTTCAGATTTCCGCCCACAAACCAGGCCAGTGTCTGATAAAAGCGGGCGCTGAAAGCCCCTTTGTATACTTTTATGATNTCGTAACAACTGTTTCCTGTTTGCCTGTTAATAAGCTTCATCAATATTTTGCCCTGATATACGGAAAGATTTTTCAGCGGCTCTTCAAATTCCTGCCGCAGTTCTTTTTCCCATGTCTTCAGATATTCCTTGCGTTCTTTTTTGGTTGGCAGTGTTTCCAGTTTGGCATTGATTTCGTTAATAGTGGTACCTGCCACCCGTGCATAAGGATAAGTCACGTATACGGCATTACGAAGCCTTGTCCACTCTTCTATGTACCTTCTTAATTTGTCCGGCGGTAATTTACTGGCCCATACCATTTCCAGTTCTTTGTAACCCACAATTTCATGATGATAAATCACGGCCGGAATTATGATAGTGTCATTCGGGCCCCATTTTTTTCGTTGCTCTTTCATTAGCATGCGGGCATATTCCGTAGAGTCAGGCGCTACGTAGCTGGTGTCAATCTGTGCGCAGGAATAATAATTTTTCCCGGCCAGACAAAGGAGCAAAAACATCTCAAACAGTATCGGTTTTCGCGCTGTCATCACTATACAAAATTATTAAGATTATTTCTCGAAGTAGGAATAAGCGCAGAAAGAAACCTGAGGAAAAAGCAAAATTAACGTTCTTTCAACAGGGAATTTTTCCGGATTCTGTAATACATACTCATCAAAAAACCGGTTGCCGTAACCGCCACTCCCAGCCAAAGTAAATTAATGAAGGGAAATTTATATGCTTTCAGGGTTACAAACTGCAATATGGCATTTGATTCTTTTATACCGAGTGCGATGGAATTATCGGGTTTCACCTGTTGCAGTTGAAGAATTAATCCTTCTGAAGCAATTGTATCGGGCAAGGCTACCCAATCGCCTTTGGCATGTGCCAGCCTGGAAGTAACGGTAAACAAAGACCCTGTTTTGGAATGTATTTTGAACGTGGCCTCGTACAGTTTTCCCTCATTTCCGAATAATTCTTCAGGCACATTAGCTCTGACACCGGTTTTCTGCAGAACAATAAAACCGGAAGAATAAAAAACCGTATCGCCGGGCTGTAAAAATTTTGTTTGAAAAACGGCGGTATCTTTTGCTTTGTCAGGATTCGGCAGCGATGTAATGTAGGTAAAAATATCATAATTCCAGTAGTGCCTGGCATCCGGATTTGCCATCAGCCCTTCATTTCCTTTATAATTGACAAATGCATTCGGCGTTAGTACAAAGTCTTCTTTGCCGTTCTGTTTTCTGAAACGGATTTTATAGTACCAGAGCTGTTTTTTCGGATGAACGGAATCGCCCAGATAGGTAAGTTCATAATTACCCATGCGGACCGGTATGCCTTTGAGCAGGGTAAGATTTTCTCTGGGGTCTTCGTTTTCACCAACGGGCATAAAAATACCGTTCACATTTCTGGAAATCACTTCTTTTTTGGATGAGGAAATCAGGATACCCAATAATACCATGGCAAATCCGGCATGAGTCACCGAGCCGCCGGCTGATTTTAATTTTCCTTTAAGTCCTATTAAAATATAAGAGGCGTTTGCAATGAGCGAAAATATCCAGCAGGCCACGGCAATCCAAATGGCAGCCTGAAAAACAGGCCCCTTTTTTGTATAATTCACATCGCCGAACAGTAATACGGGCAATGCCAGCGTCAGCGAAATCAGCGAAGGAATGAATATTTTTTTGCGGAAAAATGAAGCCTTCGTGCTTTTGTATTTCAGGTATTGAACCGAACCGGTAAGTACTGCCACCAGTATGGCAATATAAATCTGAATACTGTTATAACTGAATTCCGCATCTTCGGCCGGCGCTTTTTTCCAGCCAAAAATTTTATTGATCAGCGGTAGCGACGTCATGAAAATGATAATAAATGCCGAGAAAAAGAAAATCAATGACCCGATAAACATCCAGAATTCCCTTGAGGAAATTTCTTCTTCCCGGCGTACAGCCGGTAGCGATTTATAATTTCTGAAAAACAAATAAAATGCGGGAATCATCATGACTCCGATAAAGGAAAGCAACTGTGCTTTCATTCCCTCATCCGTAAAAGAATGTACCGAAGCATCACCTAAAACGCCGCTTCGGGTAAGAAAGGTGGAATAGAGAATAAAACCGAATGTCAGAATAAAAAACAAAAAGGTGGCTTTTAATGCCCTTCCGGTATGTTTATATATCAATAAGGTATGAATGCCGGCTATCAGGATCATCCACGGCACCAGCGAAGCATTCTCCACCGGGTCCCAGGCCCAGTATCCTCCGAAACTGAGCGACTCATAAGCCCACCACGCTCCGAGCATAATACCGGTTCCCAGTGCGGCCGCTGAAAACAGGGCCCAGGGTAAAGCCGGTTTAATCCATTCGGAATACTCTTTGGTCCATAAACCGGCCAGGGCAAACGCAAAAGGAATTAATGTGGACGCAAAACCCAGAAACAGCACCGGCGGATGAATAACCATCCAACGGTTTTGCAACAACGGATTCAAATCGTTTCCGTCTTTAATCATGGAAAGATAATCAGGCCTGATGGGTTGCTGTACGTCAAAATTGATATGAAAAGCCGGTGCATTATTAAAAACCTCCGAATCCCGCAATAGAATGAAAGGGTTTGAACCCATCTTCCATCCGAAAAGATAGATGCCGGTAATCATGGTGGCCAGACAAAACTGAGCCAAACCGACAAAAGTCATTACCGGGGCTTCCCTTTTACCGGAGGTCTTCATGACTATCAACCCCAGTAAACTGTTCCAGAAAGCCCACAATAAAAAACTTCCTTCCTGCCCTTCCCATATGGCGGCCAGCAGGTACTTCATCTCCAGCGAGCGGCTGCTGTGCTGCCATACATATTTGTATTCAAAATAATGATTCGTAATCAGGTAAATCAGTATCAGGAAAATGGCCAGCACAGAAACGCTCTGAATCGCAAAGGACAAGCGCCCTAATTTTCTCCAGTCGTTGGCTGCAGCATTTTCGTACTGAGAAAAACCCCGGCCTATGAGCAGAACCGATGATTTATAATACGAAAAAACCGTAACGGCCGAAAACACCAGAAACAAAATGATAAAAGCATGACCTGTTTGTCCGGGTAAAAGATGCTCGCCGTAATATTCCATTGAAGTGTTATTATGCTGCCTTCGGGCCGATTAATTGATTTTTATACTATCCGGATGTTTCATTCCTTTTGCCTGCTCTTCCTTGTATTTGGAAGGGCATTTGGTTTGAATTTCCTTGCATTCAAAAATCCCGTTTTTGTATTTGCCTTTCAACACCAACTTTTCACTGAAATCAAAATTTTCCGGCTTGGGGTGATGATACACCACTCTTACTTTCTGATTTGAAGTGTCCGTAACCGTAAATTCAAGATAGTTCGGATTTTTGATGGGGTCGAAGATGACCGGTTCGTCACGGTCTAATTGTGCCATCAGGTGTACGAATTTTCCGGGTTTTTGTTTTGCGGTTGCAACAGAATCGTACGTGCTGGTTGATTTCATAAACGATAACAACACAGCTATGGAGCCGGCTATGAATACCAATAATATGATGTGAAGCGTTTTCATTGTATCAATTCCTCCGCAAAGATACTGCAATCCGGACTAAAACTTTTAATCCATATTTTAAACAAACTTTTCAGAGCATGGTTTACCCATTATCTTTGTTGTTTTAACTAATTCTGAAGTCTTTAAAATTTAATTATGCAATTTCAACTCAGCGAAGAACATCTCATGATCCGGAAGGCGGCAAGGGACTTTGCGGAACAGGAATGTTTGCCCGGCGTTATAGAAAGGGATGAAAAGCAATTATTTCCTTACGAACAGGTAATGAAGCTGGCTGAATTAGGCTTTCTGGGAATGATGACCGACCCCAGATACGGCGGAGCCGGCATGGATACCATTAGCTATGTACTGGCTATGGAAGAAATCAGCAAGATTGATGCCAGTGTCAGTGTAATCATGAGCGTAAACAACAGTCTGGTTTGTTACGGTTTACAGGAATTCGGCACGGAAGAACAAAAAGAGAAATATCTGATTCCGCTGGCACAAGGCCGTAAGGACGGAAAATTATACATAGGCGCTTTTATGCTCAGCGAGCCGGAAGCCGGAAGCGATGCCACCTCACAGAAAACCACTGCTGAAGATAAAGGCGATTACTACCTGCTCAACGGTACGAAAAACTGGATAACAAACGGAGGCTCGGCGTCCGTATATCTGGTTATGGCACAAACCGACTCTTCCAAAGGCGCCAAGGGAATCAATGCCCTGATAGTGGAAAAAGACTGGCCGGGGGTTACCGTTGCCGCTAAAGAAAATAAAATGGGAATCAGAGCCAGCGACACCCATACCGTAATGTTCAGCGACGTGAAAGTGCCAAAAGAAAACCGAATCGGTCCTGATGGTTTTGGTTTTACGTTTGCCATGAAAACACTGGCCGGCGGCAGAATCGGAATTGCTGCTCAGGCCCTCGGTATTGCCTCCGGCGCTTACGAAAGAGCAAGAGCATATTCCAAAACCCGAAAAGCTTTCGGTACCGAAATTATGAATCACCAGGCTATTGCTTTCAAACTGGCTGATATGGCTACCCGCATTGAAGCTGCCAGACTCTTATGCCTGAAAGCAGCCTGGGAAAAAGACCATCACCTCGATTATAACCTGAGCTCATCCATGGCTAAGGTATATGCTTCTGAAACGGCTATGTGGGTAACCACGGAAGCCGTACAGATTCACGGCGGATATGGTTATGTAAAAGAATACCACGTAGAGCGGCTCATGCGTGACGCCAAAATCACACAGATTTATGAAGGCACCAGCGAAGTACAGCGTATCGTCATAAGCCGGAATATTCTGAAATAGGAATGGTACATTATTCAAAATTCTGTTAGCGCTATGCCCGTACAGGTTGAAACCTATCATACGCTGAAACAGGTATTTGACGAAAAAAATATTTGTCTGGTGGCGGTTTCCAAAACCAAAACGCCCGAAGAAATAATGGAGTTATACCGGCTGGGACATCGCGATTTCGGAGAGAACTATGTACAGGAACTTATTGCCAAAGCAACCAGACTGCCTGCTGACATCCGATGGCATTTTATCGGCCATCTTCAAAGCAACAAGGTGAAATACATCGTTCCGATGATTCATCTTATCCACGGCGTGGACAGCCTGAAATTGCTTCATGAAATAAACAAACAATCCGCTAAAGCCGGACTTATCACCTCCTGTCTTCTTCAGGTGCATATTTCCGGCGAAGAAACCAAATTCGGAATGTCAGATGAAGAACTGCATGAAACGGTTTCCGCATTTTTATCCGGAGTATTTCCTTCTGTCCGACTGCGCGGACTCATGGGTATGGCATCTTTCACGGACGATGAGTGCCTGATCCGAATGCAATTTCTGAAATTAAAATCTCTTTTTGATAAATTTAATAATCAACTCAAAGATTTTGACACCTTATCCATGGGCATGAGTAATGATTACCGGATTGCCATAGAATGCGGAAGCAATATGGTTCGGATAGGCACATTACTGTTTGGAGAAAGAAAATGAAAAAATTCCCTGCGAGCGCTATTTTGAAATAAACATTCGAAAATAAACTCCTTCCGAATATCCATTTCTGTTAAGTACAATTTCTGAATTTGAATCCAAACTTTTCGATTGAATTCTAATTAAAAAAATTTTTTAGATTTTTAATTTGCCGGAAACACCATTTTACAAAAGTCGTACCGGAACGATTAACGCAAAACTTGAACCTTTCCGACGGCTCACCAAATCCCTGTCCAACTGAAAACTGATCTGAAATCCGAAGGAGATATTAACCTGATTCCAGATTTTCAGGTCAAAATAGATTTCATTCCCTGCGCTGCGCTGATTACGGGTAACGGCTTTGTTATTGGAATACACTTTCGTATAATCATAAAAGGCATTGGCGCGAAGGCGGTACAGATAGATCAGATTGCCAAAGCCCACATCAGGATGCCAAAGCGGAAAATGATAGTTTGCCGAAAGGCGCCACATGCGGGAAAAATAGCGGCTGGTATAGCCTCGTGAATAGGCAAAGCGATTGGAAAAGACAACCTGTCTCATAGTATCCCGCTCCTGAAAAGCTCCTGTGAATACCAGGCTGTGGTTGGCCGCAATGCCCGGAAGCAACAATGAACCTGCCGTGAAAAACTGATATCCTTTTTTTTCCTGAATAACATGGCGATGTTGTACTGAAAGGACAAAGCCCGCCCGGGGATAGATATGTTGAACAGCCGGCCTGACAAAGCGTGAAAGACTGAATGCATGTACCAGATATCCGAAATGCGTGTTGCCCAGCGAATCTTTAAAAAATCCTCGGTTGAATTCGTTACGGTGTACATAAGCGGAAGACAAGGAGAAATTCCGATAGGTCTGTCCTTTAATGTATTGAAGGGGAATGATGACCCCGACACGTTTATCCCATTGATTCCAGATTCTAAACCGCGACCCGATGACTTCACTTCGGTTCAGCGAAAATTCACTGCCTGCCGAAATCCAGGGAAAAAATCCGCCATAAATTCCGGACCAGCCTATCGTATGTGAGATTTCGTTAAAATCGTATGTGTAGTACAACTGCGACTGAAAGGTATTTAACACGTTGTCGGAGAGGAAGGCAAAACTAACCTCCGATTCAGAAAAATAAGGCCGCCAGGTGTGTACATTTATCAGTCTGTAACTTTTAGCATAAGGCGATGTGTTGAAATTTTGATTTATTGCCTTTTTCAGAAAGGAAGTGGAATGATAAATACCATTTTGTATGGTATCAATATCATTCGATATGGTAATATATTGTTCGGTTACTTCTTCGGCCTCTGATAACAGTTGTCTGCGTTGTTCTGTCGTTAACCGAACCGTTTGAAAACCTTCTGCCGTGAAAGAAGACCATGCCAGTTGACCCCTGGCCGCATGTAAAAAATAGTTTCCGGTAGCGCTTCGTGTCAGGCGTAATATCTTATTGTCCGCTCGCCGTAAAGCATAAATTTCATCATTCCCGGTATAAGCGGCATTGAAATAAACATAATCGCTGTCGGCCACGGCATTGCCGATTACGAAATAAGAAGCCGGCAAAAGCAATCGCAAGTGGCCCGTTGCGGTATCCAGTTCGGCCACAGACATTTTTCCGTCGCGCAGGCGAACCGGCGAAAGAATTTTTCCGTCATTGGTAAAACGGGGAAAAGTAAACATCATGATTTCCGGAAAACTGAATTCTTTCAACCGTTCGCCGTTATCGGCGCGGAGCAAATGAAGCGCCGACCGGCCGAGTTCATTAACCTGAACGGCCGCCACTACCGAACCATCATCTGAAATATCGGGCGTAAAGTAGCGGGTTTTGGTTTTAAGGGTTCGCTGTTTTCCTTCAGCCAGATCAATCAGGCGCAAGACACTGTATTCGGTTCGGCCCCAGCGGGGATGATTTTCAAAAGCGGCATAAACAATTTGCCCGTTCCGGTAACTGAATTGTTCGTCGGAAAAATTAATATCCCGAAAGCGGATTTTTTTAATCTTGTCGCCGTGTTTCAGATAAAAAGCCGGACGGTGACGATAGGTCTCTTTCAAATACACCAGCGAATCTTCACCGGCTATATGCGGAAAATAATAATCATTGACATATTTCCGGTTCACACGAAATTCATAGTTTATTGCCGGAAATGATTTTAATTCCATGGGCCGGGTTTGAAGTAAGGCATTCTCGCGGAAATTTCGGTATGTTTCGCCGGAATGTTTTTTAATGGCTTTTTGCATAGGATAAAATATTCCCTTGAACGATGAGGCATCCCTTGTTACGTTTTCCCAAAATCCGGATCCGTATTTCAGGTAACCGTATTTTACCATTGCATAGCCCAGCTGATAAAAATCCGGTATATAATCTTTGAGTGAACCGTTTCGCATCTTCATCCATGAATATTTTTTTCCTGACTGCCACAAGGCAGCATATGCACGGGTGAAAAGCGGAATCCGGCCCCTGCCCTGCGGGCTCAGTACGGTTTCCATAAACACGGCATCGCCTTCAAAAAACCAGTTTGGTACGGCAGCATTCATCACAAGGTCATATGCCTGCTGACCGAACAAATAACGTACGATTCGGCTGATTCCGTTTTGAAATCCATTCATCTGCTGCACATGACGGTATTCATGAATGGCCAGTATATCGGGCCAGGGCAGTGAGCCCAGTAAATGATTTGTGACCGGAGGTGTCATAAAAAACTCGCTTCGGTACGGTCCTAAACCCACGTAGGCGTTAGGTACGGTGGTTTGGTGTTGTAAGATGATGTTTATTTTATTAAACTGTTTTTGTGAGCGCAGCGAATCGGAAACAAAAGGATATTGTTTCGCCATCTGATGAATAAGGGATGCAATTCGTGCCGCCTGGCTGTCTAACTGAGGAGGAAAAATTACACGAACCGTATCGGTATTTATCTGAAGCCATTTCAGCGAAGGAGGATTGGGTCCGAAAAGCTGTGCAAGTCCATTTTGATGACAAAGGAGAAAAAACAACCAGAATAACTTTCTCATTCCTGATTTTTTTCCAAAAATGAAAAAAATCATTTAAAGTGAAAAAAGGTATCTTTTGTAACAACTTTTTCCGGAATTAACTTATGTGCAAAGAATTGAAATTTACATCCCGGTCATAATAAATGCGCCCCAGTAATACGGAGCTGCGAACTTCGGATTTTTTATCAACTGAAGTTGTGCTTCTTTAAAGGCCTTATGGCGGTTTTTTGTTTTTAAACCATCCGGTATAAAAAAGGGTCATCAGTTGCCGGGTAGTTTCATCGTCTACTTTCCATAAACTGATGATAACGGCTTCGGCGCCTGCCATCAGAAAAGCTCTTTGAAGGCCATACACCCCTTCGCCCGTTTTGATTACTCCCAATCCGGTTTCACAGGCGCTGAGCGCTACCCCTTTTGTTCCCTGCAAATCCAGATGCATGACTTCGTATGAAGTCAATATGCCGTTACCTGAGTTATCCAACGACCGATATGCCTAGGCATGTGATGCATCGGCCAGTAAAAGCCCCGAACGCAACAACACATTTTCTTTTGCATAATCTGAATGTACCCCGAGAGGCCAATACGATTTTTCAGGATCTTTCAGAAAATAACCATGTGTGGCTATATGCAAGACAGAAGCTCTTTTGTTTTTTTCAGGTTTTCTTCAGAAGCCTTTTTTTGGAAAGTATTGAAATATGATAACCGGCACCTTTGAATAATACGCTTATGCTCTCTACTTCTTTTTTGGTTGCCGGAAGTTTTTCAATCCGGCTGTTATTTCCGAATTCAGGATTTCCAATCAGCACGGCATAGTCAAAATCCGTAGAGTCAAATTCGGCCTTTAACTGATCCAACTCATCCAGAACGGCATGGCGTGCTTTTGTTTTTGCTTCCTGTTTTTTACTCTCCAACCTGGATTTGGCTTTGCTTTCCACCTTTTCCTTTAAATTTTTCAGCAGTTGCGCCCGGGCGAGAAGACAAATCAACAGGCATAAGGCTAATGTTAATGACTTCATGTTTAATGATTCTCAAGATTAAAATTACAACTAATTTATCAAGTAATCAGGACTAAAAAAAAGACCTATTTAAGCCGGTTGAAATTTGTTGTAATCCTTACATGAGATGTCCCGTATAAAACGCTGTGCTTATACCAATTTACAATTCAGAAAACCATCATAAAGCGTTCCGTTTTGCCTTAAAAGGCAGGCGAAGCAGAGGGTTTGGAAATCCGGCAATATAAAATGTTTTATCTGTGTCTTATTTGTCGCTCAAAATTTTTTTAAAGCTGGTTACAATGCCTTTTATCAGGGAAGAGCTGAAGCCCTGATGCTCCATTTCGTTTAACCCTGCAATGGTGCATCCTCTGGGTGTGGTCACTTTATCAATTTCCTCTTCAGGATGGGTATTGCCC
>JAOAGO010000089.1 GCA_026415715.1 Chitinophagaceae bacterium | reverse complement strand
CTTTGAATTTTCTGAACTCATCCGGAGGACAGCTGTCGGCCAGCGAGCAGCCGGCATTCACATCAGGAATAACTACTTTTTTGGAAGGATTGAGCAGTTTGGCCGTTTCAGCCATAAAATGCACTCCGGCAAAAGCAATCATGGAAGCATCGGTCTTTTCAGCCTGCTGTGCCAGGCCAAGGCTGTCGCCAATATAGTCGGCTACATCCTGAATATCGCTGTCCTGATAGTAATGAGCCAGAATAACGGCATTTTTTTCCTTCTTGATTTTCTGTATGGCTTCAATGATATCCATAAAATGTCCTGACAAATATCCGTCAATTACCAGGAAGGTTTTCAAAAAAAATAAACCACAAATAAATAATTTTAAAAAAAACTGAAAAAAAGGGGTGATTGGTTTATGCCTGTTAATCGGGTTGAAAAATGGGACGGAGAAATTGCTGAATTGAATTTTCAGGAGTTAATAACAAGAGATTAACAGTTTGTGTTGTTTTTTTACTGATGGTATGTATCTGTTTTCAACATCAGGAAACAGTATGTTGAAAGCTGCACACCGTTAATAATTCCGAAATGAAAC
>JAOAGO010000088.1 GCA_026415715.1 Chitinophagaceae bacterium | reverse complement strand
ATTAACAACAGACCCGTAAGAAAATTTAATTACTTAACTCCTGATCAAGTGCTACTTAAAAAAATTGCACTTATGACGTGAACTTACATTATTTTTAAATAAAATTCAGATAACGTTTCATGATTTGTCTGAATTAATAACTGCGAAATTTTTCTTTATGAAAATCCTGAAAGCACCCATTCGAGTATTACAATACATTTTTTTTCTGGGTAGCGGGTCACTGATTTGCAACCATGAACTATACAGCCAGCCCTTCGCCGTTGGTACCCGCCTTATAGATGGAAATTTTCAGTGTTTGTCTTTAAATGATCTGGGTTTGTTTTTGCAGCGGCGGATCAGGGCAACGGCAAATACTACAGGCGCCACATGGGAGTTTCCGAAAACCTGCGCATATCCGGGCGATGTATGGCGGCCTTACGTGCCGGGAACTCCGCCGGTACCGTTTAATACCATTATGGACCCGGCCACCGCGCCCAACAGTGCAAGATTTAATGCAGCTAACGGCGGAGCCAGCGGCACCTTTGCACCGGGTACAGCCGGTAGGTATTATACATTTAATGTAGAAGACAAGGTGGGTAC
>JAOAGO010000087.1 GCA_026415715.1 Chitinophagaceae bacterium | reverse complement strand
ATTATGGAGTATTAATTCCCGTTTCCGAGAGCTATCCCCCAGTTGAGGGCAGATTGCATACGTGTTACGCACCCTTACGCCACTCTAGGCCGGATATTGCTACCCAGCTTACCGTTCGGCTTGCATGTATTAGGCCTGCCGCTAGCGTTCGTCCTGAGCCAGGATCAAACTCTCCATTGTAATTGTCTTTACAACCCTTGCGGGTTGAAATGGTTGGTCTGACCCCGACTACGATTCGTTTTTCGAATTGTTCGAAGTCCGCTAATCGATTACATTCTTTCAAAGAACTTCCCAGGCTTATTCAGCCTATTGCGGTTGTTTACAACCTGAAAGCTTCAATTTTTTGAGTCTGCCGCCCGCTTCTCCAAAACGGGAGTGCAAAGGTAATAGGCGGATCCTCTTCCCGCAAATAGCTAACCAAAATTTTTTTATCAGCCTTCGAAGTTTTTTATCGCTGATTTGTACAACGGAACGGTGCTACACGGCTCGCCAAACATCAGACTCCTGACAAGGGGACGTAAGCGAACTGCCACTTCGGCATAAACAGATACCGGAATATCGTATTTGGAACAACCTTTCACTACCACACGGGATGCTTCATATC
>JAOAGO010000086.1 GCA_026415715.1 Chitinophagaceae bacterium | reverse complement strand
GTATTCCTCCAACGGGGGGAAGTCTTAATCCTTGTTATAGTGGATGATACTCTCTGACGAAGAGGAAGAAGAGAATGAACAAAATCCTCCGTACGGGTCTTAATCCTTGTTATAGTGGATGATACTCTCTGACAAAATTAATTTCCCATTTCGCCTTGAAAAAAAATAGTCTTAATCCTTGTTATAGTGGATGATACTCTTTGACAAATGGTGCGGGAGTTTCTACAGTGAAAAAAAGTGTCCGTCTTAATCCTTGTTATAGTGGATGATACTCTCTGACCCTTATTTCTCCCCGAGGCATGATTGCCTCTGGGGATGGTCTTAATCCTTGTTATAGTGGATGATACTCTCTGACACTATTCAATCTAAAATGAACCCTGGAAGTAAATAGTCTTAATCCTTGTTATAGTGGATGATACTCTCTGACCAGGGGTTAGACGGGTAGTGCTGACAAAAGAATACGTCTTAATCCTTGTTATAGTGGATGATACTCTCTGACAGAGTAGAAGAGAAGATATTAAACAAAATAGCATCCCGTCTTAATCCTTGTTATAGTGGATGATACTCTCTGACGGAAAGTGGAGGAGGGTGGTGTAAAGGTAGGCATCGAGTCTTAATCCTTG
>JAOAGO010000085.1 GCA_026415715.1 Chitinophagaceae bacterium | reverse complement strand
GATTTAATGTAAAGGCAATTCGCCCGGCAGTAAGCAGCGGATACTGACCGGCATGGGTGTCTTCGATATAAACATTGTTGAAGTCCAGCGCCAGCGAAGGAAAGTGGCTGAATACATCAACTTTGGTTTTTCCGATGGTGATGCGGGTATTCAGTCGGGTGTTAGCCTTTCGAATAAACTCGTTAATGAGCTGGTCGCTGAACAGAAAAGCGGATAGAATGAGTGCGAACAGGGCAGTTAGCAGCAAAAGAAGAAGGTAGAGAAGAGTTTTTTTGAAGACTTTCACTGGCGCTGATATTCCTGCAAAAATAAGCAAAGCAGAGGCCAGGGCCTTTGCTTACCACGGAGTCTCCAATTTGTAAGCCAACCGTAAATCAGGTTGTTAAGCGTGTTGTTGAGTAATGGATTCAGGAAACAAAAACGACCAACAAAAAAAGCCGCGCATGACAGCGGCTTCACGAAGTGGGAGCTGAGGGATTCCCTGCCTGACTGCGTCACGCAGGCAGGGAACCTCCGACCGGGAGCTCATGGTAGGTGAAAATGTTAGTCGAGTTGGTGAAGAAGTGGTAGCACGAAGTGGCAACGACCAACAAAAAAAGCCGCGCATGACAGCGGCTTCACGAAGTGGGAGCTGAGGGATTCCCTGCCTGACTGCGTC
>JAOAGO010000084.1 GCA_026415715.1 Chitinophagaceae bacterium | reverse complement strand
GAATAAGCACATTGTCCGTGTTATACGCAATCTCAAATTGGTCAATGACAGACGTTTGCATGTGATCTTCGCTTTCTCCGTATTCATTATATATTTTTATCTGGTTTTTGATACGATAATATACCAGGTCGGGAAGGGTTTTTTTATCCAGGTATTCGGTGAGCTTTTTTGGCAACTTCAAATGAGCATAAATAAAGTCTTTCCCTCCAAATTCCAACTTATCCAGCGCAGGATTATCATAATCATTTGTAAACGTAAGCACACCGCCCGCCACTTTCTCCTTGTTAAATTTATTATCTATGTATGTACTGATCGAAAACTTATTCTCTTTCTCCAGTTGTGAGCGCAGTACCTTCAGCTCGGTTAATTTCGTGTTATTTTGAGAAACCGGATCCGGCGGCCGTGGTTCGGCATTCCGGTTATTTTCCGAAGAAGTGTTGTTGTTTTTTTGCGGCTCTTCCTGCTTTTTTCCTGTTCTTTCTTTTTGGTGAGCTTGTCAATTGACTTGCCTAAATTAATTTGAGCAAACATGGACGGCATCTAAAACAGGTTTGCCAGCAATAAAAACAAAATTTTACTTTTTGTTTTCATAAAAAATATTTTTAGTTTTATAAACTTAAATTTTTTTATCTATTCATTAAAAAATATTTTTTAAAAATGCAATCCAAATCA
>JAOAGO010000083.1 GCA_026415715.1 Chitinophagaceae bacterium | reverse complement strand
CAGTAACTCCGATAACAGGCACATTCAGTTGCAAACGATGATAACGGGCTAATTGCTGTAATGTTTTCAATACATTATCAACCAAAATACAATTGGTGTTTTTCTTGGCGACAGTTTCATCATCTACTACTGCATATTTACAACCATTTTCAAGTGCATTTAAAGCAAACTGATTGCCATCAAAGTTGGTGCCTTTTAGGGCAAAGAACATGCTATTGGGAATAATTTTTCGTGTATCGGTACATACTTGTTGTTCTACTTCTAAATATTTTTGATAAAGGCTTTGTAACATACTTCTAAAATGGCAAAAATGCAAAAATTAGAACAATCCATAAACCTAAAAAAATTTTTGTGAACAACTGCTGTATTCATTATCTTTGCACTATTGCAGATTCAGGTCTATCGCTCTTTGATATTCAAAGAGAGGAAAGTCCGGGCAGCACAGGACAATCTGCCTCAGGATGCTGTTTTTACAGCCGAACTAAGGGCGCATTTTCCGAAAGGAAATGCGACAGAAAGTGCCACAGAAAATTACCGCCGAACTATCCTTATGGATGGTGGCAAGGGTGAAAACGTGGGGTAAGAGCCCACGCATCGGCAGAGTAATTTGCCGGTGGGGTAAACCTCAGATGCTGCAAGGCCAAATAAGTTCTGTGTAGAGTTGTCCTGCTCTTTCATCT
>JAOAGO010000082.1 GCA_026415715.1 Chitinophagaceae bacterium | reverse complement strand
GTCTTGAAGTTAAATCGATTGTTAAAGAGGTTCGGACAGCTGGAAGTTATGAATTTGAATGGGATGGTACTGATCAGTTAGGGAATCGAGTTGGGAGCGGTGTTTATGTATATAGGATATCAGTATCTGATGAGCAAGATAATTCGATGCGAATAATTAGCAGTCGAAAAATGATATTGATGCGTTGAAGATATATATTGCGGAGAGGCAGGGATTCGAACCCTGGATCCGCAAAAAGCGGATACCGGTTTTCGAGACCGGCTCTTTCAACCACTCAGACACCTCTCCTTTGTTGTGCCGGAGGCGGGCCCTGAACACGGTGTGTCTGCCAATTCCACCACTCCGGCTCTTAAAGCAAATCAAATTTAAGAATTTTTCGTTTCTTATCCAATTTGATAATTATTCCTTAATTTTCCCCTCGCTAAAAAAGCAAATATCCCAATTACACACATTACACTGAAAATAATAAAAATTACCTGCAAACTTTTTAAAAATTCAGGGTAAATCTCCACACTAATTTTTGTCTTCCCCATAAAAATTGAAAAACACAACATCACTATTCCTAAACTTAACATCTGACCGGTTAATCTCATTGTTCCAATAGTAGCACTGGCAACTCCGTAATACTCTTTGGTTACCGAACTCATTACAGCATTGGTATTTGGAGATGAAAACAATCCAAATCC
>JAOAGO010000081.1 GCA_026415715.1 Chitinophagaceae bacterium | reverse complement strand
CTCCGTCAAAAATTTTGCCGCAAATGTACAGCAAAGTTTAATTAATTGCAAGAAGAATTTAAATAACGGAAATTCTTTGTAGATGTGGTCCTGCTTCAATCATTTCTTTGGTTGCCAAATCTTCAAATTCTTTGAAGTTGTTGATAAATTTTTTAGCTAATTCAAGAGCTACAGCATCGTACTCTTGTGGATTTTCCCAAGAAGCACGAGGATTTAATACATTGTATGGAATATCTCTGCAGGTTTTGGGGTATTCTAAATCAAAATAAGGAATTTTTTCGTATTGAACATTGTCCAATTCTCCATTAAGGGCGGCGTGTATCATAGCGCGGGTATAAGATAATTTCATACGTTTGCTTTTCTTTGCTCCTCCTGCAATCCATCCTGTATTGATTAACCAAACATTAATTTGTTCTGACTTTAATTTTTCTCCTAACAATTTAGCATATTTTGCAGGGTGTAAAGGTAAAAATGCTTTACCAAAGCAAGCCGAAAATGTAGCCGTAGGTTCTGTAATTCCCATTTCAGTTCCTGCAACTTTTGCAGTGTAACCAGAAATAAAATAGTACATTGCTTGATTGATATTCAAACGAGAAATAGGTGGAAAAATACCATAAGCATCGCAAGTTAAAAAGAATATGTTTTTAGGAGAATTGCCAATGGCGGGATTTAAAGCATTTTGAATATAATGAGAGGGG
>JAOAGO010000080.1 GCA_026415715.1 Chitinophagaceae bacterium | reverse complement strand
TTGGTAAGTACCAATGAAGCGCCCTCTTCGTGACATCGCAAAGCGGTTTTCCAGGCAATGGATTTTTCATCCAGTGCGCCGAAAATAATTCCTTTTTTCCCGGCAAGAAGATGGTGTGGCATAGTAAATTTCTTTTTATAAGATGAATTGTAAAATAAATCAAATATTTACCGAAACAGGTAAAAATACTAAGGTTTGTAAAAACGATGATGAAATATTGAGGAATTTTAACCCGAAGAAAGTTTGCTCTTACCCGAAGGTATATCCTTGACAAAAGGAAGCGGGAACTGCAATAACTACGGATTTTAAAGAACATTTTAAATTGAATTCTTCCACAAACCCAAACACTCCATCTTCCATCTGAGCTGTCTCCACCCATTTCAACGCTTTTAATACCAAAACAAATTTGTTCCCCCTTTTTACAACAATGATTAAGAACTTTCATGCTGATTAAATGATTCTGCTATCAGCACCTTTCACACAGTTGGTCTTAAATTATTTAAAAACGACCCGTTTTTATTAAAAACAGAATGCATATCCTTTTATTGATTTTCAATAATTTTTTATCCTTCAGATTACGATTATACAATCAAATAACACGATTATACATTTTCACCAGCAAATGTGTAAAAGAGCGTGAAGATTTGCACTGCAATGAGAAAATTTTTTTCATTAAAAAATTTTTATTGTGGTTCTTGTTATGCTGGCCACCCGGTTTATTC
>JAOAGO010000007.1 GCA_026415715.1 Chitinophagaceae bacterium | reverse complement strand
CCCATCACTCTTCCGCTGAGCATGGCACTAAGGATTTGCGCCCCTGTATTTTGCAGTTGTTTTGCATTAATAGTTGAAATTGAATTCCCAAGTTGTCTTTTAGCCGTGCGGCCCAGTGTTCCGGTAACCACCACTTCATCCATACCAATGGCATCTTCCGATAAAGAAGCATTTACCGCATAGGCGTTTTGAGAGGAAATGACCAGATCAGCGGAATACATTTTAAATCCTATTCCGGTGAAATCCAATACATAATTACCGGGCCTGAGATTCACGGAAAAACTATACTGACCATCATTACCTGTTGAAGACCCGAATTGAGTGTTTCTGACAACAACTGAAATATTTGGAATGCCTTTGCCTTCTTTATCAGTTACCTTACCGGAAATGGTAATCTGGCCAAAGAGCGAAAATGAACCGTGAGAAAGAATTATCAGCAAAAACGCCTTTTGGAAGAATTTTTTGATGGGAGCCATAGTATTTTAGTGTTTTGGTTTTAAATTCAAAAATAATTTATTAATCAGTATTTAACATTTAAAAATAAAAAAAGTTGAAATTTATTTTCCAATACAAAAGCGGCTGAAAATGAAGTCTAACTGATCTTCCGTTGATATGCTTCCCGTTATTTCACCCAAATAATGCAGGCAACGTCTGATGTCAATAGTGATTAAATCGGTAGGAAGATTTTTTTCTAATCCGGCCTTAACATCCTTCAGGCTTTTGAGTATTTCTTCCAGGGCGCTGAAATGCCGGGCATTTGTGATCACCACATCTTCAGCAAAGTTCTCTTTACCGATGGTTTTTTCTTTCATTGCTTTTTTCAACTGTTCAAGGTTTATATTATACTTGGCCGAGATAAAAACCGGATTTTTCAGTAATTTAAATTTTATACGAGCAGTTTCCTCCCCTATAACGTCGGTTTTATTTACTACGGATATGATTTGAGGATTCATTGTTTCGTAAGTAGATAATGATTCCGCTATTTCGTGTGCCTCTTCTTCGGCGTTGATGAGATACAACACCAGATTTGCTTTTTTCACCTTTTCAAAGGTTTTTTCAATACCCATACTTTCAATGATATCCGTCGTATGAGAGCGGATACCGGCGGTATCAATCAATCGGAATAATATGCCGTCTATATTTAATATTTCTTCAATCGTATCCCGTGTAGTACCGGGAATATCACTGACAATGGCACGGTTTTCATTCAATAAGGCATTGAGTAAAGTAGATTTACCGGTATTCGGTTTTCCGGCTATAACCACCGATACACCGTTTTTAATGACATTACCGTGTTGAAAGGAATCCGCTAAACGTTTTACTTTATGTTCTATTTGGTTCAGCAACTCATAAAATGCCGTACGGTCTGCGAACTCTACATCTTCCTGGCTGAAATCCAGTTCCAGTTCCATCAGCGAAGAGAACTGAAGCAATTGTTCCCTGAGCTGATTTAATTCTTTCGAAAAGCCGCCGCGCATTTGTTTTAATGCGGTATTCTTTGAAGCTTCCGATTGACTGGCAATTAAATCGGCAACGGCCTCAGCCTGAGCAAGGTCCATTTTTTTATTCATAAAAGCCCGCAGCGTAAATTCTCCGGGCCGGGCCGGACGGGCACCGCGCTTTATACAGGCTGAAAGAATTTCCTGCACGATGAACGGCGCGCCGTGGCAACTGATTTCCACCACATCTTCGCCTGTATATGAGCGGGGTTTTCTGTAGATGGAAATCACTACTTCGTCCAGTTCTTTTTTTTCATCGTACAACATTCCCACATGAAGGGTGTGTGAGTTCTGCCGGCTCAGGTCTTTTGCCGGAAACATTGTGTTTACGATGTCAATAGCCCGGGTTCCGCTTAAGCGAACAACGGCAATGGCAGAATGACCCGGAGGGGTGGCCGGAGCCACAATTGTATCATCCCATCCGGCAAGATGACTTTGCATACTTCAAATGTAGGAAATCGGGTAGTTTGAATTAAAATAAAAAAACCCTTCCGCATGAGAAGGGTTAACTTCTTTTTGAAAAATATTATCAGGAAGCTTCTACTTTAAAGGTAATAGGCTGCTTTCTGTAAGCCTTTACCTGACGTCCGTTTTGGATAGCAGGATTCCATTTCGGCCCTTTTTTGATAACCCGCATGGCTTCCTCTTCCATTCCGTAGCCATGATTGGTTAAAGGCTTTACATCACTGATATTTCCTTCTTTGTCCACTATAAACTGAATCACCACGGTATAAGTACCTTCGGGGGCGCCATTTTCTACGGGAACATCGGCATTCAAATTTGTTTCCAGATATCTTCGCCATTTGGCATCGCCACCCGGAAAACTGGCTTCAATTTCCACTTTATCAAACACTTTGTTTTCGTCATCTTCTGGTTGAACCTTTTTTTCCTCTACAATTTGTTTCCCTTCATCAATTACGGCAGGCGCCACAATACCTTCGTCCTTTACACCCTCCTGGGTTATTTCGGCTATTTTAACTTCTTTTAACTCTTCCTGAGGTGGAGGTGGCTTTTCCACTTCCTCATCTTTTTTGATTACCGGAGGAGTAAATTGTTTCATTTCCACTTTAGGAGGTTCCTGTTTGGGAGGTGGCGGAGGAGGCGGCGGAGGTGGAGGCTCTTTTTTTTCATTTTGCTTTATATCCTGAATAGTCATTTCTGTAATTTTCAGCTTATTGACTTTTTTACTTTTTATGGCGCTGGCCAGAAAAGAACTCAATAAGGCAATTGCTGCAACGGATGCTGTGATCAGCAAAGCCGTTGTAATACGGCGATTGTATGTTTTTCTCAGCTGGTAGGCGCCATACTCCTTATTTCGTCCTTCAAATATCAGGTCTAAAATATCTGATGTTAAAATTTTATTGGCATCCATGTTTTATTAAGTTTATAATATGATGCAAAAAAGGTAAAACTTCACACGGTATTTATAAAAATTACTTTATTCCATTCGCTTCTTCCGTGGCTTTGATCACTTTTAATTCAGCTTCGTAGGGCTTTACCATGGCATAACGCTTTACCTGATTAATTGTCATTTCATCCAGAATATCCACTACATTTTTATAAGTTGCATCGGCATTGGGTTTGATAATAACCATAAAATCAATATCCTCACATGCTTTTTCCCATTCCGGATCACCCTTCTTTTTGGCTTTCTTTTTCTCTTCTTCACAAATTACAGGATCAACATTTGCCGGGTTATAACGGCTTTTTACATCTTTTTTCTTATTAATTATAACATCCCGGATGGCCTTATATGAAGAAGTTTTGAAGTTGGAAGCATCTTCATTTAATTTTCCTTCATAGTAATACACCTGGTTTGCCTTACCTAATAAGATGGTTAAAACACCGGATTCTTTTACTTCCGTCTTCTTCTTTTCGTCTTCCACATCTTTAGGCATATTGAGATCCAGTGTAGTCGGCGAACTCAATGTGGCCGTAAAGACGAAGAAAGTGATGAGCAGAAATCCGAGATCCACCATCGGAGTCATATCAATCCGGGTAGATAACTTTTTTGCTTTTTTCACGCCGGGTCCTTTTTTTTGGGGACTTTCGGCGCCGGTATCAATACTTGCCATAGTTTAAAATTTTTTTAATTATTCCTCAGGTTTGAAGAATCGGGTTTTATCAAATTCGGTGCCGGGCGGTACTTCATCCAAAGACGTAACTAAATTATATTTAAACTCTTCATTCTTTTTTAAGGCGTAAATCACAGCGTCAAAAGCCGGATATTTTGATCTTCCGTCACCCTTTATTAAATATCTGAATCCCTTTTCCCCGGCAAATGCATTTTTTACTGCTCTGATCCACCACACCAGTTCATTATTATTTGAATCAGATACCGGAATTCCGGGCTGGGTTTCCATTTTATGTTCTTTGGGATCGATGCTCAGCAGTTGCTTTAATGAACCGATAGGTACGCCTATCATATAGGTATGTCGGAAATTTTGCATTTCGGCCGGTGTAAGACCCAGTTTAAAATTAGCATCTATATCCTTTATGACATCTAAATATTTAGATTCATCTTTTTCCGACAGCAACGTAAAGAATACCCTGTTTAAAGAATCTATAGAAATCATCACCGCCTTATCTTCCGGCAAAGTTTGCGCCTGAACGGAAGCAGGAGTTTCAATTTCAACCGGTTGCGGGGGCTTAAATTTTGTGGCCATAATAAAGAATGACAAAATCAGAAATGCCACATCCACAAACGGTGTCATATCCGTATCCGTGCTTTTCCGCGGAATTTTTACGCTGGGCATACTAAAATTAATTTCTTAAATTAAGATTATTTTTCTTCAATTTTCCATATAGCCTGCACAACTTTTTTACTTATAGAGTGATGCAAAGCTTTGGGTCAATGTAAAACCAGACTCATCAATTCCGTAAGTGATTGAGTCAATTTTAGTTGTGAAGATGTTATACATAATCAGGGCCAGCGCCGAAGTACCAATACCTAAAGCCGTGTTGTAAAGCGCTTCTGAAATCCCGACCGCCAGTTCGTAAGTGGCACTTCCGCCTCCGCCTTCTTCACCCAATGCGGCAAATGAACGAATCATACCCATAACCGTTCCTAAGAGCGCCACAAGGGTACCAACCGATGTAATGGTAGAAAGAAACACAAGATTTTTCTGCAGCATGGGTAGTTCCAGCGCAGTAGCTTCTTCTACTTCTTTTTGTATGGCTAAAACTTTCTGATCCGTGGTAAGGCTGGTATCCTGAATCATTTCTTTATAGCGACGAAGACCTGCTTTCATTACATTACCTACCGAACCTCTTTGCTTGTCACATTCAGCCAGAGCAGCATCTACGTTTCGATTGGCCAAATGATATTGTACTTTACGGATAAAATCAGCAATAGAGCCGTTTCCTAAGGCTTTCCGTATGGTAAGAAATCTTTCAATAGAAAATACAATCACCATTAAAAACATACCAATCAGAAGCGGAACGATAATTCCACCTTCATAAATGCGGTGAAATGCATCTTTCGGGCCTTTGTGATGGGGCCAGAAACCTCCACCGGCAGGCTCTTTAAATCCGCTGGGGTCTCCCATAATAAAACGCCAGATACAATATCCGGCCACAATACACACTACCGGTGCAATCCATGAAATCAGATTACTGCTCTTTTTGGGCTGTACAGATGTTGCCTTCACTGTTGCAGTTGGTTTGTTCTCTGCCATGATCTAATTTTTTAATTGTTAGAAATAAAAAAGTGTTTTGATTTGCGTACAATGCTAATAAAAAAGTTGAAACAAATATAAGTTTGTAAATTTTTTTTTAAAAAATTCTGGGGGAAGATAATAATTTTTTAAACCACACGGGCAAATTGCTGAATTTTAGATTAAAAACCTTTTTAAAAAAGAACTCAAACGTTTTCAGTTCATCACTATTCATACCGTAAAGCTTCAATCGGATTCAGCCGGCCGGCCTTCAGCGCCGGATACCAACCGGCTACCAGGCCAACAATCGTACACAGGATAATTCCATAAATAACCCAGTTCCAGGGAACTACGAATCCTGTTTTCAATACTATAGAAAAAATATTTCCCACCAGAACACCCAGAAAAATACCGCCAACCGCTCCCAACACACTGATTATAACTGCTTCTGAAAGAAATTGCCGGCTTACTGTTTGGTTTTTACCCCCAATGGCTTTTATCAAACCCACCTCTCTTGTTCTTTCAGACACAGAAACCAGCATGATATTCATTAATCCAATAGCTGCCCCGATTAAGGTGATGAGTCCGATAACGGAAGCAGATATGGTAAGAAAACCTAGGCTTCGCATGGCCCTCTCGGCAATACTGTCACTTCGTTCAATTACAAAATTGTTTTCTTCTTTAACATTCAGCCTGCGAATGGCCCGAAATATACCTTCGGCTTCTCCCATTGCTTCGGGTACCCGCATCAGGTCAGGCACAGCCACCCCCATCACAAAAGAAAAGCCTTGAGGAAAGTTTTTGTGTACATTGGTGTATGATGAAATCACCACGTTATCGCGGCTAAATCCAAATGATGACCCCCGGCTTTCCAGCACCCCGATGACCTGATAAGGTTTTCCGTTGATGCGCACAACAGCCTGCAAAGCCATAGCGGGATTTTCACGGAATAATTTTTTGGCCACATCGTAGCCCAGAAGGCAAACATTTCTTGCAGACAATACATCCTGACGGTTCAGGTTGCGTCCGGCATACACGGTAAATCCGTTTAAGGAAAGATAATTTTCATCACCGCCAAATAGCACCACGTTGGGACTGGTTTTTCTGCTTTCAAATGACACCACATTGCTTCGCCCGGCAAACAAAGAAATACTTTTCAGCGAGGGATAATCAAAACGCTTGATGAACTCCTCTGCCTCTTCTTTGGTAATCATTTTCCCCAGGTTGGAAACTTTTTCTTTACGCTGCCCCTTGCGGGACAATTTTAATTCCGAGCGGCTGTTTCCGAACCGTATGTTTCTTTCTTTAAACCGTACCGTAAAGGCATTAGCCCCCATGGTGGAAAAGCTTTCTGTAAATTTCTGATTCATGGCCTTGATAGCCGTAATAATCCCTACCAATGCCATAATACCGAATGCAATGATGGCTACCGTGATTCCGGTTCTCAGCCTGTTGCTCAGTACCGTACGATAGGCCAGCCGAATGATATCAACCCATTTCATATTCCTTACATGAAATTAAGGAATTTTACGGCAAAGCCTTGGTAGAATCAGAAATAAAGCCAGTTCAGAATCCAGTTCGGGAATATGCCAAACAAAATGAGAAGTGCAGATACGGCAATTAATCCCAGCCGAAACGAAGGGTGCGCGGAAAACTGTGGCAATTCAGGTTCTTTAAAATACATGGCCTGTATAACTCTGAAATAATAATATATGCTGACGCAAGCCATGAGAATAGCCAGTATAATTAACCACAAACCGCTTCCGTTTATCATAGCCGCTTTGAGCATATAGAACTTGGACAAGAAACCGGCTGTAAGGGGTATGCCGGCCAGCGACAAAAGAAATACGGTAACCGAAAAGGCAATCAGGGGTTCATAACGGGCAAGGCCGTTAAATCCTGAATAGGTATAATCATTCATTTTTGCTAATACGGCAAAAATGCCTATGGTGGCCAGGCTGTACGCTACGGCGTACAGTAACAATCCTTCCTTACCGTCTGTATTTAAAGCAAAAACAGCCAGCATCATGAATCCCGCCTGCGCAATACTGGAATAAGCGAGCATGCGCTTTACGCTTTGCTGAAATACGGCTGTAATATTCCCGACAATCAGCGTGGCAGCCGTAATTACTGCGGCAATCCATTGCCATTTTGTATGCAGGGCGCCAAAAGATTCTTCAAATAATTTCAGAAAAGCTATAAACACAGCCGCTTTTACGATGGTTGCCATAAAAGAGGTAAAAACAGAGGGGGTGCCGTCATACACATCGGGTGTCCAGAAATGAAAAGGTACCAGTGAGGCTTTGAATGCCATGGAAAAAAACAGCAAAAGCATACCGACAATCATCAGTGCGGAAGGTGGAGTATCGGGTCCCAGTTTAAATACGGTTGAAAAGGTTCCCGTTGCTCCGTAAAGGAAGGTAATACCCAACAGCATAATACCGGTAGAAAAAGCGCCCATCAGAAAATATTTCAGCGCCGCTTCATTGCTCTTGAGATTCTTTTTTTCCGTGCCCGCCAGGATGTAAAGGGGAATTGAAATAATTTCTATTCCCAGAAAAAGAATCAGCAGGGACTGAAAGGAAGAAATCAGCCCCATACCGCATATCACAAAGAAAATCAGCGCAAAATATTCGCTGTAATAATTCCCGACTTTTTCCATGTCGCGGGAAGAAAGTAAAAAATAAATCAGTACCGTGGCGGTGACAATAATCATGAAAAGCAACGAAAACCTGTCAAAAAAAAGCATGTGCGGTGCCTTGATGTTGAATACTGAAAATCCTGCAAAATCTGCCACCGAAGCTGCGACCAGCAACAGCATTCCGGTTAATGCGATATAACGGACTTTTGTTTTACATTTTACCAGAAAGCCCGTAAACATCATCATTACGCCCCAGACCGCCGAAAGGAATAATACATTCATGGTTATTTTTTACTTCAGTAATTGTTCCAAAACTGCTTTTCTGACAATTTCAAATTTTTCATTGATGGCGCCGGCAGTTGCCGATGTTTCCTGAAGCAGCAACTGCGGATATACCCCCAGCACCAGAATAATTCCTACAATAATGCCGAGCGCCGTTTTTTCATTCCACGAAATATCGGTAACTGCAAAAACGCTTTCTTTTTCCTCACCGAAAAAAACTTTTCTGATCATGTTGAGCATATACACGGCTCCCAGAATGATTCCTAATCCCGCCAATACTGTAAACCAAACATTATATTTAGAAAGGGTAGTAAAAATGCCCGATATCATAAGAAATTCTCCGGGAAAAGAGTTGGTTAAGGGCAGGGCAATGTTGGCCAGTGCAATCACCATCAGAAAAACGGAAAGCGCCGGTGCCTTTTGAGAGAGCCCGCCCAACTCACTCATCTTCCGGGTTCCTGTTTTACGCTCAATGATTTCTACAATGATCCACAACCCGAGTATATTGATTCCGTGATTAAATGCCTGAAGCATCACGCCCTGAAAACCCATCAGATTTTGAGCAAAGGAAGCTGCACACAATAAACCCATGTGCGCCATGGAAGAGTAAGCTGCGAACCGTTTCAGATCATCCTGGCGAAAGGCCAGCAGCGAGGCATAAATAGCACCGGACAGGGCAAGCGGAGTTATAAAATCAGCCCACTGAAAAGAAGCTATCGGTAAAACATGAAACAACCAGCGCAAAAGTCCAAACAAACCCATTTTGGCCATTACGGCACTTAATACGGCCGTTCCGGGATAAGGAGATTGTTCATATGTATCCGGCTGCCATGTGTGCAGGGGAAATACAGGCATCTTAATGGCAAGCCCGATAAAAAACAACCAGAATAACCAAATCTGCCGGGCCGGCTGCAGGCGGGTGTCGGCAAATTCCTGAAATGAAAAACTCATTCCGGATGTTTTAGAATACAGGTAAAGAATGCTCACCAGCATCAGAACAGAACCGGCGAATGTGTATATAAAAAACTTCAGGGTTACGGAAATTCTCCTGGGGCCTCCCCATTGAGAACATAAAAAATACATAGGTATCAGCGCCAGTTCCCAAAAAAAGTAAAACAGCAGGGCATCGTAAGCCAGAAAAGTTCCTGTCATACCCGCCTGGGTAAGCAAAAAAAGGCCATAAAACCGGTTAATGTTGTGATAAGTAACTTTCCAACCCGAAACGAACAAAAGCACATAAGCCAGCGCATTTAGCAAAATAAAGATTTTACTGAGCCCATCGGCTTTTAATGAAAAACTGCTGTTGAAAACACTAAGCCATGCGCCATCGTGTATCCAGTATTTATCTTCGCGATAAAATAAAAGCCCTGCCAAAACAACTCCCAGCGATAACAGTGACGTAAACAAAGAATTGATTCTGGCCGAACGTTCGCTTTTTATAAAGAAGCTCACTACTCCGCCGAGTAAAGGAATCAATATGAGCAATACGGAATACATAATTTTAATGCCAAAAATTTTTATTTCTTCTTCTTATACTTTTCAGTTTTTTCAAAATACCATATTCTGCTTCGTCTTACACTGCCTCTATTTGTTTAACATTTTTTCCGCAGATATTGGTATCTTTTCAGAAATTCATCAAATTCAAAAGGTTTAGAATCCGCTCTTTCTTTCCGGCTTTATCCGTTCAGTTCTAAATCGACAAAATGTCCGGAAAGCATAAAACGATCATTATTTTTTTACAAAGAACTGGATGGCCAGCAACACTACCATACTTATAACCATCAATAAAATATAACTTCCCGTTTGTCCGCTTTGCAGATAGCGAATCGTACGGCTGCTCCATTGCACGGATTTGCCGATGCCGTTTATAAATCCGTCAATAAGTTTGGGTTCAGTAAATTGTTTCAGCCACAATGCCAACCTGTCCAGGGGGCGGACTATCAGTTTATCATAAAATTCATCTACATACCATTTGTTTTCCAACACTTTTCCAAAGCCCCGCACTTCTGCCGGTTTATAATTTCTGTAAAACAACCCGGCAACAAAAACAGAAATCAATGCCACTCCGGAAGATAACGCCATCAGCAGATATTCTTTGCTGTGAGACAGGTGATGTGTTTTCAGTGTAACGACGGAGGGTTCCAGAAATCCGGTTATCCGGTCGCCGCCATGCATTAAAGCGGAAGGTATGCCTATCCAACCGCCTACGGCGGATAATACAGCCAAAATGATTAGCGGAATGGTCATGGCCGGCGGACTTTCATGTAAATGATGTTTCTGATGTTCCGTGCCTCTGAATTCTCCGTGAAATGTGATAAATAACAAACGGAACATGTAAAATGCCGTGAGCATGGCGCCGATCAGAGCCAGGCCATACAGTAACGGGTCATTCAGATAAGCCCCCAAAAGGATGGCATCTTTGGAAAAAAATCCGCTCAGGGGGGGTATGCCGGCAATGGCAATACAACCTGTTAAAAATGTAAACCAGGTGATTTTTAGTTTTTGTTTTAATCCGCCCATGTTCCTTATGTCCTGCTCACCTCCCATGGCATGAATAACGCTTCCGCTGCCCAGAAACAGCAGCGCTTTGAAGAAAGCATGCGTCATGACATGAAATACGGCAGCCACGTAGGCGCCGCTTCCCAGGGCAAGGAACATAAAACCTAACTGACTGACGGTGGAATAGGCCAGCACTTTCTTGATATCGAATTGTTTCAGTGCAATCGTGGCGGCCGTAAGCGCCGTTACAATACCTACCGATGCCACTATTTGCTGCGTAACCGGTGCCATGTTATACAGAAAACTACAGCGGGCCACCATATAAATGCCGGCCGTTACCATTGTAGCCGCATGTATCAATGCCGATACCGGCGTAGGACCGGCCATGGCATCCGGAAGCCAGGTATATAACGGAATCTGAGCGCTTTTTCCGGTAGCGCCAATAAATAACAACAAGGTGATTATCGTAATGTCAACGGGCTTAAGCTTTGCATTGATGTTCGGAATACTGAGCACGTCGCTGAAAGTTACCGAATGAAATTTAGTTATCATCCAGAATAATGCCACCAGAAAAGCCACATCACCGATGCGGTTCATGATAAAGGCTTTGTTTGCCGCCCGGGTATAGTCCTGATTTTTAAACCAATAACCGATCAAAAGGTATGAACATAGCCCTACGCCTTCCCAGCCGATAAACAATACCACAAAGTTGGAACCCAGCACCAGCAACAACATGAAAAAGACAAACAAATTCAGATATGAAAAATACCGGCCGTAATGCGGCTGGTCTTCATGATGCATGTAAGCCGCAGAATAAACATGAATCAAAAACCCAACGCCGGTAATGATTAAAAGAAAAAGAGAGCTTAAGGGATCAATTTTAAATGCAAACGGAACAGTGAGATAATCCACCGAAAAAATCGTAAAGTAATGCGGGTTGAATGTGCTGCCGGATTTTACCTGAAAAAACACCAGAAGACTTAAAAGAAAAGAACCCAGTACAACACCTGAACCCACCAGGGCTATCGCCGTTTTGGATAAAATGCGACGGCCCAGTCCGTTTATCAGAAATCCGATAAGCGGCAGCAGCGGAATCAGATAAAATACAGGCGAGTTGTTTTGCATAATCTTTTTCTAATACTTCAAACGATTTAAGAAATTAACATCAACGGAATGTATATTTCGATATAACATAACAATGAGCGCAAGTCCTACACTTACTTCGGCTGCTGCCACCACCATGCTGAAAAATACAAACAATTGCGCTTCCGAACCGGCAGTGGTTGCCGCATTTCCGGCAGCGGCTTTCAGATGATGCATTTTTGAAAATGCCACCAGAAGTAAATTCACGGCATTCAGCATTAATTCAATGCACATGAAAATGATGATGGCATTTCTTCGGGTCAATACGCCAATTAATCCGATGACAAATAAGGCAACCGAAAGATAGATGTAATAATTTACCGGCATATTACCATTTTACGGTGAGTACCACTTTTCCCTCCATGCCTCCCAGATAATTTTGAGAAGGCATGACGTCTAATGAAATAATGTCCTTTATTTTCTTTTTTATCATCCCTCCGAACATATCCACGGCTTTATATGATGCGCCTTTTGTTAAAAGCTTAACGATTGTTCCGGCCGAAACGGAACTTAAACCCGCATAAATCCAACCCTTTGCATTATTCAACGTACTGTCGGAGTTTCGGGCAATTTGTTTCACGGCTCCGTATATACTTATGGCTGCCCCGGCATAGTTTGTAATTCTGTATATGGTTCTCCCGGTACGGAAAATATTGAACAGCCTGTTAATTTCACTGTTTTTTCGGGTGGCTAATAAATCTCTTACAATCTGTAATCTCGGAATTCTTTTTTTACCCGAAAAAAACTGAGGCGCCCAGCCTTGTTTTACTATCAGCACTTTTCCTAAAAGCTGATCTAAAGAAAAATTTTCCAAATCAAGGTCGGGTATTTTTATCTGAGCCTGAACAGCTCTCAGTGAGGCCCAAAATCCAACCGACAACATAAGAAATTTACGTTTCATGCCGATTCTTTTTTTCCCAATACAACGGCGCCCACCATAGCGCTTAAAAACAAAACACTGCTGATTTCAAACGGAACTACATAGGTGGTAAACAATTCCTTGCCGAGTACTTTTATTAATCCGATATTTCCTTCATTGAGTTGTACCTGCTGTTGTTTCAGCGAAGCATCTCTTAAAGCTGCTATAAAAACCAGCAGAAGGCAACAGCCGGCCAGTACTCCTACGGCTTTCATCCACCCTCTGCCGCGTGGTTCGGTTTCCCGCTTCAGGTTCATCAGCATAATCACGAATAAAAACAAAACCATGATGGCTCCGGCATACACAATGATATTGACAACGGCCAGAAACTGAGCATTCATCATTATGTAATGTCCGGAAATGGCAAAAAAGGTTACGATGAGCCACAACACGCTGTGTACGGGGTTTTTTCGGGTAATCACCATTAATGCACTGAAGATGGCCACCCCCGTCAGAATCCAGAATACAATTTGAGCAATTCCCATTAAGCTGTGGTTTTTCCTTTCTGTATTTTTCTTTCTTCTATATTACCCAAAGCTTTCTGATATGCCTCCGGCTCATGAATCGGATGCGGTATCAGCAAGTCTTCTTTCTTATATATAAATCCTTCACGGGCATAGTTTGCAGGAGCAAAAGTTTGTGTGAGATAAATGGCATCTTTCGGACAGGCCTCTTCACATAAACCGCAGAATATGCATCTGAGCATATTAATTTCGTATTTGGCCGCATATTTCTCTTCGCGGTATAAATGTTCTTCGCCGGGTTTTCTTTCGGCTGCTTCCATAGTAATGGCCTCTGCCGGGCAGGCAACGGCACATAATCCGCATGCCGTGCAGCGCTCCCTGCCCTCTTCATCCCTGTTCAGGATGTGAAGGCCTCTGAACACTTTCGAAAAGGGTCGCTTCTGTTCAGGATATTGTATGGTTACTTTTTTCTTAAACAAATGCCTTAAGGTAATGCCCATTCCTTTGGCAATATTCCATACATAAAGGCTTTCCAGAAACGTCATAGGTTTCCGGTTCACTTCTACTGCTCTGTTGGTTAATCGCATATCAAAAGATTGGCAAATATAGTTGTTTCATTGTTTTTTCCGTTATGAATACAACCGCATGGACTATACTTTTACGAATTCAAAATAAACACGTTCCGCCTGATAACGTTTCTGCCTCAACTCATTTAAATATCAGCATTATGAGGGCGGTCAGAATCATATTGAGCAAAGCCAGCGGAATCAGCTTCCGCCAACCGAGATTCATTAACTGATCATAGCGAAATCGCGGTATAGTCCATCGTATCCAGATAAATACAAAAAGCAAAAACAAAATCTTCGCCATCAGCACACAGAAACTGATGACGGACATCCACAACGGACTTAACCCCCATGCGCTTTCATTGACAAACGGAATATCATATCCTCCGAGATATAAAGTAGCTATTACCGCACTGCTGATAAACATGTTGATATATTCGGCAAAAAGATACAAGCCCAGCTTCATGGAAGAATATTCCTGATGATATCCGAAATTCAGTTCATTTTCGGCTTCGGGCAGGTCAAAAGGCGTTCGATTGGTTTCTGCCAGTGCACAAACGAAAAAAATGAAAAAACCAATGGGTTGATACACGATATGCCAGGCATTTTGCATCTGATGCTCTACAATTACACTCATCTTCAACGAACCGGTCATAAACAGTACGGCCAGCAGGGAAAGGCCCATGGGCAATTCATAAGAAACCATTTGTGAGGCGCCCCGTATTGCTGCCAGTAGCGAGAATTTATTGTTTGAAGCCCATCCCCCAATCATGATGCCGTACACTCCCATGCTGATGACTCCGAATATATACAGGATGCCGATGTCAACATCGGCAATCTGTAAAGGAAATATTTTACCGTTTTCTGAAACGTAAGGCAACCCCCACGGAATAACCGCACTGGTGATGAGAGCCATCATCATGGCCAGCGCCGGACCCAGGATAAACAAAAAACGGTTTGAGGCTAAGGGTATAATTTCTTCTTTAAAAAACAACTTGGCTCCATCGGCTAAAGGTTGCAAAATGCCGAACGGGCCGGCCCTGTTCGGGCCGATACGATCCTGCATCCATGCCGCAATTTTTCTTTCAAAGTACGTTGTGTACATGGCAATAAAAAAAGACAGACCGATAACAGCCCCTATCAAAATAACCTTTCCCAGAACGAACATGTAGTCAATAGCTAATAACATCTTCGATGAAATTTTTTATTTCACTGAATTATTGAAACGTATCGCTGGTGGCAGGCCCCGGCAAGGCCGACAAATCCACTTTGTTTACATCGCTCACATCATGAATATCCATTAGTAATTTCGGGGGCCGTCCATCCATCACATCCGGCAGGGTTTCTTTTGGAATTTTTAATCCCACATAATGGCCCTGAGAAATAACGGAATGACGGCTTATTCGGGTTGGCCCTTCAATAATCCAGTCGCTTTTTTTCTTTTTATGGAAACGACATTCATTACATATCCAGCCCGGCTTGCCATCAAAAGTTTGTACCTCGCCCCATTCATCTTTACGGGCAGTCACCCGAAGTACGTCATCGCCCCGAAACCAAAGCGTAACTTTTCCGCAGCATGTATCGCAATCACGATGCGCATCTACCGGTTTGGTAAACCAGACTCTGTTTTTAAACCGAAATGTTTTGTCTGTCAGAGCGCCTACCGGACACACGTCAATCATGTTGCCGCTGAAATCATTATCTATAGCCTTTGAAATATAGGTAGAAATTTCAGCATGGTCGCCGCGGTCCAGCACACCGTGTACCCTGTAGTCCGTAAGCTGATCAGCCACATACGTGCAGCGGTAACAAAGAATGCACCGGGTCATATGTAACTGAATGTATGGCCCGATATCTTCTTTTTCAAAGGTGCGCCGTTCAAATTCGTAACGGGTTCCGGCTTTTCCGTGCACATAACTTAAATCCTGCAGGTGGCATTCGCCGGCCTGATCGCAAATCGGACAGTCCAGCGGATGATTAATCAATAAAAATTCCACTACCCCCGCTCTGGCGTCCAGCACTCTCTGGCTGGTAATATTTTTTACCACCATGCCATCCATTACGGCCGTGCGGCACGAAGCGACCAGCTTCGGCATGGGCCGCGGATCGGCAGCGCTGCTCTGGGCTACTTCTACCAGACAGGTTCGGCATTTTCCGCCACTGTCTTTTAAATGGGTGTAATAACACATAGCCGGCGGCGCCACTTCCCCGCCGATTTTTCGGGCGGCCTGCAATATGGTTGTGCCGGGCTCAACTTCAATGGTAATATTGTCAATGGTTACTTTAAAAAGTTTTTGTTCTGACATGATGAAATTAGTTTTAATTTTTCGCTATAAAAATTAATTCTTTTATATCCGAGTCGACATTATTTTTCCATAAATATTTAAGAATCTTCTTAAGCTTTAGAATTACATTATCATTTAATTGAACAATTGCCTTAACCAAATTATTAATTTGTGGGTCGGATTCATTTGTCGCAACCATGAGTTGTTTTTTTAACTTTTTAGGATCCTCGCTAAAACCAAATTGTTTAATATCTAAACCATTCCTCAAACATATTGTCAATATCCATTGCTCCAGCGGAGGATTCAACTGAATGATAAAATGTTTTTTTGAAACATCTTTATGCTTCCACACAATTACCATGTCCTCTACAGTAGCTATTTTATTACACTCTTTCAAATAATCAGGTTCTCTTTTGTCTTTATCTATAATCCCTACTCCAAATGGCTTATCATACATATCTCCCTTTTTCTGGTGAATAACTCGAAAACGATTTACCACATTAAAACATCCTTTCGTATGTTTTAATCTTTCATTGGTTCCTATCAGGAACTTACAAAGAACGGTATCAAAATAACACTCAGGCACAAAACAAAGGTGAATATCAATCATCCTTATTACTCTTAAATAAAATGATCAAGATTCATAAAAAAATCATATCCGAACTGTGACGCTACATGAAATTCTTTTTCACTCAGGCGGTGCACAACAGTCATTCCCTCTGTTTTATCATAATTGAATATATAAATAGCTAATTCTTCTGAACTCAGATTTTCCATAAAATCGCTCACCACATAAGGACTATGAGTGGAAATAAAGTATTGATTATTATTTTCATCATGAATAATGTCAGCTGTTAAATTAGAGATATAAGGCGGAAACATATGTGCTTCCGGTTCTTCAAACAACAGGATGGAGTCTTTGTTGGAAAGAATAGCAGCTTTGTGAAAAATGAGTCTTTGCAAAGTATCAGCCACCTGATAAAAGGGTATTTTAAAAGCGCTAAATGTGTCTAACTCTTTCTGAATGTGCAAATTTTTATTTTCATCAAAAATTAATTTCAAATTAAAATCTTTAAATAATTTCCCGCATTCTTCGCGTAAAACGCTGTTGTGTCTTAAAAGAAGATGCAAATTTTGTCCATAGGGTGATTCTAGTATTAAATAATTTTCTGAGTCATCAAATGAAATAAATTGAAAGTAGTATTTTTTAAATTTCAACGCATTAAGCGGTTTATTGGCTGTTCTTTTCTGTTGCCAAATAAATCCATTTTTTCCTAAAGAGAATTCTTCATTAATAGAAGAGTTTTGATAAAGGAAATGAACTTCTACCGTTAAAGTATTAGAATTTTTGTATTTCAAATACATTTGTATATTTTCAATGAATACTTGAATTTCCAATTCCAAATCTCCGTTATAAAACAATTCGCTAAGTTCAGAGTATCTGCATACATTTTTATATGTTGACCCAGAAGGAGTCGGTTGAGTTTTAAGGAAATCAATAATCATCATTAAACTCAATCCCTCTAAAAAATTACTTTTCCCCACATTGGGCGGACCAATAAGCAAATTCACCCGCCTGCACTCATTTAATAGGACATGACGGATGGATTTGAAATTTTTAATTTCTATCTTACGAACATGACTCATTTTATACCCCAAATTATCCGGTTCTTAAGCTTTTAATCAAACTGGCAAGGAACAGATATTTTATACCGCCACTTTCAATGGATCCGCATAATGCGCCAGCCCGAAATTTCTTCTCTGCGCCTCCTCCGGAAAAAGTACATGCCACTCAAACTCATCCCGGAAATGGCGTATGGCCGAAGCCACCGGCCAGGCTGCCGCATCGCCCAGCGGACAAATGGTGTTTCCTTCAATTTTCCGTTGTATATCCCAGAGCAAATCTATATCGCTCATCTTGCCCTTTCCGGTTTCTATATTCCATAATATTTTTTCCATCCATCCCGTTCCTTCCCGGCAGGGCGAACACTGTCCGCAGCTTTCGTGACGGTAAAAACGGGTCAGGGTATAAGTGTGCCGAACAATACACTGGTCTTCATCCAGCACAATGAATCCGCCCGAACCCATCATGGTGCCGCTTTCAAACCCTCCGTCGGCCAGGCTTTCGTAAGTCATCATCCGCTTTTCTCCTTTTGCGGTTTTTAAAAGCAGATTGGCCGGCAATATGGGTACAGACGAACCTCCGGGGATAGCTGCTTTCAACCGTCGCCCGTTGGCTATTCCACCGCAGTATTCATCGCTGTAAATAAATTCTTCCACCGAAATATTCATCTCTATTTCGTACACGCCGGGCTTTCGCACATTGCCGCAGGCGCTGATAAGCTTGGTGCCGGTAGATTTTCCCGTACCTATTTTGGCATACTCCTCACCTCCGTCGTTGATGATTGGCACAACGGCCGCAATGGTTTCCACGTTATTTACCACCGTAGGACAACCCCACAACCCTTTTACGGCGGGAAAAGGCGGCTTGATTCTCGGATTGCCTCTTTTGCCTTCGAGCGACTCCAGCAAGGCCGTTTCTTCTCCGCAGATATAAGCTCCGGCGCCGCGATGGATGTAAATCTCGCAGTCAAATCCGCTGCCCAGGATGTTTTTCCCCAACCATCCGTGATTCCGGGCTTCCGCAATGGCCTGATCTAAAATATCCACAATCCATGCATACTCGCCACGTATGTATATATATGAACGGTTAGAACCAAGCGCATAAGACGAAACAATCATTCCCTCAATCAGCAGATGCGGAATAAACTCCATCAGGTAACGATCTTTGAACGTTCCCGGCTCGCTTTCGTCAGCATTCACCACTAAATAGCGTGGTACGCCTTCCGGTTTGGCCAAAAAACCCCATTTCATTCCTGTCGGAAATCCGGCGCCTCCCCTTCCCCGCAAACCGCTCTTCTTCACTTCTTCGGTTACCTGATCCGGACTCATTGTTTTTAATGCTTTTTCCACGCTGCGGTAACCCCCGTGCTTTCGGTAGATGTCGTAATATCGAATTCCTTCAATGTGTATCTTATCCAGAAGTAATTTTCTGCCCATATCAAATAAAATAAGTAATGTTCACTTATATAGTTAAACTTCTTTTTTTACCGCCTGCCTGGCGAACAACAACCACCGGTTTCCCTTCCTCACCCACACTTCCAGCACATGCAGGTGATATTCTGCCTCTTCTCCCTGCAGTATGGCCCTGATGCCGGCTATAAACCGTGCATGCGCAACATTACCGCTGATATTCACCTTTATACTATCTTCACGATAACTTTTATAAACAATATATCCGTTTTTCAGGTTGGCGATAAACTCATTTTTGGTTTCTACCCAGCCGTTGCTATGGCCATAGCTCAAAGCCTTATCCGTATGCTGATTGATTGAGACAATATTTTTATTCACCATATCCTGATGAAAACGGGATAATGTCTGTATCAGTTTCTGCTCATCGGTTTGTGCTGCAACACATACCGCAACGAAGTAAAACACTGATAAGAATATCACTTTCTTCATAAGCTATCATGAGGTTTTACGTTCTGTTCGTTTTCATTGCGGTTTAAATAATCCTGTTAAATCAATTTGATGCAGCTTTACTCCGGCACTCTTCAATGATGGCATCTATCTTTTCTTTGGTTAAGTGCTCCCGGTAGTATTTGCCGAGTTGCATCATGGGCGCATAACCGCAGGCGCCCAGGCATTCTACCGTTTTCAGTGTAAACATTCCGTCAGGCGTCGTTTCACCGGGCCGGATGCCGAGCTTTTCCTCAATGTAGCGAATTATTTCTTCGCTCCCCCGCAGCATACAAGGCCCGGTCTGACATACTTCAAATACATATTTGCCCACCGGCTTCAGGTGAAACATGGTGTAAAACGTGGCCACTTCATACACTTCAATGGGCTTCAGATGAAGTAATGAAGCCACATAATCCATGGCTTCCACACTCAGCCAGCCGCCAAATTCTTCCTGCGCCAGATGTAACACCGGTATCAGAGCGCTTTTTTGTTTGCCTTCAGGATACCGCGCTATGATCTGCTCTACTTCTTTTAATTTTTCTTCCGAAAAACGCATGTTATTTTTATTTTTTTCCAACCAACGCTGAAAATTCTTTACTAATTATGTTGATAAACCGGAATCAATATTTAACCTTTTCCGCCATTGAAAAATATTTTTCACAATTCAATCAATGCTTAGCTTTTTCCCGGTTCTTTTTTTCAACCCATATTTCATCCTTTTATTTTTTCTGCACCCGAAAAAGTAAGTTGTTGATTTGTCAAAGCTCTTTTCGCTCTCCTTCCGTTTCATGAAATCTCACTTTGAAATTGAGATTTTGCTTTAAATGTTATAAAATTTTTTACGCATCCATTTCCCCGGCAATCAGATTCAGCGAACTCAGGGTAATAATCGCATCGCTCAGCATGCTGCCTTTGATTAACTCTTCAAAGGCCTGATAGTAAATAAAACAAGGCCGCCTGAAATGTAAGCGGTACGGCGTGCGGCCTCCGTCGCTGATCAGGTAAAATCCCAGTTCTCCGTTGGCGCCTTCCACGGCATGATATACTTCGCCGGCCGGAATATCCATTTCGCCCATTACAATTTTAAAATGCCATATCAGCGCTTCCATTTTGGTATATACATCTTCTTTGGGCGGTAAATAATACTCCGGCACATTGGCATGATATACGTCGGCTTCAGCGCCCTTAAATTCCTGCACCTTACGATAAGCCTGTTCTATGATGCTGAGGCTTTGCCACATTTCCTGATTCCGCACCAGCCAGCGGTCGTAGTTATCGCCCGTTGTACCTACCGGAATTTTAAAATCAAAATCTTCGTACGAACTGTAGGGCTCATGAACCCGCACATCATAATCCACTCCGGCCGCCCGAAGATTGGGACCCGTAAAGCCGTAATTCAATGCTCTTTTGGCGCTGATACCCCCCGACCCTTTGGTGCGTTCCATGAAAATGCGGTTGCGCTGAAACAGCGCCTCAAATTCTTTCAATGCCTTGGGATATTCTTTCAGAAATTTTTCAATCTTCTGAAAAGCGATATCACTGAAATTACGTTCAAATCCGCCAATGCGGCCGATGTTGGTGGTCAGCCGGGCACCGCATACTTCCTCATAAATTTCATAAATCAGTTCGCGGTATTGCATCAGATATAAAAAGCCGGTATAGGCGCCGGTGTCCACTCCCACTATGGAGTTGCAAATCAGATGGTCGGCAATACGGGCCAGTTCCATAATAATCACCCGCAGGTAATCCACCCGTTTCGGGGTTTTGATACCCAGCAGTTTTTCACAGGTCATGTGCCAGCCCATATTGTTTATGGGCGATGAGCAATAATTCAGCCGGTCGGTCAGTGTAGTAATCTGCATCAACGGCCTTCGCTCAGCCAGCTTTTCAAAAGCCCGGTGAATATAACCTACCGTTTGTTCTGCCGCAACCACCCGCTCACCATCCAGCTCCAGAATATTCTGAAATACCCCATGCGTAGCCGGATGCGTGGGACCCAGGTTCAGAGTCGTAGTGGTTTTTTCAATTGAACTATCGGGTAAAAGTATTTGCTCTTCTGTCATGTCCGAAATTCTTTATTTTTATGATGTCATCGCCGGTGCTACTATCGGGCGACGGTTGCGACGCTCCGTTCATCGTTCAGTAATTCTTATCATCAGTTTTGTTTCCCTTTCCGATAAATTCCGAAGCCTGAATGAACGTCATCAATCCAAAAATAACAGCGCTCAGTAATTTAATTTTTTTATCTTTCTCAGATTTATAATTTCCATTGATATAATCAGATGCATTCAGGAAGGTACCAATGGCACAAAGCAACCCGAATATTGCCGTTAACCAGGGAAATTTATTTTTCTTTATCATGATGAAATCAATTTAATCACCAAATTGTACCGCCTCTGCCAAACATTTCATCATCTTTATCTGTCCTTGTCTGGTCTTCGAGCGGATATTCCTTCCGCATCGGAAAATAATCCATTTCGTCCACATTCAGAATTCTTTTCAGATTGGGATGCCCTACAAAATTCACTCCGAAAAAATCATAGGTTTCTCTTTCCATCCAGTTGGCTGCTGCAAAAAGTCCGGTGGCGGTGTATACATCGGGCTGCTCAACGGAGGTAAACACCTTGAAGCGCAGCCTGATATTATCTTGCAGGTTATGCAAATGATAAACTACCGCCAGCTCACGCCCCTTAGAGTCGGGATAATGTACAGCCGTGAGGTCTGTAAGGAAGCGAAATTTCAGCTGCTCATCGTCGTATAAAAAATTCAGCACTTTTAAGTTCAGCTCTTTCGGCGCTTCAAAGGTGAGTAATCCGTAAGGCTCTTCAAAGTTGTACACCTGATCGCCGAACTTTTCCTGCAGTCTGGCTTTGATGATGGAATTAGTCAATGCCATGCTATAAAATTAATTCAAGTTTAACCGGTCATTACTGCTATTGTATTCCGTAACTTTCGAGCAACGCTTTATATTGCGGAGAATTTCTTCTCCGGATACTTTCATTTTCTACCAATTCCTGAATTTTCAGGATGCCGTCAATAATGGCTTCCGGCCTGGGCGGGCACCCGGGCACATACACATCTACCGGCACTACCTGATCAATTCCCTGCAGCACGCTGTATGTATCAAAAATTCCCCCGCTGCTGGCACAGGCGCCAACGGCCATCACCCAGCGCGGTTCGGCCATCTGTAAATACACCTGCTTTACCACCGGCGCCATCTTTTTGGCTATCGTGCCCATAACCATCAGCAGGTCGCATTGTCTGGGACTGAACCCTACCCTTTCCGAACCAAAGCGAGCCAAATCATAATGCGACCCCATGGTAGCCATAAATTCAATTCCGCAGCAGGAAGTGGCAAAAGGCAACGGCCAGATGGAGTTTTTCCGGGCCAAACATATCACTTTATTTAACGAAGTGGCAAAAAAGCCCTCTCCCTGATACCCTTCCGGCATTTCGGCCATGGTTACGGGCTTTTCCAGCGGTTTTTCTTTAACATTATATGCTACGGGGCGTGACATAATTTTCTGTTTTCCGTTTTCAAAAAATAACATTTTCTGCTGCCTGACTGTTTATTCCGTATTCTCTTTTATCAAAACATTTCATTTCAGTTAGTCTTCCCATTTCAGAGCGCCTCTCATCACGATATAAGTGAACCCGCACAGGAAAAACCCGACAAACATCATAACGGCCCAAAAGCCTTGCCATCCTAATTCCTTAAAATTTACGGCATAAGGATAAAAGAATATTACCTCTACGTCAAAAAGAACAAACAATATGGCGGTTAAAAAGTATTTTATGGCCATGGGTTGCCTGGCATCGCCGTGGCTCTCTATACCACTGGCAAAATTTTGCAGTTTATCCGTTGTTTTTCGTTTCGGACCGAGAAGATGGGTTAAAACCACTATAAATATAACCAAACCGACTGCCAAAAGAACCTGCAAAAAAACCGGTAGATAAGAGTACGTGGTATCGTTATTCAGCGTAGTTTTCAATAGATAAAACATACATTTTGCATTCAGGCAAAAATACGCCGAAAAAAGGAATTTATTTTAAGACAGAAATAAACGACAAACAATAAAAAGGGCTGATCATTCAGACCAGCCCCGAAATGAATTTGAACAAAATCTTAGCGGTTACTTTTCGCAACAGGTTTAGTTCCTGATTTTGTGTCCGAACCGGAAGGTGGTTTGCCGGTTGAGCTTTGATTGCGGCCTTGCCCTTTTGGCGGAGGCGCGGGCCGGGGAGCAGGGGCTTTCATCAAAATGTCAATGTTTTTCTGAATATTGTTGTAATTCGCTACATCTGCCGATTGCCATTTTTTCATAAACTCAATGGCTTTATTTCTGTTTTTGGCATCATTGGCATAATAAATGGCCAGAAAACTGGTGGAATTAATGTATTGTTTTTTGAATTTTGAGGTGTCTTGGGATGAAAATTCATATAAAGATAATGCATCGGGAACAGCGATGCTGTCTTTTTTCACGGTATCAACGAGTCTGGAAACATTAAAAGCCCACTCATAGCCGTAAACCTGATCGGGAAATTTTTCCTTCATTAACAAAGCATTTTTTCTGGAATCTGAATATTTCTGGCTGAAGTAATAGCATGTAGTCAGGTCAAAGTAATCATTTAAGGTGGGCTTCGGTTTGAGTGAAATGATTTTTTCAAGCAGTTCTGCTTCTTTATCCCGCATTTTCCGCTCTTTGAAATAAGCAACGCCTTTTTTCAGAAATTCTATTTTATCGGCTAAAACCGTATCCAGTTCAGCGCCCTGAATGTAGTTAACCAAAATTTCATCAGGAGCGCCCCCGGTTTTTGATATAATGTCGGCGCGCAGTTTATGGTCGCCGGAAATATAATCATCCGGGTTTTTGTGAATAAAAAACTCGTCGCTGTATTTCTTGGCATTTATATAATCTCCCTTGTCAAAATAAGCATAGGCCAGCAAGCGGTACACTCTGGGCTTTGTTTTCTTCCCTTGCACGGCAATCACCTGTTCTGCTTTCCGGATGGCACAATCATAATCCTTTTTTGCATAACAGAGCTGAGCGTAGAGAAACTGATCAGCAATATCCGTTTCGGGCAGTTTGCTCTCAATGTATTTCTGAAGATAGGTTTCGGCTTCATTGAATTTTGTACGATAGAAATAATAGTAAAACAATTCGTAGTAACCGGCGGTAAATTTCGGGTCACGGCTTACGGCTTCGTTGAGATATTGTAAAACCAACTCCCAGTTCTTTTGCGATTCAAAAAGTTTAGCCAGCCGAAAACTGGCAACGGCAAAAGATGGATTTACTTCCAAAGCTTTTTTGTACGTCTGAAATGCCTGTCCGCCGCCGCTTCCTTCGCCGGCTTTCCGGTAAGCATTTCCCAGTTGCAAAAGAGTTTCGGTATTTTTCGGATCCTTACTGGCCGCATCTTCCAGTAGCCGTACGGCGTATTTGTAATCGGCCCCTTTAGCATCCGCAATCGCTCTACCGATAGCCGTTTGAATCACCGGATCGTCGCCTTTTTTAGTTCGGGTCATGGTCAGCGCGGTTTCAAAGTGCTGACGTGCCGCATCCGCATTTCCCGACAATAATTCCACATGCCCCATACCTACCCTGATTAATGGGGCATTATTGGTTGCCTGCAACCCAAGTTCATAAATTTTCCGCGCTTCGGCAATTCTTGCACTCATAATTTCATCTCCCTCCAACACAGCCTGGCCTTTCCAGTAAATGGCTTCCGCATGGGCCGGGTTGGATGCAAGTATTTTATCAAATACCTGAATGGCGCTTCGGGTGCGCTGAGCATAAATATGATTTAATCCTTCCTGAATGGTCTGGGCATAAACTCCTCCCATCAAAAGTATCGAGTACATCAGGAGTATTGCGGTTTTCTTCATTTTCTTTTCTGTTTATATTTTATGTAAAAATAACCAAAGAGTTTTATTTATTGCTTCAATCGTACAGGACGTACGTTAAAATTTTTTTTTGCCGGTACCAGATAAGCCCTTCGGAAAATCAATTGCCCCGTTTCACCGCTCATAAAGTTGGCAAACGCCCTGCCCAGCCCCTTGTAGTTTTCCTTGTACATACAAATCAAATCCCGAACCAAAGGATATCGTCTCAGATAAATATTTGCCTGATAGGGCCCTACATAGGCTCCGGGCTTATCCGTACTTTCAAGATAAACCAAATTTACTCTTTTCAAAAAACTAAGTTGCGCCGGATCTTCAGGATTACCAATCCAACTCACTCCGATAAATCCGATGGCCTCCGGATTTTGAGCAACATAATCAATCACTCCTACACTGCTACGGGCCGCCATGGCTCTGGAAGTCAGTGTGTCGCCGCGTAAAACCGAATCTACAATATACCTGACGGTACTTGTTGCTTTCACACCATCAAAAACTGGTATTAAATTTTTCTTAAAATTTCCCTGCAAAATTGACTTCAACTCTTCCATCGTAAGCAAGGTATCCGATACCGACGGGTGTACAATAACGGCTATGGCATCTAAGGCCAGCTTTATACTCTTCAGATCTTTCTTTAATGAATCGGCCACAAAATTTATCTCATCTTTGTCGGGATACCGGGTAGCTATCACCATACGCACGGAATCGTTCAGCAGATCTTTGAGGCATTCCGCCTCAGGTTTGTATTCTGCCCGCAGGCGGGTAGCGGTATGTTGCGACTCATATACTTTAATCTGCTCGTCAATAATCGGCTTAAACGATTCATCGGCGCTTATTCTTATGCTGCCTTTGTACTTATGATCCGGCAATTCATCCCGCTGCTCGTCATACGATTTACAACCGAAGAATAATAGCGGAAAAAACAGTAAAATACAGAATCCTTTTTTCATTCTTCTGAACTACACGACTTTTATATCCAGTAATTTTTTTTAAATCCTCTGTAAATCCTCCATATCCCATAAGCTATGCAGATGCCTCCAAAGAACTTTTCTGCTGAGTCAGTCTCACCAAATCTTTCGTTGACAGAGGCTATACCCAACTTTGTTCGAAACATAAAAAACAATCCGGCCAGAAGAATAGCGCCCCCCATGAGATAATCTCTGAACGAGCGCATCCAAGACTCCTGCCTTCGCCTCTTTTGATGATATTCTTCCAGCTTATTTTCGCTTTTCATTTTGCAAGGTTTTCCTGTGCTTTATGCAAATTATGGAAAACTGCAATATGCTTGCAGTTGTTTATGTAATTTTTTCTTTATATTATGATGCAAATAAAGAAAAAGTTCATAACTGCTTTCAATGAATCGGTTACGGGAAATGAATAAAACCTAAACGGTCTTTCCATTTCCTGTTTACTTATTTTTCCTTCTCAAAAATGCCAAATCTTTACATTTGCTTTTCATCAGATTTGACCCATAAATATTAACATATGGAATTCAGTACACTCCTTACTTCTCTGGAAAATGGCATCTACTATATTACAATAAACCGTCCTGATAAATTAAATGCCCTGAACCGTCAGGTATTTGAAGAGTTAAACAGGGCTCTGGATGAAGTATATTCCAATGAGGAAATCCGGTCTGTTATCATCACCGGGGCCGGCCCGAAATCTTTTGTTGCCGGAGCGGATATCAGCGAATTTGAACACCTGAGCAAAGAAGAAGCTATTGCACTGGCCAAAAGAGGGCAACAAACATTTTTCAGAATAGAAAATGCGCCAAAACCCGTTGTGGCTGCGGTAAACGGATTTGCCCTGGGCGGCGGGTGTGAATTGGCTATGAGCTGTCATTTCCGCATCGCTTCCGAAAACGCAAAATTCGGGCAGCCCGAAGTGAATCTCGGCCTGATTCCCGGATACGGCGGAACGCAACGCCTTACCCGTCTTATCGGAAAAGGTAAAGCGCTGGAACTTATGCTAACGGCCCATATGATTGATGCTGCGGAAGCCAAAGAACTTGGATTAGTAAATCATGTTACTTCGCCGGAATTGCTGATGGAATATACCCGAAATTTACTTACGCTGATCAATTCAAAAGCCCCTTTGGCGATTGCTTCGTGCATTAAAGCGGCAAATGCCGCATTTTCTTCTCTGAACGAAGGATATGAAACCGAAGCGCAGGAATTCGGAAATGTATTTGATACTGAAGACCGTAAAGAAGGTGTAGCTGCCTTTTTGGAAAAAAGAAAAGCAAATTTTACGGGAAAATAAAACTCCTTACTCCGTAATTTCCTTTACTTCATCGGCAATCGGATGATTCGCAGTAAAACGAAGACCAGGATGCTATTCAAAAGCTTGAATAAATTGCCGTTTACAATTCTGGTTTGGAATTTTTTATAATGTCGGTTGACTTAATGACACCATTTTAACAAACTACATTTGGTGAGAAAATCTTTTGTGAAACGGCAACATGAAGCAATGAATATGAAATCATGAATTGATATAAATTTAACTTTTTGCACGGCAGAGGAACGGAACCAATCAAATTTCCCAAATATTTTTTTACAAAATCTCATGAAACTTACCTAACTCCATTTGAGCCTCATTCAATATTTTTGCTCATTCATGCTCTTCCAAATTTCATATTATGAATTACAGAATTGAAAAAGATACACTGGGCGAAGTAAAGGTGCCCGCCGATGCCTACTATGGTGCGCAAACGCAGCGAAGCATAGAAAATTTCAAAATCGCTCAGGATATAAACAAAATGCCGAAAGAAGTAATCCGCGCCTTTGCTTACCTGAAAAAGGCGGCCGCCATAACCAACTTCGAACTGGGGGTATTACCGCAAAAGAAAGCGGAACTGATTGCCAGCGTGTGCGACGAAATTCTTGAAGGTAAATTAGACGATTATTTTCCGCTGGTAGTTTGGCAAACCGGAAGCGGCACGCAAACCAACATGAATGTCAATGAGGTTATTGCTAACCGGGCCCATGTGCTTGAAGGCGGTAAACTGACTGACAAAGAAAAAGTACTGCATCCTAATGATGATGTGAATAAATCCCAATCCTCCAACGATACCTTTCCTACGGCCATGCATATTGCAGCCTACAAAATGTTGGTTGAAGTCACCTTGCCCGGTATCCGGAAACTTCGTGATACGCTTCACCAGAAAAGCCGGGAATTTATGGCGATTGTAAAAATCGGGCGTACGCATCTGATGGATGCCACACCGCTTACCCTGGGGCAAGAATTCAGCGGCTACGTGTCGCAACTGGACCATGGAATAAAAGCCATTGAAAATACACTTCCCCATCTCAGCGAACTGGCGCTCGGGGGTACTGCCGTCGGCACAGGTATTAATACACCCCCCGGCTATGCGGAGAAAGTAGCCGAACATATAGCCCGTTTAACCGGACTTCCTTTCATAACTGCACCAAATAAATTTGAATCACTGGCCGCACACGATGCCATTGTGGAAGCGCATGGCGCATTAAAAACCGTTGCCGTAAGCCTTATGAAAATTGCAAACGACATCAGGTTATTGGCTTCGGGACCGCGTTGCGGTATTGGTGAAATTTCCATACCGGATAATGAACCCGGTTCATCCATTATGCCCGGTAAAGTAAATCCTACCCAAAACGAAGCGCTGACCATGATTGCTGCACAGGTACTGGGTAACGACGTGGCGATTAACATCGGCGGGGCTACCGGCCATTTTGAGCTGAATGTGTTTAAGCCCATGATGATTTATAATTTTCTGCACAGCGCCAGATTAATCGGCGAAGGATGTGTTTCATTCAATGATAAATGTGCAGAAGGCATACAGCCGATAAAAGAAAATATTCGCAAACATGTGAACAACTCTTTGATGCTGGTGACGGCGCTGAATCCGAAAATCGGATACTACAAAGCCGCCGAAATAGCCCATAAAGCTCACAAAGAAGGGAAAACGTTGAAAGAAGCGGCAGTGGCTCTGGGTTACCTCTCCGAACAGGAATTTGACGAATGGGTAAAGCCTGAAAAAATGGTTGGCGAAATCAAATCGTAGAAATGCGTGGGGAAAAAACCTGTATAAGACAGATTTAAAAAAATGAATGGCAAACCTGTTTGAAAAATCAAATGACTCAGTATTATCTTGTAGATGAAACTTAACTTTTTTAAATAAATTCCCTATGAAAACCAAAAAAAATGATTATGGCCAGAAACGTTTGGCGCTGAATGAATCAAAAAATCCTGAATCATCCGTTTATTTATCACCATACCTCAGGTATGTTTTATCAGAAAAATCCACATCGGTTTCCAAAAAAAAGTACAAGCCGGATTCTGATAAAATAGCCGCCATACGTTATATAGAAGTCAGCAATAAAAATTACGCGGCAGATAAAAAGATTGACTTTCCCAAATCCAGAGGCTGAATATTTCCGATTCAACATGTTACTTTAAGCGTAAATAACGAAGCATCTGAATTACATCTTTCATTCCAGATTTGTTAGTCTCCGGTTTCATTTGAATAAGGGGTTCGTGATAGTTGTTGCTGAACGACTATAAACTTTTATTCCCGCAACAATCAGTAATGTAAAAGGCAAACGGGGAAAAAATTATAATATCTGTACGTTATCGCTTACTTTGGCGGAGGTTTCTCCGGAACCGGAAACAGGTTGCTTTTCGTTTTTACGAAAAAATCTTTTTTGAAATAAAAGTAAGGCAATCACTCCTGTAGAAATGGAGGCATCTGCAATGTTAAAGATGGGACTGAAAAACTCAAACGAATCACCTCCTACCAAAGGTAACCATGAAGGTAAATGCACTTTAAAAATGGGAAAATACAACATATCCACCACGCTGCCGTGTAAAAAAGACGAATAGCCGTCTGTACTGAGGCGGGCAACGCCGCTGTATGACATATAATCGCGGGTTACGGGGTCAAAAGTGAGGCCTTTGTCAAAAATTACCCCGTAAAACATACTGTCAATCAGATTTCCCAAAGCGCCGGCATAAATCAACCCAACACAAATGATAAATCCCCGATGATATTTTTTTTGTAAAATATGATGAATATACCATGTACCGAAAATAACGGCAGCGAGCCGGAATAAGGTCAATATCATTTTGCCGGTTTCATTTCCGAATTTCCAGCCCCAGGCCATGCCCGGATTTTCTATAAAGTAAATTTTGAACCACGATAAACCGGTTATACCTGTGTCCTGGTTGGGAGGATAGTTCAGCTTTACCCAAAACTTCAGCGCCTGATCCAATAGTATAATCAGCGTAATCAATAAAACAATATGACGTGCTTTGAGGGTTTTCATGCTATGTGCAAATATAGGATTTGATCGGCCACTTTCAGAAGTTTTGCTACTCCTCGTAGTAGATTCTTCTGACGCGTTGTGAAATGCCGGTCAGCATTTCATAAGGAATGGTACCGGCCAATAATGCAAGTTCCTGAACCGGCAGTTCTTTTCCGAAAATAATGACTTCATCGCCTTCATTCACGTCGGGTATATGGGATACATCAGCCATAAACATATCCATACATACTGCGCCTACAACAATCGCTTTTTTTCCCCGAATGATTACATATCCTTTTCCGTTTCCCAAACTGCGGGGAAATCCATCGCCGTAACCCAGCCGAATCGTTGCAATCAAAGCGTCTTGTTGTAAAATGGTTTGCCGGTTATAACTAATTGATTCGCCGGCTTTCACCCATCGAAGCTGAGCTATGGAAGATTTTAACGTGGCAACGGTTTGTAACTCAGGTCCGTCTTTGCCGGTGGTATCTATTCCATACAAGCCGATGCCCAGCCTAACCATATCATACTGAAGTTCGGGGTGGCGGATGGCTGCTGCAGAGTTGGCCAGATGTCTGAGAAAAAGCCTTCCGGTAAGGCGCTGCAATTCATCGGTAGCTTTTTGAAAAATTTCGCATTGCCGCCGGGTAAATTCATCTTCTTTCGGATCTTCAGCAGCTGCAAGATGCGAAAAAACGGACACAGGACGTAGAGCCTGCGAACGTAAAAAACGAGAAGCCAGTTCCGGAATTTCATCGGGCAAAAATCCCAGGCGATGCATTCCCGTTTCGATTTCAATATGAACCGGATAGTCTGAAATTCCTTCATGAAACAAATATTGCTCAAACGCATCAAGCACTGAAAAGGAATAGAGCGCCGGCTCAAGTTGAAATTCCGTTATTTTGTCAAAAGAGTTTTTATCCGGATTCAGCACCACAATGGGTATGTGAATACCCGATTTTCGAAGTTCCACACCTTCATCAGCGTAGGCTACGCATAAGTAATCGGTATTGTAATATTGTAAGATGGAAGCTATCTCGGCGCTTCCGCTGCCGTAAGCAAACGCTTTCACCATGGCCATGATACGGGTTGACGGACGAAGCAACTTCTGAAATGCCCTTAAATTCTGCACCAATGCCGTAAGATTGATTTCCAGTACAGTGGTATGCGCTTTCTGTTCCAGCAACTGAATGATTTTCTCAAACCCGAATCGTTTGGCGCCCTTAATCAAAATAGCCTCTTCCTTAAATCGGGTAGATAGAAAAGCCTCGGTAAAATCATTTGTAGTCAGATAAGCCTCCTGCTGTAAAATACCTGCTGCATTCAGTCGTTCGGGTAAATAAGATGTAATTTTTTCACCAATCATGATGCAGCGTGAAATCCGGTAATTTTTCAGCTTTTCGGCCACGGCATCATACAAATTTTCCTGCGATAATCGGGGATGATACAGATCAGACAGTATGATTGTTTTTTTTAATCCCCCGCCATGCTGATCAAAAAAAGCAAGGGCAGTATCCAGAGAATATAAATCCGAACTGTAACTGTCATTTATCAATACACAGTGGTGAATTCCCTTTTTCAGTTCCAGGCGCATGTTCACCGGTTCAAGGCGAGCTATACGTGCGGCAATAACAGAGGCCTCAAGGCCCATCTGATGCGCCAGACAAAAACAATGCATCGCGTTTTCAACGGAAGCATTATCGGTAAATGGAATTTCAATAACCAAATCCTTTCCGAAAAACTGCAAAACGATTTCCGTTTGGCTTTGTTTTTGTTTTACCGATTTTAAAACATATGTGTTTTGCTGACGAAAGCCCCAGGTGATGATTTCACCGGAAAATTCATTTCCTAGTTCCGGCTGAAATAACAATTCATTTTCGCGGCCGATGATTTTTTTACATTGCCTGAAGAGCTTCAGGGTTTCTTCAAACAAATGATTTTTTTCGGAAAAACTTTCCGAAAACTCTTCGGAAATATTAGTGAGGATTCCAACCGTAGGCCGTATGATTTTTTGCAGTTTTTCCATTTCGCCGGGTTCTGAAATACCTGCCTCAAAAAGAGCCAGTGAATGATCCTCGTTCATCTGCCATACACTAAGGGGAACGCCAATCTGAGAGTTATAACTTCGCGGGCTTCGTACAATCTGAAATTCTTCGTGAAGCAACTGAAACAGCCATTCCTTAACGATGGTTTTTCCTTTACTGCCGGCTATGCCCACCACCGGTATGGAAAATAAACTTCTGTGTGCAGCCGCTAATTGTTGCAGTGCGGCCAGCGTATCGGATACTACGAGAAATTCAGCTTCAGGCAACGAGGGTATCGCAAAGGAACCGGCCACGACAAAACAGCGAACTCCTTTATCATACAATTCAGGAATAAACTGGTGTCCGTTTCGGCGATGGCCGGGCAGCGCAAAAAATAATGTTTCTTTCGGATCCGTCAACCGGCGACTGTCAATCAGCAAGCGGGTAACAGGCCGGTTACTAAACGGGCCACCCGACGCCTGAATCACAGAAGCTATATGTTGAACGGAGTAGATCACATCAGTCAGGCTTCACGCTTTCATCGGTAATATCCCGGGGTGCCCCTTTTTTCTGCATAAATATGGAATAGAAAATCGAACCTGAAATACAGGTGAGGATAACCCCGAGCGAAATAAAAATCTGTGTGTGTTTGTCAATCCATCGGTCCAGCCAGTGTGCCGTGAGCATTTTAATTCCAATAAAAACCAGAATGATGGCGATCCCCTGCTGAAGGTAATCAAAACGGCTGACGGCGCTCCGGAGCAGAAAAAATAATGACCGCAACCCCAGCACGGCAAAAATATTAGATGTGTAGATAACCAGACGAGCCATAGGCCTGTACGACTCGGTTTGAGTATCCACAATTCCCATCACAGCCGGAATAGAATCAACAGCAAATACAAGATCAACGGCTGCCAGCATTACCACTACCACAAATAATGTAGTATAGGCCGGCTTTCCGTTTTCCCGAATAATGTACCGTCCGTCGCCATCGTGAGGAACCAAAGGGAGATATCTTTTCAGAAACTGATACACCTTTGACTGATGCGGATTAAACTCTTCCTCTTCCGTTTTTTTGTACATTTTATACCCCGTGTAAATTAAGATCACACCAAACAAGTATAATATCCACGAAAAGCGCTCTACCAGTACAACTCCTACTGTTATAAATATTACCCGAAACAGAATAGCCATTAAAATTCCCAGCAGAAGCACACGGCCGTAATGTTTTTCTTTTACCGAAAAAGCCGAGAAAATTATAATAAATACGAAAATATTATCCACGCTGAGGCTCCATTCCATCAGGTAGGCGCTCAGGTATTCCAGTGCAGGCTTTTGTCCGTTTTCTATCCACATAAATACAAAAAAAGACAAAGCGAGCCCAACCCAGAAAAATGTCTGATACAATGCCTGACGAATAGTGATTTTATGACTTTTGCGGCTGAGCAACTCCAGGTCGGCCACAACAGAAGCTAAAAGAACAGTCAAAAAAACAAGTATGGTAATCTGGTCTTTTGTCATTTTGAATATTCGGTTAAGCAGCAAAGATAACCCCAGGGGCTGAACTACCGGTTTTCGAGGAATGAATATTCTTCACGGATTTTATCGTATATCGTAACCTGGCTCTTTTTAAAAAGATCCGGTATATTTTCTCCTTCGAAACTGCTGATAAATCCATCCGAAAAAGATAATAACAAATACCGGAACAGCTATATTGATAAGCTGCCATTTCAGTTTTTGTTGATCGGTTTTGCGGCTATCAAGCAGCCTTAATACGATATCTTTGTTTCTGGTTTCGCTGATGGCCGGATTACTGACCAGGTATTCCACACAGTTTTGCAGAAATTCTCTGTTCGATACGGGAACAAACCACTGTCCACCCTGCGCTTGTTCTATGTATTGTGTGTATGTGTAACGATTCCAGCCCATTGGTAAGGGTTCTGGCGATGCTCCGGGTTCTTTGGGAATCACAAAATCATTTAACACCATATCGCCGTCGGCTACAATAATCATTTTATTAGGAACAGAAAATTCTTTGAATTCCTGACCCATTGCTTTTAAGGTATCGGCTTGTGCTTTTCCGATTCGGTTTTTATAAAAAGAAGTAAACCTTCCCTCCAGTAAAAAAGCAACGGGAATGGCATTCTTTTTAAATAACGCATGTTCGGGTTCGTCTTTGTTTTCATTCAAACTGATAAGCGCCGGAGTGCCAATGGTTCTTGAATGAGCCGAGGTAACCAGCAGCGGTGTTTTTTTTATGTCGTTTACTGCAATGGAATCCATCGAATTGGCAAACTTTGCTGCCACATACCCCAGGCCTTTGGTTAGGCCGGATGAGGAAGGCAACAGAAACGGATAATAATTCCAACGTAAAAATTCTATTTGCGGCGATTGAGAGTTGCCGCCAACAACCAGAGGTATTACATCACAGTTTAAATCCATCACCAGGTCGGTATTGATTCTTATGCCGTAGCGAAAAAACAGGTCGGTCAGATTCAGATTTCTGTCATAGGCAATGGTTTCCGGCTTAAACTGCAGGCTATCCCTTTCCGCATACAGGTTATCAATAAAGCATAAAAGTTTTCCGCCGCGCATGACAAACTGATCTATTTTCAGCTTTTCCTCCTCCGTAAATGAAAGCGATGGCTTTACAATCATCAGCAAGTCCACCGCATCAGGAATATATCTCACCTGATTCAAATCAATAATGCCGAACTGATAATTTTCCTGAAGTAAAAACCGTAAATCATAAGTGCGGCCATCTGTTGGTTCACCATTGCCCACAGAGTAGGCAATGCCGGGCTTTGTGGTATCTGTCAGTTTATCTATTGCTTTTACAAACTGATATTCCAGCAGCGCTTCGGCGCTGTTAATTTCTTCCTGACTGATGCGGCTTCTGGCACCGGTATAAAGCGGCACTAAAAGTTGTCTGTTATTATAAGTCATTCGGGCAACGGGAAAAATAATATTACTGGCCTGACTTTCCTTTTTCTGAAAAGTGAGATTAATAGGCAGGGCGCCCAGCTTTATAAGAGTATCGGCATAAGTTAAATTCAGTTCGGGAAATTTTTCCGTAGGTCTGATAAACTCGTACTGAATCCGGGCCGAGTTTTGTTCCTTCAGCATCAGCAGAAAATCATTTGTACTGTTGGCTAATTTTCTGAATCCGGAAGGAAAATCTCCTTTCAGAAAAACCTGTATTTTCAGTTTATCGTCTAATTTTTTTACAATATCACGGGTAGCCCTACTTAGGGTATATCGTTTTTCCCGGGTCAGATCCAGTCGGGCCGGTAAACGGTACATCAAAACATTCAGTAGTATCAAAAGCAACAACAGCCATAGCCAGCCGTAACGACCCAAAAGCAGAGCAGAAACCTTTTTTTCCATCAGCGATTCATCAAATTTCGATATGTAATAAATAAAGACAACGCCACTACGCTCAGAAAATAAAAAATATCTCTTACATCAATCAGGCCGCGACTTATACTTCTGTAATGAAAATCAATACCCAGCATTTCCACTAAATAATCAGCCCCTCCTGAAAAATTCAGCATTTTGCTTATTGCATTAAGTCCGTAATAAATCAAAGCGCAGGCAGCCATAGCCATAATGAAAGCCACAACCGGATTGGCCGTAAAACTGCTGGAAGCTGTGGATATGGCAGTAAAAACGGCTGCCAAAAAAAACAGCCCTACATAAGCACCGGCCGTAGCTCCGACATCCAAACCTTGATCGGCGGCTAACTCCTGAATACAAAAAATGTAAACAATTGTAGGCAACAGTGCAATCAACGCCACCAGGTAATTTCCCAAAAACTTACCCATAACCATTTGCCATCGGGTAAGGGGTCGGGTGGCCAGTATTTCAAAGGTTCCACTCCTGAACTCCTCAGAAAAGCTCCTCATGCAAACGGCCGGAATCAGCAACAAAAGTATCCAGGGCGCCAACTGAAAAAATTTTTCCAACGTAGCATATCCGAAATCAAACACATTGTCGGGAAATACAAACAAAACCAGGCCGTTAACTATCAGAAAAACGGAAATGGCAATATAGCCTGTCAGGCTGCTGAAAAACTGTCTTAATTCTTTTTTACATAAAGCCCACATAAGAGAATATTTCCCTTTTTCACTCTATCCTGTTTTTTACTGCCGGACCACTCACCTACACAATCGGAAATCATCGTATTTTTATCCAAAAAACAGAAACTATTTAAAGTTTTTAAGAAAGCTGATGAATTCCATCAGCTTGAAATGTTTCTAAAACACTTTGCAAAATAAAAGTTTAAACAGAAAAAATACAATTGAATCTAAGGATTCTGAAATCTTTTTGTATAATGGAAAAAATGAAAAAATTTTATGAAAAGACTAAAGATTATTTTTCTCATAGTTTTTTTACTTTTCGTTATACTTTATTTCATCCCCGTTAAGGTTTCTTCGATTGAAGCGATACCTGATGTTCATGACAGTATTTTTTATCAGTTGCGGCAGTTTCGTAGTCAACCTTTAAAAAAAATTAAAACAGAAAAAACGGAATGGACTTATTTTTCAGGCGGAAACGGTAATACCTGTCTTTTTTTTATACATGGTATGGGCGGAGCTTATGATTTCTGGTTTCAGCAAATTCTTTTTTTTCAAAAAAATTTCAGGGTTATATCCTGTAATATTCCTGATGACGTAAAGAACCTGAACCAGATTTCAAAAGGGCTGATTGCTATACTGGATAACGAAAATATCAGGAAATGTATTTTTACAGGAACCTCAATGGGAGGATACATAGTACAGTATATGGTACAGCATCACCCCGAAAGGGTAGAAAAAGCCGTTATCGGAAATAGTTTTCCCCCTAATGATGAAATAAAAAAAGAAATGAAAAGCCAAAGAAGGCTAATGCCCTTTATTCCGAAAAGTTTGGTTTATTCATTATACAAAAAAAATTTGAGAAAAAAAGTTTTTCCCACTTCCGAAAATCATCCGTTAGTGAAAGCCATGTTGCTCAGCGCTCCATTCCGGAAAAAAACCTTCATAAACCGATTTGATATTATCACTGAAATTTTTCCTTTAAAACAGACTGACAGCGCTAACCATATTATACCTAAACTTATCATTGAATCGGATAACGACCCTTTGATAACTCAAACACTCAGAGAAAAATTAAAAAAGCTATATTACAATGCAGATATATTTACTTTTAAAGGTAAAGGTCATTTTCCATACCTTAATCAGCCTGAAAAGTATAATGAAATTTTATTGAAGTTTGTTAATGATTCTGCTTCTAAAAGGTAAAATTAAAGGCGGAAAAGTAACTATTGTAAGAAACCCCTTTTTATTAAGTTGAAAGGAAAATTATACTGCAAAACTTTCTCCGCAACCGCAGGTTCGGCTGGCGTTGGGATTTATAAAATGAAAACCTTTGCCGTTCAGGCCGTCCGAAAAGTCCAACGTGGTATTTACCAGATAAAGAAAACTTTTCAGATCGGTTACTATTTTTATTCCCTTATCTTCAAAAACCTGGTCCATGGATTGTAATTCATTATCAAAATCCAGTTTATAACTTAAACCGGAACAACCACCACCCACCACGCTTACCCGAAGAAAATAACCCGCATCGCCTGAAATACCGGCATCTTTCATTAATTGGAGTATTTTATCTTTTGCTTTTTCGGTTACGGAAATAGCCGGTATTTCGCCCTGAACGGCAAAGCCTGAGGTTAAGCCAATATGTTGATTATCTGTTGTCATTTCCTTAATGTACCACGCTGTCCTCAAATTTCAGCTCGGGCAAACCGTTTTTCCTTCTGTAATCATTTACGGCAGCCTTGATGGCATCTTCAGCCAAAACGGAACAGTGGATTTTTACCGGCGGCAGATTCAATTCTTCCACGATTTCCATGTTATCAATTTTAACGGCTTCATCAATTGTTTTTCCTTTCAGCCATTCTGTAGCTAAAGAGGAAGAAGCAATGGCCGAACCGCAACCAAAGGTTTTGAATTTGGCGTCTTTGATAATGCCGGTTTCTTCATCCACTTCAATCTGCAGGCGCATCACGTCGCCACATTCCGGAGCACCGACCAGGCCGGTACCTACATTTTTTTTGTTTTTATCCAGGGTGCCCACATTGCGCGGATTCTGATAATGATCAATGACTTTATTGCTGTATGCCATAGGTTTTTGTTTTTATGGTGAATAAATTTTTACGTTTTAATGATGAGCCCACTCAATAGTGTTTAAATCAATACCTTCTTTATACATTTCCCACAACGGACTCATATCTCTGAGTCTTTGTACAGTTTGTGTCACTTGTTCTATGGTATAATCAATTTGTTCTTCGGTTGTATATCTTCCCAGTCCGAAACGAATGGAACTATGTGCCAGGTCATCGCCAAGTCCCAGCGCTTTAAGTACATACGAAGGTTCAAGCGAAGCGGATGTACAGGCCGAGCCCGATGAAACGGCGATGTTTTTGTTGAATCCCATCAGCAGGCCCTCACCCTCCACATACTTGAAGGAAATGTTGCAGACATGCGGTAATCGTTTTTCTTTGTCGCCATTCAGATGTGTTTCCTCTATCTGAAGCAAGGCATTTTCCAGTTTATCTCTGAGTTTCCTGATTCGTTGAGACTCCTCAGGCATTTCCTGCATGCAAAGTTCACAGGCTTTACCAAAACCCACAATACCGGGTACATTCAGCGTGCCGCTACGCATTCCCCGCTCATGCCCGCCTCCATCCATCTGAGCGGTAACTTTTACACGAGGATTTTTACGGCGGACATATAAAGCGCCTACACCTTTCGGGCCATACATTTTATGAGCAGTGAATGCCATCAGGTCAATGCCGTCTTTATTCACATCCACCGGAATTTTACCTACTGCCTGTGTGGCATCGGTGAAGAAAAGAATTCCGTGCTTTTTAGCAATGGCGCTGATTTCTCTGATCGGCATAACGGTGCCGATTTCATTATTAGCGTACATGATTGCTATCAGAATCGTATTTGGTTTAATGGCAGCTTCAATATCAGCCGGGTTTACGATTCCATTGGGTTGCACTTTAACGTAAGTAACTTCTCCCCCAGTTTTTTCAATGCGCTTGCAGGTGTCCAGCACGGCTTTATGCTCAATGTTGCAGGTAATGATATGATTGCCTTTAGACGCATACATATCAAATGCCCCTTTGATAGCCAGGTTGTCTGCTTCGGTTGCGCCTGAAGTAAAAATAATTTCTTTGGGATCTGCACCGATAAGTCGGGCTACCTGCTCTCTGGCATAATCTACGGCTTCTTCGGCTTCCCAACCAAAGGGATGATTTCTGCTGGCCGCATTCCCGAATTTTTCTGTGAAATAAGGAAGCATGGCTTCCACCACTCTGGGATCGCAGGGAGTAGTTGCATTATGATCCAGATATATTGGCAGTTTTAGCATGATTCAGAGTATTTTATATGTCAAACACAAAATTAAGCCAAAAGTTCTTTTTTGGAATTTTTCAATATTGCTAAACCCTGAATTTTCCCGTTTTCGTAAACAGTGAAATAAAATAATTGTTAAAAAATCAGATTTCAGATGTGATTTTCCTTTAATTCTTAACCCCCTTTTTCAAATTTACTGAATTTATGCTGAAATAACTGAAATCAAACTTCGCCAAGGTGAAGGCTACCTTATTGCTTTGTCTCATAAAAAAAATTATCTTCCGAAAAATTTGAAGAAATGAAAATATTGGAAATTAAAGTTTTAAAAGGCCCGAATTACTGGAGTATCCGCAGGCCGAAACTAATACAAATGAAACTGGATCTGGAAGAACTGGAGCAACGCCCTACCAATAAAATTCCGGGTTTTCGTGAGCGGCTTGAAAAAATGTTTCCCGATATGATAGAGCATCGCTGCAGCGAGGGTGTGAGAGGTGGATTTTTTAAGCGAGTGGAAGACGGGACCTGGATGGGCCATGTTATAGAACATATTGCCCTTGAGCTTCAAACCATGGCGGGTATGAATGTTGGATTCGGCCGCACCCGTAGCGTACCCGGCGAAAAAGAGGGAATATATTATGTTGTGTTCAGTTATATGGAAGAAGATGCCGGAGTATTTGCCGCAAAAGCTTCTGTGGCTATTGCTCAGGCGCTGATTGATGGAAAAGAGTATAACCTGGCCGGGGATATTCAAAGGCTCAGAGAAATCCGGGAAGAAACGCGGTTAGGGCCTTCTACAGCTTCCATTGTGGAAGAAGCAGCCAAACGAGGCATTCCCTATATCCGGCTTAACAAACAAAGCCTTGTACAACTCGGATATGGAGTAAATCAAAAACGAATAAGGGCTACCATTGCTTCTACCACATCCAGCATAGCTGTAGATATTGCCTGCGACAAAGAAGAAACGAAAATGTTACTTGAAGCAGCGGAAATTCCGGTTCCGAAAGGTACCGTGGTTAAAACGCCCGAAGGACTGGATGATGCAATCGAACGCCTGGGCTTTCCTCTGGTAATAAAACCGATTGACGGAAACCATGGAAAAGGAAACACCACAAACATAAAAACCCGGGATCAGGCTTACAAGGCTTTTGAAGCGGCTAAACAGTACAGCCGAAGTGTGATTGTTGAAAAATTTATTGAAGGATATGATTTCCGTTGTCTGGTCATTAATTATAAATTCATTTGTGCCGCGTTGCGAACTCCCGCTTCGGTTGTGGGAGATGGCGAACATACCATACAATGGCTGATTGATGAAGTAAATAAAGACCCGCGTCGGGGATACGGTCATGAAAAAGTATTGACGCAAATCACCGTCGATCAGTTTACACACAAAATGTTAAGCGACAAAGGCTATACCCTGGAAACCATACCTGCCAAAGGAGAACGGGTCATTCTGAAGCCTACCGCCAACCTTTCAACCGGTGGTACGGCAACAGACGTAACCGATGAAGTGCACCCGGCCAACATATTTATGTTCGAACGGATAGCCCGTATCATCGGATTAGATATTTGCGGAATAGATGTTATGGCGCCGGATTTGAGAACGCCGATTACGGAAAACGGTGGAGCAATTCTGGAAGTAAATGCCGCTCCGGGTTTTCGTATGCACATTGATCCTGCCGAAGGGCTGCCCCGAAATGTGGCTGAGCCTGTGGTGGATATGTTGTTTCCCAAAGGAAGCGCCGGACGAATTCCTATCATTGCCATTACCGGAACAAACGGTAAAACCACCACTACCCGACTCACAGCCCATATAGCCAAAGCGGCCGGTAAAAAAGTAGGCTACACCACCAGTGATGGTGTGTACATACAAAATCAGTTAATGATGCGCGGTGATTGTACCGGTCCTGTTTCGGCGCAGTTTGTTTTAAAAGACCCTACCGTAGATTTTGCGGTGCTGGAGTGTGCCAGAGGGGGTATTTTGCGATCGGGGCTGGCATTTCAAAACTGCGAAGTAGCCATTGTAACCAACGTAGCGGCCGATCATCTGGGATTGGGCGGCATTCATACGCTGGAAGACATGGCCCGGGTAAAATCGGTAGTACCGGAAACCGTATTTCCGCACGGATATGCCGTGCTGAATGCCGACGATGATTTGGTATATAAAATGAAGTATAATCTGAAATGCAATATTGCCCTGTTTAGCATGGATGAAAATAATCCCAGGATAAAAGAGCATGCTGCAGAAAACGGATTGAGTTGTGTTTACGAAAACGGATACATCACAATCATGAAAGGCAACTGGAAAATCCGTGTGCTTCCGGTCAGTAAAGTTCCCATCACATTTGGCGGCAAAGCCGTTCACAATGTCAGCAACTGTCTGGCTGCCGTAATGGCTGCCTACTTATTCCGTGATATAACGATTGAAGACATCCGCACAGCCCTGCAAACTTTCGTGCCTTCGGAAACGCTGACGCCGGGACGATTGAATTTTTTTCATTTCAAAGACTTTACCATATTAGCCGACTTTGCACACAATCCCCACGGGCTGCAGTTGCTATGTGACTTTATCAGTAAATTGGATTACCCCGTAAAAATCGGCGTAATCAGCGGCACCGGCGATCGCCGCGATAATGATATCAGAGAATTGGGAGAAATTTCTGCTCGCTACTTTGATGAAATAATTATCCGGTGTGATAAAAATCTCCGTGGCCGAACGGCCGATGAAATCATGAATTTGCTGGAAGAGGGCATACGTAAAGCTAATCCTCACATACCTGTTCTGAAAATTGCCAATGAAAACGAGGCGCTGGAGTATATTTATGCCCATCCCAGAAAAGGTGCGCTTTATACCATCATGTGTGATGTGGTTGCCGGAGCATTGGATAAAATCCGTGAGCTGAAAGAAAGAGAAGAACAAGAAACTCATTCCGTGTAATTCGTTGCATAAAGACAGAATTTTGGGAAATGGAAAAAAGCCGTAAATTTGCAGCCTCTTTGACCCATGGTGTAACGGTAGCACTACAGATTTTGGTTCTGTCTGTCTAGGTTCGAATCCTAGTGGGTCAACAAGTATCACAATAGCTTCTTTCTGAAATTTATTCCGGAAGATTTCGGATTCTTCTATTAATTAATTTTTGATTTCATCCATTCTGAAATTTACAACAGGCCGATATTGAAAAAAAGTTTATGCCGGAACTCTTGCTCTGTAAATAATCCCGTCCTGACGAACTTAATTTAAGCAAGCTTGCAAAAAAAATTTTTAATTGCTTCAGATATCGTAAAATTTGTTCTTCAGAAGCATTTTTTCAAGACTTGTTTTCCAGTCGTTGCATTTTAAATGAAATGAAGAAATAATTTTTTCCATATTCAGCGCTGAAAAAGCCGGTCTTCGGGCAGGTGTGGGATAGGCTGATGTGGGAATGGGTATAATGCGGCAGGATAATCCTGATAATTCTTTTATGGCTAATGCAAAATCATACCAGGAAATTACCCCGCTGTTACAATAATGATAAATGCCGGAAGCCCACTTCGCGGATGAAATAATTGTCATTATTGCTTCAGCCAGATCGGCGGCGTACGTGGGCGAGCCAAACTGATCATTCACCACCCGCACTTCTTCCTTTTCTTTCATTAAGGAGAGCATGGTTTTTACAAAATTCTTTCCATAGCAAGAGTAAAGCCAGGATGTACGAATAATCATTGAATCGGGATGATGTTGTAATGCCCGTTTTTCGCCTTCGTATTTTGAAGCGCCGTAAACGTTTATGGGATCAGGCAGGTCTTCTTCAGTGTACGGAACGGTAGTATTTCCGTTAAAAACATAATCGGTAGAAATATGGATGAATCGTGTACGATATTTTTTACATCGGAGAGCCAGCCAACCCACGGCACGGGCATTCACAAGAAAAGCTTTTTCTTTTTCTGTTTCAGCTTTATCCACAGCAGTATAAGCGGCACAGTTGATTAAGTATTCTGGTTGATAAATCTCAAAAAAGTGATCTATCATTTCAGCATGATGAATAGGAAAATCCGTACGCGACAAAAAAACATATTCAAACTGAGGAAAATGAACCGAAAGCTCACGTAACGCTCTCCCCAATTGTCCGTTTGCTCCGGTTATCAGTATTTGAGGTAAATTTTTCATGAAGCGTCAAAAAGAAAAGTGTTTTTACATGAGGCCAGCGGCGGAAGTTGTTTATCTTTTTCGGATACAATATGAACGTTATGCGGAAGTTTCCAGTCAATATTTAAGGCAGGATCTGAATAATGAACTCCGGCTTCACTGTCGCGGTTATAAAGGGCATCGCATTTATACAATACGATTGCCTGAGGGCTTAACACGGAAAATCCATGAGCAAATCCTTTGGGAATAAATAATTGTTTTCGGTTATCGGCCGAAAGTACCATGCCGAAATATTTTCCGAAAGTTGGCGAACCTTTACGTAAATCAAGCGCTACATCGAAAATTTCACCCGATACAACGCGTATCAGTTTGGCCTGGGCATGAGGGGGTAGTTGGTAATGTAGCCCGCGGATGACTCCATATTTTGAAACCGACTGATTGTCCTGTATCCAGGTAACATCAATTCCGTGATCAAGAAAAACTTTATGATTGTATGCTTCAAAAAAAATTCCTCTTTCATCCTCAAAAACCTGTGGCTCAAAAATCCAAAGTCCATGAAATGGTGTAGGATAAAAGGGCATATTATAAACTCCAGTAAGTTCGGTTTATAATTTTATTTCTGTAAATTCCTTTGAGGTCAGCAATCATTCCATGCTCATGGGTGATGTTGCAAAAATACGTATCGTCAAGTTGTTTATATTCATCATGAGGTACGGCAACGATCACGGCATCGTAAAGTCCGTTTGATGAAGTAAGTCCGAACCCGTATTCATGAAGTAATTCCTCGGCAGAAGCATGAGGATCTGTTACATCCACTTTTACTGAATAAGATTGCAGCTCTTTTACCACATCTGCAATTTTAGAATTGCGGATGTCGCTCACATTTTCTTTAAAAGTAGCTCCCATAATCAACACTTTGGCCGCTTTTATGTCTTTTGTATTTTTAATGAGATATTTAACCACGGTTTCAGCTACATAGTTTGCCATACTATCGTTAATGGTTCTTCCGGCCAGTATCACTCTCGGGTCATAACCGAGTTGCTGTGCTTTATAAGTCAGATAATAAGGATCAACTCCTATACAATGCCCGCCGACAAGTCCCGGCTGAAATTTCAGAAAATTCCATTTTGTGCCGGCCGCCTCCAATACTTCATAAGTATTAATGTTCATCAGATTAAAAATTACAGACAATTCATTCATCAAGGCGATGTTCAGATCTCTTTGTGTATTTTCAATGATTTTTGCCGCTTCGGCTACTTTTATGGAAGAAGCCCGATACACTCCGGCTCTGACTACCAGTTCATAAGTTTTTGCAATGGTGTCCAAAGCCTCCTCGTCGCAACCCGAAACTACCTTTACGATGTTTGGCAAGGTATGTTGCTTGTCGCCCGGATTAATACGCTCCGGCGAATAGCCGATTTTAAAATCTATTCCGGCTCTGAGTCCCGACAAGTTTTCAATTATGGGAAGACAGTCTTCTTCCGTACATCCGGGATATACGGTGGATTCATACACCACATAATCTCCTTTTTTAATTACCCGGCCAATGGTTTCTGAGGCTTTTTTTACCGGCATTAAATCCGGTACATTGTGCCGATCGACGGGAGTGGGAACGGCCACTATAAAAAAACGGGCTTCCCGCAGCACCTTTTCCGAATCAGTGAAAACGATATCGCAACCTTCAAAATCTTCCGAAGAAAGTTCATTGCTCGGGTCAATTTTGTTTTTCATCATTTCTATTCGTGATGAATTGATATCAAACCCGATGACAGAAATTTTACGGGCAAATTCCAGGGCTATGGGAAGACCTACATAGCCCAGTCCGATAACTGCTAATCTGGCTTTTTTTTGCAATAATTCCTGATACATAATCAAATTTTTATTTCATGCTTTTGAACTCTTTGGGTTGTTTATTCCATTCTTCCGGCGGAAGATTTTTAAAATAGTTGTATGTAATTTTCAGACCTTCGGCCCGACTGATCGCGGGTTTCCATCCCAAAATTTCACCGGCCCTTGTAATGTCCGGCTGTCGCTGCTTCGGATCGTCAACCGGCAGGGGTTTATACACTATTTTCAGGTTTTTACCGGATAATGCAATAATTTCTTCGGCAAAATGTTTCAACGATATTTCGTCCGGATTTCCAAGATTGACCGGAAGATGATAGTCGCTGAGTAGAAGACGGTAGATACCTTCTATCAAATCATCCACATAACAGAAGCTGCGGGTTTGAGAGCCATCGCCGAATACGGTTAAATCTTCACCCCGTAATGCCTGACAAATAAAAGTCGGGAGAGCTCTTCCGTCATTCAACCTCATTCGCGGGCCGTAAGTATTAAAAATTCTGACGATTGCTGTATTCACACCGTGAAAATTATGATAGGCCATGGTGATTGACTCCATATACCTTTTGGCTTCGTCGTACACACCTCTCGGGCCAATAGGATTCACATTTCCCCAGTAATCTTCATGCTGGGGATGCACAAGCGGGTCTCCATATACTTCGCTGGTGCTGGCTACCAGTATTCTGGCTTTTTTCTCCTTTGCCAGGCCCAGACAGTTATGTGTGCCCATAGCTCCCACTTTAAGTGTTTGTATCGGGATTTTTAAATAATCAATCGGGCTGGCAGGCGAAGCAAAATGTAAGATATAATCCAAATGACCCGGAACATGGATGAATTTGGTTACATCGTGGTGGTAAAATTCAAAATTTTCCAGTTTAAACAAATGCTCAATGTTGCGAAGCTCGCCGGTAATCAGATTATCCATACCAATAACATGAAATCCTTCTTTTATAAATCTGTCGCAAAGGTGTGAACCCAAAAAACCAGCAGCTCCGGTAATTAAAACTCTTTTTCTTTGCATTTTTTACTGTTTAACCGTTTTTCTGCCAACACTTTTATAATAAAAACCGAGTTTTTCCATGGTTGCCGTTTCGTACACGTTTCGGCCATCAAAGATAGCTTTGTTTCTGAGCAGCGTCGCCATCCTGCTAAAATCAGGAGTTCTGAATTCATTCCATTCTGTTGCAATAATCAAGGCATCGGCATTTTTTAATGCCTCGTATTGATCCGTGGTATAATGTATGCGATCGCCGATTTGTTTTTTGACATTATGCATTGCTTCGGGATCAAAGGCAGCGACAGTTGCCCCCTCTTTCAGCAGCGCTTCTATGATATAAAGTGAAGGAGCCTCACGGATGTCATCCGTATTTGGTTTAAAAGACAGGCCCCACAAGGCAAAATGTTTGTTTTTTAACTCTCCATTGAAATATTCCCGTATGGCCGGCAACAAATGTAATTTTTGCTTTTCATTTACCTGCATCACGGCATTCAATATCTTAAAATCATAATTAACGGAACGGGCTGTATTCTCAAGCGCCAGAACGTCTTTAGGAAAGCAACTGCCGCCGTAACCAATACCCGGAAACAAAAAGCGTTTGCCGATTCTTTCATCGCTTCCGATTCCCTTTCGTACCATATCTACATCGGCGCCCAATCTTTCACAAAGATTGGCTATTTCATTCATGAATGAAATTTTGGTTGCCAGAAAGGCGTTGGCAGCATATTTGGTAAGTTCGGCAGAAGGTTCGTCCATATAGATGACAGGATTTCCCTGTCGTACGAAAGGAGCATAAAGCTCTCCCATTTTTTTTGCGGCTTTTTCCGAACGGGTGCCAATCACTACCCTGTCCGGTTTCATGAAGTCATCTACGGCCACGCCTTCTCTCAGAAATTCGGGATTACTAACTACGTCAAATTCTCCTTTATAATGTAAGGCAATTTTTTCCCTCACCCGCTGTGCTGTCCCAACAGGAACCGTACTTTTGTTTACGATTATTTTATATGAATTTATGAGTTTGCCGATTTGTTCGGCTACTTCCAAAACATATTTCAGATCGGCCGAACCGTCTTCGCCGGGCGGAGTAGGTAAGGCAAGAAAAATAATTTCTGCATCGCGAATACCTTCTTCCAGCGAAACCGTAAAATGAAGCCGGCCTTCTCTGAGATTCCGCAAAAAAAGCTTTTCAAGCCCGGGCTCGTATATAGTAATTTCACCTCTGGAAAGACGATTAATTTTTTCCCGATCAATATCTACACAGGTTACATCATTTCCGGTCTCGGAAAAACAAGTTCCCGTAACAAGACCAACATAGCCTGTTCCGATTACTGCTATTTTCATATCTCTTCTAAATTTTAAAAAAGTTTTTAATATGGATAACGATATATTCTAACTGTTCTTCATCCAGCTCTGAATGTATAGGCAGAGAAATCACTGATGCAGCCAGTTGTTCGGTAACCGGCAAGCTCACTGTATTTTCATTTTGGCTTAAAAACATTTTTTGACGGTGACAGGGTACGGGATAGTAAATCATTGAAGGTATTCCCTGTGCGGCCAGATATTGCTGCAATTCATCTCTCTTGGAATATTGTAAAATCAAAGTGTACTGATGAAATACGTGGCGACAATACGGAGCACGATAAGGGATTTGTATTTCCGGAATTTCTTTCAGCCTCTCATCATAGTAATCCGCTGCCGTTCGGCGGGCATGAATATAGTTTTCAAGATATTTTAATTTGATGTTAAGGATGGCTGCCTGTATGGTATCCAATCGGCTGTTGCAGCCTACAATATCATGATAATACCGGCGGCTTTGGCCGTGATTCGCAATCATCCGGATTTTTTGAGCTAACATATCATCATTTGTAAAAACAGCACCTCCGTCGCCAAATGCTCCCAGGTTTTTTGAAGGATAGAATGATGTGGTTCCAATGTGGCCTAAAGTGCCCGTTTTTCGGGATTCGCCTCCCGGAAATAAATAATCGCATCCGATAGCCTGAGCATTATCTTCAATCACAAAAAGATTGAATTGATCTGCGATGTCAAGAATCTCTTGCATCGCAGCGGCTTGTCCGAATAAATGAACGGGTATTATGGCACGGGTTTTCGGAGTTACTCTTTTTTTTACATCAGCCGGATCGATGCAGAATGTTTTCGGATCTACATCCGCAAAAACGGGTTTTAATCGCAGTAAAGCAATTACCTCGGCCGTAGATATAAATGTAAATGATGGAGTTATCACTTCATCTCCGGGCTTTAAATCCAGCGCCATCATGGCTATTTGAAGCGCATCGGTTCCGTTGGCACAAGGAATAACATGTTTTACATGAAGATAAGAAGACAACCGTTCGGCAAATTCTCCTACTGCCTTTCCGTTTATGTAAGCAGCGCTTTCCAGTACGTCAGAAATAGCATTATCAATCTCAGATTTTATTCTGTGATACTGGGTTAAGGTATCCACCATTTGAATGGGTCGCATCGGCATTCAACTAAAAGGCGGCGCAAAATTAGGGAAAAACACTGCAGTTTATTGTTCTCTCCAATACATTTGTGACGAATTTATTCAACATGCCTGAACTGTTTTTTTACCAGATTTTTCTGAAAATATATTTGTTGTCCGTCGCTGTGGCCTCACTATTCAGCAAAAAAGCGAAGCTATGGCTTAAGGGGCGCAGGTATGTCTTTTCTTACCTGGAAAAGAATGTAAAAAAAGAGGAATCGGTCATTTGGTTTCACTGTGCTTCCCTTGGAGAATTTGAACAGGGCCGCCCGTTATTGGAAGCCTTGAAAAAAAAATATACCGATCATAAAATATTGCTGACTTTTTTTTCGCCTTCAGGGTTTGAAGTTCAGAAAGATTATGCTTTTGCGGATTACATTACTTATCTGCCTTTTGACGGTAAAAAAAATGCCTTGCGTTTTATACGAACAGTTTCACCGAAGCTGGCCATTTTTGTAAAATATGAATTCTGGTATTATTATCTGAAATACCTGCACGAACAACATATACCTTCTTTGCTGATATCGGCTCAGATTCGTGACGATATGCTACGCTCTCCGTTTTACGGACGCTTTCTCAAAAAAATGCTGGGTTATTTTCATCACATTTTTCTTCAAAACCAGAACGCCTTTACCGCCTTGAAAGAACATAAGTTGTCTTTGCGGGTATCCTTTGGGGGTGATACCCGATTTGACCGGGTTTGGGAAATCAAAGAACGATTTGAGAAAATTCCTCTGATTGAGAAATTCACGGCAAATCACCCGTGCATCATTGCCGGAAGCGTATGGCCCGAAGATGTGAAAGTGCTGGCGCACGTATTCCCTTTCTGGAAATCAAATTCCGGTAAAATCATTCTGGCGCCGCATGAACCGGAAAAAGGAATTTTCAAAAAAATAAAAAATTCATTTGAGAACGTCTGTTTTTTTTCAACCTTGAATGATAAAACTGATCTATCCGGGTGTGATTGTTTAATTATTGACCGTTTCGGACTGCTTTCACGATTATATCATTACGGATTCTGTAACTATATAGGCGGAGGTTTCAGAAAGTCCGGAATTCATAATGTGCTGGAAGCCGCAGTATATGCTAAACCCGTAATTTTCGGCCCCTATCATGAAAAATTTAATGAGGCGGTTGAACTAATAAAAGAAAAAGGGGCTATATCTGTCCGAAATGCCGAGGACTTGCAACTGGCGTTGACCAGATATTTAAAGGATGAGCGCTTGTATGATTATGCATCCAAAATGGCGGGCGAATATGTCACTCAACGCAGGGGCAGTACGGATATAATTATGCAATATATTCAGGAAAAACGCCTTTTGACGAGCTGTTCAAACAGCTGAACAGCCGGGCTTTCACTGTTCCAGCCTAACTTAATTTTTAATTCTCTGTTTATCCAATATTCCGCTTCTGCATATATATTAAAATTGTTAATTGTTTTTATACATCTTTCATACATGGTTTCATCGCCCCGAAACAATTCGTTTATGAATAAATACCGGTCGTTCACGCCTATGGCTTTTCGTAAATCTTTGACCGGAGTTTCTTTTAAAACTTCGACCAGCTCGGTTTTATTTTGCTTGAGTTTGTCATTCAGGGATTCTTCCTGATTTGTGGATTCTTTGTTTTCCTGCTGCTTGAGATGCTGGGCTAATGTGGGTACTTCTTCGGCAGGATTGAATACCATGTCTAATTGTCCGTTTTTCTGCACGATGGCAACAGAACCGTCTTCAACCAGAAAAGTTTCCTTTACTTCTTTACAGGATTGTTGCTGTTCCTCTGATCGAACGGAAGATTTTACCTTTTTATATTCCTCACTCACGGGGGGTGAAGATTCTCCGGCATGCGGCAAAATAACGGCAATTCTTGAAGTACCTAACGGATGGCCCGGAGGTTTTGAGTTTTTTTTCACTAATTCAAATTCAATGCTTTTTATTGTAAGTAGCAACTCCCCCGGATCAAGCCGCTGATGATACTGCTCTTTCAATTGATTAATCAATGATTCAATTCGATCCATTGTAATACATTTGGGGTACAATTGAATAAATCATTTACGCATCTGCTATAAAATTACAAAAAAAATTCAGGCAGAAAATTAAAAATTTTTTCATACAAACGTTGAATTATGTTTATTGAGCCAAATGTAAGCGGAGAAAGACGAGGCAGCATTGAAGTGATCTGCGGCTCTATGTTCAGCGGAAAAACCGAAGAACTGATCCGCCGACTGAAGCGGGCAAAAATAGCTAACCAGAAAGTTGAGATATTTAAGCCGGCCATGGATATTCGGTACGACGATGTGCGGATTGTTTCTCACGATGCCAGCTCCATTCATTCCACACCGGTAGATCACTCACAAAAAATTCTTTTACTGGCCGGCGATGTAGATGTGGTTGGTATTGACGAAGCCCAGTTTTTTGACGAACAAATAACGGAAGTCTGCGACGAACTGGCCCTGAAAGGTATACGGGTGATTGTGGCAGGTCTGGATATGGATTATCTGGGCAATCCATTCGGACAAATGCCTTACTTAATGGCAAAAGCCGATTTTGTAACAAAGCTTCATGCCATCTGTATGCAGTGCGGCCACCTTGCCAACTATTCGTACCGGAAAATCCCCAACGATGAACAGGTTATGCTTGGCGCTAAAGAAGTGTATGAGCCCCTTTGCCGGAATTGTTTTAATAAGAAAAAATAATAAAATTATTGCTAGGCAAATCAGACGCAGCCGGATAATAATTATCTGGCTTTTCCCTTTAAAGAAATTTTACCATTGACGGTTATATCCCGGCCTTCAGCAGAAACAACAAAGTTTACCTGCTGATTTGAAGAAACCACTAAACCCGTGCGACTATCTACTACCGAAGTTCCTTTCACATCGCCTGAAATTTTGGCCGGTGAATCCTGACGCGGTTTTACTTTTGATTCTTCATCCAGATAAACCATATTCCCTTCAATTTCTTTTACCTTAAAAACGGAATGATAAACAGCGGGCATTTGTCCCCCTGATTCATATGTTTTTTCCCATGAATCGCCGGGTTTAATTTCTTTGTTTGGAAAAAAATACCAGAATCGCTGCAGATTATCCCGGGTTTCTTCAGAATTGAATCGGGTTTTTGTTAATTCAATAAATTGTTCTTTTTCCTCTCCTTCCAGTCCCAGATTGGATGCTATATTCTCGCCGATTTTATCGAAACCGGTAATTTCAAGAATTTGTCCTTCCTGATTCACTTTCATGCTGAATTTCTGGCCTACCATTCCCCTGAAAATTTTGTTCATAAGATTTGAGGCCATTTGGCCGTAGTCCGAACTATCTTCAGATGGCTTTATATCCGTGTCCACATCAATATTAATTCCGGCTATGGAAGTTTTAATTTTCAGCCGGCTAAATGTGGATATGATGTGCTTGAAATCTTTTTCTTCTTTTTCCACTTCCATTGAATAGTACATCAGCGAATTCATTTTCATATCCTGGCCCATGATGTTCTGTGTCAGATCCATCGATACTTCATAATCATAGCCCTTTCCTGTTTCGGGATTGAATTTTAACATCTTTGCGCCCGTACCCGTACGGGTAGATTGACAGGAAGACCCGAAAAACAGAATACCTGTAACGGCAAATGCTGAAAGAAGTTTTAAAAACAAATTCATGATTATATTTTTGTAAAAGCTAATATAAATACAAATTCATGAGTTCTAAAATAATTTTTGCACACCTGAAAAAAGATATCCTGCTAGAAATACGTCAGCAATATAGTTTTTACGGCATTATATTGTACACGTTAGCCACAGTGTTTGTTTTGTATAATTCAATTAAAGAGCCTGAGCCACAAGTTTGGTCGGGATTATTTTGGGTTATTCAATTGTTTATTTGCATCAATGCGGTTGCCAAAAGTTTTCTGAATGAAAAGAAAGAAAGGATGTTGTATATGTATTCCGTAACGCATCCGGTTCAGTTTATTGTGGCAAAATTCATTTTTAATTCCCTTTTGATTGTTATCATGAGCCTTTTGAGCATTTTTCTGTATTCCTTATTTATGGGTTTTCCTATAAAACAATCGGGATTGTTTATCCTGGTCGTTATAACCGGAAGCTGGAGCCTGAGTATGGTATTTACCTTTCTCTCCGCTATTGCCGCCAAAGCCCAGCAAAATGCCGCCATACTGGTCATTCTCGGTTTTCCGATTTTGCTTCCGCAGCTTTTTTTGATATATCAGTTAACCGAAAGTTTACTTTCTACCGGAAAAAGTTTTCCTCTTGTTCCTTTTTTCATGCTATTATCGCTTGACTTACTGGTTTTTCTGCTGGCCGTTATCTTATTTCCCTTTTTATGGAAAGATTAATATTAAAGTTAAAAACGAAGGTTTACACTTTTCTGGTTTACCTGCATTAAATAAAATTTTAAATTTCTGTTTTCTTCAAATCCTCCAATTCCCCTTAAATTTGCCGCACTGATCGGATATTAAAATTTATCCGGGCCGGCCAAACGTTGAACTCTTTTATATGCATAAAACCTGGTGGAAGATAATTTGTATATTCTTACTGATTTATACTTTTACTGCCGGCTTATTGTTCGATGTTCCCTATTTACCCATATTGGAAGAAACCATCCGCAACTTGTACTTTCATGTGGGGATGTGGTTTGCCATGATGCTGTTGTTTACCGTTTCGGTAATTTATGCCGTTCTTTATTTAAAAAAATTAGACATACGCTATGACGTAATCTCCCGGCATTTTGCCGTTACGGGAATTTTGTTCGGATTATTAGGATATGCTACGGGAGCCATTTGGGCATCTTTTACCTGGGCCGATCCGAATAACTCTTTTTTTGACAATTTCAAAACCATAGTAAGGGATCCGAAACTAATCGGGGCAGCCATATCCTTGTTTGTATATTTTGCTTACCTTATTTTAAGAGATTCCGTTACCGATCCTGATAAAAAAGCCCGCATCAGTGCGGTCTATAATATTTTTGCTTACGCCTTACTCTTTCCTGCACTGTGGATTATTCCAAGAATTCTTCCCAGTCTTCACCCCGGCCAAGAAGGAAATCCGGCCCTGGATGTAAAAAATGATATCAGCGCGGGAATGAGAATTGTTTTTTATCCCGCCGTTATCGGCTGGACGTTATTAGGCGTTTGGATTGCAACATTAAAAATCAGAATGACTTTTTTGAAAAATAAATTGATGTTTGAATAGATGAAAAAAACAGGATTGATATTATTCCCCCTCTTTCTGGTATTAATGACAACAACACTTGCTCTGTCACAGCAAAACGATAGCGGTATAAAATCTGTCATGAGAAGTGAGGGTAAAATATATGTACTGGTCGCCGTTATGCTGACGATACTTATTGGAGTGTTTTTATATCTATTCCGCCTTGACCGTAAAATCAAAAAACTGGAAGACGCAAAAAAAAACAAACATAGAAATTGAATATTCCTAACGATTGTAAAAACATATTTTATGTCTCAAAAAAATTACAGTTTTTTTGGCGCTGTTGAAAAAAGTTTTGACAAAGCTGCCCGTTTTACCAATTGGGATAAAGGAATTCTGGAACAAATCAAAGCCTGCAATGCCGTATATCAAATGAGGTTTCCTGTTAAAAGAGATGACGGCTCAATTGAAGTAATTGAAGCATACCGCGTTCAACATTCTCATCATAAAACACCGTGTAAGGGAGGAATACGCTTTGCGGCAGAAGTAAATCAGGACGAAGTAATGGCGCTGGCGGCGCTGATGACGTATAAATGCGCTATAGTAAACGTTCCATTCGGTGGCGCAAAAGGTGGTATTAAAATAAATCCCAAAAAATATTCCACTTATGAGCTGGAAAAGATTACCCGTCGTTATACCGCTGAATTAATTAAGAAAAATTTTATAGGTCCGGGAACCGATGTACCGGCGCCGGACTACGGAACCGGCGAAAGAGAGATGGCCTGGATATTAGATACCTATATCGCCATGCATCCCGGCGAAATAGACGGAGCGGGCTGCGTAACGGGAAAACCCGTGACACAGGGCGGCGTAAGAGGACGAAGGGAAGCTACCGGTCTGGGTGTATTTTTTGGGCTGCGGGAAGTATGCAATATGCCCGACATTATGAAAAAACTGGGCCTTCCGGTGGGCGTAGAAGGGAAAAAAATCATTATTCAGGGCCTTGGAAACGTGGGATACCATACGGCAAAATTTTTTGAGAATGCCGGAGCCAAAGTGATTGCCATTGCCGAATATGAAGGCGCTATCTGGAATGAAAACGGATTGAAAGTTGATGAAGTGATACAACACCGAAAAGAAACGGGAAGCATATTAAATTTCCCGGGCGCCAATAACTTCAATAAAAACACCGATGCTCTGGAAATGGAATGCGACATCCTGGTGCCGGCCGCACTGGAAAATGTAATTGACGAACATAATGCCCCGAACATAAAAGCTAAAATTATCGGCGAAGCCGCAAACGGCCCTCTTACCCCCGAAGCAGATGAAATTTTAAATAAAAAGGGAGTACTGGTTGTACCCGACATGTATCTGAATGCCGGCGGGGTAACCGTATCTTATTTTGAGTGGCTCAAAAACTTAAGCCACGTTCGGTATGGACGGATGGAAAAACGTTTTACCGAAAACCTGAACAATCATATTCTGGGACAAATTGAAAAACTTACCGGAAAAAGAGTGGGCGATAAGGAGAGAGAATTTATTTTGCACGGGCCTGAAGAAGTGGACCTGGTGTACAGCGGCCTGGAGGAAACCATGATTACGGCCACGCATGAAGTGATGAACATGTGGAAATCGAATCCCGAAATTCCGGACATGCGAACTGCCGCTTACGTGGTAGCCATAAATAAAGTGGGAACCACCTATGCCGAGTTGGGAATTTTCCCGTAAGAAGGAAAGTTAAATTCTTTTCCCGTTTTTTTACAAATCATTTTCGTCAAATTATTCAGCTTTGTTTGAACTAAAGCGAAGGAATATTATTTAAAGCGCAAAACGATTCCGGCGTTCTTTCCCAGGCAAAACTAACAGGGCCGTTTGTGATGACAATATACCGTACAGGAATTGCTATATTGTATCTCAGAATCTGGAAAAGGGTCTTGTCATCCGGCATAATATCCGGCGCCTTACATTCAACCAGCATCCAGGGCTTGTGATTTCTGTCATAGATTAATATATCGAACCTTTTTTTCAGCGAACCCAGTACCATTTCCTTTTCTACGACGATTAACGATGGCGGAATATTTTTCTCTTTTATGAGATAACCGATAAACTGTTGTCTCACCCACTCTTCCGGTGTAAGAGTCACCCACCTCTTCCGAATTCTGTCAAAAATAAATTCCTTCCTTTTGTCGCTTTTAATACGAAAATCAGGAGGCGGGTATTTCATCCGGATCATCATTCAAAACTATAGTTATATTTACAAATTAAAATTTTTAAAAGCAGATTATGAAAACGAAAGACGAAATTGTGCAAAACTGGCTGCCGCGATATACCGGCGCTTCATTATCTGATTTCGGAAACTATATATTGCTGACTAATTTCAATCAGTACATTCAGCTGTTTGCACAATGGCACAATGCAAAAATTAAAGGAACCGACCGTCCAATGCCCTGTGTCACTTCGGATGACATTAGCATCATCAATTTCGGAATGGGTAGTCCGAATGCGGCTACGATTATGGATTTATTAACTGCCATCAATCCCAAAGCAGTTCTTTTTCTCGGAAAATGCGGCGGATTGAAAAAGAGAAATAAAATCGGCGATCTGATTTTACCTATTGCAGCCATACGTGGCGAAGGAACCTCTAACGACTATTTTCCTCCCGAAGTTCCGGCGCTTCCGGCGTTTGCCTTACAAAAAGCCGTTTCCACCACCATCAGAGAATATGGAGTAGATTACTGGACAGGCACGGTTTATACCACTAACCGAAGGGTTTGGGAACACGATACCCCTTTTAAAGAATATTTGAAAAAAATCAGGGCCTATGCTATTGATATGGAAACAGCTACCATATTCATGGCCGGGTTCTACAACAAAATTCCTACCGGTGCTTTGCTGCTGGTTAGTGATCAGCCCATGATACCCGAAGGAGTAAAAACAGAACAAAGCGATAAAATGGTTACCGAGCGGTACGTGGAAACCCATCTGAAAATCGGAATTGACTCGCTGAAACAACTGATTAATAACGGACTTACCGTAAGGCATTTGAGGTTTTGAAACCTGACCATATACGATAAAAAAGAAATAACATAATTTAGTGTTATAAAAATATCTGTATTCAGAATGGGAAAAAGCATGTTTCTTTTCATGATGATATTTTCCGCCTTAGTGAGTTCAAAAAACTGTACTCATTCAAACAAAACACGTAACGTACAGAATACTCCTGTTCAAACCTTTAAAGGAAGGCTGGAAATAGCCGGAATTTGTATGAATTACACCATTAAGCTACTGCAAGGAGATGCCGGATCGCTGAAAATAGCAAAAGAGTGGACAGACGAATCGAACGGTAAAAAATATACAAATGTATTTCGTTTGGGAAATCCCTGCTCGTTTCCTGCAAGCCTGAAAGAAGGCGACGAATTTTATTTTACCGTTCTGAACAAGGATACGACGGAGTGTTATGTGTGCATGGCATACTACCCTACCCCAAAAGAACAGTTATCTATTCAGGTTATTCCCCGAAAATGAATCCGGTTCTCCGCGTAAATGATTTATGTATTGACTTCATTCAGGAGGGAAAAAAAATTTCCGCCGTTCGTGATATTTCCTTCAGCTTATTTAAAAATCAGATTACGGCAGTAGTTGGTGAGTCGGGGTCCGGAAAATCGGTTACGGCGCTATCCATCCTCAGGTTGCTCCCACCCGCAGCCCGTATTACAAAGGGAGAAATTCTTTTTTCTGAAAATGAAAATTCAACAATCAATCTGTTGAAAACAAATGATGATGAGATCAGAGAAATACGGGGTAAAAAAATTTCCATGATTTTTCAGGAGCCGATGACTTCGCTGAACCCTGTTTTTTCCTGCGGAAGCCAGCTTATGGAAAGCATTTTAACACACCAAAAGCTAACTGTAAAAGAAGCCCGTGAACTGGCTTTGTACTGGCTTGAACAGGTAAGGTTGCCCGATCCCCCACTCACCTTTAAAAAATATCCTCATCAGCTGAGCGGAGGCCAGCGACAACGGATTATGATTGCCATGGCGCTTTGCTGCAACCCGTCTTTACTCATTTGCGATGAGCCTACCTCTGCATTGGATGTATGTGTTCAGAAAAATATTATACAACTGATTAAGGAACTGCAGCAAAAAACACAAACAGCCGTTCTTTTCATTACCCATGATCTGGGTGTAGTGGCTGAAATTGCCGACAACGCCCTGGTGTTATACAAAGGGAATCTGGTGGAACAAAATGACGTAAAAATGTTGTTCCGGAATCCTCATCATCCTTACACCAAAGCATTACTTGCCTGCCGGCCGGTAAATCATCCCAAGGGAATACCGCTTCCTACCATTGATCATTTTCTGAAATCAGAGGAAGAAGCCCCCATCATAAGGGAAACAGCGCGACCGAAAAAAAGTGATTTTTTGATTAATCCGGTTGCAGAAAAAGAAGTTCTGCTTTCCGTAAAAAATCTCAGTGTAAGGTATCCGACGAAAAGAAATATTTTCGGAAAACCGGTATCCTGGCTTCATGCGCTTGAAAACATCAACTTTGACATTTATAAGGGCGAAACTCTGGGAATTGTGGGTGAAAGCGGATGCGGAAAAACAACACTGGGAAGAGCGCTGTTACGACTTATCAATGTATCTAAAGGAGAAATTTTTTACAAAGGAACCAACCTGTTAAAAATTCCAAACACGGCGCTTAACCGTTTCCGGAAGGAAATTCAGATCGTTTTTCAGGACCCATACTCGTCGCTGAATCCAAAACTTCGAATCAGAGAAGCTATTGCCGAACCGTTAAACGTACATCATATCATAAAAAATCCTAAAGACAGAAATGAACGGGTTAATGAATTATTATTACACGTACAATTAAAAAGAGAACATGCACACCGTTATCCCCATGAATTCAGCGGCGGGCAACGTCAACGTATTGTAATGGCTAGGGCCTTATCGGTACAACCTTCTTTTATTGTTTTTGATGAATCGGTTTCGGCACTGGATGTCAGCGTTCAGGCTCATATTTTAAATCTAATCCATCAACTCAAAGAAGAATTCGGGTTTACGGTTGTTTTTATCTCTCACGATCTTTCTGTAGTACGCTATATGAGCGACAGAATTCTGGTAATGCAAAAGGGAAAAATTGTGGAAACAGGAACTCCTGATGAAATTTTTTTACGGCCGCAAAGCCCTTATACACGTCATCTGATTTCCTGCATACCAAAAGTTCCCGCTTAAACCCCGGAATGAGGGGTATAAATCAGAATTTTTTGCAATTCATTTTCTTTAACAAAATATCTGTCTCCTTTTTATTTTAAAATATTTTTTCCGGTAATCTTCATTCACTTCAAATAAAAAACCCTCCGAAGAATCGAAGGGTGTTGATAAAAAGATTGAAATTGTTCCACTTCAAAAGAAAATGGATAACATTTTATGCCTTCTTTACATACATTTTATTTTTAATCAGGTTTTTTCCCGTCCAGAAACGTATTAATCGTACTGATCTGTGTCTCGTTTTTTTCATTCGTTTTAATTTCATACCGGCTATAGAATTTTTCGATATTTGTGTTTAAATTGTACAACTCCATATTGCGACGGATGTATGCCGGTATCGTTTCGAATTCATTATTGGGATCGGCCATATTAATATTAAACGACAGATTGCGCAACCTTTTCAATCGTTCTTCTGCTTTCTTTTTCATTTCTTCATCCATATCATGTTGAGATAATTCGTCAGGAGTTGGAGATTTTTTTTTGTTAATATTTTCCGCAGAAATCTGAAAGTTCAACAACATATCATCCCTGACGGTCTGTTCCCTCTCTACCAGTTTCATTTCCATATCGGCATATTCATCCAGCTGCTTGTCTTTAAAGTATTCCTTTGTTTGCGCTTCTTCTGCAGAATGTTTCGAAGAAATTTCTGGCTCTTTAGAATCTTCGTAGATTTTAGTAGGCCTTGTTAAATACCCTCCCGATGCTGCATTCATTGAAGCAGAATTTGAGAAGATTTCATTTTTTTTGAATGCCGTATTTTCATTATCTTTTTTTGCACACTGAAATTCAGCCGGTTGACTTATTCTTTTTTCTTCTTTTTTATCTGATCCCGTATCTATTTTTATTTCACCTGCTGTGATAATGGTGTATTTGTTGTTTTGTTTGTCAGAAATCAGAAAATCGCCGGTATAGAGTTCAAAATATTCTGTCTCTTCAAATTTCATATCTGAAAAGTCTATCACAGAAGCCGGTTCAGGAATTTTGCCGGTATTGTCTTCTATCTCATGTAAAACCGGAACAAGATAGTCCGGCAAATTAAATTCCTGCTGTGAACTTTGAGGTTCATGAGCGGGTTTTAAACATTCTTCCATAACGTGCATTTCCCTTTCTTCTAGAGCTTTTTTCTGTTTTTGCTTAGTTTCTTCATCAAAACAAATAACCGTAACAGATTCTTCCGGTTTTTTCAATTCCAAAATAATTTTTTCTTCTTTTGTTGAAGCGGCAGAAGATACGGCGGCATACTCGAAGGGATTTTTATGTTCAAATCCTGTTGCAATCAGGGTTATTCCCAGCTCATCGCTCATATTATTATCATAACCCATTCCCACAATCACATCGGTATTTTCACCCGCTCTGGATAAAAGATAGCTCTGTATGACTTCTACTTCATCTACGGTAAATTCATGTTCGCCCGATGCAGAGGTAATGTTAATTAAAATCCATTTTGCACCCCGAATGTCGTTGTCGTTTAACAAGGGTGAATTCAAAGCTTCTTCAACGGCTTTTTGCGCTCTTCCTTCGCCTGAAGCGGTAGCATGTCCTAATATGGCAACTCCTCCGTTTCGCATAACCGTACACACATCGGCAAAGTCCAAATTAATTTGTCCTGTACTGTTGATGACATCCGTAATACACCGTGCTGCGGTAGCTAATACGTTATCGGCTTTGGCAAATGCTTCACGCATTTTCAGGTTTCCGTATTGATATCTGAGTTTATCATTGCAAATCACAAGCAAAGTATCAACATACTGCTTCAGATTTTTTATTCCCTCTTCTGCCTGTTGCTGTCGCTTTTTGCCTTCATATGAAAAAGGAGTGGTAACGATACCAACGGTAAGAATTCCCATATCACGACATAATTTGGCAATGATCGGAGCGCCTCCGGTTCCGGTACCTCCGCCCATTCCGGCCGTGATAAAGGCCATCTTTGTATTTACTTCCAGAATTTTACGAATTTCTTCCAGAGATTCTTCCGTTGCCTGTCTGCCGATATCAGGGTTAGCGCCGGCGCCGAGACCCTGCGTTAATGTAGGGCCAAGCTGAATCCGGTTTGGCACATTACTATAACTTAATGACTGAGCGTCGGTATTGCAGATTACAAAATCAACGCCTTCAATGCCTTGCTGATACATGTAATTCACGGCGTTGCTTCCACCGCCGCCTACGCCTATCACTTTCAGAATAGACGATTTTTGTTTTGGCATATCAAAATATATCATAACATTCTCCTTATGTTTCCAAAGGGATTTTTATGGGTTAGTAAATTATGATGATGAATATTCATTTTTTATAAAAGCTGCTTATCTTCTTCTTCGTTAAACAGTTCAATGATTTTGTCTTTGAACTTTGTCCAGAAATTAATAAGGCTGGTTCGTTTCTTTATTTGTTCTTCGCTGACCGATTCCCCTGCCTCAGCAGGTTCTGTTACTTCAGCAGAAGTGCGTAACGACTCGGGAACGGATACATTGACAAATGTGTTTTCAAATTCTTTTCGGTTGTGTTCGAAGTCGTCATAGCCTTTCAGAATTAACCCGATGCAGGTTGAATAGGTCGGTTTGGTCAGCTCTTCGATATGTCCTGCGGCCAGATGTTCGTTGGGATAACCGATACGAGCAGGCAGGCAGGTTACAAATTCCGTAAGTTGAATCAGGTGTTTTAGTTGCGATCCGCCGCCGGTGAGGATGATTCCGCCGTTCAGCATTTTATGGTCTAATCCTACCTGCTTCAAATGAAAATTCACAAACTCCAGAATTTCACTCATTCTTGCCTGAATGATATTTGCCAGATTTTTTACACTGATTTCTCTGGGAGGTAATCCTCTGAGGCTGGGAATTGTTATAAACGCATTTGCTTTTGCTTCACTGGCCAGGGCACAACCGAACTGAACTTTCATGGCTTCTGCCTGAGAACGCAATACGCCCAACCCCACCTTGATATCATTAGTAATATTTTCTCCGGCAAAAGGAATGACCGCCGTATGTCTTAAAATACCTTCATAAAATACAGCAAGATCTGTCGTTCCTCCGCCAATGTCCACAATTGCCACGCCGGCCTCCAGGTCTTCCTGCCCCATAACAGCAGCTGAGGAAGCCAGCGGTTGCAATACCAGGTCTTTTGTGATGAGCCCTGCCTTTTCCACGCTGCGATTGATGTTTCGTATGGCATTTTTATCCCCGGTAATGATGTGAAAATTTGCGCCGATTTTTACTCCTCCATATCCAATGGGATTTGGAATATTTTGAAAATTATCAACCGTAAATTCCTGGGGAATTACGTCAATAATCTGATCGCCGGCGGGAATATAGGTTTTATATTGATCGTTAATGAGCTGATCAATTTCTTCCTGCGTGATTTCTGTATCGGTATTTTGACGCACCATATCTCCCCGTGTCTGAAGACTTTTGATATGATGTCCGGCAATACCGACATAAACTTCTTTTATCCGGAGATTTGGATTTGAGTTTAAACAATTATCTAATGCCGTTCGTATAGCCTTTATCGTTTCATCAATATTCAACACCTGTCCGTGTTTTACTCCGTTTGAGCTGGCTTTGCCAAAACCCAGTATTTCCAACTTGCCGAATTCATTTTTCCTTCCGGCAATAACGGCAATTTTTGTAGTGCCAATGTCGAGAGCGACAATGATGGGATTTTCCTTGTTCATATTGATTGAATTTTCAGTGTTCATATTTATCATTTTTATAGTGATGAAATCAAAATTTTTCAATAATATTCTTCTGCATTTTCAACTATTGGCATTGACGGCATAACGGCTTTGGGTTTTTTATCCGCTTTGTTTTTTAGTTTTTCCTGACGTGCTGTTTCAATTCCTTCTTTCGCTTTTTTATTTATCATCTTTGTTTGATTTGTATTTTCTGTTTTTCCTTTCGGCCCACTATTTTCAGTTTCAGCTGACAGTTTGGGAGCATTATTGATTACGACCGTTTCGTGATTTCTTTTACTATTAACTGATTTTTGTTTTGTTTTACCGGGTTCCTCAATCTCTTGCCTTTTTTCAACATCCTGAATTGTGCTTCCGGAAAGCAGGATTTCCACTCGTTTTTTTAGTGTAACGGTATCTATATTTACAACTTCCGCTTTTCGGTTTGCCACCACCTGCCCTTTGAAACGTAAATCAATGGTGCCGTAATAATTAAATCCGGTTTTGGTCAATACCTCTTTGTAGAAAACCAATAATTTGTAAAATTTTTTTTCCAATTCTTCAGCCTGTCCCAGCTTAACGGTATGATTTCCTACCAGGGGTATCATTTCAAATTCTTTTGTCGGGGTTATGTGCAGTTGTGCAACCTGTGCATTCCAGAAAGAAGATTTCTGTATAAACAAAGCCAATTCCTTAACCTGCCGCAGCAACGCTGAATCGCTTCGTCCTCGGATTTTTTTATCGGGAAAACCGGTTACGACCGGAACTTTTACCGCCCTTTTTACAGACAAGGGTAATATTCCCAGTTGTTCATCCAGATAAAACGAACGTCTTTCGGTTGTAAAAATCCGGGCAACGGGTTTTTTCTCTTTTATTACAACATGAAGAATATGATGATTGTCAAAATAAAATTCCGCATTTCTTATCCATGGAGATTTTTCCAGCACTTTCTCCATTTCATGCAAACGGAATGATTCAACCGGCCGGCCTTCCGGTTTTCCCTGTAAAATTTCTTCGATAATTTGTCGGACATCTTTCTCATTCAAAAAATAAAATTCATTTTCATTATCCATTACAATCTGTATTCCCTTACAAATTTCATCTTTTTTGTTTCCGATGGCAGCTAACAGTAATGTCAGCATGCCGGCGCCGGCCATAAACCCAATCATTCCTTTGAATATTTTCCGTATTGACTGCGCGAACTTCATAATGCTTTCATTAATATTTTCTGAACCGGGTCTGCCAGTTTATCTATATCGCCCGCACCTGCCATAATCAGCATTTCGCCAAACTCCCTGTTGATAGATTTTGAATAAGTGTGTTCTATCCAGGTCAGAAACTCATCTTTCGTCATCACGGCCTTTTTCGTGTTTTTTATTTTTTTGGCTATTAATTCACTGGTTACGCCTTCAACGGACTGTTCTCTTGCCGGATAGATGGGCAACAAAATGACTTCATGCGCCAACTCCAACGCTTCCGCAAATGCATCTGCCAGGTCTTTGGTTCGGGAAAACAAATGGGGCTGAAATACCACGGTACATTTTCTTCCGGGAAACAATGTATTTGCGCCGCGAATCAGGGCTTTCAACTCTTCCGGGTGGTGCGCATAGTCATCTATAAATACCATCTCCCTGGTGCAGATTTTATATTCAAATCTTCGTTTTACTCCCTGAAATGAGCAGATGGCTTCTTTTATTTTTTCTTCTTCTATATTCAATTCCGCTGCAACAGAAACAGCTGCCACGGCATTTTCTACATTATACATGCCTCCGGTTTGCAAAACAAATCCGTTCCAACGATTCCCCTTGTAAACTATGTCGAATTTGTATTTCCCGTTATGCATACGAATCTCATCAGCATATACATCGGCAGAAGGATTTTGGAGACTATATGTTAATATTCTCGACGCCTTAAAGTTCTTTGCCCTCTTGAGTCCGAACTGATGAATCAAAAGACCGCCGTCGCGGATTTTACCGGTGAATTGTATGTAAGCCTCTTCCATGGCTTCAACCGTTCCGTATATATCCAGATGATCGGGATCCATGGCAGTGATAACGGCAATATCCGGTGAAAGTTTCAGAAAGCTTTTATCATATTCGTCAGCTTCAACCACCACTACCCGATTCGGATGGCTCCAGTAATTTGTTTGATAATTCACTGAAATTCCACCCAGAAAAGCGTTGCAACCATATCCGCCCGACCTGAGAATATGTGCCACCATTGCGGTAATTGTTGTTTTTCCGTGAGTGCCGGCAACACAGATATTAAATGTTTGTTCCGTTATCAACCTCAGCACATCGCTTCTCTTGAATAGCGGATGTCCCTTTTGTTTCAGATAAACCAGTTCCTGATGATCGGGTGGAATAGCCGGCGTAAACACAACCATATCAATTTGCTCGGGCAGCGCTGAAATATCTTCCGTATAATGTATGGAAATGCCTGACAATTCCATTTCCCGGGTCAGTTCAGTTTTTTCCCTGTCGTATCCGCTTACTTTTACACCCTTTTCGTGAAAATATTTTGCCAGTGCACTCATGCCAATGCCACCAATGCCTAAAAAATATATCGATTTCAGCAAATGATTTTTATCCCTGATTTTAGTCAATAGATCCTCATGGCCCGTAAAGTGCCCGCCTTGCATTTCTGCCTGAGAAACGCTGAGTAATTTCTTTATTATGTTATGATTCATCAGGCTCATTTTTCAATCCATTTCAGAATTTCCATCGCTATTTTTTCGTCGGCATCTGTAACGGCGAGTTTTCCGATATTTTGAATCAGTTCGCTCATTTTTTCCTCATTACCGGATAATTCAATGATGGCGGGCACGAGTTTTTCCTCTGCTTCATTATCTTTTACCATCCATGCTGCATTTTTTCTAACCAGTCTTTCAGCATTTTTAGTCTGATGATCTTCTGCCGCATGGGGATACGGAACAAAAATGACGGGCTTTTTTACCACACACAATTCAGCTACGGTAATTGCGCCGGCTCTGGAAACCACAAGATCGGCTGCCGCATAAGCCACTTCCATGTGCTGAATAAATGCTCCCGTCCAAACACCTTCTTTTCCATCACTTCGTGTTTTGGCTTTGTCGGCATACGGAATTCCGGTTTGCCATATTACCTGCAAACCCGCATTCAATAATTTTTCCAGCCCTTTGTCAATCGCCTCGTTAATAGATCGGGCACCCTGGCTTCCTCCAACCACTAAAAAGGTTTTCTTTCCCAAAGCCAGGCCAAACTGACGCAGGGCTTCTTCTTTAGTGATGGTAATCCGGCAGATATTTTTTCTGACCGGGTTTCCGCTAACGCATATTTTTTCCTTCGGAAAAAATTTTTCCATTCCCTCTGTACCGGTAAAAATTCTTGTAGCTTTTTTTCCGAGCCAGATATTTGATTTTCCGGCAAAAGAGTTTGATTCGTGAATAAAGGTTTTGATTCCTTTGGCCTGTGCATAGCGTAAAACCGGAAAGCTGGAATATCCTCCTACACCGATTACGGCATCCGGTCTGAATGTTTTAAAAATCTGACGAACCTGCCAGAAGCTTTTCATTAACTTAAATGGGAGTTTGATGTTTTTTATCAAAGAGCTGCGGTTCCATCCGGCAATATCCAGACCCACAACAGGAAATCCGGCTTGCGGAATTTTTTCCATTTCCATTTTTCCTTTGGCGCCGACAAACAGAATTTCGGTGCCCGGTGCCATTTGTTTTAACGCCTGAGCAATGGACAAAGCAGGAAAAATATGCCCGCCCGTTCCGCCGCCTGCTATGATAATTTTTTTATTCATCAGATTCGCTGTTCATTAAGTCGGTTGAAATATTCTGATCCGGATTTTCCGTGTTTCTCGAAACACTTAAGATCATTCCGATAGAAAGACAGGTAAATAAAAAGCTGCTTCCACCCATACTGACCAACGGAAGTGTGATACCGGTTACGGGAAAAAGATTTACCGTAACCGCCATGTTTGCCATGGCCTGAATGACCAAAGTGAAACTAAGCCCTAATGCCAGAAAGGCTCCAAAAGCATAAGGGCAACGTTTATAAATTCTGATGCTTCGGTACAGGAATACCAGATAAATGAACATAGTAAATAGTCCTCCCATGAGTCCGTATTCTTCAATAATGATGGCGTAAATGAAATCGTTATACGCCTGTGGTAAAAAATCACGGGTCGTGCTGTTTCCCGGACCTTTTCCCGTTAATCCGCCTTTAGCAATCGCAATTTTTGCCTGATTCGTTTGATACGTATCGTCATCTCCATATCCTTTCTTTCCGTACAGAAAGGTTTCAATTCTTGATATCCAGGTTTCTACCCTTCCGGTTAAAACGGTTTTACCGTTTCTGAAATATTCTTCCTCACCGTTGCTTTTTTTATGTTGAACAACTGCTGCCATAACAAGAAGTAAAAAAGGAATCAGCGCAACCAGAACCGTAAGCATCAAATGTTTTATGCTGGCTCTTCCGATAAACAAAAGCAACAGGCAACTGCCGCCCAACAAAAGCGCCGTGGATAAGTTGGCTGGTGCAATCAGTAAACAAATTATCACCACGGGTATCAACAACGGCAGATATCCCTTTCTGAAATCTTTGATCACGTTTTGTTTTCGGCTCAGTACCCTTGCCAGATACAGAAACAAGGCCAGTCGGGCAAAGTCGGAAGTTTGCAATGTTACATGAATGAAAGGCAAACGTATCCAACGGCTTCCTTCATTCATTTTTACGCCGAAAAACAAGGTATATATCAATAAAGGAATAGAAATCAAAAAGAGTCCTGTGGCAATTCGGGAATAGAACGTATAGGGAAGGCGATGCGCTATGTAAATTATCAATATGCCGCAGAAAATAAAAGCTAACTGTTTCAACAAATAAATTTCAGTGTTGCCACGAAAGTTTTTGTAAGCCAGCGAACCCGTAGCGCTGTACACAGCCAACATGGAAATCAGCGCCAGCATAATTACCAGCGCCCAGATGACTTTATCACCCCCTGCTTTTTTCCACAGCAGATCTTTCCACTGCAAAGGTTTTAATTTGTCCTGTGATATGTTTTTTACATATTCCATGTATTGAATACGTTTTTATAATTCCTTTACTGCTTTCTTAAACTGTTTACCCCGGTCTTCATAATTTTTGAATAAATCAAAACTGGCGCAAGCCGGACTGAGTAAAACCACGTCTCCTTTTTCGGCCAACCGGTATGCTGCATGCACTGCTTTTTCAGCGCTGTCCGTATCAATTATCACCGGAACAATACTCTGAAATGCTTCATGAATTCTGCGGTTATCTTTACCAAGACAAACAATGGCTTTCACTTTTTCTTTTACCAGGTCGGTTAATAAAGAATAGTCATTGCCTTTGTCCAGGCCCCCCAAAATCAGAATGACGGGTTTTGTCATACTTTCCAAAGCATACCAGGTAGAATTTACATTCGTGGATTTGCTGTCGTTAATAAATTCTACGCCCCGGATGGTTGCTACAGGTTCCATCCGGTGTTCCAGAGCTTCAAAACTTCGTAACGCTTCTCTGATTTTTTCGTTTCTGATTTCCATCAAAGATGAAGCTACACAAGCTGCCATGGTATTATAATAATTATGTTTACCTTTTAAAGCAAAATCAAAAATGCTCATTCGGGTAAATTCATTACCGGTTCGTAAATACATGTCACCGTCTTTAATAAAAGCTCCCATAGGTATTTCTTTTTTCATACTGATTGGAAATAAGGTTGATTTGATATCATATCCGATAAACCCCGGCTGATTCATTGCCTTTGTTATGACTTCATCATCCGCATTATATATGAATGCATCGTTTTCTTTCTGATTCATCACAATCCGGAATTTGCTTCGTATATATTTTTCAAACTGATAATCGTAACGATCCAGATGGTCTTCCGTAATATTCGTCAATATGGCTATTTCCGGACGGAAATCCACAATATCATCTAACTGAAAAGAACTGATCTCCAACACATACACATCACAGGGTTTAAAAACTACCTGGCGGGCAAAAGAATATCCGATGTTGCCGCATGCCGCACAATCTAAACCCGCATTCCGAAACAAATGGTAGGTTAATACCGTGGTAGTGCTTTTTCCGTTAGTACCCGTTATTGCCACTATTCTTCCTTTTCCTTTAAAATGGAAAGCAAATTCTACTTCGCCGATGATGCGGATTCCTTTTTCTCTGATGGCTTTGATGATCTCTGTTTTATCAGATATACCCGGGCTCTTGACCACGTAGTCGGCGTTGAGTATATTATCCAATGAATGACCCCCTTCTTCAAATGCAATCCCGTGATGCGAAAGTTCGTTACGGTATTCCTCTTTCAAAGAACCGGCATCAGATAAAAAAACTTCAAATCCTTTCTGGCTTGCCAGTAAGGCAGCACCCGTTCCGCTTTCCCCTCCGCCAATAATGACAATACGTTCAGGCATAAGCCTTTCTTTAATAAATACTTCAGAATTTATTCATGGGTACGGAAAAGATTTTTCATAAGCATCGATTTTAGTACAACTGCATGTCAACTCGTTACTGCCTATTTACTTTTTCAAAGGGTACATATTTGGTTTTTCATTCTATTCATTTTGTCTTCTGGTATTGATTTATTTGGCTATCTGAGTTTCAGTGTTACTACCGACAGCACAACCAACAACACGGTGATAATCCAGAATCTTGTTACAATTTTTACTTCATGATATCCCTTAACCTGATAATGATGATGCAAGGGCGCTTTCAGAAATATTCTTCTTCCGGCCCCATACTTTTTTTTGGTGTATTTGAAATACCCCACCTGAAGAATTACACTTAAAGACTCAACGAAGAATATTCCGCAAAACACCGGTATGAGCAACTCCTTATGTACGATAATGGAGAGTGCAGCAATGACTCCCCCCAGCATCAGGCTTCCGGTATCGCCCATAAACATCTGAGCCGGAAATGAATTGTACCAAAGAAATCCTATACAGGCGCCTATCAGGGCAGCAATGTAAATGGATAATTCGCCTAGATTGGGTATGTACATTATGTTCAGGTAGTCTGCAAAAACCAGGTTACCGCTGGCATAGGCAAAGATGCCAAGCAATGCGCCTATGATGGCTGAAACACCGGTTGCGAGTCCGTCCAGTCCGTCTGTAAGATTTGCTCCGTTGGAAACAGCAGTGATGATAAATATGACAATCAGTATGTACAGCAGCCAGGTATATTTTCGCAAAGCGGGAGGCAGCAGTTTTGAATAGTTAAATTCATGATTTTTAACAAAGGGAATTGTAGTAATCGGCGTTTTGGTTTCCACAAAATATTTGGTTTTTCCTTCAACAACTTTCGAAAATACAGCCGGGTCAGCGGCAGGGTTTTTTCCAACATATTCACGCCAGATTTTTACCTCCGGGTGAAAATAAAGGGTTGCTCCAACCAGTATGCCCAACCCTACCTGTCCTAAAATTTTAAATCGCGCCGCTAATCCGTCTTTATTTGATTTTTTATATTCCTCTCCTTTTTCCTGAGCAGCTTTTTTGGCCTGCAACTTCAGATAATCGTCAATAAAACCGATGATTCCCATCCACAGGGTGCTGATTAACATCACCTGAACATATACATTCGTGAGGTCGGCCAATAAAAGCGTAGGAATGATGATGGCAAGAATAATGATAATACCTCCCATGGTAGGCGTTCCCGCCTTACTTTGCTGCCCGGCAAGTCCTTCATCGCGAATGCTTTCACCTATCTGCTTTTTTTGAAGAAAGCGAATCAGTCGTTTGCCGTAGAAAATGGTAATGAAAAGTGATAAAATAACGCCCGCCAGCACTCTGAAGGTAATGTATTCAAATAACCTGCTGCCGGGAAATCGTATTCCTTCGCTATGCAACCATTCTACAATGTGATACAGCATTCTTTACAATTTTGTCTCAATGAATTTTTATTTTTTCAATAAACCGAACATTTCACTCACTACCTGTTTATCATCAAAAGGATATTTTACTCCATTTACTTCCTGATATTTTTCATGCCCTTTTCCGGCTATCAGAATAATGTCGCCGGGCCGGGCCAGCATCACGGCCGTTTTTATTGCTTCTTTCCGGTCTGAGATGGTAATGAGTTTTTTTTTCAGAGCCGGCGTTACGCCGTTTTCCATATCCTGAATAATTTTTTCAGGCGCTTCGCTTCTGGGATTGTCGCTTGTAAATATGGCCACATCGCTCAGTTCGCAAGCCGTTTTACCCATAACCGGCCGCTTTGTTTTATCTCTATCGCCTCCGCAACCCACTACGGTAATCAGTTTTCCCTGATTTTTTCTTAAGCTGCTTATGGTAGAAAGAACATTATGCAACGCATCGGGAGTGTGGGCATAATCCACAATCGCCATAATTTTTTCTTCCGGAGAAACGATGAAATCCAGTCTTCCTTCCGCGCCGGTCAGATTACTCATTTTGCACAGTACTTTATCTTTTTCTTCCCCCAAACATCTTGCAGCCCCATAAACTGCCATCAGATTACTGGCATTAAATTCGCCGAACAAACGGAAATGCACTTCTTTATCATCAATAATCATTTGCAGGCCATCGAGGGTATTGTCCAGAATTTTACCCTTAAAATCAGCCGGCTTACGCAAACTGTAGTAATATTTTTTTGCTTTAGTATTTTGCAACATGTATTCTCCTCTTTTATCATCGGCATTACTCAGAGCAAACGCTTTTTCTTCCAGTCCGTCAAAAAATGATTTTTTTACTCTCATGTATTCATCAAAAGTTTTATGATAATCGAGATGATCATGCGAAATGTTGCTGAATATGGCGCCGGTATATTGCAGGCCGGCTACTCGTTGCTGATGCAGGGCATGAGAACTGGTTTCCATGAAAACATGAGAACATCCCTTCCGCATCATTTCATGTAAAAGACGGTTTAAGCTTATGGCATCCGGCGTGGTATGTGTTGAAGGCAAACTTTGTTCCGCAATTTTATTTTCTACGGTGCTGATAAGTCCGCAGGTGTATCCCAGCTCAGAAAACAATTTATATAATAATGTTGCAATGGTGGTTTTACCGTTCGTTCCCGTTACACCAACCAGAATTAATTTTTCTGATGGCTTTCCGTAAAAGTTATGCGCTATGATGCCGGCTGCCCGGGCGCTGTCTTCTACCTGAACATACACCACGCCTTCCCGGATCGTTTCGGGCATCTTTTCGCACACAACGGCAGCCGCTCCGTTCTCTACTGCATCATGAATAAAATGGTGCCCGTCGCTTTGTATTCCTTTCACGGCTATAAATACAAAGCCGGAGGAAACACTTCGCGAATCTGAAGTCACCCCCTTTACTTCGCAGGAAGTACTTCCAATGACTGAGCGCACCGGGGTTTTATATAATACTTCACTAAGCAACATTGTTACACTTTTTTTTATTCCAATACCAGCATTACTGTAATTCCTTCTTTTATACGACTTCCGGGAGAAACGGATTGAGAAATCACTTTTCCCTTTCCTCTGATTTCTGCTTTCAAACCTGATTTTTCCAATAAATAAATTGCATCTTTCAGTCCCAACCCTTTCAAATCCGGCATAATGTTATTCTGTGTTTCAACTCCATATGCTGTTTTTAATATGGTTTCTTTCTTTGCGGAAATATTCAAATGATTCCATCCGGATTGAACTGAAGCCGAATCATTATAGGTAATATTTAATTCGTTCAGAAAAGTTTTAAAATCATGATAAGCGCCAACGCAGGAAATGGATTCTTTTACACTGTCAGGACGAAAAACCGGAGATTGATGTTTGGCTTTTCGTACATAAAGCGGATATAACCTTTGGGCTATTTCTTTAAAAACAGGGGCAGCCAGCGTGCTTCCGAAATGATTGGGATCATGTGGCCGGGTACGGATTAAAACCATGCATGTGAATTGCGGATCATTTGCGGGGAAATATCCCACAAAAGAAGCCTGATATACTCCATGTGAATATTTTATTGGTCCATCCGACACATGGGCTGTACCCGTTTTTCCCGCAACCGGGAAAGGAAGGTCCTGAAATACTTTTCTGGCCGTTCCTTCCTTTACCACTTTTTCTAATGCTTTTCGGGCTTTTTGAATAATCTGAGGTTTGCAAATTGCTTCTTTTAATACTTCCGGTTCAAATTGCCTGATTATGACACCTTCGCTTTCCACACGGGAAACGAGATAAGGTTTCATCATTCGCCCGCCATTGGCCACGGCGTTATACAGCGTTAACGTGTGCAACGGGCTGATACGAATACCGTATCCGAAGCTCATCCAGAGCAAATTCCCAACCTGACTCCCTTTTTGATTTAACGGTGCGATGTAAGGTGATGGCACATCAGATAAATCAATGGGAGAACGGACATCCAGCTTAAATCGTTTAAAATATTCCCTGAATTCGGCTGGTCTGTCACCAAATGTTTTCCAGGCCAGTTTACTCATCCCGATATTAGAACTATGAGCAAAACATTCATCAATCGTAAGCCGTGGTTTTGGTGGTTTTTCCGCATCCGTGATTATCTTATTTGCTACCGTGGCTTTTCCGGCAGTGCCTATTTCAATCTCTTCATCCGGACGAATTTTTCCTTTTTCCAATACAGATAATAATGTAACGAGCTTAAGCGTAGAGCCGGGTTCGGTGGTTCGTAAGGCATAATTATCGTCTTCGTAATACGACCCGTCGGGTTGCCTTCCCAGATTACAGAGTGCTTTAATTTTTCCGGTTTTTGTTTCCATAACAATCGCCAATCCATAGGGCCCCTGACATGCCGTTAGAGCCCGCATTAAAGCGGTTTGTGTAATATCCTGAATATTTACGTCCAGCGTGATGTAAATATCTTTTCCATGTTCCGGTTCTGTTTGTGTACCATCTACGGGAATAGCGGCTTGCCCCGCAACAAAACGTACCAGTTGCATACCATCTTTACCACTGAGCAACGAGTCGTAACTTTTTTCTATACCAACATTTTGTTTTTTTATTTTACCATCGCTGGCTATATGTTCTCTGGACAATCCTATGGTTCTTCCTGCCAACATGCCATAAGGCATAAGTCTTTTGGTCTTTACTTCCACAATAAATCCGCCTTTGTTTTTTCCCAAACGAGCTAATGGAAATTCTCTGATGATTTTGTATTCTTCATACGTTAATTTCTTTTTCAACGGATAGTAACGGAGTTTTTTTCTGTAAGCCTGCAAGAGTTCTTTTTTATATTCTTTCTGTGTTTTATCCCGAAAAAAAGCAGACAATGAAAATGCCAAAGAATCAACGTTTTCAAAAAATCGTTTTCCGCGACCTTCCGTAAGTCCATCGGCCTGAAAATCCATATAAATATCAAATGTGGGAATGGATGCGCTGAGCAGTTGTCCGTCTTCGCTGAAAATACTTCCCCGTTGGGCCTGAAGTGTTACATATTTAGTAAATATACTATCGCTCAGGCTTCGCCAGTATCCTCCCTCAGCATATTGTATGTACAGGGCTTTTACTAATATGACAACCCCCAGCACGACTATGCCAAGAAAACTCAGATAAACTCTCCATAATATGTCTTTTTTTACCGTCATGATCATTTACATGATCTTATTTATTTATGTCTTTTTCAGTTTTTCCGGTCTGCGAATCTGTCAGTATCACAGTTATGTTATCAGCTTCAATCAGCCCCAGAGGTTCAGCTGCATTTTTTACTTCGCTCAGCTTGGCTTTCAACAGTAATTTGCTTTTTATGTCCAGATATTCATACTGAAGTTCTTTCACCTCCTTGCTGAGTTTGTTTATTTTTCGTAAGGTTTTTTCTGCATAATGTCCGTTGTATATATAGAGAGTAGCAAGAAGGGAAATGAATAAAAAAAACGGAATTTGTCTGACGGCTGTCGGATAATTCAGCCATCTCTTCCATATAGGTTTCGGTGGAATATGCAAATGGTTTTGGTTCACTTAACTGTTTATTATTTTAGTAACCTGGATTTAACTAAAAGTTTTCAGGGCACGGATTAAAGAATAATTTTACTCATTTACCTTCAGCGTTGCCCCCGGGATACTTCCGTTTTTTCAGCTACTCTCAATCGGGCGCTTCTGGAACGGGGATTTCTTTTTATTTCATTTTCGCCGGGTTGTATCGGCTTTTTGGTAACGGGTTTCAAAACGGGAGTAGGGGCAGTTTCGTATATGGAATTTATTTCCGGAATCTCAAATGATCCGTATCGAAAAAAATATTTTACAATTCTATCTTCCAGTGAGTGAAAAGTTATAATGGCAACTCGTCCTCCCGTTTTGAGCAACTCCGGAATCTGCAACAACAATTCTTTTAAGGCCCCAAGTTCATCATTCACTTCAATGCGTAAAGCCTGAAATACCCGGGCAAAATATCTGTTAGGATTTCCAAGTACCATTTCACGGATTGCATTTTTTAAATTATTTACCGTATGTATAGGTGCATATTGTCTGATTTCCACAATACGCTTTGCCAGCTTTTTTGCATTGGGCAGCTCACCATATTCGGAAAACAATTTTCTGAGAAGGTCTTCCGGATAGGTGTTCAGTACATCGGCGGCCGTCAGTTTTTTACGCCGGTCCATACGCATATCCAGTTTCGCATCTGTTCTCATGGAAAACCCTCTTTCTAGACTATCCAACTGAAAACTGCTCATTCCCAAATCTGCGAGGATTCCATCTACTTGTCCTATACCTTCCAGGCGTAAAAAACGCTGTACGTAGCGAAAATTTTGCGGAATAAAAGTGAGTCGCGAATCTTGAATTAGTCGTTTAGCCGATTCTGCATCCTGGTCAAAAGCAAAGAGTCGTCCGTTCTGGTTTAATCTTTTTAAAATTTCCGATGCATGCCCGCCGCCACCATAAGTGCAATCCACATAAATTCCGCCTGGCTGAATGTTTAGAGCATCCATAGTTTCCTGAAGCAATACCGGTATGTGTCCCTGTTCATTCACGGATAGGGCAAATACACTTTTCAGGAGTCCGAAAGATTACCTCCAAGTACTTCCTTAGCCAAATCGCTTAATGCATCCGAAGAAATGGAATCAAAGAACTCTTTGTACTTACTACTATCCCAGATTTCGAGTTTATCGCCTGCGGCCATCAGTACTAAGTCTTTTTGCAGGCCTGCATAAGCCTTAAGGTTGGGAGGTATCAATATTCTACCTGCAGTATCCGGTTCTACAAGGGTTGCCCCGTTTAAAAAAGCTCTCTTAAATTCTCTCTGTCTCGGGTCAAACTCATTTAGTCTGGTGATTCTTGAAAACAAAGGCTTCCAGGTACTCATCGGATAAAGAGCCAGGCATTTTTCAAATCCTCTGTTGATAACAAATTGGTTTCTCTCTTCTTCGGGAAGCTGCTTTCTGAAGGCGGCAGGCAAAAGAAATCTGCCCTTCGCATCTAAAGTAGCTTCGTATTCACCAAGAAAACCAATCATTATCAAATATTTGGAAAGGTTTTACAATTATTTACACAAAATAACACTTTTTCCCACTTAATTTCCAAATTTTTCTTTTTTAAATTTTTCCACCATTATAAATAGTTGATATTCAATTTATAAAATTCATTTTTGAGGTTTTTTTTATTATTTTATGTAGATAACCTGTTATTTAAGTGTGAATTAATGTGTATTACTTGTGAATTATTGATTTAAAGAAACCTGAAATATGAATAGGTGGGGAAGTTTTGTATTCAATAAAAATTTAGTGTATTTCCCTTTCAATGACTGCTACAGTGATCTTTTTCTAAAGTCCAAAGAACAATAAATAAATTTTTCTTTTTTAAGAATTACCATTGAATATTGATGTTGAAAAAAAATTAATTTAAGATATGCTATTCTTTTGTTTTTTTTTCTTCTTTCGAAGCCATTAAAAAAAAATCGGTTAAGTTCAGGTAACTTTGAATTAGTATATGACTGATCCCCGGCTGATTAACATACTTGAATATGATTACAATTTACCTCCTGAACGCATTGCCCGTTATCCTCTGGAAGAGCGGGACTCTTCGCAGTTATTAATTTACCGTGAGGGAAACATACAAAAAGATATTTTCAGAAATCTGAGCCGCTATTTACCTGAAAATGCATTATTGATTTTCAATAATACAAAAGTAATTCCTGCCCGTATTTATTTCAGAAAACCCACCGGGGCTACGGTTGAAATATTCTGTCTTGAGCCGGATACCTGCTACGCCGATTATTCGGAGGCGCTGTTGCAGAAAGGTCGTGTTTTATGGCAATGTATGATAGGCAAGGCTTCCAAATGGAAACACGGACAAGTATTGACAAAGAAAATTGAAACCGCATCATTTCCGATTCAGCTCAGCGCCTCATTTGTGCAAAAAAAAGAAGATTCGTTTACCATTGAATTCAGGTGGAAACCTGATGATTTATGCTTCGCAGAAATTTTACAGTATGCCGGCTCTACCCCGCTTCCTCCATATCTTCGTCGCAAAGAAGAAGATGCTGATAAAGATCGTTATCAAACGTTATACGCCCGATATGAAGGATCGGTAGCGGCGCCTACCGCAGGACTTCATTTTACGAAAAGAGTATTTGATGACCTGAAACAAAAACAGATAGAATGTCAATTTCTTACACTTCATGTGGGAGCCGGCACCTTTAAACCCGTCAAGGCAAAGTACCTGATTGACCATCAGATGCATGCCGAATGGTTTGAAGTAAAAAAAGAAGTTATTGAAGCATTATATCATGCTTCAAGGGAGCAGCCCGTTGTTTCGGTGGGAACCACTTCATTGCGCACACTGGAGAGTTTATACTGGCTGGGCATTGTTTGCAGGAGAAAAAAAATACGGGACACTTTTTTAAGCCTCTCTCAATGGGAAGCCTACGATTTGCAAAATGAGCATTGCTCTCTGAAAGCATCATGGGAAGCGCTGCTTGAGTACATGAGTTATAACGGACTTGAAGCCATCAGAGCAAAAACTGAACTGCTGATTGCACCCGGATACACCATACGGGTAGCCCATGGGCTCATCACCAATTTTCACCAACCTCAATCCACATTGCTTTTACTCATTGCCGCATTTATCGGGAAAGACTGGAAGAAGGTGTATGAGTACGCATTAACAAATCAGTTTCGTTTTCTGAGCTATGGCGACAGCAGTTTGTTGTGGCGTTAAACCGTTTGCTGCATCAGGGGAATTTCAAGCGTGAACACGCTTCCTTTTCCGGGCGAACTCTCTACTTTGATTTTACCCCGATGCGCTTCCGTCATAGCCTTGACATAGCTTAATCCCAGTCCGAAACCTTTAACATTATGCACATTTCCCGTATGCGCCCTGTAAAATTTTTCAAAGATTCGTTTCTGTGTATCCCGGCTCATACCAATGCCGTTGTCTTCAATTTTTATTTTAATAAACTTTCCGTTTGAAGCTGTCGTGATCTTGATTTGGGGCGGCTCTGTTTCTTTTGAATACTTTACAGCATTATCTATAAGATTATTGATCATGTTTGAAAAATGAACTTCGTCGCCTTCTATGATATCCTTTGAGGCATTCAGATGAAATTCAATGTTTCCTTTCTTTTCTTCCAGCTGAAGTTTAAAATTATCGGCCGCTTCTTTCAAAACGGAATGCACAGAAAGGGGTGTATGATGTAAAGTGATTTCCTGCTTTTCGAGCTGAGAGGCTTTAAGGATAGTTTCAACATGGCGGTTCATTCTTTCATTTTCCTCTTTGATAATACTGCTGTAAAAATTCATTTTTTCCCTGTCCTGGATTACTTTTTCGTTTCGCAGTGCATCCACGGCTAAAGAAATAGTGGAGATCGGTGTTTTAAATTCATGCGTCATGTTGTTGATGAAATCGTTTTTAATTTCCGCTATTTTTTTCTGCGCCAGCATGGTGCGTACGGTTACATAAAACGCGGCCAAAATAATCAGCGTAAAAAGAATGGAAATGGTAATACGCCAGAAAAGTGATTTTAATACCAGTTTATTCAAATTCGGAATAGCCACAAATAACACTTCGTCAATGGTAAGATTTTCGCCCGCGGTGCCGCTTTGTGCCTGTAAGGCGCAGTTGTAAATAAAACTATTCACCGTATCCTGAAAGGCTTGCAGAAATCCCGGCGAGGCTTTTTCAAAAACCATATTGCCCAGGCGGTCAAAAGAAGTAATACCGAATTCAAAAGGAATATTTTCAAGGTGATTCTGCTCGAAGGCATGAATAAACTTTGCCCTGATCTGATCCACCGTAAATCGGCCGGAAACGGAAACCGGCCTGAAGAGGTCTAATGAAAACTCATCGGGGAAAACCGTACCCATTTTGGGCAGCGACATAACATTATCTCCTTTATGCCTTGATAACTCTTCGGCCACCATCCGTGTACTTAGCTCTACGTTGTATTTTATTTGTTCCCGGCGCAGAAATATCATGTTGCGTAAGGCCGAATTTTGATTGATAATAATACCCACCAGCGACAGTGAAATCAAAATGGTAATTATGGTAAAGATGCGCTTCATGAAATAAAAATTCGCGGCTTCACATTCGTTGATTTGCAGAACCTACAAATGTAAGAAAACCTCTTTTTTATGCGGCATGTGGTAATGTTAAAAGTAAATCAGTAAGGTTTAGCCGCCGGATTTTCATTAAAGTTATTTTACAACATATCGTTTATTTCAAAAAAGCCCTTAATTTTAGAGTATGATAGAGCCAGCCCCCGGCATATTATTAATAGCAGATCCTTTTCTGAAAGACCCGAATTTTTTAAGGAGTGTCGTTTTTTTATGTGAACATAAAGAAGAAGGCAGCCTGGGGTTTGTCATAAACCGGAAATATGATATTACGCTGGAAGAACTGATACCTGAACTGGAAGGTTGTCATGTGCCGGTGTATTACGGAGGTCCTGTTCAATTGAATACCCTGCATTTTCTGCATCAATATGCTGATGAAATACCCGGCAGTCAGGAAATCAGCCGCGGTATTTACTGGGGTGGCGATTTTGATATCGTTATTCAAATGCTGAAAAATAATTTGTTAGACCCTAATAAAATACGGTTTTATGTGGGTTATTCCGGCTGGGCAAGCGGACAACTTGAAGATGAGTTGAAGGAAAATACCTGGCATACTTCCAAAGCCAGCAAGAAACTTGTTTTTCACAATGACCCCCACGAAATATGGAAAGAATCTCTTCGTGAGCTGGGCGGAGATTACGAGCTGATGGTTAATTTTCCTATTGATCCGCAACTGAATTGAATTCTGATTCGTCTTTTTCTAAAAAGCTCAGTATTTCATACTTTAAAGGAGCAAACCATGTGTTTTATCGAAAAAAATGAGGATGTTCTCTATTTTTCTCATCTTTAAACATGAAATTTTACCGCATGAAAAAAATAATTTTAATTCCGCTTATCAGTTTAATTATAACATCGTTTTCCGGTTGTTCGGTATTAAGAGGGTTAGGCCTCATTCCTACCGAGCTGGAAATGATTATGGGATTGAAAGATGCCTTACAACAAGGTTTATTCAGAGGTTTTGATGCCTTTGCAAATCCTGAGGGAAATCCTTTGATACGATTTGTGTTTCCCGGTGAGGCTGAAAAAATCGAGAAAACATTAAGAGATATCGGATTAGACAGAGCAATTAATCAGGTTACGTCAAAATTTAACAGAGCCATGAGCACTGCCGTACAGGTATCTAAGCCATTATTCATAGATGCCATTAAAAACATGAGCATCAGAGAGGCTGTGAATATTCTGGTTACGGATAACCCTCATGCCGCCACTGAGTATTTTAAAAAAGAAATGAAACCCGGCCTCATGGACGCCTTTCGCCCTATTGTGGACAGCACGATTAAAACAGAGGGCGCCAATAAAGAATGGAGTAATATTGTAAAAGTTTATAACAAAATACCTTTTATCAGCAAGCCGTTGGAAGAAAACCTTACAGACTTTATTGCTGCCCGTGCCGTTGACGGCATGTTTTTGATTATTGCCAATGAAGAAGAACAAATCCGGACCCGATATGAGTTGAGAAAAACGGATATGATGCGAAAAGTATTTACCTGGGCCGAAAAAGAGCTGCAGCGAAGACAAATGATGAAGACATCGGGGTAAGAGGTTTATATATCGTCCATCGGTAGGGCTTCTTCGGCCAAAATGGTAACTTTATTGTTTAGCACTTCTACGAAACCACCCTGAATATAGAAATAAGAGAAGTGCTGTTGTTTATCTTTGATGATTTTTACCTTTCCTTCTTTCAAAGCGCTTACCAGAGGAGCATGTTTTTCCAGTACTTCAAATAATCCGTTAACGCCGGGCATTTGCACCCCGTACACCTCGCCGCTGAATAATCTTTTTTCGGGAGTTAGTATTTCCAGCTGCATGAATTAAAATTAATGTTTTTATGTTTCGTCAGGCTTTTAATTTACACAGAATGTATTGTGCCGTGAATCATTGCTGAAACTATAATGATAACTATCCTTTAGCGGCAGCCAATAGTTTTTTCCCTTTTTCTATTGCTTCATCAATTGTTCCCACCAGATTGAAAGCCGCTTCGGGATATTCGTCCACTTCGCCGTCCATAATCATATTAAATCCGCGGATGGTTTCTTCAATGGGAACCAGCACGCCCTTAAGACCCGTAAAGGCTTCGGCCACATGGAAAGGCTGCGAAAGAAAGCGCTGTACTTTCCGGGCTCTGGCCACAATTAATTTATCCTCTTCGCTCAGTTCATCCATTCCCAGAATTGCAATGATATCCTGAAGTTCTTTATATCGCTGCAACATAAGTTTAACCCGGTTAGCACAATTGTAGTGTGCCTCACCTACGATATGCGGGGTCAGAATTCTTGATGTGGAATCCAGCGGGTCAACGGCCGGATAAATTCCCAGGTCGGCAATCTTACGGCTTAATACGGTAGTAGCATCCAGATGGGCGAATGTGGTGGCTGGCGCCGGATCGGTAAGATCGTCGGCCGGAACGTAAACGGCCTGTACCGAAGTAATAGAACCGTTTTTGGTAGATGTGATTCTTTCCTGCATGATACCCATTTCGGTTGCCAGCGTAGGCTGATAACCTACGGCCGAAGGCATTCTTCCCAGCAGGGCAGAAACTTCTGAACCGGCCTGTGTAAACCGGAAAATATTGTCCACGAAGAAAAGAATATCCCGCCCTTTTCCTTGTCCGTCTCCATCTCTGAAATATTCCGCAATGGTCAGTCCGCTCAACGCCACTCTTGCCCTGGCACCGGGCGGCTCATTCATTTGTCCGAATACGAATGTAGCTTTAGAATCGGTAAGTTCTTTTAAATCCACTTTACTCAGATCCCAACCGCCTTTTTCCATGCTGTGTTTAAACTCGGGCCCGTATTTTATAATTCCGGCCTCAATCATTTCCCGCAGCAGGTCATTTCCTTCGCGGGTACGCTCTCCCACTCCGGCAAATACGGATAATCCGGAATAAGCTTTGGCAATGTTATTAATCAATTCCTGAATCAACACGGTTTTTCCTACACCGGCGCCACCGAACAAACCGATTTTTCCTCCTTTGGCATAAGGCTCAATCAGGTCAATAACTTTAATTCCTGTATAAAGAACTTCGGTAGCGGTACTGAGATTTTCAAAAGCGGGGGGCATACTGTGTATGGGGCGTCCGTTTTCTTTACTAACGGGCGGCAATCCGTCAATCGGATCACCGGTTACATTAAACAACCGCCCTTTTATGGCATCACCGGTTGGCATGGCGATAGGTTTTCCCGTATCCACCACCGGCATTCCTCGGGTTATACCCTCAGTTCCGTCCATGGCTATGGTACGTACACTATCTTCTCCCAGATGCTGCTGAACTTCAAGCACCAGAATATCCCCATTTTCTTTTTTCAGTTCCAACGAGTTGTAAATTTCAGGAAGCTTGCCTTCAAACTGTACGTCAATTACGGCCCCGATAATCTGTTTTACTTTTCCGATATTTGCCATAATGTAATAATTAGGAAGGAATAGAATAAAGCCGAATGGCTTTTTTTCAGGGCGCAAAGGTAAGGGGATTGAAATAATTCGCCAATTTAATTTGTCTTACTGAATTATTGAATTCCATCAATAGTGTCCTAAATAAAAAAGAGAGAGAGAAGTGGTTCATTAAATCTAAGTTACCTTAGAGGTGACAAAACCAAACCCATTTCTCTTATGGTAAATATAAGTT
>JAOAGO010000079.1 GCA_026415715.1 Chitinophagaceae bacterium | reverse complement strand
GAGAAGTGGTTCATTAAATCTAAGTTACCTTAGAGGTGACAAAACCAAACCCATTTCTCTTATGGTAAATATAAGTTTGTTTGCTCAAATTATTTACAAGTTAGACCGTAATATTTTTGCAAAGCTGGTAACTAAGCATCAAACCTATAAGCATCATAAAGGCTACAACAGTTGGACTCACTCAGTCAGTATGCTGTTTTGTCAGTTTGCCAAAAGCCAATCGGTTCGGGATATCAGCAATGGACTTCGCTCAGCCACCGGTAACCTCAATCATTTAGGCATTCGGCGTGCCCCCGGCAAAAGCAATATCAGCTATCAGAACAAACACCAGTCTTGGGTATTGTTTCGGGTCCACTACTTTGCTTTACTGGAACAATTAGGACAGCAGGCAAGGTTTAAGCAGGTGAAGGTCAAAATCAGGAGCAGGATTTTTCGGTTGGATTCCACTACCATTAACTTGTGCCTGAGTTTGTTTGATTGAACACGGTATAGAACTGCCAAGGGAGCTATCAAAATGCATACCCTGCTTGATTTTGACGGTAATCTACCCGCCTAAGTTCATATCAGCGATGGCAAAACAGCCGACAACAAAGCCGCCAGAGACATTCCCTTGCTGAGGGGTAGGGTGATAGTTGCCGACCAATTTTACAACCATTTTCCCCTGCTGTACATTTGGAGCAGCAAAGGCGTTTATTTTGTCGTCCGGCATAAAGACAACCTGCAATT
>JAOAGO010000078.1 GCA_026415715.1 Chitinophagaceae bacterium | reverse complement strand
TGCTCAAAGTGGGCTGAGAGAGAGCCATCCTTCGTTACAGCTGTCCATCCATCTGAAAGAATTGTTATCTCATAGGTTCCTGCATTTACCATAGGCTCTATTGCTATAGTCATACCTGTTCTGAGTTTAGGTCCTGTATTCTCTTTACCAAAATTAGGGATTTGCGGTTCTTCATGTAAAAATCTGCCTATGCCGTGACCTACAAATGCTCTAACTACAGAAAAACCATTAAGTTCAACATGTCTTTGAATTGCTGATGAGATATCACCTACTCTGTTTCCATTCTTTGCTTTTTCAATCCCTTTATATAAAGATTCTTCTGTTACTTTTAATAATTTTTTTGCATTATCTGCAATTTTACCTACACCATAGGTATAGGCAGCATCGCCATAAAAACCATCCACTATCACCCCAACATCAATACTAACAATATCTCCTTCATTAATCATTATTTTCTCAGAGGGTATTCCATGAACCACCTGATCATTCACTGAAATACAAGCAGCTGCTGGATATCCTTTGTATCCTTTAAATGCAGGCTTACCTCCCATTTTTAATATTAAACTTTCAATAAACTGTTCTATATCCTTTGTAGAAAGACCTTCCTTTATATATCCCTTTAACTCTTCTAAAACCTTCGCTACAATGTAACAGGATTTTTTTATCTTAGTAATCTCCTCGGAATTTTTTAATATTATCACTAAGAATTAGTCCTTCCTGCCTTTTATTCTGAAT
>JAOAGO010000077.1 GCA_026415715.1 Chitinophagaceae bacterium | reverse complement strand
CTGAGGATTACACCGAGAAAGTTAACCTTCATCCCCAAAACCTGTTTCAGGGGCGGCAGCTTGGGCTTTGCTCAGATCAAGATACGCTACGATTAAAACCCATGGCCCTCTGCGCTCGCGGCAGTGTCCCCACTAGCCGAAACAAGTTTGCCGGCCCCTAGGTACGCGAAGGGTCCGGCAAGCCCCTTCGACGGCGCTATCGTACCCTAGACAAATGGCCATAAAAAGTATATAATTATCTTATAAATTAACGATTCACGCTTCAGGGAGGAACTATGGAACTCTTACAACGTTTCGGGCTAACCCCGGAAGATGTACTTTACGACTACCGTATCGCCTACCGTTCGCGACAAGCCTCCATTATAGGGCGCCGTGAGGTGTTGACCGGCAAGGCCAAATTCGGCATTTTTGGCGATGGTAAAGAGCTACCACAGATTGCCATGGCGCGCCTCTTCCGCCAAGGCGACTGGCGTTCCGGCTACTACCGTGATCAGACCTGGATGATGGCCCTCGGTGAACTCACCCTCGAAGCTTTCTTCGCGCAACTTTACGGCCATGCGGACGTAGAAGCCGATCCATCCAGCGCCGGACGCGGCATGACTAGTCACTTCGGCACGCGCTTCATCAACGAAGATGGCACCTGGAAGCGTCAGGTAGATAGATACAACAGCGCCTCCGACATCTCCCCCACCGGTTCGCAAATGCCGCGTCTTGTGGGCCTCGCTTACGCCTCCGTCCTTTATCGTCACGAAGCGGCGCTCCAAACCATGAGCGACTTCCCCAATCCCGGCAATGAAATCGCCTGGGGGAGCATCGGCAACGCCTCCACCGCCGACGGAATGTTC
>JAOAGO010000076.1:527-846 GCA_026415715.1 Chitinophagaceae bacterium | reverse complement strand
AACCTGATGGTCGTTAATGTAGTGCTGCCGGTAGCCATAAGGCGGATGTGGGAAATAAATCGTTCTCCAGGCTAAGGCCGCACCAGCCAAGGCGTATAGCCCCGCAAGCACACCCGACAAGCCGCTGAGCGAAAGAAATTTAACGGATCGCTCCATGGCCAGCCGAATGGAGGCGAGGTCCTGTCGGTAATCGCGATGTTCAGTCATTTGAAAAGTACTTTTGTTTTCAAAGTTAATAACGAAAACCCATTACGCAAGTTTTCCGGCTGAAAAAAATCTGCCGGTTGTTCCAATTTGATTTTATGCTTTGCGGCCCGTA
>JAOAGO010000076.1:0-517 GCA_026415715.1 Chitinophagaceae bacterium | reverse complement strand
GATTACCGGTATCCGTTTTTGGAGAAGGAATAAAGAAAGACCGTGTGCCGAATTTGATTTTATGCGGTAAGGCCCGTAATATTGCAGTCCTTTTCCTCCTTAGCTCAGCTGGTTAGAGCATCTGACTGTTAATCAGAGGGTCGTTGGTTCAAGTCCAACAGGAGGAGCGAAGAATCCCGCGGTAGCGGGATTTGTTGTATTATGAGTTAGAGAATTCCAATTGGATTAAGTCCCACACTTTGGAATTAATCAATTAATCAGCGGGTCGTTGGTTCAAGCCTGTCTGCCGCAGGCAGGTCCAACAGGAGGAGCGAAGCATCCCGCGGTAGCGGGATTTGTTGTATTATGAGTTAGAGAATTCCAATTGGATTAAGTCCCACACTTTGGAATTAATCAATTAATCAGCGGGTCGTTGGTTCAAGCCTGTCTGCCGCAGGCAGGTCCAACAGGAGGAGCGAAGCATCCCGCGGTAGCGGGATTTGTTGTATTATGAGTTAGAGAATTCCAATTGGATTAA
>JAOAGO010000075.1 GCA_026415715.1 Chitinophagaceae bacterium | reverse complement strand
CGCAAGTTAAAAAGAATATGTTTTTAGGAGAATTGCCAATGGCGGGATTTAAAGCATTTTGAATATAATGAGAGGGGTAACTTACACGGGTATTTTCGGTAACGCTAATGTCTTCATAATTGACAGTAGATGTGCCTGGATAAAAACGGGTATTTTCAAGTAATGCACCAAATTTAATAGCATTAAAAATTTGTGGTTCATTTTCGGCAGAAAGATTAACGCATTTGGCATAACATCCGCCTTCAAAATTAAATACTTTATCATTGCTCCAACCGTGTTCATCATCTCCAATTAAAGATCTTTCTGGGTCAGAAGATAATGTTGTTTTGCCTGTACCTGACAAGCCAAAGAAAATAGCAGTATCGCCTTTTTTTCCAACATTTGCAGAACAATGCATTGAAAGGACATTTCTTTCTTGTGGTAAAAGATAATTTAAAATAGTAAATACTGATTTTTTGATTTCGCCAGTATAAGCAGTACCACCAATTAAAATCATCTTTTTGGTAAAATTAATAATTGCAAAGTTATGTTGGCGAGTACCATCTTCGGCAGCATTGGCTTTAAATCCTGGAGCATTAATAATAATCCAGTCGTGTTTGAATTGTGCAATTTCTTCTTTTGATGGGCGTAAAAACAAATTGTAACTAAATAAATTTGCCCAAGGGGTTTCTGTAATTACTCTTAAATTTAATCTAAAATCAGGATGTGCACACGCATAGGCATCTCTAATAAAAATATCCTTGTCTTCAAAATACTGAATCATCTTTTTGTATAATGAGTCAAACTTTTCGGGGTTAAATGGATGATTGATATCTCCCCACCATACAGTATTTTCAGTAATAGCATCTTTTACAACAAATTTATCTTTTGGGG
>JAOAGO010000074.1:480-929 GCA_026415715.1 Chitinophagaceae bacterium | reverse complement strand
AAAAAATGGTTCAAAAGTAACACCCTCATGAAGAAGCCGGGTAAATTCTGAAGCTCAAACGTTTTGGGGCTTTTTAGTCGTGCATCTAACGGAACAGTACCCACCGTCTTTTTTACGGATGCCAAGCATACAATGACCTTCTTAAGATCCATTGGATTAAAATATGAAACTATATGCTACTCTAATTTTTTTTCAAATTTTAAATGGATAGAAAAACAACGGATAAAGTATAATTAATCTTAAGATTCTAAAATTATTGTTCACGATAAAGTTTAAATTTTAATTAGAGATTTGAATATGGTTTATTCTTTTCAATTGTTCTTTTCCAGTTTGGTTTTGATGTCAAAAGTTTCTTTTCGGACTTTGATTTTCTCTAATTCTTCTATTATTTTCTTTTTCAAGATGTCCAAATTTTTCTTTTGCAAAGCCGAAACAAAAACGGATGGTAC
>JAOAGO010000074.1:0-470 GCA_026415715.1 Chitinophagaceae bacterium | reverse complement strand
GTACATTTTCCCGGGCCATGAAGGTGCGTTCAAGTTCCGCAAGAGAGGGCTTTTCAAGCTCTCCATCCATTTCCCAAGGTTCTCTTTCTTCATTGGTGTATAAATCACATTTGTTAAATACCATTATAACTGGTTTATCGCCCGCCCCGATTTCATATAATGTATTTTTAACTGTAGTGATTTGCTCCTGAAAAGAGGGATGTGAAATGTCTACAATGTGCAATAGAAGGTCAGCTTCCCGTACTTCATCTAGCGTACTTTTAAAGGACTCCACGAGTAAGGTGGGCAACTTTCGGATGAAACCTACTGTGTCAGAAAGTAAAATAGTCATACCGTTTAATTTGACCCGGCGCACAGTGGTATCCAAAGTGGCAAATAGCTTGTTCTCTGCAAATAAATGCGTTTTAGCAAGTTGGTTCATCAGAGTGCTTTTGCCCACGTTTGTATAACCCACAAGTGCTACTCTAGGC
>JAOAGO010000073.1 GCA_026415715.1 Chitinophagaceae bacterium | reverse complement strand
AGTATCATCCACTATAACAAGGATTAAGACACAGTACGGGGTTTCTGAATGGAGGGTGGAGTACTCGTCAGAGAGTATCATCCACTATAACAAGGATTAAGACCTGAAATATCTCTTCTTCTAGCTCTAGGATCTCTCCCCCCTTCATCTTTATCGATATTGGGAAGAGATCTTTTCCCCGTTTTTTCCTCATTTCCTCCCAGGCCTTTAGTACCTTGGACAACTGATAGTTGTCCAAGTACTGTGTAGTGCCCCCGCAGGGGCACTTTTTTTCATTGTGTCAGAGAGTATCATCCACTATAACAAGGATTAAGACCGTACGGTTATAATTTTTGTAAAAAGAAGAGGTCAGAGAGTATCATCCACTATAACAAGGATTAAGACCTTTTATGCTTTCTATTTTTCCTGCCATATCCATCAAGGGTCAGAGAGTATCATCCACTATAACAAGGATTAAGACTGTGAAATATAAACCCGTTTTGAAAAAATGGGTTAACGTCAGAGAGTATCATCCACTATAACAAGGATTAAGACAGTATAAGATTTTCTTTTTGGATTTTCTATTTAACAGTCAGAGAGTATCATCCACTATAACAAGGATTAAGACATTTCTCCCCAAGGCATGATTGCCTCTGGGGATGATAGTCAGAGAGTATCATCCACTATAACAAGGATTAAGACAATTTCCTGCTTTCTTTTTCTTCTTAACACGTTGTGTCAGAGAGTATCATCCACTATAACAAGGATTAAGACATTTGATACGAACACCTTCCGGGTTCGTATCCTTTTGTCAGAGAGTATCATCCACTATAACAAGGATTAAGACTCCTGTTTTTGTATAGCACTCGCCGTTGCAAACGGCGGTCAGAGAGTATCATCCACTATAACAAGGATTAAGACTCACGGTCTGATAAATCATCGCATCTTATTTCTAAGTCAGAGAGTATCATCCACTATAACAAGGATTAAGACAACTGGGCGGTGACACTTTCAATTGGTCGACCAAGGGGTCA
>JAOAGO010000072.1 GCA_026415715.1 Chitinophagaceae bacterium | reverse complement strand
ATATATAGCCAATCAAATGAATGTAAAAACCTGCTTTACCCGCCCCTATACCAGTCAAGACAAAGTGACTGTGAAGTATAAAATAGGAGTTATACGAAGATTTTTACCTAAGAAAACAAATCTTAATTTTGTAACTGATGGAGATGCTAAAAAAAATTGAAATAAAATTAACAACAGACCTGTAAGAAAATTTAATTACTTAACTCCTGATCAAATGCTAGTTAAAAAAATTGTACATATGACGTGAACTTACATAATAATTTCCCGATTCAAAAAAAATTTTATTGTTTTTCGTTTTGTTTTGTATTTCTTCGCTACTACCTTTGCCGGCCTGATGTTGATAAAGAAACATACCGTTCATTATACCAAACCTTATACTTAAGGAAGGTTGGCTTTGAACGTATGTGCAACATAAATTCTCCGGCTGACCTTCCGTAACGGAGGGTTTTTTGTTTTATCAAAAAAGGTGAGCAGCGTTCGGAACGATGCAGTGAGTGACACAACAGGCGATGAGTGCAGCAGGGAAGCTGGTAACATAAAAATTAAAAAACTCAAAAAAATGAAAGTAGCCGTTGTAGGAGCCACCGGTCTGGTAGGCGCTAAAATGTTACAGGTTCTGGAAGAAAGAAATTTTCCGGTGACGGAACTGATTGCCGTTGCCTCAGAAAAATCGATAGGTAAAGAAGTGTTCTTTAAAGGAAAACCCGTAAAAGTAAGGGGTATGGCAGATGCAGTGGCTGCCAAACCGGCGCTGGCATTGTTTTCAGCCGGCGGAAGCACTTCGTTGGAGTGGGCGCCTAAATTTGCCGAAGCGGGGATTACCGTTATTGATAATTCTTCGGCGTGGCGAATGCATCCCGACGTTCCGCTGGTGGTGCCCGAAGTGAATGCCGACGTGCTGGGGCCCGAACATAAAATCATTGCCAACCCCAACTGCTCAACCATTCAGATGGTGGTGGCGTTATATCCATTGCACAAGCGGTATGGCATCAGGCGAATTGTGGTAAGCACGTATCAGAGTGTAACCGGCACCGGCGTGA
>JAOAGO010000071.1 GCA_026415715.1 Chitinophagaceae bacterium | reverse complement strand
CAAGGATGAAATTGATCAGGCTATTGCAAGAGTCTTGAATAGTGGCTGGGATATATTGGGAAATGAGGTTAAATCATTTGAACAAGAGTTTGCTGATTACCTTGGAGTTAAATATGTTATAGGAGTCGCAAGTGGAACGGAAGCTATCTATCTTGCTCTAAGTGCCTGTGGTATTGGATCAGGAGATGCTGTGGTAACAGTGTCTCACACTGCTGTCGCTACTATTTCAGCTATAGAATTATCAGGGGCTACCCCAATTTTGATAGATATTGATCCCTTAACTTTCACCATGAATCCAGATCTTCTGGAAAAAGCTGTTAGAAAAAACGGGAAAGTAAAAGCAGTTATACCAGTTCATCTTTACGGTCATCCAGCAGATATGCCGTCTATTTTAGATATTGCTAAACGATATGGTTTATATGTAATTGAAGATTGTGCACAATCCCACGGAGCATCAATTCAGGGACGTAAAACTGGCAATTGGGGAAATATATCTGCTTTTAGTTTTTATCCCACAAAAAATCTCGGAGCTTTCGGAGATGGTGGAGCTGTGGCAACGAACGATAAAGATCTATCAGAAAAGGTTCAACTTCTCAGGGAATATGGTTGGCGTGAAAGGTATATAAGTTATACTTTCGGAATAAATAGTAGACTCGATGAAATACAAGCTGCTATTTTAAGAGTTAAGCTAAAGTATTTAGACCAAGAAAATTATAGACGCAAAAAGATAGCTGAAATGTACAATACTTTTCTGCGTATAACAGATTTAAAATTACCTTTCGTTCGTGAAAACTTTGATCACGTTTATCATCAGTTTGTAGTTAGACACAGACTTAGAGAAGATCTCAGAAATTTTCTGAAAAATAGAGGAATACACACGCTCATACATTATCCAGTTCCAATTCATCTTCAGCCTGCATACAAGGGAAAAGTTATGGTGCCAGATGAAGGTTTGGAGCAAACAGAGCAGATATGTCAGGAGATATTGAGCCTTCCGATATATCCATATATAACAGATGAACAGGTTAAACGAGTTTGTAAAACTATTATCTTATGG
>JAOAGO010000070.1 GCA_026415715.1 Chitinophagaceae bacterium | reverse complement strand
GCTCCGGTTTCATTGGCTGCCGCTTCAAAAGCCTCAGGACTTAGGGCCTGTAAACCACGTTGCAATACATTATCAATGCTCTCGTAACCCCGAATATTCATTAATACATTGTAGGGGAAATAAGAGGGCGGCTTAACAAGGCCTGTAAGCACTTCTTGTATAAATTCTTCCTTAGTTAGTTCGGGACGCAGTGCATAGTTTGTCTTTTTTTGATGGCCCAGCGTATCGGTAGTTTCCTTGCTCATTTTTTTGCCACATGCACTTCCCGCACCATGTCCCGGATATATAACAATATCATCTGAAAGAGGCATGATTTTATTTCTCAGCGAGTCATAAAGTAATCCGGCCAGCTTTTCCTGGGTTAAATCGGCTTTTACCTTCTGCGCCAGATCCGGCCTTCCTACGTCTCCTATGAACAAAGTATCACCTGTAAATAAGGCCACTTCTTTACCGTTTTCATCAATCAACAAATAACAGGTGCTTTCCATGGTGTGGCCGGGCGTATGTATTGCTTTTATCGTAACATCTCCTACTTTAAAAGTTTGTCCGTCTTCCGCTATTATAGCGTCAAAACCTGGCTGTGCAGTTGGCCCATACACAATTTTTGCACCTGTTTTTTTACTCAGGTCTAAATGGCCACTTACAAAGTCGGCATGAAAATGAGTTTCAAAAACGTATTTGATCTTAGCTTTATCGTTTTCTGCCCTGCGAATATATGGTTCTACTTCTCTCAGGGGATCAATTACGGCGGCTTCACCATTACTCATGATATAGTAAGCCCCATGTGCAAGACAACCGGTATAGATTTGTTCGAGTTTCATAACTTTAAGTTTTTGTAATAACAAATTTCCAAATTTCCTTCCCGGTCATACAGTGACCTCCATCACAATTAATGCTGATTTACAGCAGGAAAAAAAAGTTCCTTTACAATAATGTAAATTCCCATCGCTAACACAAACCATCCAAAGGCTTTCTTAAGGTGTTGAGAAGATATTTTTCTGCTAAGTTGGTTGCCGATAAAAATACCCAGAATAGCCATCGCCGTAACCGAAATTAAAAGTATCCAATCCATTTTTTGCGATGAAAGGTCGCCAATAAAACCTATCAGCGATTTGGCTGCAATAATTAACAACGAAGTTC
>JAOAGO010000006.1 GCA_026415715.1 Chitinophagaceae bacterium | reverse complement strand
GAATGTATTTCGGGGTTACCCATATCCGCGGGCCATTGTTGGAGGAAACGCATTATTATGCGGGTGGGTTGGTAATGGCGGGGATAAGCAGTAAGGCGTTGGCCTTTGGCGGGGCGGAGAATAAGTATAAATATAACGGCAAGGAGGAGAAACGCAAAGCGTTTAGTGACGGCAGCGGATTGGAATGGTTGGATTACGGGGCGAGGATGTATGATGGGCAGGTAGGGAAGGTGGTGGAGTGTTGACTCGTTAGCTGACTATCCTAATCAGGTAGATAAGACGCCATACAATGCGTTTTGGAATAATCTAATAATGTATGAAGACCCAGACGGAAAATGTCCTTTCTGTCCTTGGTTAGATGCTGTAGTAGATGTTGCTTTTGTGCTGTATGATGTGGGTGTATTGGTTCACGAGAAAGTAACTACAGGAAAAACAAGCGGTGCAAATTACGATATAATTAAATCAGTAACGGAATTCAATATGAAAGGATTATCTACAAGTGAAAAAGAGGCAATATTAACAGCCTATGGCCTTGCGTTCTAAGATATAAAAGATAGTATGGAAGACAATTTGATAAAAGATATAATTGTATTGATTGAGGCAAAAATGGGTAGGTACAATAAGCCAATTGTAAGAGAGACATGCCTTGAGAGAGATTTTGGGCATAACTGGCGATGATGCTGTAGAACTTCTCTTGGAGTATAGTCAAAAATTTAATGTTGATATTTCTAATTTAAATCTTAAAAGATACTTTACAGCAGAAGGGGACACAATCTTACCTGCAATTATAAGATTTTTTACAGGGAGAAAAGACCCCAAAGAGAGTGAGTTAACAATTAGAGATTTAGAAAAGGGAGTTTTGTTAAAGCGATTAGATGAAGAAGTAATAAACAGTTGAATATACAAAGAAGCCTGGTAATCGCCGGGTTTTGTTGCTTTAAAAGCAAAAGCTCTTTTGGCTTTTTTCCTTTCAGGGACTCCTCCCCACCCGTACCCGCTCCCGCCAAAGTCTCCCGCCGCGGTATGAGACTCAGGGCAATAACGAAATTACTTTTCGGTAAAAACCGTAAAAGTTTCAACGGAAAAAAAGCGGATACTTGTCCGCCGGCCGGCAGATGAGTATTATTGTGTATAATCTGGTCGTAAAAAAAGCGATTCGGGAAGTTTTTTGAACAATTTATGTTGAAAGGTAACTTCAAGCTGAAGTTGAGATTTAGATGAATTTTTTAAAAGAATATTTATATCAAAAAGAAAGCGCTATATCAGAAAAGCCATAACGTTACCCTAAGTTTAGACAGGAATTTTTCAAATCAAATCAACTTGCAGAAAATATTTTTTAAAAACGAAAACGCCCCGGCAAGCGGAGCGTTTTTATAATGATTCTGCTGATTATTTTTATTGAAATACGATTTGTCCTCTGATTTCACCGGCAGGAAAAGCGGAAGTCCGGATGTTCACGTAAAGCATACCGTTCAGGATATCTCTTTCCCGCACTACCACTTCATCGGCCAGCAAGGTGCCTGAAAGCGAACCGGTACGGGCAAAGGTGAATCGTCCGGACGTTCTTTGCGGAAAAATTCCCCCGGAAGGAGCTACTATGTTTTGAATGATTCCGGCGTTATAGCCTACAGGGGCAGGGCCATGGATATGCATAAATTGCACCGAGTCGGCCAGTCCGGTCCATGAAATGGTATAGTTCAGAATTTTTGTATTTCTGGAGTAAAACACACTCATTTTTCCGGTAGCCGTAGATGTGGTGGCCGGAGCGTGTTGTGCACCGCTGAGAATAATATCTTTTTTCTCAAAATCCGTCACCCGGTCTTGTTCGGCATCGGGTTCGCAGGAAAGAAAGGCCAGTGTAATTCCCATGAAAAGAAAGGAAAATAAAGTCGCTTTCATCAACTTCATAAACAGTTATTTGGGGTAAAAATAAGAAGATTTTCAATTTGTCAAATTATAAATTTTTAAACGGTTATTTACCCGGGGTTTCACGCCGGCATAAAAACCTGTCCCAATCCTTTGTAAAATCAAATGTTTTACTCCTTACAGATGAATGGCTTCGCCGTACGCCACCTCAATGGCATCTTTGATGCTTTCGCTGATGGTGGGGTGCGGGTGGATGGAGTTTAGCACTTCCTGATACGTGGTTTCCAGTTTTCGGGCAGTAACCGATTGGGCAATCATTTCGGTTACGTTGTAACCGATCATGTGGGTGCCAAGCCATTCGCCGTATTTGGCATCGAAGATGACTTTAATAAAGCCCTCCGGATGGCCTGCGGCGCTGGCTTTTCCGCTGGCGCTGAGCGGAAACTTACCTACTTTCACTTCAAAGCCGGCTTCTTTGGCTTGCTGTTCGGTATAGCCCACCGAAGCAATTTCGGGAATACAATAGGTACAAGCCGGAATATTATTATAGTCAATAGGCTGTGGCTGATGGTGATATTTATGCTCGGCATAAGCAATGGCTTCTACGCATACAATGCCCTCGCGGCTGGCCACATGGGCCAGGGCCTGTCCGGGCGTACAATCTCCTATGGCATAAATGCCGGCTACATTGGTTTGTCCGTATTTATCCGTAACAATTTTTCCTTTATCGGTTTTTATGCCGAGATTTTCCAATCCGATGCCCTCAATATTGGCCGTTATTCCCACTGCGCTGAGCAATATATCGGCTTCAAGGGTTATTTCGCCTGTGGGCGTTTTTACGGTGGCTTTCACCCCGGGTCCGGAAATATCGGCGGCCGTTACTTCGCTTGAGGTGAGAATCTCTATGCCATACTTACGGTATTGCTTTTCCAGTTCTTTAGAAATGTCTTCGTCTTCAACCGGCACGATGCGGGGCATAAATTCCACGATAGTAACTTTGGTGCCCATGCTGTTGTAGAAGTAGGCAAATTCCACACCTATGGCGCCGCTGCCTACGATAATCATGCTTTTCGGCTGTGCCGGCAGCGTCATGGCTTCGCGGTAACCGATAATTTTTTTTCCGTCAATTTTTAAATGCGGCAATTCACGGCTTCTGCCGCCGGTGGCAATGATAATATGCCGGGCTTCCACGGTTTGTGTTTTTCCGTCGGCCGAGACCACCTCCAGTTTTCCTTTGCCGGCAATCTTTCCAAATCCGTAAATAACATCAATCTTGTTTTTCTTCATCAGGTATTGAACACCCTTACTCATTTTATCCGCCACCCCCCGGCTTCTTTTGATGACGGCGCTGAAGTCGGGCTTGCCGGTAGCTTCCAGCCCGAAATCTTTAGCATGTTTTATGTACTCATAAACCTGAGCGCTTTTCAGCAATGCTTTAGTGGGGATACAGCCCCAGTTAAGACAAATCCCTCCAAGGCTTTCCTTTTCAACGACGGCTGTTTTATAACCCAGTTGAGATGCTCTGATGGCGGCAACATATCCGCCGGGGCCGCTGCCTAAAACTACGATATCGTATGCCATGACCAAGAATTAAAAGTATGTTAGAATGATTGCCTGAAAATGAAGTTGCGAAGCTAATTGAAAAGCCGCATACCGCAAAAAGTAGCAGCGCCATCGCTGCTTAAGAAAAAGATATTTTTTTACAAAATGAAAAATAATATCAGCGGTATCGTCATTTGAAAATTACGGTATTTGTTGAAAATCTGGCAAACCCCGATTCGGTGAAAAACAGGTTAAAGAAAAAAGGCATATTTCATTGAGGGCGCCTGATACGGTTATAAATCTCTTTCGCTGAAAATCAATGATTAAATAAGGCTGAAATTTTGTTTTATGAATTATTCGGCGGCATCTTTTTTTTTATTACCTTTGCAGCCCTTCAGTAAAAGAAATATTATGTCCAGAGTATGTCAGGTAACCGGAAAAACCCCTCTTACGGGCCATCATGTTTCACATTCTAATGTGAAAACGAAACGAAGATTTTTGCCGAATCTTCAAACCAAGCGTTTTTATCTGGCCGAAGAGAATCGTTGGATTACGTTAAGACTCAGTGCTCAGGGGCTTCGTACCATAAACAAAAAAGGACTCTATCAGGTGGTGAAGGAATTACGTGCCCAGGGCCACGAAATCTGATTTTCCGGCATAATGGATGTTTCATTAACCTAAAAACACTAAGCGCTATGGCAAAAAAAGGAAACAGGGTTCAGGTGATTCTGGAATGTACCGAACATAAAAACAGCGGTTTGCCGGGTACCAGCCGGTACATTACGACTAAAAACAAAAAAAACAATCCGGAACGACTTGAATTAAGAAAGTATAATCCCGTTCTGAAACGGGTTACTCTACACAAGGAAATTAAATAAAAGTTTGCAAGAAGATTTTTTAAATCAACATAAAATACTTTTGTTATGGCAAAAGCGGCAAAAACGGCAATTAAAAAAGACCCCAAGCAGGTAGCCGAAGCGAAAAATTACACGAAAGTAATCCGGGCTGTAAGGGATGAAAAAACGGGGGCTTATACATTTAAAGAGCAAATGGTGCATAAAGATCATTTAAAAGATTTCCTGGCACAGAAATAATAAATTGTGTTTAAGCAGAATAATAAGGCTATTCGTATTTACGAATGGCTTTTTTTTTATTAGTATTATTATCTAAAACTGTTCAAAAAATTTAATTTACCCTAATTTAAACCATGGGTTTTTTCAGTAAACTTTTCGGGAAAAAAGAAAAAGAAAGCCTGGACGAGGGGTTAAAAAAAACACGGCAGAATTTTTTTGAAAAAATTTCCCGAGCCATTGCCGGCAAAAGCCGTATAGATGAAGAAGTGTTGAACCGCCTGGAGGAAGAACTGATCGGGGCAGATGTGGGCATTGAAACCACCATGAAAATTATTGAGCAAATAGAAAAGCGGGTAGCTAAAGAAAAGTATTTTAACACGGATGAATTGTATGCACTCCTTAAACAAGAGATTGCTGCGGCGCTGGTTACGCCAGACCCGAACCGGTATTATGATTTTGCGTCGGAATTACCGGCAAAGCCTTTTGTGATTTTGGTAGTTGGTGTAAACGGGGTGGGAAAGACAACCACCATCGGCAAATTAGCTTATCATTTCAGGCAGGCGGGTAAACAAGTGGTGCTTGGTGCGGCCGATACGTTTCGGGCGGCTGCAGTAGAGCAGTTAACGATATGGAGCGAAAGAGCAGGCGTACCGATTGTGAAACAAACTACGGGAAGCGATCCGGCGGCAGTGGCTTATGATACCGTGCAAAGCGCTATAGCCCGAAACGCGGATGTGGTTCTTATTGACACGGCCGGACGATTGCATAACAAAACCCATCTGATGCAGGAACTCAGCAAAATCAAAAAAGTGATAGGTAAAAGTCTGCCGGGTGCCCCTCATGAAGTGTTACTGGTGCTTGACGGCAGTACGGGCCAGAATGCCCTGGAACAGGCCAGGCAGTTCACCGGCGCCACCGATGTTACCGGCATGGTCATTACAAAACTCGACGGCACGGCCAAAGGCGGAATTGTCATTGCCGTTTCCCGGGAATTGCGGATACCCGTAAAATTTATCGGCGTGGGTGAAAAAACGGAAGACCTTTTGCCTTTTCATAAAGAAGAATTTGTGGAAAGCTTATTGGGAAAGGAAACTTTAAAATAGTGAATACCCGCACGTCATACAAAGGCCGTATAAATATCATCACGCTGGGTTGCAGTAAAAATCAGGTGGACAGCGAAGTGATGGCCGCACAACTCACGGCAGGCCGCTATGAGGTTCGTCATGAAAGCCATCAAAAACGCCACGATGTAGTGATTGTAAACACCTGCGGATTTATAGAAAAAGCCAAAGAAGAAAGCATACAAACCATTCTGGAGCAGGTAGAACAAAAGAAAAGAGGAAACATAAAAAAAGTATTTGTTACCGGTTGCCTCAGCGAACGATACCGGAAAGAACTGCAGCAGGAAATACCCGAGGTGGATGCTTTTTTCGGAACGCTGGAACTGCCCTTGCTGCTCAAACAGTTTCAACTGGATTTTAAAAAAGAACTGATAGGGGAAAGGCTTTTATATACTCCCTCACACTATGCTTACCTGAAAATTTCGGAAGGGTGCAACCGTACCTGTTCTTTCTGTGCAATTCCCCTCATGCGGGGAAAACATGTGAGCAAACCCACGGAAGAAATTCTGCATGAAGCAAAACACCTGGTACAAAAGGGGGTAAAAGAAATTATGCTCATTGCACAGGAACTGACGTATTATGGTCTGGATTTGTATAAGAAAAGAACTCTGGCCGAACTTCTGAACCGGTTGTGTGAAACAGAAGGACTGGAATGGATTAGATTGCATTACGCCTATCCGGCCCGCTTTCCGACGGACGTGCTGGACGTTATGCGTGAGCAGAAAAAAATATGCCGCTATCTGGATATGCCGTTGCAGCACGCATCAGACCGCATGTTGAAAGCCATGAGGCGGCAGATTACCCGTAAAGAAACCGAAGAACTGATTTTCGCCATTCGGGAAAAAGTGCCCGGTATTTGTCTTCGTACCACATTGATTACAGGGTTTCCCGGAGAAACGGAGGAAGATTTTGAAGAATTAAAAGAATTTATAACACGGCATCGTTTTGAACGGGTAGGGGTGTTTACCTATTCGCATGAGGAAGGAACAACCGCTTTTGCCTTGCAGGATGTGATTCCTTTTTCCGAAAAACAACGCAGGGCAGATGAAATCATGAAATTGCAACAGGATATTTCTTATGATATCAATCAGCAACGCATTGGTGAAACCCTGAACGTGATGGTGGATTCGGCGGTGGCCGGCAAATATATTGGCCGAACGGAATGGGATTCGCCTGAAGTGGACAATGAAGTGATTATTCATTCAGACAAACCGTTGCGGCCGGGCGATTTTGTTCAGGTAAAGATTACCAAAGCATACGACTACGATCTGGAAGGTACGGCGCTCTGAATCAGACTGCCGTTATGCTGATTGCGGCTTTCATATTTTGTTTGCGATTCATTTTTTTCTTTCTTATTTTTCCCGATAATTTCCGTTTTTAAAATCATTTAAAGCAGAAAAAATGCCGGATGAAAAAAAATCTGTTTTTGTGAACAGGGATCTTACCTGGCTCAGCTTTAATTATCGTGTACTGATGGAATCGGCCGACGAATCGGTGCCTTTGTATAACCGGATTCAGTTTCTTTCTATCTTCTCATCCAACCTTGATGAATTTTTCAGGGTCCGCATGCCTTCCATTTTTGCTTTTACGCAGATTCATTCCAGAAAAACGTCGTTACGGGATGAATATCCGGAAGATCTGGTGAAAAAAGTTCAGGAAACGGTAGTGCAGCATCAGGAAGAGTTCGGGCGAATTTTGCGGGAATCTGTTCTTCCGGCCTTACGCCGTCACAACATCTTGTTGTATTACGAAGCGCCGCTTCCCGAAAACTATTATGCGGCGTTGCGGGAGTATTTTCTGGCCAACATACTGTCTTTTCTTCAGCCGGTTTTTTTATCGGAGACGCATCCGGGCCTTGTGTTTCTGGAAAATAATGCGCTATATTATATTGTAGCCCTCAAAAAAGAGAAAGCTTCAGGTGCGATGAGGTATGCTCTTTTAAATATTCCTTCCGATGCGTTGCCCCGGTTTGTGAAATTTTCCGATGCGGAAGGAAAGCATCATGTGATTTTTCTGGACGATATTATCAGGCAAAATCTTCAGGAAATCTTTCCCGGCTATGAAATTTCAGGCGCTTACAGCGTAAAGCTTACCCGCGATGCGGAACTGAATCTGGAAGATGAGTTTTCGGGCGATCTTGCCGAAAAAATTGAAAAACATCTGGAGCGTAGGGATAAAGGGCCCGCCACTCGTCTGTTGTTTGATGAGGAAATGCCGGCCGAGACCCGGCAATTCATAAAATTTTATTTTTCGTTGCGCAGAGAAGAAATGATTGAAGGCGGAAGGTATCATAATCTGAAAGACCTGAGCTTTTTGCCTTTGCCCGACAAGGATTCACTTTCGTACGAGCCCTGGCCTTCGCAGGCACATGCCGGCTTCGACATCCGTCGCTCCGTATTTGAAAGTATGCGGGAAAAAGACTTGTTGCTGCATTTACCCTATCATTCCTATAATCCGATTCTTCGTTTTTTTAATGAAGCCGCAATGGATCCCGAAGTAAAGGAAATTTATGTGACGCTTTACCGGGTGGCTGCCAATTCGCTGATCGGGAATGCGCTGATCAGCGCGGCAAAAAACGGAAAAAAAGTAACCGTATTCGTAGAGCTTAAAGCCCGTTTTGATGAGGCCAACAATCTGAAGTGGTCAAAGAAAATGAAAGCCGCCGGCGTAAAAATTATCAACAGCATTCCCCGCCTGAAAGTACATGCAAAAGTGGCATTGGTCAGAAAACAGGAAGGCCAGTCGTTGAAAAATTATTCGCTGATGGCTACGGGAAATTTCAATGAGCTGACCGGACGGTTTTATACAGACCATGTACTATTTACCACTCATCAGGGCATTGGCGAAGAGCTGGAATGGCTGTTTGCCTATCTGCAGTCACGTCAGCAGCCGGAGGAGTACGGAAAAATACCGTTCCGGCATTTACTGGTATCTCAGTTTAATATGGTGAAGCGGTTCAACAAGTTAATCCATCGGGAAATTGAAAATGCAAAATCCGGAAACGAAGCTGCCGTTATCATTAAAGTGAATAATCTGCAGGAAAAAGGAATGATTGAAAAGTTGTACGAAGCGGCAAGGGCTGGTGTAAAAGTGCATTTGCTGGTGCGCAGCATTTGTGTATTGGCTCCCGGAGTTCCGGGACAAAGTGAAAACATTTCGGTTACCCGCATCGTGGACCGCTATCTTGAACATGCACGGATTTTTATATTTCACAACAACGGTAAACCTGAGTATTATATGGGAAGCGCCGACTGGATGAGCCGAAACCTTTACAGCCGGATAGAAGTTTGTTTTCCCGTATATGACGCGGGATTATACCAACAGTTGCAGCAGATTATCCGCTTTCAGCTGAACGACAACAAAAAGGCAGTTCTTTTACAAGCTGATTTATCCGGCAAAACCGTAAAAAATATCAGAAAGCTTTCCTTAGGTGAAGAACCTTTGAAAGCGCAGGAATCCACTTACCGTTTTGTAAAATCACTTTCCGAAAAATAAAAAAACCGGCTTAAGCCGGCTTTGTAGTGAATAACAGTTGGTTTCAGGTTCTTCTGATGAAAACCGTTCTTACCACTTTCAGTCCGTTCTGGTTAATAATTTCATATTCCATACGAATTACGGTATTTACCGGAACGGTGGCCGGAACGGTATAAGGAACAATCAGCGTATCCAAACCTTTTCGTTCAGAAAATGCCGGTGAGTAAGGAATGGTGGCTGTAAGCGTTCTGGGGCCGGTTCCGGCCGTTGTGTAAAACTGTGTTTCTTTAATAGGGCTTTGTGAAAAGAACGTAAGCTCAGCCAGTATGGTTGAACCGGCGGGATATGAGGTGGCGCCGCCCGAAGTGGTTCCGATGGATCGGGGAGGATTAAAAGCATAATCCAGAATCGGATTATTGGAAACGGGCGCATAGCCTACACCGGTAGGCGTTGTATTATCGCGAATAAAATCCTGACTTTTTTTGCAGGAAAATAGAATCATGCTGAAAGAATAAATCAAAAGAAAACCGGAAATTAGTTTTTTCATATTTGGCTGATTTATTTTTTAGAATTTATTTACTGATCCCACCATACTTTTTCAGTCATGGGTTTTGCCGCTGCCTGAGCATTCGGATTTCGGTTAATTTCATCCAGGGGATACATGGCTCTACGTATTTGCTGTCCGTTCATTTCCGCATTTTGATTAATGGGTAGAGATATTCCCCTGAAGAGGTTTGGGTTATAATCGTAACGGCGAACATCGGTCCATGCTTCAGGATTCAGAAATAACACCACGTGTTTTTCCCTCATAATATGTTCTAAAGTAAGATTGGCCGCCCCGACATCTACCTGCGGCAGGGTGCTGTATGTTAGCGGCAGTCCCAGTTTGGTTAAGTGCGCTTCTATGCCTGCTTTATAAGCACTGTAGGCGGCTGCAGTCGTACCCACGGATGACGGAGTTCCCCCGTTGGCCAGGAAGCGGGCTTCTGCCTCCATCAGTTTTTGTTCGGCATAAGAACCGATCACTAACGGTGAGATACGTCGTGCATAAAAAGTGGTATCGCGAAGGTCAACATTGCTGCCGGTTACGTTGCCGCCTCCGTTTTGCAGTCCGAGATATTGCGGATTGGTTCCTGTCTTGGCCAAAATTCTGTTTACCCTCGGATCAAATAATCCCGGGTAGGTGATGCCGGTCAGGGCATTCAGGAATCGTTGAGACGGCGCTATGGTAAATACGGCGCTTCCTGAAATTCTGCCCGAAACTTTTACAAACCAGGGGTTGGGATTTTTATCGCTGTACACAATCTGATAGTCGCCGGCATTTGAGGTGAAGCCGTTTGCCATTGCAGCCAGCGCATTGGTTGTGGCGGAGGCAATGCCTTTTTTGGTGAGGTGCATATATAACCTCGCTTTCATAAAATGAGCGGCTTCCCGCCAACGGGTCATGTTTCCGCCATATACCAAATCATCTACACCGGGACGGAGCGTAGCCGGATTGGACTGAGCGATTTCGGCTATCGCTTTATCTAACTCGGCCAGCATAAAGTTGTAGATATCTTCCTGTTTATCATATTTCGGTTGTAAAACGGCCGGCGCTTTGAATGCTTCGGTAAGCGGCACATCTCCGTAGGTGTCGGTGGCTAATTGCAGGTTGGTAACAAAAAGAATTCGTCCGATGGCTGCATAATGCGGAGCGCCTTTGGAAATGGCCGAGTCAATCAGTATTCTCGCATTGGTTAACGCATTTTGATAAATGGTGGACATGGCCAGCGGTATTCTTACTTCACGGTGCTGATCTTCGGCAAAAGGACCGCTGCTGTAGGCAGCCATTTGCTGACAAAACATGGAAGTAATATAAGCCACCTCTGTTTGGGCAAAACCCGTAAAATAAGCCACGGAAGGCAACAGGGTATTCAGCGTTACGGTAGAGGGTTGATTTGGATTGATATTTACATTCCCCCGCTCTACAAATTTTTTACATGAGCCAAGTAACACCACGCTCAGAACGGTTACGATAAAATAATTTTTCATATTCAATATCTTTAAAAGGTTAAATTCAAACCAAAAATCACGGAACTGAAATTCGGAATATTACTTCCTGTAAATCCGTACACGTTATAGCCGGCTGAATATGCGGTACTGCCGGGATCATAGCCCGAGTAGGGCGTCCACAGCAGAAAATTGCTTGCTGTAACATTAACATTGGCGCCTTTGATAACCTTTGTTTTTTGAATCAGCTTTTTCGGCAATTCATAATCCAGCACTACGTTACGCAGGCGAAGCCAGCTGGCGTCCTGAAGAATGACATCCGTAATATTGTTGAAAAAGTTGGGATTTCTGTAAAAGTTGTGATCCAGAATGACCGGAATGTCATTCGGTTTTCCGTCTGAAATTTTCACCCCTTTGAAAATAATCTGTTGGTAGCGGTTTTCTGTTATTTTCAAAACACCGTTGCGTATGGAGTTTCGTATGGTTACGTCAAACATGTCGCCACCGCTTTTGTATTCCAACAGAAATGATAAAGAAAGTCCTTTCCATGACACCGTATTGTTTATGGAACCTACCCAGTCCGGCAAGGCATTACCGGCTTTTACAAACGTGGGAGTAAAATCGGGAAATCCGTCGGCACGGATTAAGAGCTCTCCCTTTTCATTACGTCTGTAAGCCGTGCCGTACAAATCGGCTGCGGAACCGCCCACCACCAGTTTGTTAACAATCCGGCCTTCATCATAAAATAAGATTTCGGAAATTCCTTCTTTAATGGAAAGCACTTTGCTTCGGTTGCGGAACCAGTTAATGATAAAATTCCATTTAAAATTTTTTGATTGAACCGGGGTGGCATTCAACTCCATTTCCAGTCCGCGGTTTTCAATAGAGCCGGCATTGGTAATGAAGCGGTTGAATCCGCTGGTATAGGATACAGGAACGGGAATGATCTGGTCCACATTCTTACTTTGATAATAGGTAACATCCAATCCGATTTTATTTTTCCAGAAACGCAACTCGGCGCCAATTTCCATGGATTTTTGTTTTTCGGGTTTCAGTTGCGGATCGCCGAAGTTGCTGCTGAGCACAAAGCCGGGAATATTGGTTCCGGCATTACTCAGAAACGGAAATCCGGCTACGGAATTAAAATATGTTCCCACGCTGTAAATCGGCGCGTCTTTTCCAACTTCGGCGTATGAAAAGCGAAGTTTACCGTAGCTGAGCACATTATTTTTCAAGTTATGCAAATCGGTAAAAATATAACTCAGACTGGCTGAAGGATAGAAGAATGAATTGTTCTCAACCGGCAAAGTAGAGCTCCAGTCATTTCTTCCCGTCAGTTCCAGAAACAGCGCATTGCGGAAACCGATTTTTCCGTTGGCAAAAATACCGGCATAACGGCGCTGACTGGTGCTTCGGAAAGAGAACAAAGTACTGGTATTGCTTAAGTCGTAAAATCCGGGTAAGGCAAAACGTTCGCCCCTAACGTTTACATTGTCTGTGTAAGTTACTTCAATATTACTGCCGGCGGTTAAGGAATAATCCCAGTCGTCATTCATTTTATCCTGCCAGGTGAGTATAGAGTTGTTCATAACATTTCTAAACGTTACGCGATCTTCCACGATAAAGCCGCCGTTGGCAATCGCCATATCCAAAGTAGTCGGGTCCCCGGGATATCGCGGCCCCGGAACGATGCGTGTACGATTGTCTGAATAAAAATCGCCGCCGATTTTAAAATCAAATTTTAAACGAGGAATGATAGTGTAATTAAAACCCATATTTCCCAGAAAACGGGAAAGCCGGCTGACTAGCTGGCTGAAACGGGCAACATACAAAGGATTATCTATGATGGTAGGCGAATACACTTTCATGCTTCCGTCGGGATACATATAATCTCTTACATCAACCGTCGTGGTATGATAAGATAACGCAGTCATTACGCCTTTATCGCCGGCTGAGGGGGCAACCGTTTTTGACGATGTGAGTGTACCGGAAGCACTTACGAGCAATTTCGGCGTGGCGTGGTATGTTCCGGACATTTTAAAGGTATAACGGTCAAATCCGGTATATTTTAATATACCGTCCTGATTCAGTGAAGAGAAGGAACTGTAATAGGTAGCTTTTTGATTTCCGCCCTGCAGCATGATGGAGTTGTTGTACCGATGTCCGGTTGTAAACACGTTTTTAAAATTGTTGAACACCGGGTCGTTGGGGGTACGCGGAGGACCGAATGTTTGAAATTTTAATCCGAAGGTTCCGTCGGCATTCACGGGAACTCTTCCGTTGGCGCCTTCGCGATATATGGTTTGTATTTCGGGAAATTTTGTCACAAAATCGCTGCTCATCGAACTGTTCACGGTGATGGTCATTTTGCCGGCATTTCCTTTTTTGGTGGTAATAATGATGACCCCGTTGGCAGCCTGCAACCCGTATAAAGCGGTTGCACCGGCGCCTTTCAGTACAGACACAGATTCTATATCATCGGGATTAATGTCGAGCCCTCTGTTGGCAAAGGCAAACTGGTCGTTGCTTCTGGCCTGAAAATTATTACTTCCCGAACTGGGGATTACATTTGCCGGAATGGTGCTGTTATTTACCGGAAGTCCGTCAATAATAATTAAAGGCTGATTGTTTGCCGCCGGATTGAGTGATGATATGCCCCTTAGCAGAATATCCGTTCCGGCTCCCGGCGCACCGCCTGTGGGGGTTACGTTTACTCCGCTGATTTTACCCTGTAAAGCGTTCAGGAAATTATTTTCTTTTCCTTTGTCCAGTTCTGCGGCAGAAATCTCCTGTACAGCATAGCCTAACGATTTTTTCTTTTGTTTTAATCCGAAAGCCGTGGTAACCACTACTTCTTTCAGGCTACCGGCATCTTTCAATTGCACGTCATACTGCGAAGCAGCACTAACGGATATTTCTGCCGTTTCATAGCCGGATGACGATATCGTCAAAACAACATCACCGCCCGTAATGCGCAACGTAAATTGTCCGCTTTCGTTGGTGGAGGTGAAGTTTTTTGTTCCTTTCTGTAATACGGTGGCAAAGGGAACCGGTTCATTTCTGGAGTTTGTTACCGTGCCGGATATGATTCGGGATTGCCCGAATAGTACATTGAATGCTGCTGAACAAAAAAATAGCAGCATCAAAGAAAATCTTGAAACTCCCATAAGCCAAAGTCGGTTTTGAGTTGATTAATTAAAATGCTACCGGAAAATAGCATATTTTGCTAAGTTAAATTATCCGGAAAATATCTGAGAAGAAAAATTTTCCTGTTTTTTATAAATTGAAACGAAATAAGAGTTTTTTAGATTGGGAAAATCAGTATTTGCGTTTTTTTGCGGACAGACAAGGAGGTAAATTTTTTTAAAATGAGAATCTCCTCAAAAACACGCAACGCATTAAGATACCATTTCCTCTATCTGTATGGCAGAGTTGAGAAAGTTTGGAATGACATGCGAATAGGTCCACATGATTTTGTCAGGGTCTTCCAGATGGTCAAGCATGTTTTGCAGTTTTTCGATGCCGTGATTTTCTATTACGGTTTTTCTTTTTTCTTCGGTAACGAGATACCTTCGCATACCTTCCACATCGGCTTCCGGATGAAATTGTGTTCCAATCATGTAGTCGTTAAAACGGATGGCCATAACGGCTCTTTCCAGGGGCACATGCGGCCGGATTTTTTCAATGCATAAAACTTTGCCACCCATTTGACGAAGACGTGCATGGTTAGGTTGAATAACCTGAAAGTCACGGCTGTCCACAGCATAAAAGGGATCAGACAAACCGGCAAGAACAGGGTCATCAAAAGCATCTTCCAGCATATGAACGGGAAAGATGCCGAAAGCAGTGGATTTGCGTTTGCATACTATACCGGCATCAAAATATCGGCAAGCCAATTGAAATGAATGGCAAATGAAAAACACATGTTTTTTCTGATAATTTGAAGGGTTGGCGTTCCAGCGCTCCACTTCATTCAACCACCGGCACCAGGCTATGTCCCAGTCGTCATAACGTGTACTCAGCGGGCTGCCCGGCCCGCCACTGGAGATATAGATATCGAATGATAGATCCGGTAATTCGTTTTTTAAGCGAACATCAAATTCTTCGGCATACAGTTCAATTCCCTTTTGAGACGACCAGTCATGCAGCAATGTGCGAATACCCCGCATGCCTTCATTCGGTTCGCCCTGGTAGAGATCTAAAACAGCTATCCGCAATTTGCGACTTTCAAAACCATTCATGGGGCAAACATAAATGTTTTTATGTTTCGTCATTTTAAAAAAATTCACAGATTGGAAATAAATTAAAATTTTTGTTTTTTTATCAAAAGAATAACATTCACTCTAGCCAAAAAGTTTCTATCGTAAACCTAACATGAGTCTGATTTCAAAAAAAATTACTATGAGGTGTAGCGCATTTTTTATTTTTTCAAGTTCAATCATAATCTTTTCCTTGTTGCTGATATCCTGTAATTCAGATAAAACAAAAGGGCCGTCTTTTCCCGAACATCAATGGCATATTTCGGCCATTGAAAAAGCCGACAGTGTAAATCCTATTCTTGTTCCTGACAGTTCCTTAATATGGAGAGATAAAATAACCGGCAAACCCATTCGATGGATGTCCAGAAACGTGTTAAATCCGGCTTCTGTGGTACACAACGATACATTGTTTTTGCTGTTTCGTGCGCAAGACAGCAGCGGCACCTCACGCATCGGGCTCGCTTACAGCGTAGATGGAATTCATTTTTCTGTTCACAAAAGTCCTGTTTTTTATCCTGATAAGGATTCGATGCAGGTTTATGAATGGAATCAGAAAAAATTTTCAATTCCCCAAAATACCAATTGCCAGTTTTGTCTTTTTGACGGAGTGGAAGATCCCCGGATAGTGAAGCGTGATGACGGTTTGTTTGTTATGACCTATACAGCCTACGACGGTAAAACAGCCCGATTAAGTCTTGCCACTTCCCGGAATTTATATGAATGGGAAAAAAAAGGACTGGTGCTTCGTGAGCCGAAGTATAAAAATTACTGGTCAAAATCCGGGGCTATTGTGTGCGAATTTTCCGACAACCGGATTAAAGCAACGAAGGTGGCCGGTAAATACTGGATGTATTTCGGCGACACCAAAATTTTTATGGCTTATTCCGATGATCTGATTCATTGGACTCCTTCGGAGAATGAGGAGAATGGCGCTTTGGTAGAAGTGTTATGGCCCCGGCCGGGATATTTTGACAGCCGGCTGGTAGAGCCGGGCCCGTTTGCTTTAAACACATCACAGGGAATTTTTCTTTTATATAATGCCAGCAACGCCAAAAATGCCAACGATTCAACATTACCTTATTACACCTATGCTGCCGGTCAGGCATTATTTTACAGCGATGCACCTTACAAACTCAAACGCCGGAAAGATGAATATTTCATCAAACCGGAAAAGCCCTATGAACTGAAAGGGGAGGTAAACAATGTTTGTTTTGTGGAGGGCATGTCTTTTTTCAGAAACCAATGGTTCATTTATTACGGCACTGCCGACAGCAGGGTGGCCATGGCCAGAATTATCTGGTAAGAGTTATTGTTTCGCGGAATACACTTTTTCACCTCCCAGAAAGGTCATCCAAACTTTTGTCTGCCATATTTCGTTTTGCGGAGCATGCATGAGGTCTTTGTCAAGAATAACAAAATCGGCCCATTTCCCTTTTTCCAGGCTGCCTTTTTCCAATTCTTCAAAATTGGCGCGGGCTGCCCAAAGCGTCATACCGTACAACGCTTCTTTTCGGCTAAGTGCATTTTCTGTTTGATATCCGCCGGCAGGATATCCTTTTGCGTCCATACGAAATACGGCAGAATAAAATGTTTTTAAAGGTGAAATATCTTCTACGGGAAAATCAGTTCCTAAGGGCAACCAACCGTTTTGTTTCAGTAAATCGTGATAAGCATACGCAAATTTTTCTCTTTTTTTTCCCAGACGCTGACCGGCCCAGTACATATCCGAAGTGGCATGGGTGGGCTGAACGGATGGAATAATGGAGAATCGTCCAAATAAATGAAAATCGTCCGGATGCACTACCTGTGCATGTTCAATGCGCCAGCGCCGGTCATTTTTTTCCCGAAGATATTTGCCGTAAATATTCAGAATAGTCCGGTTACCGCTGTCGCCGATGGCATGTGTGCACATTTGCCAACCTTTTTCATAAAGTATCCGTGCTACAGAGTCAAAATGAGAAGCAGGGCTCAGCAAAAACCCGTAATGGCCCGGTTTGTCATGATAAGGTTGCAGCAGGCAGGCGCCGCGTGAACCCAGTGCTCCGTCACTATATATTTTAAAGCTGCGTACATGCATTCTTTCCGTTTTCATGATTCCTTTTTTTTGGGCATAGGCAAAATTTGACGAATCATCGCTGAGCATAACATAGAGTCTGATTTTCAGCTTTCCGTTATCCTGCCAGTTTTTCAATCGTTCCACTTGAGTATAATGCAGTCCGCAATCATCTATGGTAGTCAGCCCTTCGGCAAAACAGTTTTGCTCTGCTCTGCGCAATGCTTCCAGCAGGGTTGACTCATCGGGCGGGGGAATTTTGGAACGGACAAGACTTATTGCGTTATCAATCAGAATGCCGGTCAGTTGTCCGCCGGATGTTTCAATTTCTCCGCCTTCCGTTTTATCGCCGGGCTTCAATCCGGCCAGTTCCAATGCCTTACGATTGGCGATGGCCGCATGTCCGTCAACCCGGGTCAGCAGCACGGGCCTGTCGGGAAATAATTCGTTCAGCTTTTTGTTATCGGGAAATTGTTTGGTGCGCCAATCATTCTGATCCCATCCGCGGCCGGTAATCCATCCGTTTGGATGCTGCCGGGCATAGTCCTGCGTACGTTGCAACACCTCTTCCCAGCTTTGCGTTCCGGTAAGGTTTACGGTAAGTAAACTGTTTGCATAGCCTACAAAATGCGCATGGGCATCAATAAAACCCGGATAGATGAACCGGCCGCCGGCATCCAGTTTCTCTTTACAGTCGTATTCTTTCAGCAACGAGTCGGCATTTCCTGTTGCCAGAATCTTTCCCTCATCAATCAACATGGCATTGCAGGTGGAAAATGCCGTATCCATAGTATATATTGTGGCGTTATACACCAGCAGGTCGGCTGTTTTTTTTCTGTTTTTTAGCCTGCATGAAAAGCATAGCAATAAGCCGGAAATGATGATAATTAAATTCCGGAAACAGGGAGTTGAGAGAATTTTTAGCAAAAACATAGCGGAATGGTATTATTGCAAAAGTATTTTTTAAAGCAATATGCACTGTAAAATGCGGTTTTGTGTTCATTAGTTAAGACATGAATTATATTTAATTTTATTTATTTGAATCTCAGAATTTAATAAAGCGGAAATAATTGAACGAATCTTGATACAAAATCATAAATTAGAAGGGATTCAGGAACTGACCGGATTATTTTTTATCTGAAATTTCTTTAATCTGCTGAAAATGTAATTTCATTTTTTTTCATAAAATGAGTTTTATCATTTTTAAACAGAAAAGAAATTATTCAATCTGTGCGGAATGTTTTTTGCACTTAATGAAAATATTTACCTTAGTCAAAACTGATTTTATGAAATACATTCTATTGCTTTTCTGTAGTCTGGCCTTAGCTTGCCAGTCGCAAAAACAAAAAGCCACCTCAAACCAAAAGATATCCGGAGCATGGGAAGTGGTGCGGGCAGAAGGGGGGATGGAAAGTATGAATATTGGTACGGTGTATGATTTTTCGGAAAAAGGAAGATTAACCTTGTCAAACGCCCTGCTGAAAAATCCGGGTACTACCGAAATCACCGACAGCACTTTTTCGTTTCATGCGGATGGAACGGACTCTACATTGAAATTTATTTATAACTACCGCTTTAAAGGCGATACCATGGTAGTAACCATGAAAGACGGTATCGGTCAGGTGCTTTATCTTGTAAAAAAGAAATAAAAGTAAAAGCTTTTCGCATCTGATTCCGGAAAAAAGTTCAGTCTTTATAGATTTTAATTACTTTTTTTCCGGTATGTAAAATGTACCCGCGGTACATGCCTTCGGTACAAAAAGGCATGGCGATATTACCGTGTTTGTCCACGGCAATCAATCCGCCGTCGCCTCCCAGCGCCGGAAGTTTTTGCTTAATCATGATGTCGGCCGCTTTTTTCAGGCTCATTTTGCCATATTCCATCATGTCGCACACGGTTTTGGCCAACACAAGTCGAATAAAGTATTCGCCCCAGCCCGTGCAACTGATTGCAGCGGTATTGTTGTCGGCATAAGTACCGGCGCCGATAACTGGCGAATCGCCAACTCTTCCGAATCGTTTATTTGTCATGCCGCCCGTACTTGTGGCCGCGGCCAGATTTCCATGCCGGTCTAATGCGACTGCGCCCACGGTTCCGTGTTTTTCATTTTCAATATTTGATACTTGAACAGATGATTTACCGGAAGTATCGCTGTGATCCAGTTGAAGAGCGGCTGAGTCCTGCGCCTTAATTTTCTGAAGGCTCTTCCACCGGCTTTCGGTGTAAAAATAAGAGGGGTCAACCATTTCCAGTCCCTGCAGGCGGGCAAAAGATTCTGCGCCCCCGCCAATGAGCATAACATGTCGGCTTTTTTCCATCACGGCACGGGCTGCCGTAACAGGATTTTTGATGCGGGATACACCGGCTACTGAACCGGCCTTCCGGCTTTTGCCGTCCATAATGGAAGCATCCAGTTCATTTCTGCCGTCGTTGGTGAACACGGCGCCTTTTCCGGCATTAAACAGCGGATTGTCTTCCAGAATTTTCACACAGGCTTCTACGGCATCTAGCGCCGTTCCTCCGGCTTTCAGAATTTCATAACCTGCCATCAGCGCTTCATCCAGTGCGTCGGTATATGCTTTTTCTTTTTCCGGCGTCATCTGCGATTTGAGCAAGGTGCCTGCACCGCCATGCACAACCAAAACAAATTTCTCCTGCAGTTTCGGGGTTTGCAACGACTGACAAAAGGTTTTGTTAAAATGAATCAGTAACGTAAAGAGAAAAATTCTTTTCATGCGTTATGTTTGTTTTTTTGCAATTTACTTTTTACTTCATTACCAAAAAACTTTCATCAGGATTAAGGCATACCCTTTGCATATAGGTTTTAAATGACTACTTTTACAAATAAAATATTTCTGAAACGGGCCGGAAAAATAATACTCCGTTTTTTTCTGATTTTACTGATTCTGCTGGGTGGAATTTATTTGTTTTTTCAAACGCCATTCGGACAAAACTGGCTGGTAAAACGCATTACCAAACGACTTTCCCGCGAACTGAACACCCGGGTGCAGATTGAAAATACCCGCATTTCTTTTTTTAATAAATTAAATCTTGAAGGCTTACTGATAGAAGACCGCAGAGCGGATACGTTATTTTATGCCCGCCAAATACAGGTGAGAATAACCGATTGGTTTTTTTTAAAAAAGAAAGCCGAGTTGAAACGTATCGGCCTTGAGCATGCTTTAATTAAAATTCAACGTACCGATTCGGTTTGGAATCATCAGTTTTTGCTGGACTATTTTTCAAAAAACGGTTCAGGCAGCGGAACCAAAAAACAAGGCATCGTATTCAATCTGAAGAAACTGGCGCTAAAAGATGTCCGTTTTGAGAAAAAAGACGCCTGGTTGGGCAAAGACCTGAAATTAGCCGTTTCGGGTCTTTCGCTGGATGCCAACGCACTTCAATTCGGCAGCAATACTTTTGATATTGAATTGCTCATTCTTCAGCGTCCGGAGGTCAGAATCCGAAAATACAGAGGCAAACAGCCGTTACATTTTGTTACAAAAAAATCAGGAAATACAGTCAGCGAGTCTGCTGCACTGAATTCTCAAAAAACAACATTTCGTATATCATATCTGAAAACAGAAGGAGGTATATTCAGCCTGGATCATGAAGGTAAAGAAGCCCGCCCTTATTTTGACGGAAAACATATTTATGTTTCAAACATAGAAGGCGAATGGAAAAATGCCCGGATCATCGGAGATACCGTTTTTGCCCTGATGAAATGTTCGGCCAAAGAACGAAGCGGCTTTGCATTAAAAAGTATGAATGCCCTGGTAAAAGTTACACCCCGCGCCGTTTTTCTTGAACAGGCAGAAATAAAAACCAACCGGAGCATCATCCGTGATAACATTACATTAAGTTACGACCGGTTTCGGGATTTTAACCGGTTTCTTGAAAAAGTACAGTTGGGTGTAATTTTTAAGAACAGTCTCGTGCATACAGACGATATCGCCTTTTTTGCGCCCAAGTTGGCATCATGGAAAAAAACCTTTACATTAAATGGGGTGGTGAGGGGAACTGTCAATGATCTCGTAGCTAACGGACTTCGGGCCGAAACCGAAGGAGGCAGTTTATTTCAGGGAAAAATTTCCTTAACCGGACTTCCGGATATTGAAAAAACATTTATCAATCTTGAGGCAGAGCAGTTTCGGACCACACTGGCTGAAGCCGGGAAAGTCTTTCCCGCATTGAATAAAATCAAAACTCCTGAGGTTTTGGCGCTGCAATACATTCAGTTTCGCGGAAAATTTACAGGCTTTATAAAAGATTTCGTTACCCGGGGTCAGCTCGCAACAGCATTAGGCCGGATCGGTTGCGATTTGAACCTTAAATTTTCAAATGAAAATATTCCTGTTTATTCAGGAACTGTAAATACGGACAACTTTAACCTTGGCCGTTTTTTAAATGATAAAAAAGCGGGAAATATAGCGGGTAAAATCACATTCAGCGGGGCCGGTTTTTTTCCCTCAAACAGAAACATAGACCTGGATGCTCAGCTTCAATATATTGATTTCAATAATTACCGATATCAAAATATATCGGCAGTTGGATCTGTACGTAAACACCTGCTGGAAGGCTCTGTTTCGCTGAGAGATCCAAACGCTGATTTGACAACAAACGCTAAAGTTGAATTCCTGAAAGGCAAGACGCTGTTAAAGGCAAATGCCGATATTGGTTTTGCACGCCTCCATAAGTTGCGCCTTTTTAAAGACACCATTGAAATAAAAGGCAAGGGATTTATTGAAGCAGCGGCTGAGGGGTTTGAAAACCTTGCCGGCGTTTTACGACTGAACAATGCGGAAATAAAACATAAAAACACGTTGTTGCCCCTTGATTCACTTTACCTGCAATCTTATACCGAAAAAGGCACGAAATATTTAAAATTGGCCTCTTCTCAGATACAGGGAGAAATTTCAGGAAACTATGTCTTTCAGGAAATTCCTTCCTTATTTTCCTACTTTCTCCATCAGTATTTTCCATCGGTATTTCGCCGACCCCGTTTTGTAAACAAGAACAAAAATGTTCAGTTTGAATTTGAAATATTTGAAACATCGGAATGGTTGGGCATTTTACATCCCCTGCTGGCCAATCTGAACCATTCCAGAATTTCAGGATTTCTGAATCCGGCATCGGATAAATTGTTTTTTTCAGTTGAAATTCCCCGATTTCAGCTTTTTCAATATTACATTACTGATCTTTCGTTGCGGGCGAAAGGAGAAGGAGGTAAACTGACGCTTAACGGCACGTCGGGTTATATTCAAATCAATGACAGTTTATATATCCCGAAATCAGATTTCAGCGTTCTGGCAAAAAATGATTCTTCATACATTAAGTTTCTGGCAGAAACCAACACGGGAATAGAGCGGGCTGATTTGGATGTGTTGGTCATAAATTATACAGACGGGATTAAGATTGAGTTTAATCCCTCTGCTTTTACTATAAATGGAAAATTATGGGCCATTGATGAATTTGGTGAAATTGTATTACGACGTAATACACCCGCAACAGGAGATTTATTTCTTACAGATGGTCAGCAAAAGATTAAAATTAAAACACAACCTTCCTCAATCGGCAACTGGAACGACATTATACTCGACCTAGAGAACCTGAATCTGGCCGATATAGTTCCTTATATTGCCCCCCGTAATCGTCTGGAAGGTTTGCTAACCGGTACGCTTCTCATCGAAGATCCTACTGGTGAACTAAAAATAATCTCGGAAAATCTGCAAATAAAAATGCTTCGGCTGGACAATGATTCACTGGGCGAGGTTGTTGCCAGGGCGCAATATGAACACAAAGACCGGAAATTAACCATTACCGGAAACACACTCAATCAGCAAAATTATCTTGATTTTAATGCCGGGATTTATATTGACGATAAAGAAAAGGAAAAAAACAACCGGATTGTATTGAATACCCGGCGTTTTGAAATAAAATTTCTGGAGCGGTTTCTGGGAAATTTATTCTCTGGAATTCAGGGCTATCTGACCGGCGATATTCATATTAGCGGGCCGTTTCAGAACCTTACGGTTACCGGTAAAGGGAAATTAACCGATGCGGGCCTCAGAATCAACTTTACGCAATGTTTTTACAAAATACAAGATAAAGATATTGAGCTTACATCGGATGAGATTCGTTTAGATGGCCTGGTGCTGATTGATACCGTTACCGGCAATCCGGTTTACGTTTCCGGAGGTATAGAACATAGTTCTTTTAAGAACATGTTTTATAACATTCATATTTCTACGCGAAAACCGGGCACTCGTGATGCCGGTAACAACAGACCCGTACAGTTGTTAAATACAACCTACCTGGATAATCAGCAATTCTACGGACAGGTAAAAGGTACAGGCTCTTTATCCTTGCTGGGGCCTCAAAGCAACATGTTTATGAAAGTAGACCTGATTGCTTCCGAAACCGACAGCAGCTTTATTACGCTACCGCCATCAGTGGCCAGAGAAACCGGAATGGCGGATTTTCTGGTAGAAAGAAAATACGGAAGGGAAATGACGGCAAAAGATGTAAAATCGGGTCAGTCCAATATTATATATGATGTAGATGTTACGGTAAATAAAACCGCCATCCCTATGGTTACGGTCAGGGTAATTCTGGATGAACTGACCGGTGATGAAATCAAAGCCAAGGGTTACGGATCTTTAAACATTCGTTCCGGTACGGCAGAGCCGTTGACGCTGCGGGGCCGGTTTGATATAGAAGAAGGAAATTATCTGTTTACTTTCCAGTCTTTTTTCAAAAAACCGTTTGAATTAAGGAAGGGTAGCGGCAGTTATATAGAATGGAATGGCGATCCGTACGATGCCAACATCCGTTTTGAAGCCATATACAGGGCCGAAAGAGTAAATTTTGCCCCACTGGCTGAGTTATTGCGTATCAGTAATACTGCTTACCTGGCCCGGGGCGATGTATTTGTAGTTACATCGCTGTCTGACAAGTTGTTTCGGCCCTCGATCCGCTTTTCATTGGATTTTCCATCTTCCAGTGTAGCCGTAAATGATCCGGAACTGGCATTGGTGCTGCAGCAAATACAACGTAATCCCAATGAAATGAACAGGCAGGTAACCTACCTGATTGTGTTTAACAGTTTTGCTCCGGTGGCTTCCAGCGCTTCCAGTACCAGCAGCACACTGAATGAATTTGTGTACAGTTCCATTTCCAGCGTTTTATTTACCGAAATAAGCAAAGTGATCAATTCATTATTTTCCAAGATTTTCAATACAGACAATATTGCGGTGAATATCAGCGGATCATTATACAACCGGAATCTTTTGCAAAGCGGATTAAATTTCAGTCCTAATCAGGGTCAGTTGGATGTAAACATTCCGATTTCTTTTTTTGAGGGCCGGTTTCAGGTAAGGGTGGGTAGTACATTCGATCTGGCGCTCGACGGCGGTCCGGCTGTTCAGGAAGCGTTGCGCATTTTACCCGATGTTACCATGGAGTGGATAATTAACAAAAGCGGAACGATAAGGGCTTCATTTTTTTACCGCGAAAATGCTGATTATTTAGCCACGGCAACATTCGGTACGCCGAACAAAGCCCGCAGGATAGGGGGAAATATTTCTTATACCAAAGAGTTTGAAAAGCTGAAGGACTTATTTCGTTCCGGAAAGGCGTATAAAAAAAATAATTAGTTGTTGATATGTATATCTTGGTTTTGTTACCGAGAATGTAAAGTAGAAAAGCGGTTTGTTCTGATGTTAAATCTGTAAATACAAATTAAGGGGTGTTTGTTTTCTTTTCATTCAGTATTTCATGCCCCATTTTATCTCTTTTGGTGGCAAGATATTTTTCGTTGTACGGGTTTGGCGGAATTTCAATCGGGACGTTATCAACGATTTCCAGGCCGTAACCTAAAAGGCCTACTCTTTTTTTAGGGTTGTTTGTCATCAGCCGGATTTTGGTAACATTCAGATAGCGAAGAATTTGCGCACCGATGCCATAGTCTCGCTGGTCCATGGGAAAACCGAGATGAAGGTTTGCATCAACGGTGTCCAGTCCTTGTTCCTGCAAGCGGTAAGCTTTCAGTTTATTAAGCAGTCCGATACCCCTGCCTTCCTGATTCATGTACAGTATGACGCCTTTTCCTTCGTTTTGCACCATTCTCATGGCCTGATGCAGTTGCTCTCCGCAATCGCAGCGAAGCGAACCCAGAATATCACCGGTAAAGCAGGAGGAATGCACACGGGTAAGTACAGGTTCATCTTTTTCCCATTTGCCTTTAATTAAGGCCAGATGTTCGTTAGTGGTATGTTTTTCTTTAAAAGCTACCAGAATAAAATCTCCGTATTGTGTGGGCATATTCACCCGAACAACTTCTTCAATCAGCGAATCGGTTTTCAGCCTGTATTCAATCAGGTCTTTAATGGTGATGATTTTGAAGTCAAATTTCCGGGCAATTTGTTCCAGGTCGGGTAGCCGCGCCATCGTACCGTCATCATTCATGATTTCTACCAATACGCCGGCAGGTTCAAACCCGGCCAGTTTAGCCAGGTCAACAGCGGCTTCCGTATGGCCGGCTCTTCTGAGCACACCTCCTTTTTTGGCTCTGAGGGGAAATATGTGTCCCGGTCTACCAAGGTCTGAAGGTTTGGTTTGCGGGTGAATCAGCGCCAGAATGGTTTTGGAACGATCATGTGCAGAAATGCCGGTTGTACATCCGTGCCCCAGCAGATCTACCGAAACGGTAAAAGCCGTTTCATGAAGTGCGGTGTTGTTGTTTACCATGAGCTCCAGGCCCAGTTCGTCGCAACGTTCTTCCGGCAAGGCAACACAAATCAAACCACGGCCATGCTTGCTCATGAAATTTACCACTTCAGGACTGGCATTACGGGCTGCAGTTACAAAGTCACCTTCATTTTCACGGTCTTCATCATCTACAACAATTACCAATTTTCCCGCCTTAATGTCTTCAATGGCTTCTTTTACGCTATCGGGCATATAATTTTATTATGTGCAAAATTAATATATACGAGAATACGGACTATCATTAGCAACAATCAAACAGGTAAATTTGTCAGTAATATTATAAAAAAATGATTTTTTAAATCGATTTGTTAATATTTTAGCTACTTTTATTTATTAAATAATTCTTTTCTTTGCAACCGAAAACCCAAAATTATGCTTAAGAGAATTTACTTGTTGCTTTGTTTGACCTTGTTGGTCAATGGTTTGGTAAATGCTCAGATTACTACCGCAACCATTGTGGGATTCATAAAAAGTACGAACGACGAACCTTTGGTAGGCGCTACTGTTGTTGCAACGCACATTCCTACCGGTACAAAATACACCACCGTATCGCAGGCCGGAGGAGCCATCCGAATGGAAAATCTAAGGGCCGGCGGACCTTATGTTATTGAAGTTACTTTTATAGGATATGAAAAAGACCGTCTGGAAGACATTTACCTTCCGCTTGCCGAAACTTTCATATTAAATTCAAACCTGAAAAAATCAGAAACTACGCTGGAAACCGTTGTGGTTACGGCAGCAGGGCGCAATCAGATTATTAACCGAAACCGTACCGGCTCCGTTACAAATGTGGGATTGCGTCAGATTACCCAGTTGCCAACCATCGCCCGAAGCCTCAATGAAATCACCCGTTTAACCCCTCAGGCTAACGGGCCTTCCATCGGCGGGGGAAACTTCAGACAAAATAATTTTACAATAGACGGAGCAGATTTTAATAACAGCTTTGGTATAGGGCCTAATCTTCCAGCCGGAGGTACGCCGATTTCATTAGACGCCGTGGCGGAAATTTCAGTTAACATCTCACCCTATGATGTACGACAGTCGGGATTTATCGGCAGCGCTATTAATGCGGTTACCCGCTCGGGTACAAACGACTTTTCGGGTTCGGTATATCGCTATTTCCGTAACGAAAAATTCAGGGGTGATAAAGTAGAAGAAACCAAATTTGAAAGGCCTAAAGAAGAATTTGAACAGTGGGGAGTGCGTATCGGAGGCCCCATTATCCGGAATAAGCTTTTCTTCTTCGTCAACTACGAATCTGAACAACAGCCCAAAAATATTCAACCCAACGTGGCTGCCACCCCGTCAGCCCCTTTCGGAAGCGCACCAAATGTTGCCCGGCCCACTGCTGATTCCCTGACCTTTATCAGCAACTATCTGTTGCAGAATTATGGTTATGTAACTGGTCCTTTTCAGGGTTATATTCCCAATATTGAAAGAAAACGCATTTTGGGACGATTAGACTGGAACATTAATAATCACCATCATCTGGTGTTACGATACAGCCAGGTAGAAGGTCAGGAACCTTTTCCGCTGAGTTCTTCAACCGGCGGGGCCGGCTTCAATTATCCTACCGGAACAGGCCGGACGAACATTAATGCTTTATGGTTTAAAAACTCTAACTATTTTCAGGGAGCAAATTTCTATTCTTTCGCAGCCGAGCTGAATTCCAACTGGGGTAAGGTGGCAAATGTTTTCCGCGCTACCTACACATTCCAGAATGACTCCCGGTCATCCGAAAGTCAGGTGTTTCCGCTGGTAGATATTTTAAGTTCCACAGGATATCCTCAACCGGTTCCTTATACAACTTTCGGATATGAACCCTTTACTTTCGGAAACATCCGGAAAGTAAAACTTTATTCTGTAGTGAACAATTTTACCTGGACAAAAAATAAACATAACTGGACTGTTGGCGGACAATATGAATTAAGCGAAACAGTTAACGGATTTCAGCGTTTTGCCACCAGTTATTATGTCTTCAATTCATGGGCTGATTTTGCCAGCGCCTTAAATCCGAATCCCGCATTAAGAGCTAAACCTGAACACTTTGCCATTACCTATTCATTACAAAAAAACTTTGCCCCGGCGCTTTCGGGTTTCAAATTTGTACAATATTCTCTATATGGACAGGATGAAATTGCCATAACAAGAAATTTCAGATTGACGCTGGGATTACGTTTAGACTTACCTACTTATCCTGATGTGCCTCAGATCATCACCCATCCTTTGGTGGCTGCCATGACATTTGAAGACGGGGAAAAAATTAATACCGGAAATCTACCGAAAGTACAAATTATGTGGTCGCCACGACTTGGGTTTAACTGGGATTTATATGGAAACAGAACCCTTCAGATTCGTGGCGGAACCGGAATTTTTACCGGTCGCGTTCCGTTTGTATGGATTGTCAGTCAGTCGGGCGACAATGGAATGATACAGATTACGCAGGCATTCAACGGGCAGGCAAATACGCCGGGTCCATTCAATCCAAACCCTACCGCATACAGGCCTTCCACTGTTCCGCAGGCCGGTACCATTGTTCCTTCTTCAGTTACTGCGCTGGATGAAGATTTCAAAAATCCGCAAACCTGGAAATCCACACTGGCAATAGATACCCGGTTGCCCGGCGGAATAATCGGTACGTTGGAGGGCATCTTTAACAAAGACCTGAAAACGGTATTTTTCAGAAGTCCGAATTATCAAAAACCTACACCGCTCAACGTAGCAGGATATCCCGATAATCGTCCCATGTTTGGCACAACCGTTCCCACCCGGTTTATCAATACGCTGAATACGGCAGGGGTGCCTACGCCGGGTGGAACAGCGCCGTTTACTCCGGTTATTCTGGATAATCTCGACCGTTCACGGGGTTTTTATGCTTCTTTAATGATTAAATTTGAAAAACCTCTGACGAAAGGATTTGCCGGATCTGTTGCTTATACCAAATCCATAGCTGCCAATTTGCACGACGGAAGTGGTGATCAACCCCTGGGTACTTATCAGAATACTCCGCAAGTGTTTTCATTGAATGTGCCGGCATTGTCGCATGCTTCTTATGTTATTCCCGACAGATATGTGGCCACATTATCTTACCGTAAAGAATACCTGAAACGGTTTGCTACCACCATTTCCATATTCTATCAGGGCGGGCAGGATTTCCGGTTTTCTTATGTGTATGGAGCTGATTTCAACAGAGACGGAATTAATGGTAACGATCTGATTTACATTCCCACAGCCGCTCAGGTGCAGCAAATGCAGTTTGCAACGCAAACCGTAAATGGGGTTACTTATGACCAGGCTGCCCAGCGGGCTCTGTTTGAGCAATATATTCAACAGGATAAATACCTGCGTTCCCGCCGTGGGCAATATGCCGAGCGGAACGGTGCGCTGGGTCCCTGGAGAAATCAGATGGATGTGAAAATCCTTCAGGATTTATTTGTAAAAACCGGTAAATACCGCAATACACTCCAGTTTTCGGTAGATATTTTTAATGTAGGGAATTTAATTAATCCTTCCTGGGGTAAAGTGAAAGCCGTTAATGCCTCCTCCATTCTGATACCTACAAACCAAAATGCGCTGGTTCCGGGCGGAACGGTAGTGCCTCAGTTCCGATTGGCTACAGACAGAGGTCAGATTATAACTACTACATTCCGCGATGTGGTGAGCACGGCATCTACGTATGCCATCCAGTTAGGATTACGCTATATATTTAATAACTGATTCAGAAACAACATCACCTTTCTTACAACAAATCCCGTTGCAAAACGGGATTTGTTGTTTCAGGACACAGCTTTTTTTTCTTTCTCTTTCTTCCACCCCCATTTTAAAAAATAAGGAAAAGCCAGAGCCCAGGTTTCCACATCATGCCGTCCGTTTTCCAGCTCTAAATAATGAATGTCTTTATTTCGGAGATAGCCTTTGGCTTCAAGTTCCCGAATCAAATCCAGTGTATCATCAATGGAATCAATTATGCCATTTCCGTTTCGGTCTTCTGTTTCGTCTAATTGTCCGCATTGAAAAAAGAATTTAAGATTTGGTTTTTTTTCTGAATTTCGGATAATCTGGTGCATGATTCGGTGTTGTTCATCGCGGTATGCCGGATCATGCTGGTTCACCGACCTCCACCACAGAGAACCGGAAAAAACGCCCACTTTGGAAAAAATTTCCGGATGATTCCATGCAATGTCTAATGCGCTGAGACCGCCCAGTGAAAAACCGGCGAAACCATGATCTGAAAGATAGTAATGGCCATAACGGGATTTAATCTTAGGCAGTAATTCATCAATAATAAACCGTGTATAAAGAGGTGCTTTGGCACCCCTTCCTTTGTAATCAGGTGTGCTGCTGGTGCCATATTCCTGCTTGCGTTCCGGGCCGGCATGAATTCCGCAGCACAACAGCGGTTTAATGACATCTTCTTCGTATAGAGAATTCAGTATCTTTTCAAAAGGCATTTTAACAAGATCCTGTCCGTCATTTATCAATAATACGCTGTTCGGAATATGATCCGTCATAACTGCCGGCAGGTAAAAATCAAGTTTCACAATTCGTTTCAGGAATGAGGAATAGATTTTAATATATTCAGTGCGGATATTTCCTGTATTCGTTTTACTCATTTTTCAAAAATAAAGGTTACTCCGGATTTCAGCATATTATACCCGATAGAATGGAAAAGTTTTTTGTTTATATGAATCTGAAAAAATATATTTGGTGAAACGGAATCGACTTCCGTTATTCCTTAAATTTTTTATATGAAAAAGATAGGAATATTATTTGGAAAAGAACGTTCATTTCCGCTTGCGCTGATTGAACGAATAAACAGCCGTCAAATACCCGGTATTACAGCTGAACCTGTTCGGATAGACAAAGCGGTGCAGGGAGATGCTTCAGGCTATGCTGTAATAATAGACCGTATTTCGCAGGATGTGCCTTTTTACAGAACATGGCGCAAAAATGCGGCCTTGACCGGAACAGCAGTCATCAATAATCCGTTCTGGTGGAGCGCCGATGATAAATACTTTAATAACTGTTTGATGACAAAAATCGGAGTGCCTGTGCCCCGAACGGTTATTTTGCCTTCGCGGGAGCATCCGGATGACACTTCGGCCGAGTCGTTTACAAATCTGGCTTATCCGTTGGATTGGGAAGGTATTTTTAACTATGTAGGATTTCCTGCCTATATGAAACCCTTTGCCGGCGGCGGATGGAAACATGTTTATAAGTTAAAAAATGCAGAGGAGTTTTTTCAACGGCACTCCGAAACCGGTAAACTGGTAATGCTTTTACAGGAAGAAATCGTGTTCAGCGAATATTACCGTTGTTATTGCATTGGCCGGAAATATGTGCGCATCATGCCCTATGAACCCCGAAATCCTCATCATCTTCGCTATGTTTCCGATTTTCGGCCCACCCCGGAACGGTTGCAACAAATGACGGATATTGTTCTTCGCATCAATCAATATCTCGGATATGATTTTAATACGGTAGAATTAGCCGTGCGGGATGGTGTTCCGTACGCTATAGACTTCTGCAATCCCGCTCCCGATGCCGATATACACAGCGTAGGACAGGAAAATTTTGAATGGGTAGTTGAAACCGCTGCACAATATGCCATTGTAAGAGCCTTGGAGCATAAAGACGGAGAAGATAATCTGACATGGGGAGAGTACGTAAAAAGAAGTTGCGAAAAAATTCCATTATCATAAAATTCATCTTTATGCATCTGAACTATAAAACCTTTACGCTTGGGGTAGAAGAAGAGTATATGGTAATGGATCCGCAAACCTATGAGCTGAAAAGTCATCAGCAAAGGATCGTTCAGGAAGGCCAGAAAGTAATTAAAGACAAGGTGAAAGCCGAAATGCATCAGGCGGTGGTAGAGGTCGGCACCGATATTTGCAACGATATTGATCAGGCATGGCAGGATGTTGCCACACTGCGAAAAATTATTTCAGGTATTGCTGATGAACTGGGTTTTAAAATGGGAGCTTCCGGAACACATCCCTTCAGCCATTGGCAAAGCCAGCTTATTACCGATCATGCCCGCTATAATGAAATTGTAAATGAATTGCAGGAGGCTGCGCGGAGTAATCTTATTTTCGGTTTGCATGTGCATGTGGGCATGGAAAGCCGGATAATGGCTAATCATATTGCCAACAGCACCCGCTATTTTCTTCCGCACATCTTTGCATTAAGTACGAATTCTCCTTTTTGGGAAGGACGGATGACCGGATATAAATCTTTTCGTACAAAAGTATTCGACAAATTTCCCCGCACCGGCATCCCCGATTCCTTCGACAGTATCGAAGCCTACGATAATTATGTAAAACTTCTGATTAAAACCAATTGTATTGATAATGCCAAAAAAATATGGTGGGATCTCAGGGTGCATCCTTTTTTTAATACGGTAGAGTTCAGAATTTGCGATATTCCGTTAACCGTGAACGAAACCATTGCCATGGCCGCTTTGTTTCAGGCCATCTGCGCTCGTATTTACATGTTACGTTCAAAAAACCTGAACTTCATTCAGTATTCCAGAGCGTTAATTAATGAAAACAAATGGAGGGCCAGCCGATATGGAATAGACGGTTATCTGATTGATTTCGGCAAAGAAGAAGAAGTAAACACCCGTGCTTTAATTTACGAACTGCTGGATTTTGTTGACCCTGTGCTTGATCATCTTGGTAGCCGGCATCGGATTGCTTATGTACATAAAATCCTGGAGGAAGGCACGGGGGCTGACAGGCAGCTGAAAGTATATGAGCAAACAAATGATTTGAAAGAAGTGGCAAAATATATCAATAGCCAGTTCTTATCCGGCGTATAACATCCTCTTCTTTTCGGGAAGTAAAAAATTTACCTAATGAAATGCCAGCGGCTCTGTGAAATATTTTTGGCCCGCCATCGGTGTTTACAATACTGCCCACACCATGCGTATAATGCGCGTAGACAATAAATCCGCTTTTTGTTTTATAACCCAGATGCAACAGAATATTGGCGCCCGCATACCCGTAGTCCGCAAAACTGAACTTCATTTTTCGGCTCACGCTTCCGCCCCCTGACAGATGAAAGCGTTCTCTTCCTGTAATCTGAACATCAATGGATGGACCTATGCGGAAAAAAAAATGTGCAGGCTTATTGCTGAAATTCAACTGAAACATCGGTGCCAGTTCAAACGTATGAACCATGACATCATTATCTATCGCAGCAGAATCCGGCGGATAAGATGGTTTAGTTAAAGTAACCTTGAATCCTTTCAAACTGTAAAAAGCAGCCGGTACGAAATAAAATCTTCCTTCCAAGGAAAATTTGCCGTTCATCCCGGCCTGAAATCCATATTTCATGGATGTTTCCTGCTTTGCTTTTCCCAGATTGGGCTGAGGTATATAATAATATGCATTGGTTATCTGTGGGCCGGCAATAAAAGCCAGCTTTTCCTGTGCATGAACCAAATTCAGACTTATCAACGCCGCGATAATTGTATATGTTTTTTTCATTTTAAAATTTTAAAAAAGGCGAACTTAGGAATATTGTTTTTATTTCTTAAAAAATTTTGATAAAAATTGATTAAAAGATTCGCTGAGCAAGGTCATTTTTATAAAAACAAAGTCATTGAAATGGTGCACTTTATCAAGTTTTCGATTGTAATTTAATAGCCGCGGGCATCATCATCGCCGCGGATATCGGCCACCGCTTCAAATTTTCCGTCCGCCAACACTTTAATTATTTCCGTACGGCCAATACCGAAACGTTCCCTGCCAAACCGATATCCCATCTTTTCCAGGTTTTTTTTCACTTCTTCGGGAAATCCTCTTTCCAGATACACTTCATCGGGAAGCCACTGATGATGAAACTTAGGTTTATATACGGCATCCTCCGTACTCATATTAAATTCCAGAATATTTACAAGGGTTTGGAAAATCTGAGTCGGAATTGTAGTGCCACCCGGGGTGCCTAAAACCAAAAAAGGCTTTTTGTCTTTTAACACAATCGTAGGCGTCATTGAACTTAACATGCGTTTGCCGGGTTGTATGGCATTGGCTTCACCGCCAACCGCACCGAACATGTTAGGTACACCGGGCTTAATACTGAAATCATCCATCTCATCATTCAAGAAAAATCCGGCATGGCCTACTACCGTTCTGCTTCCGTACGAATTGTTCAGCGTAGTGGTTACTGCTACCGCATTTCCGTATTTATCAATTACACTGAGGTGGGTTGTTTCTTCACTCTCATAACCCGCAATGATCCCGGCTTTGACTTCGCTGCTGGGTGTGGCTTTATCGGGTGAATAATCTCGCATCCTTTCCTTCAGATATGATGGGCTGCACAATTGTTCAACCGGCACTTTGTAAAAATCAGGGTCGCCCATATATTTTGCTCTGTCGGCAAAGGCCCTGCGTTTTACTTCAATCATGAGCTGAACGCTTTGTGTCGTTTGAAATCCCATGGCCGCAATATTTTTATCTTCAATCATTTTCATCATCTGATTCAGCAGCACACCGCCGCTGCTGGGCATAGGCATGCTTACAATGTCATAACCCTTGTATGTAAAGACATGAGGCTTACGGTACACGGCCTTATAGTTTTTAAGGTCTTCGTACGTAATAATACCTCCACCCCTTTGCATTTCCTCTACGATAAGTCGCGCCGTTTCACCTTCATAAAATCCGGCTAAACCGTTATCTCTTATTCTCATCAGGGTTCTGGCAAGGTCTTTCTGAATCAAAGTGTCGCCAGGTTTCCATTGAGATTTTATAAAAACCGGTGGAATTGTATTAAACTTTCTTAAATCATCCTGAAGGCGGTTTAATGCGCCGGCTTCATTTTCTGTAATGGCAAATCCTTTCTCGGCCAGTTGAATGGCGGGTTCAATGAGTTCCCGAAACGGCAGTTTGCCGTAACGATGTGCCGCAAACAGGCCGGCTACCGTGCCCGGAACACCGGCCGAAAGATGTCCGTCGCGGCTTTTATCGGTTCGGGGTGTGCCGTCCGGGTCAAGATACATATCGCGATGTGCCGCCCCGGGGGCTTTTTCACGATAATCTAATGCCAGCAATTCGCCATTGGCCAGCCGGGCTACCATAAACCCCCCTCCGCCGATGTTTCCGGCATTCGGATATACAACCGCTAAGGCCAATTGAGTGGCAATAGCGGCATCAATGGCATTTCCTCCTTTTTTCAGAATTTCAACACCCACCTGGCTGGCAAGAGGATGGGCTGAAACCACAGCGCCGTTTTCAGCAACTACTTTTTTTTGTATGGAGTATTGATACGGATTAACGGAAGAAGACAAAGAAGAATGACGGGAAGTTTTACAAGCTGTAAATAATAATGCAGCATAAAGTATAGCCGGCTGAATATTTATCATATTTTTTTTCATGGTTCGTTTTTTATCAAAGAATGTTTTTCTTTATAGTTTTACTTGATTGTTGAACTAATAAGTCAGCATTAACTTAACGTTTTTTAACTTACGCTGCAAAATATAAAAATATGCAAATCAGAAAATTTGGGTTGATTTTTTTGGCAGGTGTTTTAGGGCTGGTTACTCAGGCGCAGATTAAAACTCCGGAAGAATTTCTGGGTTACAAAATCGGAACACGTTTTACCCCGTATTGGAAAATGGTGAGCTATTTTCAGCATGTGGCACAATATGCATCGGATGTCATGAAACTGGAACAATATGGAGAAACCTATGAAGGACGTCCTCTGCTGCTTGCCTATATTTCATCGGCCGAACACATAAAAAATCTGGAATCAGTACGTCTGAATAATCTTCGGATGGCTCAACTCATTAAAGACGGGAAACCAACGGATGAATCGGCCGCTCCCGCTATTGTGTGGCTAAGCTATAATGTACACGGAAATGAGCCTGCCTCATCCGAAACGGCAATGCTGGCATTATATGCTTTTGTTCGTCCGGATGAGAAAATCAGGTCGTGGCTGAAAAATACGGTCATCATCATCGACCCATGCCTGAATCCTGACGGGAGAGACCGTTATGTAAACTGGTTTCATACGGCGGTAGGAAAAAAGTTTGATCCCGATCCGCTTTCCCGCGAACACCGGGAGCATTGGCCACAGGGACGAACCAACCATTACCAGTTTGATTTGAATCGTGACTGGGCCTGGCAAACGCAGAAAGAGAGCCAATACCGGATAAAAAAATATCTGCAGTGGATGCCACAGGTTCATGTTGACTTTCACGAGCAGGGATTTAATGAACCGTATTATTTTGCCCCTGCCGCTCAGCCCTATCACGAAGTCATCACCGGGTGGCAAAAAGAATTTCAGGAAATTATCGGGAAAAATAATGCACGGTATTTCGACGCCCATCACTGGTTATACTTCACCAAACAACGCTTTGATTTGTTTTATCCTTCATACGGAGATACCTATCCCACTTTCAACGGCGCCATAGGAATGACCTATGAACAAGGCGGCATCAGTGGCGGTTTGGGCGTCATTACCGAAGAAGGCGATACCTTAACATTAGAAGAAAGAGTGCAGCACCATTTTATTACAACGCTCAGTACCGTAGAAATATCTTCTCAGCATGCTTCGCAACTCATCCGTGAATTCAAAAAATATTTTCAGCAGGCTGTGCAAAACGGGATAGGCGAATTCAAATCCTATGTCATTCAGCACAGCGAACAGAATGAAGAACGAATAGGCCGACTGCTGGAACTGTTGGATAAAAACGGAATTGAATACGGATACGGAAACGGGACCTTCCGCGGAATTAACTATTTCACCGGAAATGAAGAGAATTTTACGCTCAGTGCCCGCGATATTGTCATCAGTGCACTGCAACCCCGGTCGGCCATGGTAAAAGTGTTGTTTGAACCCAAATCAAAACTGAATGATTCCGTAACTTATGATATTACGGCCTGGTCGCTGCCCTATGTTTACGGGGTTAAAGCGTATGCTTCCGGAGAAAGAATTCCGATCAGCGGAAAACCATCTGCGAAAAAGATAAACAACCCGAATACCGAATACGGATATGTGCTGCCATGGAAAGGCATGGCTTCCGCACGAACCGTCAGTGAGCTGTTGAAAAAGGGAATTTTGCTTCGGGTATCGGAAGTTCCTTTTGAGGCGGGAGGAAAAAAATTTGAACGGGGAGCAATTCTTATTTTGCAAAGCTCCAACAAAGCTTTCGGCAAAGGACTTTGGGAGATTGTACGAAAAACAGCAGATGAAAACAACGTTGCTTTGTATCCGGTAAAAAGCGGTTGGGCAGAGAAAGGGCCGGATTTCGGAAGCGATTTAATTCATCCGTTGAAACCTCCCAGAGTAGGCCTGATTACCGGCGATGCCGTTAGTGCCACGGCGTCAGGTTCAATATGGCATTTTTTTGATGAAGAATTAAACTACCCGGTTACACAAATCCTGGCAAATGATATTCAACGCATCAACTGGAATAAGTTTGATGTATTGATTATGCCCGAAGGAAATTACCGGTTTTTAAACGACAAAGAATTGACGGAAGGATTCAAACAATGGATTCGCCGCGGAGGAAGAGTAATTGCTTTTGGCAGCGCCATGACTCAACTGGCCAAAAATGATATCGGATTCAAAGTTAAAAATGAAAAGGAAGAAGATAAGAAATCCAATGAGTCAAAACAAGATTATTCTCTTTTAAAAAAATTTGAAAACCGCGAAAGAGAAGAATTAACTGAGATGACAACAGGCTCTATCTATCGCATCTCTTTAGATAATACACATCCCCTGGCTTTTGGTTATCCCGATTACTATTATACCTTGCGTCAGGATGGCGGTTTATATGAATTTATCAAAGAAGGAGGCTGGAATGTAGGTGTGCTGAAAAAAGAAAATCCCGTTTCGGGCTTTGTGGGCTTCCGGCTGAAAGAAACAATGAAAGACGGGCTGATATTCGGTGTGGTAAACATGGGAAGCGGTTCTGTGATTGGATTCGCCGATGATATTATGTTCAGAAGTTTTTGGGAAAACGGAAAGCTGATGCTTTGTAATGCCGTATTCTTTTCGGCCATACGCTGAGCAAAATATGGAATACCTTATTGAATAAAAAAGGCAACATTTCCGAAGATGAAAAAAATTGTTTTATTATTTGTTTTGTTTCATACGGCAGGGCAGGTTTTTTCGCAGGCTGAAAGAAATTTAACATCATCAGAAATTTATCTGGCCATGCGGAAGCTGAAAGTGCTGGGTTCGGTGCTGTATGTGGCGGCGCACCCCGATGATGAAAATACAAGATTAATAGCCTGGCTATCCAATGAAAAACTTCTTACCACCGGCTATCTATCTGTAACTCGCGGAGAAGGAGGCCAAAACCTTATCGGCGAAGAGCAGGGAGTAGAACTGGGTCTCATTCGCACCCGGGAATTACTGGCGGCCCGGAAAATTGACGGCGGAGAACAATATTTTACTTCGGCATACGATTTCGGCTATTCCAAAACTCCGGAAGAAACCTTCAGCATATGGAATAAAGAAAAAATTCTCGGCGATGTGGTTTGGATCATTCGCAAATTTCAGCCGGATATCATCATTACCCGTTTTCCGGTAACCGGTGAAGGAGGACACGGTCATCATACTGCTTCAGCTATCCTGGCCAATGAAGCCTATGAAATTTCCGGCGATGCTACCAGATTCGCAGAACAGTTGAAACTTGCAGATCCATGGAAAGCCACCAGGGTGCTTTGGAATACATTTAACTTTGGCGGCACGAACACTACCCGGAGCGATCAGTTTAAGATAGATGTGGGGGGATTTAATTCTCTTTTAGGGAAAAGCTACGGAGAGATTGCCGCAGAAAGCCGAAGCCAGCACAAAAGCCAGGGATTCGGAGTGCCTTCTTCCAGAGGTGAAATTTTTGAATATTTTGTTTGTACAAAAGGAAAACCGCCGGTTCAGGATCTGATGGATGATATAGATATTTCCTGGCGAAGAATTCCGGGCGGAGAAAGAATAGAACAAATGATTGATACGATGCTGGCCTCTTACGATTTTTTACGGCCGCAAAAAGCAGTAGTGCACCTCATTAAACTTTATGAGTCGGTTTTGAAACTGCCTGACGGGATCTGGAAAACACGAAAACTCTCTGAAATAAAGTCATTAATCCGCCACTGCGGAGGAATATATCTGGAAGCATCTGCCGCTTCGCCCTATGCCGTACAAAAAGACTCAGTGAAAATCCAATTTACCGTAAACAACAGGAACGGCATTCCTTCGCAGTGGCTGCGACTCTCTGTGGACAGTTATGACAGTGTGATGTCCGCTCTCCTGCCAACGAATAAAAATGTTTCTTTCACGAAAACTTTCTATGTATCAATGCAAAAACCTGTTTCGCAGCCGTATTGGCTTGAAGAAAAAATGGAAGAAGGTCATTTTACAATAAGCCGCTTAGACTTAGCCGGATCGCCGGAATCTCCTCCTGCTTTTGAGGCCACTTTTACATTGAAAATTCTGGATCAGGTGCTTGAATTTACAGTTCCCGTGAAATATAAATTTACCGATCCCGTGAAAGGAGAATTGTATCAGCCTCTGGTTGTGATTCCTCCGGTAATGCTGCATACCCCTCAACCGGTTAAAGTTTCGAGAAATACAAAAAGATTTACCGGGAGCGTCGAGGTTCAGTTTTATAAAAATCCTTTGGAAGTTTCGCCGGTTATGGCTGAAAGCCGGTTTAACCAACCCTTTTCATTTCGTTTGCATCAGAACAGAGTGACGACAGAAAAAACATCGAACAGAATTCGTGTGCCGTTCATGATAGAAAGTACGGACGATGACGAATATATGTTTTTTGTGAAGGAAAAAAATAATTTTCAAACAATATATAATCTGAGCCTTCGTGAAATAAAATATGATCATATTCCCTATATCAGTTATTTCACCCGGGCAACGGTAATCCATAGAATGGCCGACCTGAAAACGGCAGGAAAAAAAATCGGATACATAACGGGCGCCGGCGATAAAGTGCCCGATGCCCTGGAACAGATGGGATTTGAAGTAGATCTGCTGGGTGAAAAAGAACTTGAGCGGGCTAATCTTTCCGCTTATGATGCCATCATTACCGGCGTAAGAGCATATAATACCCATGAATGGCTGAATAAATATTATGAGAAATTGATGAATTATGTAAAGCAGGGCGGAAATCTGATTGTACAATACAACACCAGTACTTCCATTGGCCCGCTTCGGGCTAAAATCGGTCCATATCCTTTCAACATCACAAGAAACAGGGTTACGGATGAACAGGCCGGGGTCACTTTACTTAAACCCGAACATCCCGTATTTCATTTTCCCAATAAAATCACATCAGCAGATTTCAAGGGCTGGGTGCAGGAAAGAAGCATTTACCATGCATCTGACAGCGCCGGAAAATATGAGAAATTACTGCGCATGGCCGATGCGGGCGAAACCTCCGATGACGGAAGCCTGCTCATAACCCGATACGGAAAAGGATGGTTTACTTATACCGGATTGGTTTTTTTCAGGCAACTGCCTGCCGGAGTAACAGGTGCTTATCGTCTGCTGGCAAATCTGATTGCGTTGAATCAACATAAAAAACAATAATTCCGAAAAAAATGGACAGGAAGCAGTTTGCCGGTCTTACACGAAATGAATGGGCTTATTTATTTGCTATTCTGACGGGGCTTGTAATCGGTATTGCCGTAAGGCGGGTAAAAATCGGAATTTTTCTGGCATTGATTTTTTGTGCATTAATCGGACTGTCCTCTTTTTTTCGTTTTTTCAGAAAATAAACTATGCTCAGAAACGAAAATGAAAAACCGCCACTTTTCAAAAGCTGGACTGCCTGGTATGTGCTGCTCGTTATCTTTCTTATGTTGCTGATGGTTTTGTTTTATTTGTTTACTAAAAAATTTTCATGAGCATATTAGACTGGTTGGTGCTGGCCGTAATATTGACTTTGGTTATTGCGTATGGCGTATATAAAAGCCGGATTACTCACAATCTGGAAGGATTTTTTCTCAGCAACCGAAGTATGCCCTGGGGCCTGGTACTTTTAAGTATCATGGGCACACAAGCCAGCGCCATCACCTTTTTATCGGCTCCCGGCCAGGCTTATACCGACGGTATGCGGTTTGTGCAATATTATTTCGGCTTGCCCCTGGCCATGATTGTCATCTGCATTTTTTTTGTTCCCGTATTCAGAAAACTGAAAGTTTATACTGCCTATGAATTTCTGGAAGTGCGATTTGATAACAAAACCCGGGCGCTGACTTCCTTTTTATTTCTTCTGCAAAGGGGGTTATCTACGGGGGTCAGCATATTTGCGCCATCCATCATATTATCTTCTCTGCTCGGATGGAATATCTATTACACCAACCTTTTCATGGGCGGCCTTTTGATCATTTACACACTTAGCGGAGGCGCCAAAGCCGTGGCCTATACGCAGCAGTTACAGTTGTTCATTATTCTTTCGGCCATGTTTGTGGCGGCCGTGATTGTTGTACAAAAACTTCCGGGACGGGTGAGCTTCACCGATGCATTATACATCAGCGGAAAGTTGGGAAAACTCAATGTTATCACGACCGGATTTGAAAACGGAAAATTCATCTGGAAAGATCAATACAATCTCATCAGCGGGCTGATAGGCGGTTTTTTTCTGGCGCTTTCTTACTTTGGCACCGACCAAAGCCAGGTAGGCCGTTATCTCACCGCCCGCTCCCTAACCCAAAGCCGGATGGGTTTGCTGATGAACGGTTTCGTCAAAGTACCCATGCAGTTTGGTATTTTACTGATCGGCGCCCTGTTGTTTACCTTTTATATATTTTACGACGCTCCGATTTTTTTCAATCAGGTACAACTGAAAAAACTGCAACAATCTTCTTACCGCGACTCGCTGCAAATAGCCCGGCAACATTATCAGGCAATACAAAATGAAAAAAAAGCAGTAGCTGCCGGAATTTCTGCTTTGCTGCATACGAAGGCAGATGCAAAAAAAAATGAAGCGATTGATAAGTTGAAATATCTGCAACTGCAATCAGACAGCCTGAGAAAAAAAGTAAAGGATTGGATTCGTTCTTCCGAAATTCGCGGCGACGACAACGATACGAATTATATATTTCTTCGCTTTGTGCTGGATCATCTACCCGAGGGCCTTGTCGGATTGTTAATTGCCGTTATCTTTCTGGCCTCCTGGGGAAGCATCGCTGCCGCCATTAATTCGCTGGCCTCTTCTTCCGTTGTGGATTTTCACAAAAGATATGCCTCACAAAAAAAATCAGACGAAAAGGAATTCAGGTTATCCAGGCTTTACACACTGGGGTGGGGTGTTTTCTGTATTATCGTAGCCATGTTTGCCTACAATGCCGGCAACAGCCTGATTGAAGCAGTCAATGTATTGGGCTCGCTTTTTTACGGCGTCATTCTCGGCGTTTTTGTAGTGGCTCTTTTTTTTAGAAGAATTCAAAACGGACATGCCGTTTTCTGGGGGGCGCTTGTTGCCGAACTTCTGGTACTGGTCATCTTTTTTCTTTCCCGACAGGAAAAAATTCAGCTTGGCTTTTTATGGCTGAATCCGATTGGCGTGGCCGGGGTAATATTGTTTTCTTCATTGTTTCAGGCGGCCTTTAAAAAAACAAACAGACAATATGTCGCATAATGCGAAACCGGAAACAATTTACTATAAAATATTTTTCATGAAATCTTACGGTAAAAAAAGCGGCAACCGTTATGAATTGCCGCTGTTTTCCGGAAAATTTTTTTCTTGAAAAAATATCCTTATTTCAGGGTCTTTAAGATTTCTTCGTTTTGCTTCACAAATTCAGGAAATTTGGTTGACTGAGCTATTCGGATTGCATTCTGTGCGGCGGCGCGGGCTTCTTCTTTTCGTCCCAGCTTGGCCAGAATTTTGGTTTTTAACGTGTGCACCCAGGGTTGCGAGTTGGGATTCATCTCTACCGCTTTATTAACCCACTCTAAAGCCTGATTCAGGTCTTTATTGTTTTCATAATAATAGTTGGCTGCCGAATAATAAGGCTTATTGTCTTTCAGCATTACATTTTCAATCTGCTTCATTACTTTACTGTCCACTTCGGTTGTTACCTCAAATGGCACATACACCTTATCCCATATAAGGGCAATTTTGCAACTGTTGTTTTTTATATCGTCAATACTGATAGTAAACGTCTCCACCGGCATGCTTAACGAAAGGGGTTTCACATTCACCCGAACAACATCCTGATCCTGTTTGTACGCCTCCGGACCGGTTACATCGGTTTGTTTACTGATAATGATAGTCCATTCTTTTTCGCCCGGTATAGACAGCAACCCGTATTTGCCCGGAGCAATTTTTACTCCGTTTACAGTTACTTCATCACCAAAGGTAATAGTGGTAGCTGCATTGGCTCCGGTTCTCCATACCTGATTGTATGGCACCAGATCGCCGAAAACTTTTCTGTTTTTTACCCCCGGCCTGGAGTAGGAAATTTCAATAAAAGAAAGGCCGAAATTTTGCTTTACCGTTTGCAGCGGACTGGGTTGCGGGATATTCAGCTGTTGTGAAAAAGAAGGTTGTAAATAAAGAGCAAAAGCAATCACTAAATACTTTTTCATAAAAGTAATTTTGTGCTAAAGTTAAGATAAAACAGTGATTATCAAATTTTGTTTGAAAATTAAAAGAAGCAGAAAATAATACCGGCCCCTTTCATTCGAAAGAGCGAAATGCTGTAGTTATCTTTTTTTGAAAAGTTGTACGCCCGGGCTGATTCGTTTGGCGAGTGAAATGTATTGCAGGAATTAATTGTCTTTTGTTTTCAAAGAAATAATATTTTGAATATCTTTTTTCAGCGTGGTACGAACCGTTCTGAATCCGCTCAATTCTATTTTTACTTTTATCACAGTATCTGCCGAAAGAAACATAAAATTTCCTGATTCATCGCTTTTCACCCTGTTTTTGGTTTCTAAATTTGTGATAATAACTCCCTCAAGTGCATTTCCCCGGTAATCTGTTATAACTCCTTTAATGGGATAAAGAATTTTTGGCTCTACGGACTGCCTTTGTATTTGTTTATTTTCTTTCAGATGCACAACCAGGCCTTCAGCATTTTCTTCCGTGTTTTCTCTTTTAGCAGAGTTTCCTGCGGGGGCCGGTTGTTTTTTAACGGCTTCAGGATTTTTTTGCCGGTCTAATATCAGGATTCTTTCCTCCTGAATTTTTTCGGGTTCATGAATCTGAACGGTTGGCGGCGGAAGTGAATCGGAATTCTGAAGGGCCGGTTGTGAAGTTGTAACGGACGGTTTTATTTCTTGTTGTTTTTGAGGTAGTGTTACCGATTCATATTCCTTGTTTTTATTTACTTCTAAAGTTTTCTGTGCTGACTCTTTTTCTGTTGAAGTGGCCGTAGGAGGGAATGTTTCATGAGGCGGGTTTTGTACGGAAGAAATTACGGTGTCATGTTGTATTTGCCATCGTTCATTTTTTTCGGTTTCTGTTTTTGTAAGTGTGTGTTCTTTTCCGGGTTTAAATATTTTATAAGTAATTAAACCTGCTCCTCCTAATAATATCAGGGCTGCGGCTGCTTTTGCCCATACAGGTATTCTTCGTATCAGGCTTTTTTTGTTTTTCCCCGTTGGGCTTAACGTTTTTTGTAAAATATTTTTCTTTAACTCGTTAATGTCATCTGCCATGCGTTGCGCATGCGCCTCATATCCTTCAAGGGCATCGGCCAGAAAAGGATCTTCCAGTGCGGCTTTTTCCAGCTCGTGCCGGCGGGAAGGCGGCAACTCGTTTTTGTGATATTTTTCAATATCAGATACGGTAAAGGATTTTATGTTTTTTTTATCATTCATGTTTTCTGCTCAGGTGTTTGATTGTTTTTGAGGATATGTAACACCTCTTTTTTCCATACAGATTTTCAGATTTCGTCTGCCATTCTGTATCAGGCTTCTTACGGAGTTCCAGGGTTCGTTCATCAGATCGGCAATTTCATGATAACATTTTTCTTTCAGGTAAAACAGCACAATGGCCTCTTTTTGTTTTTGCGGTAACTGCTCCAGGCAAAATTCCATCATTTTCAGATTTTCTTCTTGCTCCATTACAGTATTCAGATGCAAAATTTCTTCATTTTGCACATGATGCGTTAAAAATTCAGTATTTTTCTTATAAGCCGGCTTGCGCAACTGCATCAGGCAGTAATTTTTGGAAAGGCGATATAACCATCCTCTGAAATACTCTATCTCGTGTTTGCGGAGTTTGGTCAGGAGCTCTTCAAAAATCTGCATGACAGCGTCTTTTGCGCTTTCCGGATTATTTAAATATTTCAAACAAACACCGTACACCAGTTCCACATAGCGTTCATATAAAATTCCGACCGCTTCCGTATTTCCTTCTTTTTTGAAAAGACGGATTAACTCATCATCTGTAAACGTATGCAATCCTATGTATTTTCCGGATTCCAGATAAAATGTTTTATTAAAAAATCATTTTGATGTATGTAAAATCAAAAATACCTGCATCATGGTATTGTCAGCCTGTATAAAAGGCAAGGTAAAAAATAATAGCATCTTATGAATGAAAAACAGAAGATCCGGCATTTTGATATTTTATTAACAAAACAACAACAAAGGAAATCCGGGGCTGACATTTTTTTTAAACGTAACCTCAAAAATTTCAGGATATGAAAGATACCTCTTTTTCTTTTCGGCTTTTATCGGGGCGCTTTCTGCCTGGTTTCGTTTTTACTGTGGCTTTACTGGTATCGGCCGGATTTTATTTTTCTGAAAAGAAAAATGAAGAAAAAATGCCGGTACGATGCTGTGCTAATCAACACCCTCATTAGGTTTGTGTCATGAAAACTATTTTCGGATTGGATACGGCTGATGAGAATCATGTTGCCGCTTTTGTTACTCCTGAAAAAGTAGAAGAATCAATTCAAAAAGCAATCGCATGGCTTGAAAAAGCCCAGGCGGCAAACGGGGGCTGGGGGTCCGGAAGTCACTACAAACAGCATGTATTAGACCCGCATGCCGTGGAAACCGATCCGGCCACAACCGCACTGGTATGCATGGCGCTGCTTCGCAACGAAGGCGGATGGGATAATGGCAACAGCGCTCCGTCAATCCACAAAGCTACATTGTATTTACTGAACGCCGTAGAATCGTGTCCCGAAAATCAACTTTATATTACTAAACTCACGAACACGCAGCCGCAAACCAAGCTGGGTAGAAATATAGATGTTATTTTAACGGCACAGTATTTCTCCAACCTCCTGCATTATGACCTGAAGGATGAAGAATTCAAAAAAAGAATTGAAAAGGCCCTGGATAAATGTGTGGCTAAAATTCAAAAGCAGCAGGACGAAAACGGCGGCTGGCGCGATGGGGGATGGGCGCCGGTCTTACAATCAGCCCTTGCTCATAATGCGCTGGAAAGCGCTCAGGAGGCAGGTCGAAGTGTAGATCAGCATGCGCTGAATAAAAGCAGAGACTATCAGAACAGCCATTTTGATGCACAAACCCTGTCCGTTAAAACTTCAGATGCCGCAGGCGTAGCGCTTTACGGTATTTCAAGCACCGCTAGAGCAAATTCAAAACAAGCCAGAAAAACAAAAGAAATTATACAAAAAGCACAAAAAGAAGGAAAAATTACCACACCGGATGTCACGATAGAAAATTTGCAAAAAGCCGGTGTTGACGTATTGGAATCAAAACAACTGGCAACAGCCTATTCTGTTAACAAAGCCGCAGAACAGGAATCGGTAAAAGAAGAAGTAATGATAGGATTCGGAAGCAATGGAGGAGAAGAATTCCTGAGCTATCTGATGACAGGAGAAAGTGTTTTTATGAAAGGCGGAAATGAATGGAAAAAATGGTACGACATGATGAGCAAGCGTTTGATTCAGATTCAAAACAACAACGGCAGTTGGAATGGCCACCACTGTATCACCAGCCCAGTGTTTTGTACGGCTACCTGCATTCTGGTTCTTTCTATTCATAAAGACATACAAATGACCCGGCAACTGATAAAGTCAATAAAAGAATAACCCTGTTTTTAAATAACAGAAAAATGGAAGCTAAAATTCATCTTACCGTCCCAAACCCATGCTATGAAAATTGGGACGGAATGTCGCCTGTCCCCGAGGGGCGTTTCTGCAACCGTTGTCAGCGTGTAGTGATTGATTTTACCCGAATGACTGACCACGAACTGTTAGAATATTTTAAAACCCGACAGAAACAAAACCTGTGCGGCCGTTTTCATTCGTCGCAACTGATGCCGCAAACGTCAGTTGCCGGCAGCTTTCTTCGAAGACTGAAATATGGATTTGCGTTGGCGCTCTCCTCTTTCTTTTTATTGCTGAAATCAACTTTTGTCAAATCCCAAAATCCCGAAAAGCCAAATGTTTGTTATAAAGATACGGTGCAGGATATGCCCCCTTTTATATTAGGCATGGTTGCACCCGGTGTGCATCCTGTATCTCCACCACATAAAAAAGAGAAAACAACGCAGTTGAAAAACAAAAAAAGCCTGCAGAATGAACAACATCTTCGTCGAAAAAAATTAACGAAAGAGAGCGGAAGAAAAAAACAACTGCAGAAATAAATTCATTGAAAACAATGTGGTGAAAAAATTCAAAATCTAAAATTAGAAGGCGGTTTTTTTAAAAGTAAGGAATAAAATTCTGGCGGCTAAGCGTCAGTATGATGTTTATTTAGCAGACTACAGCCTGATGCTTTTGATTATTTATAAGTTAAAAAATCTTTTACCGGAAACTAACTTCACCCGGGATTATGAAACCGGCTCAGGTTGGTAAAATAAAAAGTATAAATTACTGAAATGCGGGATGAAATTTTTCCAGCGTCTGACGAAGGTATTCCCGGTCAAGATGCGTATAAATTTCCGTAGTGGTAATGCTGGCATGCCCCAGCATTTGCTGCACGGCCCGTAAATCGGCGCCTCCCTGAATCAGATGCGTGGCAAAGGAATGACGAAAGGTGTGCGGAGATATATTTTTTTTGATGCCGGCCTTGGCAGCCAGGTCTTTGATGATGTAAAAAATCATGACCCGCGAAAGACGGGATCCTCTGTGATTCAGAAATAAAAAATCTTCATGCCCTTTTTTTATGGGCAGCAGGCGGCGAACCTCATTTTTATACAAATCAATATATCGGATGGCCGTTTGCCCAACGGGCACCAGCCGCTCTTTGCTTCCTTTGCCCAAAATGCGAACAAATCCCGCTTCGGGATAATAATTTGATATTTTCAGATTAACCACTTCGCTTACCCGCAATCCGCAGCTGTACATGGTTTCCAGGATGGCTTTGTTGCGGGTGCCTTCCGGAGTACTCAAATCAATGCTTTGAATCATTTTTTCAATTTCTTCAAAGCTTAACGTGTCGGGTAATGTTCTTTTGAGTTTGGGCGATTCCAGCAGGGTGGTCGGGTCTTTGGTCACAATATCTTCCAGAAGACAGTAATGAAAAAAAGCGCGGATTCCGGAAATAATCCTTGCCTGCGAAGTCTCGCTGATGTTTCGGGAAGCTATCCATTGAACAAAAGCCTGCAAATCGGAAAAAGTAATTTGCGAGGGAGTAAGTTGCATTTGTTTTTCAGAAAGAAAATCCGTCAAATGCGCTACATCTCTCAAATAGGCCGACACCGAATGGACGGACAATGATTTTTCCAGCTCCAGATAGCTTTTGAATCCTTTTTTGTACGACTCCCACATGGCTGCCGGCAATTGGCGTTAAGGCAAACTATTCCGGAGTAATGTTTTTCTCCAGCTCTTTCCAGGCATTGTCAATTTTTATTTTCATCCAGATACGTCGGTTTGTAATATGGGCCGAGTCTATGGTTTCATGAATATTGTTGTAATCAATATCCAGCATTTTGCCAAAGGTCATCATCGCTTTTTTTCCGGTGGTCACTTCTTCCACAAAAACATTGCCTTTGTCAATATAAGCTACCATATCCTCAGCTATATTAAACTTCGGGTCAAAATTGTTCAGTGAGCTGGCTCGTTTGCTGATGACCCCGCTTTTATTAAACGGCATCTTAATCTGAAATCCGCGACCTGTTACACAATCGTTGAAAAGAATATAGACAGCCGAGGTATCATTAAAAAGGCATCGGATATAATTCTTATTCACCTTTACCCCCGAAAATCCGAAATCGGTGGTAAGCGTTGAACCCATACCCAGATAGCTGCGGGTAATTTTTTTCGGCTCACAATTTTCAAAGGTAATCATAATGGCAGGCCGGGTCGGAAAATTGCCGATAAAACGTAGGGTATCCTGATTACAGACTGTGTCGCAAAATAACTGAGGAGCTTTTGAAGATTTGCAACCCGAATGCCACAGGCCGGTGAGAAGAATTACGAATCCCGAAATCAGAAAATAAAATTTCATGTTATGCAGTTTGGAATTACAAAATTAACAGGCCGGTTAATAGTTTTTAATTTTTCTTCAAATTTGCTACATGGCGGTTATCTTACAAAAAAAATATGTTTATAAGGGTCTGAGCAGTTTCCGCAAATGGGTTAAGAAGTATAAAAAATCGTTTCGCCTTTTTCTCGCCGGGTTGGAAAAAAAAAGAACTCCGGGATTAAAAAACATAATTTCAGGGGCCGATACAGCCGTTTGGAGCGAAATGAACTGTTTAAGCTGCGCCAACTGCTGTAAAAACATGACACCCACCTACAAGCTTTCAGACATCCGGCGTATCGCCTCACACCTCGGTATGACGGTAAGTGAATTTAAACATAAATGGCTTAAAAAAGAAAGGAAACCGGGGGGTGACTGGGTTAATAAAAAAACCCCGTGTCAGTTTTTAAACCTCGCCACCAACAAGTGTACCATTTATGAAATACGGCCGCACGACTGCAGGCATTTTCCGCACCATCATAAAAATTTCAGAGATTACGGTCACATCATAAAACAAAATCTGGAATATTGTCCCGCCACTTTTTTGTTAGTGCAAAAAATCATAGATGCCTTGTCGCAAAAGAAAAACTAAAGAAATACATCTTCCAGAAGAAAATACTCAGGGGGTTTGTTTTTGTAAAGAGTAATTGCCAGAATATCATACTGTATCCACATATGCCCCGGGTGTTGATGCAGATATTCGTCTGCGGCCTGCTTGAGATGTTTGAATTTGCGTTTGGTAACGCTTTCTTCCGGATGTCCGTAAGGCGAATAATGGCGGGCCTTCACTTCTATAAAATGAAGAAATTTCCCTTTCTCGGCTATAATGTCAATTTCATGATATGAATGCCGCCAGTTGCGGTGTAAAATGCGATAGCCTTGATTTACCAGCCACTCTGCGGCCATATCTTCCCCCTTTTTTCCTAATTCATTATGCTTTGCCATCTGTATCTTTACCGGTTCAAACGGTAAATTACAACATGCAGGGAATATTTCCTCTCATTGGCAAAATAATGCACTACGAATGGGGCGGATTTTCATTTATTCCTTCCTTGCTCAACCTGACAGCAGATAGTAAAACGCCTTACGCCGAATATTGGCTCGGCACACATCCCTCGGCTCCTTCTTTGGTACAGATTCCGCAGCAGCAAAGAGAATTGACGGCATTCGTTTCGCAACTGCCTTTTCTGCTGAAAGCTATTGATGTTCGGGAAATGCTTTCCATACAGGTTCATCCCGATAAAAAACAGGCCCAGGAAGGATTTGCCCGCGAAAATCAGGCCGGCATCCCGATTTCCGCACCGCACCGAAATTATAAAGACGACAATCATAAACCGGAACTCATCGTAGCCCTGAGTGATTTTTATGCCCTTCAGGGCTTCAAATCCCCCGACCTGCTGGAAAAAACCCTGAATGAAATACCGGAATTAAAGCCATTGTACCCTGTATTTTCCCAACAGGGATATAAGGGGCTATACCGCCATGTAATGGAAATGGCGCAGCAGGATGTAAACAGCATGTTGGTACCGCTGGCAGAAAAACTATTACCCCTTGCTGAACAGGGAAAAATTCCTGCCGACTCGCAGGAGTATTATGCGGCTATGGCATTAAAAAAATACTGGAATTCCGGCAATCCCGACAAAGGAATACTTTCTGTTTTTTTCATGAACCTTGTGCACCTCAAACCGGGCGAAGGCCTGTTTCAGCCGGCGGGCATGATTCATGCATATCTGAAGGGCTATGGCGTGGAAGTCATGGCCAGTTCTGATAATGTGTTGCGGGGCGGGCTCACGCCGAAACACATAGACATACCCGAACTGTTGAAAACCCTGAATTATTATCCCGTATCCCCGCAGGTCATCTATCCTCAACCTCAGTCTCAGTATGTTTCGGTTTATCACGTTCCCGTTTCTGATTTTTCACTTTCAAAAATAAGATTACATTACAAAGAAACCTTGCAGCTCACTTCAAAATCCACTCAAATTCTTATGCGGGTCAGCGGCATTATTCGTTGCGAGCCCGGCAACATTTTGCTGCAACCCGGAAATACAGCCATGGTAATTTTTCCCGATACGGTTTATTCGTTAACCGGCGAATCCGAACTGACTGAAATGTTCACTGTTACCGCAAACTTCCCGCCATAATAAATCATATATTTAATAAACCTTAACTTTGCGCTCTGCTTTTATAACTCAGCTTGTGCCCAAAAAAATCCTGTATGAACAACAAAAGAAGTTCACATATCATTTATTTAATGGTATTGGTTATACTTTCCGTTATTTGCAAATATCAATTCGGACCTGACATCCGATGGTCAGGTTTTTCGCCGGTATTAGCCATAGCCTTAATAGCCGGTTTTTTCATTCCGCGTAAAGACCAAACTTTTATCTGGCCTTTACTCGCCTTGTTCATCAGCGATGCGGTGATTCATATGCTTTATCGAAACGGGCAGTTTCCCTATCCCGGATTTTATTCAGGTCAGTGGAAAAATTATCTTCTCATTCTCGCGGTTACTTTTATAGGTTGGGCGCTTAGGGGTAAAAGTTATGGTGCAGTAGCCGTAGGCAGCATTCTTTCACCCACATTATTTTTTCTGGTTTCCAATTTTATGGTGTGGCTCTCGGCTGACGAGGCCTTTTATGCAAAAAATTTCAACGGGCTGTTGCTTTGTTACGAAGCCGGTTTGCCTTTTTATCGCAATTCGTTATTGGCCACCCTTTTGTTTGTGCCTGCGCTCATTCTGCTTTACAACGCGTTGCTGAAATACAGGCTCTTGCCTAAAATGGTTTCCGACTAATTTTTCGAATTCACATCATCACGTCGCCGTATTGCTTTAGAACAGAAAAAAAAGCAAAGAATATCATCCGATAGTTCAGCCAGTTAAAACGGGCAACTGAAAGGTTATTGCAGAAATGTGAATGATGATTTGGGGCTCCCGGCGTCTGTCTATAAATCATCTGCGGTCCCCCGCCTTACGGGGTCGCTGTCGCTCCGCCCTCCGCCTGCGGCGGTGGCCAGGCCCTTCAGGCGGGGCAGCCCTTCAACTGTATCACGATGACCCGGCAAAATAATTTTTCAAAAGTTCTTTTCAGTGAAAAATTTAATGGTGGGAAATGCCTGCAAAAAAATATCACCGGCTTCCGCCTCGTCATCAATTACATTTCTTTGTTCAGTTTTTTTTAACCTTAGAATATCCGTTTTTTAAAAGCCACTGAAACACTTTTTCCCGGTGGTCACCCTGAATCAGTATCACACCCTCTTTTACCGAGCCGCCGCAGCCGCAAAAGGCTTTCAGTTCTTTTCCCAAACGCTCAAGGTCTTCATTCGTTCCGGTAAATCCTTCAACCAGCGTAACAGCCTTTCCGGCCCTGTGTCGGGTGTCAATACGCACCGTTAATCGCTGTTGCTCTTTGGATAAGGTTTGCGGTGTTTCGGTTTCGTAAGTAAAACGAAACTGAGGGTCGGTGCTGTACACAAACCCGTATTTATCCGCTGATTTCTTTTTGGCCATAAATGATGCTTTAATCAAAAAATGCCTTCAGGCTCATATCTAAACTTTTTGCCTGATGTATCAGAGCGCCTACGCTGATGTAATCCACCCCGGTTTGCGCATACAGTTCAATATTGTCTAAATGAATGCCGCCACTGGCTTCGGTTTCAAACTCTTCGCCAATCAGTTCTACGGCTTCTTTTAATTGAGCAGGCGAAAAATTATCCAGCATGATGCGAAACACTTTGCCCCGCCCGGCTTCCATTACTTTTGTCACCTCTTCCAGATTACGGGTTTCCACTTCTATTTTCAGTTCCGGTTTTACGGTTTGTACATAAGCCCAGGCTTTTTCAATGGCTTTATCTATACCTCCGCAAAAATCAATATGATTGTCCTTTAACAAAATCATGTCATAAAGACCAAAACGATGATTATACCCCCCGCCAATCTGCACGGCTTCTTTCTCAAGTAAGCGAAAATTCGGAGTTGTTTTGCGTGTGTCCAGCAAGCGGGTTTTGTAGCCTTTCAGTTTATTGGCATATTGACGGGTCAGGGTGGCAATGCCGCTCATGCGTTGCATGCAATTCAGCACCAATCGTTCGCAGGAAAGTATGGTGTAAATTCTGGCCTCTACTTGAAACGCTTTTTCCCCTTTTTGAATGGCATCGCCGTCTTTCTTAAAAGCCGTAAACAACGCATCGGGCTCACGGTATCTGAAAATCTTTTCTGCAATACGCATACCGGCCAAAACTCCTTCCTGTTTTAAGTACAAAACGGCTTTTCCTCTGGCATCCGGACTGATACAGCACAGCGTGGAATGATCCCCGTCGCCGATATCTTCCTGCAGAGCATTTTCAATAAACCGGTTTAAAAACAGTTCTTCATTCATTTCTGCAAATGTAGCATAATAAGGGGCAGAAGAGAGAGAAAATATTAAAGCAGAAGAATTGCGGAATTAAATAAAATTATTCTATAGCCTGAAAGCGGATTTCCTTAATCACCTCTCTGGCAGACCTTAATTTCAGAAACACATTAGTTCTGTAATTCCCGTTCTGAGTTTCCAGCAATCCGATGCAGTAGTGTCCGCCTCCCGGCGATTCGCCTTTGTGCTTTAAGGTAAATCCTCTGACCTTATTTTGTTCAAAAAAATCTTTCACAATCAGTTCGGCCTGTGCTTTACTGTAATGATCGTTTCTGTCGGGAAGTACCAGCTCTACATATTCATCAAAATGGCGGCCCAGTTCAGTTGCATTTCCTGCTTTTAAGGCAGTAACAACACTGTCTATCACATTTTGCAAAGCAAAAGAGGAAAACGTTACGGCAAATAACGACAGCAATATGATGTACATTTTTTTCATAGACCAGCTTTAAAGGTTTTACGATAGTGCCGGCACTCTTATCGGAGTTATCTCTGTTTATTCAAATTTAATAAAACTTTTTGATTTCAAAATATTGGATTTCTTTGCACAACAAATACGTAGTTTTACTTAAATTTTTTTCGAAGTGTATAATTCCGTTGCTGATTTTAACTGGTCGGTATAACTTATGAACAATAAAAAAATAATTCTGCTTATTATGGACGGCTGGGGGTTGGGAAAAGTTGCTTCGGCCGATGCTATTAAAAATGCCCATGTGCCTTTTACCGACTCATTATATAAAAAGTTTCCGAATACAACACTTATTACATGCGGCGAAGCCGTTGGTCTTCCTGAGGGACAAATGGGAAATTCGGAAGTGGGCCATCTCAACCTGGGCGCCGGCCGGATTGTGTATCAGGAACTGGAGCGCATTAACGTAGCTATCCGTACCGGCTCGTTTGCTTCTAACCCTGTACTTTTATCTGCCCTGCAATATGCCAAAACACAAGGCAAACCACTTCATTTATTAGGCCTGGTGAGCGACGGGGGAGTGCATTCGCATATCCGCCATCTGAAAGCTATCCTTGATATATGTGCTCAACATAACCTCCGTGAAGTATATGTTCATGCTTTTACCGACGGCAGGGATTGTGATCCGAAAAGCGGGCTGGGTTTTATGGAAGAACTGCTACAACACATGAAGCAAACGGTGGGTAAAGTGGCCTCCCTCAGCGGCAGATATTATGCCATGGACAGAGATAAGCGCTGGGAGCGAATCAAACTGGCCTATGATGCCATGGTCAGAGGTGTTGGAATTATGGAAACTGACCCGCTTCAGGCTATCCGGAATTCCTACGGGCAAAATATTACCGACGAATTTATCCGCCCCGTTGTGTTTACTGATACCAAAGGAACTCCGGTGGCACCAATTCAGCCGCAGGATGCGGTTATCTGTTTTAATTTCCGAACGGACAGATGCCGTGAAATCACCATGGCGCTGACTCAGCAGGATTTTCCCGAACACAACATGTTCAGGCTGCCGCTGCATTACACCACCATGACAGAGTATGACAAAACCTTCAAAAACGTAAATGTTATCTTCGAAAATGAAAATCTCAACAATACGCTGGGCGAAGTGCTGGCACAACATTCGCTGAAACAGCTCAGGGCCGCCGAAACGGAGAAATATCCTCATGTAACGTTCTTTTTCAGCGGCGGTCGGGAAAATCCTTTTCCGGGCGAAAGGCGCATCCTGGTGCCCTCGCCCAAAGTGGCTACCTACGACCTGAAGCCCGAAATGAGCGCCTATGAACTCACCGATGCCGTTTTACCGGAAATCGAAAATTCAACTTTTGACTTTTTGTGTATGAATTATGCCAATCCCGATATGGTTGGGCATACCGGCGTATGGGAAGCGGCCATAAAAGCTGTTGAAACCGTGGATCGTTGCGTGGAAAAAATAGTGAGCGCAGCATTGAAAAAAAATTACACGGTTTTTCTCACAGCCGATCATGGCAATGCCGACTATATGATTAATGAAGACGGTACGCCAAATACCGCCCATACGCTGAATCCCGTGCCCTTTTTTATAATTGACAAGGAATGGAGGGGAACAATCAAACCCGGGAAACTGGGTGATATTGCCCCAACCATCCTTACCTTTATGAAACTACCCGTTCCGGCCGAAATGACCGGAAATATTCTGATTGATCCTTTGAATTAAAATTTTTTCTTATGGTAAAAAAAATATTATGGGTATTACTGGCCGTTTTTGTGGTCATCCAGTTTATACATCCCCGTAAAAATTCTTCTTCCGGTATTCAACCGGCCTTCATCGGTAAGGCTTTCCCGGTTCCCGATACCGTTCATTCTTTATTGAAAGAATCTTGTATGGATTGCCACTCAAACAATACCCGATATCCCTGGTATTCACGCATTCAACCTGTACATTGGTGGCTGAACCATCACATCGTGGAAGGAAAAGAGCATTTGAATTTTGATGAATTTACCAGCCTTCCGATGCGTTATCAATATCACAAAATGGAAGAAATTATTGAAGTGGTGAAAGAAGAAGAAATGCCTTTATCCTCTTATCTGTGGATGCATAAAAAGGCGCGGCTTAGCACCGAACAGCGAATCCAGCTCACCAAATGGGCTCAGTCGGTTATGGATACAATGAAAGCCCGCTACCCTGCCGACAGCCTTCATAAAACAAATTAATATAAATTTGCAGTACTCCTTTCAGAATGAAACGCAGACAAAACCAATATGCATGTTTATTTCTGTTCATTTTAACTGCCGGTCTTTTGAGTCCGTTTTGGTTTTATCTGCGTTTACACATGATGAAAAAGGCCATCGAAGAAAAACTCGAAAAAGAAAATATCCAAACGATTACCGTAAGCCAAAACGATCTGATCTGGATAAAAAAAAACAAAGAAGCCATAATCGGAGGGCGTTTTTTTGATGTAAAAGAAATCGTGTATTCAGATAACAACAGCATCCGGCTCAAAGGCTTATTTGATGACGAAGAAACAGAATGGCATAAACAGCTCATGAAGAACGAAGACCATTCCCGAACGGTAAAATTTCTGATTCATATTCTTCATCTTTTGGGCGCTTATCAAAGTATCCACCACGAAATTTTATGTTTTAAACAACCCAGAGAAATTTTTTTCCCGGTAAATACTTATCCTCTACATAACACTTTTGTAGGAGTAACGGAACAGCCGCCCTGGAATTTCTCATCCGAATCTATCTCATTGTTTTGAGGCATGCATCTGTATGTCAATAGATGCCTTTCATCATTTTATTATTTAAAAACCAAAAGCAATAGTTATGAAAAAATATTTGCTGCTTTTTGTGGCTGTTCATTTTATTTTCAGATCTGATGCTCAGAAAGATACCGTTTCGGCAGAAAAAGAACTGGAAGAAGCGGTTGTTTACTCCATGAAATATCCTGAAAAACAAAAAAATCTTGTACAAAAAATTGATGTGATTACAGCTCGTCAGATAGCCCGCTTTAACGGTCAAAACACGGGCGACTTATTGATACTGAGCGGAAAACTTTTTGTTCAGAAGAGTCAGCAGGGGGGGAGTAGTCCTAATATTCGGGGTTATGAAGCCAGCAGGGTTTTACTGGTCATTGACGGGATTAGGCACAATACGGCAATATTTCGTGCAGGGCATTTGCAAAATGTAATTACCATAGATCAGAATATGCTCGAAAGAGTGGAAATTTTGTATGGCCCCTCTTCCACACTTTACGGCAGCGATGCGCTGGGCGGAATTGTACATCTTCAAACCAAATCGCCCGTTTTATCCAAAACAGAAAAAACGTTGGTAACCGGTTCGGCATTCAGCCGGTACAGTACGGCCAATCATGAAAAAACCATTCACGGCGACCTGAGTATAGGTGGAAAAAAAATCGCCTGGCTTTCCTCATTTACCTTCAGCGATTTCGGCGATATGAAGATGGGCAGTCGCTATCCTTCCCGATATCCTACGTTCGGCCGTCGCGACTCATTGATAGCATTTTTCGGTTTCCGGGATTCGGTAATTGCCAATAAAGACACACGGATACAGAAATATTCCGGCTATAAGCAATGGGATGTTATGCAAAAGCTGTTATTCAAGCCCTCCGAGCGTATATCGCATCTGCTCAATGTTCAATATTCCACCAGCACGAATATACCCCGATATGACCGTTTACAGGATAAACGCAATTTCGGAGGTGCTATCGGCACAACCCTTCGCTGGGCACAATGGTATTACGGCCCGCAAAAAAGATTACTCAGCGCTTATGAATTCAGATACAAACCCTCGTCGTTCATGGAAGAAATCAAGGTAAACATAAACTATCAGGATCTGGAAGAAAGCCGGCAACAGAGAGAATATCGGCGTTACGACCGGTTTGACAGCCGCAGAGAACGGGTTAAAGTCTGGGGTTTTGTTATCGACGGCCGTAAATTATGGAAACAACACGAACTCACTGCCGGAATTGACGGACAGTTCAATGATGTGAAATCCAGAGCCTCGCGGACCAATCTGAATACGGGCGCCGTAACAAAACTGGATACCCGCTATCCGGACGGAAAAAATAAAATGAACTACATGGCCGTGTTTGCACAGCATATCTACAAATCGTCAGACGGGAAATGGGTACTGAACGACGGTTTGCGTTTGCAAAGCGTAACCCTTCGGTCCAACGTAATAGATAATTCCTTTTTTAATTTGCCGGTAACGCAATACAAACAGGATCATCTGGCGTTAACAGGTAATGCCGGAATCATCTACAATCCCGGCCGCAACACAAGCTTACGTTTCGGCTTATCCTCGGCATTTCGCTCACCGAATATTGATGATCTCGTGAAAATTTTTGACTTTTCGGTTGCCCGAAGAATCTTTGTTCCGAATGCCGACATCAAACCCGAATATACCTATAATGCCGATGTAACCATACAAAAAACGTTTGACGGAAAATTCATGATTGAACTAACCGGATTTTATACGCTCTTTCGGAATGCTATAGTGCCTGCACCCTTCAAGCTAAACGGACAAGACTCTATAATTTACAACGGAGTAAAAAGCGCCGTTTTTGCAAACCAGAATCTTAATAAAGGACGCACTTATGGATTTAATGCCAGCACAAAAATGGATTTTTCCCGCTATCTTTCCTTTACCAGCACTGTGACTTATACACGGGGAAGAATTGCGAATTATGACGGAACAGAAATACCGCAAAGTCATATCCCTCCATTGTACGGCAAAACAAGCCTGATGTACGAAAAAGCAAAATTCGGAACCGAACTATTTGTTCTTTTTAACGGCTGGAAGCGTCTTAAAGATTATAATCCGTTTGGAGAAGATAATTTGCAATATGCCACGCCGGACGGAATGCCTTCCTGGATGACCCTGAACTGGAGAGGGCATGTAAACATCGGAAAGTACGTTCAGCTTCAGGCAGCCGTTGAAAATATACTGGACAGAAACTATCGGTATTTCGCATCAGGATTTTCGGCACCGGGAAGAAACTTTATTCTGGCCGTCAGAACGAAATGGTAGTAATTCATCCGGCTGTTAGTTTTTGGCAATTTTTATAAAAAATTTGCAGTTTTTGCAGCATTATTCCCGGAAAATTGTCTAATTTACGGGCAACCAAAGGAATTTTATGACCGAGGAAGCCATAATCAAAGGCTGTATAATCAATGATGCAACTGCCCAGAGGGAGTTGTATAACCGGTTTTGTTCCAAAATGCTGGCCGTTTGCTACCGGTTTGCCCAAAGCAAAGAGGATGCTGAGGATATGTTGCAGGAAGGATTTATAAAGGTATTTTCTCAGATTCATACCTACGAAGGAAGAGGCTCTTTCGAAGGTTGGATTCGTAAAATTATTGTTCATACCTGTATCAATATCCTGAAGAGAAACAAAAAATTTAATGACAACCTGGATATTGCTTTCGCTTCGGGTGTGCACACCCGTGAAGAAGCAGTTCCGGCCATTATTCACGCCAAGCAGATTGTGGAATGTATCAGGGCCCTGCCAATCGGTTATCGAACGGTGCTGAATCTTTACGCCATTGAAGGATACAGTCATAAAGAAATTGCAGAAATGCTGGATATAGAGGAAAGTACCAGCCGGAGCCAATATACCCGGGCCAGAGCTATGCTGGAAGAGATTTTGATACGGAAAAAAATCATACAAAAACCCAAAAAAGAAAACTGGCTGATGAATGTAATGTTCAGATAAAAATTTTTTCGTACCCTTCCTGTCTTTCAGGATAAAATGACAGAACTATGGAGTATTTGAAGAAAAACGGTGACTTTGAGAAATTTCTGAAAGAAAAAGCGGAACAGTACCGCATGCATCCTTCCGAAAAAGTATGGGAAGGTATTTACAGGTCTTTGCATCGGCGTAAACGAAATTACACCTACGGTTGGATATTCCTCATCGTTATTACATCGCTTCTGATATGGCGTAATGTATCACGTCGGGAATCTTTTTCTCACCAATTCGCAATCCGCTTACCGGATCAACAACTTCATCATATTTCCTTAAATCATTTTTCTGAAAACCGGACTCCCGGATATTCCACTAATGCGGTAAATACAAAAACACCCGTTTCAACAGATGATAATATCCAAAATTCAACGATTGTTAATACTGATTTTACCCGATTTGATATAACAAAGCCACGGACCATTATTTCTGATCTTTCTGATGCCGTAAATAATCCGGTTGAAGAAAGCAGTACCGAAATTTCTTCTTCAGTTTCAACTTCCGATACCGGTGTGCAAACAGCCGAAGCTTCCGCAACTTTTGAAGAATTCAAGGAATTACCGGCATTGGAGCAATTTCCTCAACCGGAGGGACTGACGGCTTCTAACCATTATTATCAACTGCAATCACAGACAGCTCATCTGCTTGAAGAAAAAATGCAGAATCCGGAAGAATTACACCTCAGCAAAACCCCTACGGAAACGCCACGAACAGCATTTACTGAGGAAAATAATGAACAACAAATCAGTGAACAAGAATCATTACCTTTTATACCCGACAGACATCAGGAATCAATTCAGGTGAAATCAGTTAAAAGAGCCTGGATTTGGCAATTGTATTTTACCCCCACTATAAGTTACCGAACATTGGCCGAAAATTCGGTGAACGCTTATGTTACAACCAGCGCTTCCATGAACGCAGCAGGTATTATGCCCTATGCTTCAGACGTTAACAGTATGGTGTACCACCGCCCCGACATGGGATTTCAAATCGGTATTAAATCGGCCTATGTCCTTTCCGAAAAATGGAATCTGACCGGTGGACTTCAGTTCAGCGTGAGCAAATATGATATAAAAGCATTTCAGCATCCAGACGAAGTAGCTACCATTACGCTTCGTGACCGAAACGTTTCCACAATCAGCCGTTTCCGGAATACAAATGGCATAAAGGAAAACTGGTTACGTAACTTTTACTTCAGTGCCGGAATTCCAATCGGCGTAGAGAAGAAGTTTTCAGAAAATAAAAAGAATTTTATCGGAATGGGCGCTTCATTACAACCTACCTTTGTTATAGACAACCGGGCATATCTGATCTCTTCCGACTATAAAAATTATGCCGAAATGCCATCACTTATCCGGAGAATGAATGTCAATTCAAGCGTTGAAATTTTCACCCAACAGCAAACAGGAAAAATCCGATGGCGGGTAGGTCCTCAGGTCAGGTATCAGTTATTCTCCAGTTTCTTAAAAAAATACCCGATCAACGAGCATCTCTTTGATTTCGGGATAAAAATGGGCGTACAGTTAAACAAATAACTTTTATTCCTATACAGTAATACCATCCGGCTTCTTTACCCGAATTTTATTGATATCCGGTTGCTTGTTTTTTACGGATGGTATAAATAATATAATAAAAAGTATCTCAAAAAATTTTCAAAGCACAAAAAATTCATCACTCTGTTTCGGATTCCCGAAATTTGCCGGTAATGACGGAACGTGAACTTTTTTTCCGACATATAGCGCAAACTTCGCCCTCGCCGCCGGCATTGGAAATTTCACATGCCGCAGGATGTTACATTTATGATAAAAGCGGTCGTCATTATATTGACCTGATAGGCGGAATCAGTGTGGCAAATGTAGGGCACGGTCATCCCGAAGTGCTGGAAGCCCTACGCCGGCAGTCTGAAGCTTATCTTCATGTTATGGTTTACGGCGAATTCGTGGAGAGTCCTCAGGTGCAATATGCAAAGCTTCTCACGGAGCATCTGCCCGAACATCTGAACTGTGTATATTTTACAAACTCCGGCGCCGAGGCCACCGAAGGAGCACTCAAATTAGCAAAGCGTTATACGGGAAGAAGCCGCATTCTGTGTTTTGAACGTTCCTATCACGGAAGCACACACGGTGCGCTGAGCCTCATGGGCGATGAATACTGGAGAAATGCCTTTCGTCCGTTATTGCCCGATGTCTGGCATCTGAAGTACAATGATATTACCGCACTGGACGAAGTGGATGAATATACCGCCTGCGTAGTGGCCGAAACCGTTCAGGCTGAATCCGGAATTTTAGCGCCCGAAAAAGAATGGTTGAAAAAACTACGAAAAAAATGTTATGAAACGGGTGCACTGCTCATTCTTGATGAAATTCAGAGCGGCTTTGGAAGAACCGGAAAGCTCTGGGCTTTTGAACATTTTGACATCACTCCTGATATTCTGTTATTAGGAAAAGCGCTGGGTGGAGGTCTACCTTTAGGAGCTTTTCTAAGCGATAAAAAGATAATGAACAGCCTTTCGGAAAATCCGGTATTGGGTCATATTACCACCTTCGGAGGGCATCCTTTATGCTGCGCAACCGGCATGGCAGCATTTCTGGCGCTGAAGAATCATGCTTACATGGAACAGGTAAAACAAAAAGAACAGCTCTTTCATCAGTATTTGAAACATCCCGAAATACGTAAAATCAATTCTTTCGGTTTATGGATGGCCGTAGAGTTTGATTCGCCTGAAAAATGCAGGAAAATAATTCATTATTGTTATCAGAACGGAGTGATTACTGACTGGTTTTTATTCAGGCCGGAATGTATGCGTATTTCTCCTCCCTTAATCATTGAAGAAGATCAGATACGCATGGCCTGTGACAGGATTCTGAAATCGTTGGAGGAAGCATTGTCTTCGCAAATGTGAGGCTTGTTCTAATAAATTGTCATTCACGTAATTATTTCATAACTGCAAGAGTAACTTGTTCATCCGGAAAGCGGGTGGAAAAACTTTTGAAAAGAAATTTTAATATTTTCTATTTTTACGCGTCATTTTATTTTTTATAAAAAATTTTTTTATGGGCATGATGAAAGAATTCAAAGAATTTACTTTTAAAGGAAATGTAATTGACCTTGCCGTTGGCGTTATTCTTGGCGCTGCTTTCGGGGCAATTGTTGGTGCGGTTGTAGATTATATTTTTATGCCTCTTATCGGAATATTAATCGGGGGTGTCAATTTTGAAACGTTGTCCGTCAAAGTGGGCGAAGCAGAATTAAAATTCGGCATGGCGATTTCTGCTATAATAAAATTTTTAGCTATTGCGCTTTTCTTATTTTGGGTTATTAAAGCCATCAATGCAGCAAACAGAAAAAAATCTGAAGAAGAGTCGCCAGCCACACCGGAAGAGATCAGTCTGCTCAGGGAAATCAGGGATACCTTGAAGAAGTAAATTAACGCTTCGTGCGCCTGAAGCTGTGAAATTGTGTTACATTTGTTAAATCGCCATCAGGCCCGTAATCCTGAACAATTTATCGGAAATGCACCAGTCCTCATATAAGATATCTTTACCTCAATTTGAAGGCCCGTTTGACTTGTTACTCTTTTTTATTGAAAGGGACGAGTTGGATATCTATAACATTCCCATTACAAAAATTATAAATGACTTTCTTGATTATATCCATCAGTCGGAGGAGTTAAATATAGAGCTCAGCAGTGAATTTATACTTTTTGTATCCACATTAATGAGGATAAAAGCGAAAATGCTGCTTCCCCGAAAAGAAGTTGATGCGCAGGGGCAGGAAGTGGATCCGCGAAACGAGTTGGTGAATAAATTGCTGGAATATAAGCGCTTCAAGGAGGCGGCTGCAAAAATGAGCGAATTGGAATCGCTCCGGCTGCAAAGAGTGCAAAGAGGTAATGTTGGAACGGAACTGTTACAAATCGGAGAATGGCAGAGCGACGGAGCAGAGTTGCAAAGCATTACCTTGTTTAAATTAGTAAAAGCTTTTGAAAGAGCCCTGCAAAAATATCACAATCGTAAAAATCGCCCGGTTCATACTGTAGTAAAATATAACTATACCTCTGAAGAAGTGAGAGACTGGGTGTTACTGAAAGCAGAAACACAGAAAACCCTACCCTTTGATGAAATTTTTTCTGAAGCTGAAAACAGGGTTCATGCCATATTTATTTTTCTGAGCATTTTAGACCTGGTGCAGCAAAAATTTCTGAATATTTATACCGGCGAACATTGGAACAGTTTTATAATTGAGTATGTTGAGCCTGAAAGCCGCGTAAATGTTAATGATGTCATTTCTTAACCCCAATAAAACCAAAATGTAGTTATGAAACGTACAGCTATTGCCAACTGGAAAGGATCCGGAAAAGAAGGTAGCGGGAAACTTCTTACGGAATCCCGAGTTATTAAAAATAAAAATTATGACTACAGGAGCCGTTTTGAAGACGGCACCTATACCAATCCGGAAGAATTAATTGCGGCCGCTCACGCCGCCTGTTTTTCCATGAAATTAAGCTTTGTACTCGGCGCTGCCGGATTTATTCCCAAACGAATTGAAACAAAATGTACGGTAACGCTGGAAGGAGGTGTAATTACCAATAGCCACCTTGAAGTAAGAGCAAAAGTTCCCAAATTAAAAGCCAAAGATTTTGCACAATATGCCGAAGAGGCAAAAGAAAATTGCCCCATCAGCAAATCGCTGGCTACCAATATAACTATGGATGCCCAACTGGTTAAGAGTTTCCGGAATACGGCATCTTCATAATGCCCCCCGATGATTTAACCGAAATCTGAAATTTCGGTCCTGATAATGATTCAGGTCATGAAATATTTAAATACCACCGATACGGTGGTTTTTTTATATCTTTAAGATTTCAGAGATGATCATGAAAAGCCTGATTCTTCTCATCGCATATTTGTTTACGGCAAATTTGATCCGGGCACAGCTTGTGGGCGCCGATATCAGCAGCGGGCAAACCGTTAGACGCCTGGAAGTTTATAGCTGGATGCCAAGGCCGGAAGAGGATGAAACTGATTTTCAAAAAAAATTTATACTTCAGGAGTGGACACCCGCTGTTGTCAAATTCAGAAGCGGAAGGCCGGATATGCATGTGCCCTTAATCTTCGATTTACATAATAATACACCTTACTTTTTGCAGGATAGTCTGATTATGGAGTTTACGGACAGCGTATCGCAAATCATTATGAAACCGGTTATAAAAGAAGATACGCTGCATATCGTGTTCAGAAGATTTTATCCGCCCATTCAGGCAAACACCGGCGCCACGTTTTATCAGGTGTTGGTAGATGGTAAAATTCAACTGTTAAAATGCAAGGCAAAAACTATTTTGCTCTTTAAATATCCAGGCCTTTTGGAAGAGAAAAAGAAAGTGCCCGAACAGCTATATTTTGCTTACCTGCCGGACGGCCGTATGATACAGATTGATACAGGCGTATCCGCCCTCACGGAAGCTATGCCTGAATTTTCTTCTCAGATGAAGCATATTGTTGAAAAACTAAAGATAAAGCCCAGGGATGAGGAAAGACTTATCCGTTTTTTTATACAGTTAAATAATCTCTTACTGCAGTAAAAGAACTGAAAAATTCGTCCGAAACTTATGCAGGCCCCACCTGATGAAAAACCTTACTTTTTTATTTACTGAATTCTTTATTTGTGATGCTGATTTTAGTTTTCAGCATTTCACGGGCTGTGCGGGCTATGGCCTCAGCGTCGTAATTACATTCACGATGGAGTTCCCGCGGAGAACCGTGTTCTATTATCCTGTCCGGAATTCCGAGAATTTTTACTTCGGCATGATAACGGTGCTCATTCATGAATTCAAGGATGGCAGATCCAAAACCACCCACCACGGTTCCGTCTTCCACGGTAATGATTTTGTCGAATTTTGAAAATACTTCGTGAAGAAGTTCTTCATCCAGCGGTTTGGCAAACCGCATATCGTAGTGCGCAGGGTAGATTCCTTCACTGTTCAGTTCACGAATAGCGGCAGCAGCAAAATTTCCGGGGTGGCCTAAAGAGAGTATGGCCAGGTCCTGACCGTCTCGCAATTTCCGGCCGGTTCCGATTTGAATTTCCTGCATCGGGGTTTTCCATTCCGGCATCACTCCTTCACCTCTAGGATACCGGATAACAAAGGGTAATTGTGTCGAATCTAATTGTGCCGTGTACATCAGGTTGCGCAACTCGCTTTCATTCATCGGTGCGCTGATAATCATGTTGGGTATGCACCGGAAATAGGCTATATCATAACAACCGTGGTGTGTCGGGCCGTCGTCACCAACCAGTCCGGCACGGTCAAGACAGAAAATTACCGGCAGTTTTTGTATGGCTACGTCATGAATGACCTGGTCGTATGCCCTTTGCATAAAAGTGGAGTATATGTTGCAAAACACTTTAAGACCCTGGGTAGCCATACCGGCGCTTAAGGTAACGGCATGTTGTTCTGCTATACCTACATCAAATGCCCGATGGGGCATCTTTTCCATCATGTATTTCAGGGAAGAACCGGAAGGCATTGCCGGCGTTATACCGAAAATTTTTTCGTTTTTTTCAGCCAGTTCTATAATGGTATATCCGAAAACATCCTGATATTTCGGCGGTTGGGGTATATCGAATTTTTTCTTTAGTATCTCACCGGTTAATTTGTCGAATATCCCCGGGGCATGCCATTTGGTTTGATCTTGCTCTGCCCAGTAATATCCTTTTCCTTTAGTAGTAATAACATGTAAAAGTTTAGGTCCGGGTATATTTTTCAGATCTTTTAATGTCTCTACCAGCTTGGCTATATTGTGGCCATCAATAGGTCCGAAATAACGCAGCTTTAAGGATTCAAAAAAGTTTGCGCTGCTGCTCACCATGCCTTTGATGCTTTCGGCTAATTTGTGAGCCATGGTTCGGGTAAAATTTTTACCAACCGGAAGTTTGCCGAGAATATTCCAGATTTCATCTTTTAATTTGTTATACGTAGGAGAGGTTGTAATATCTGTCAGATATTCTTTCAACGCGCCGGTGTTCGGATCAATTCCAATGCCGTTATCATTCAGAATGATCAGAAGGTCGGTATCGGATACTCCGGCATGGTTCATGCCTTCAAATGCAAGCCCTGCCGTCATTGCTCCGTCGCCGATAACGGCTACAACTTTCCGGTCTTTTTCACCCTTGTATTTTGCGGCAATAGCCATACCCAGCGCGGCAGAGATGGAAGTTGAAGAATGACCTACTCCGAATGTGTCATATTCACTTTCACTACGTTTTGGAAATCCGCTGATGCCTTTATATTTCCGGTTGGTGTGAAAAACATCTCTGCGTCCGGTAAGTATTTTATGTCCGTATGCCTGATGGCCAACATCCCATACCAGCAAATCATAGGGTGTGTTATATACATAATGAAGGGCGGTTGTCAGTTCTACTACACCCAGACTGGCTCCGAAGTGGCCTCCGTTAACACTGACAACATCTATAATAAACTGACGCAATTCATCACAAACCTGATGAAGTTTTTCCCGCGGCAACTTTCTCAGGTCGGCTGGCGAATTAATGGTTTTCAGCAAAGGACCGGGCGTAAATTCCATAATTTATGATTTAAAATTTAACTCTGTCTGTAAAAATAAAATTTTAGATAAAATCAACTTTTCGGATTATATAAAACAATGTTATTGTTTTTTCTGTTCATCCGCCCATTGAAATTCAGGTAAAAAAGAGGAATTTTAATCTGAAAAGGTGTCGGGACTTAAATTGAAGCAGAGAATTTTAAAATGACGGGGCCGGAATGCTGTGAACGGCATCACTCATTTCTTTTATCAGTGAAACATCTTTTTCAATCGCATTGCCTACCACAATGATATCAGCGCCGGCCTTGCAATTCAAATATGCTTTTTCCGGGGTCACGATTCCTCCGCCCACAATTAAAGGAATTTCAATGTTGTCGGCCACCAGACGTATCATGCTTTCCGAAACCGGCCTTTTGGCGCCACTGCCGCTGTCAAGAAATATAAGCTTCATTCCCAGCATTTCACCTGCCATGGCCGTACACATGGCAATTTCATCTTTATCGTGAGGTATGGGAGTGGCATTGCTGATGTAAGAAACCGTGGTGGGTGAACCTCCGTCAATCACAATGTAACCCGTGGGCATGATTTCCAGCCCGCTACGCTTAACAAACGGGGCCGAAACCACATGCTGGCCGATTAATAACTCGGGATTCCTTCCGGAAATGAGCGACAAATACAAAATAGCATCAGCCCGTTTGCTGATTTGTGATGCGCTTCCGGGAAATAAAATAACCGGAATGGAACTGTATTTTTTTATGAGACGGATACAGTCATCCAGGAAATTTGATATGACCAGGCTTCCGCCAACCAGCAGATAATCTACTTTGGCGTCATTGGCCAGTTGTATGATTTTTTCCAGAGCCCTTTCATTTGCTTTATCCGGATCAATTAATACAGCAAATGATTTCTGACCTTTTTTCTTTCTGGATAACAGGGTGTTATATAATGCAAACTTCATCCGGCTTTTTTGACTTTTGCAAAAATGCAAAAAAACTTCGGTTTTTTTATATATCAGTTAAAAATAACAGAATCCGTTTTTTATCCCAAATAATATTCGACAAGACAGGAAAAAACGGGATATTTCAAGTGATATTAAGATATTAAAGGGTTGAAGAGATAAAAAGCTGCTGCAAAAAAAAATTCAGGTAACAAAATTGACTTGTTAAAAATTCTTTTTCCACAAGATGTGAATATTTCGCATTATGAAATATTGAAACTTCAAAATATATTCGTTGCGTCAACAGTTTTTTATCTTAACACTATAAATCTTTCTTTTTCTTATGGCAATGAAGAACACCAAAACCCGAACAACGGGAGGGTTAACCTTTTCCCGTTTCTATACCCGCCCAGATATAAGTGTGTACGATATGTTTGAGTATGAACTGCGCACTTCGGTTATCCGGAACACAACGGGCGAAGTAGTCTTTTACATGGAAAATGTGGAAGTTCCCAAACACTGGAGTCAAATTGCAACCGACATTCTCGCTCAAAAATATTTTCGGAAAGCCGGTGTTCCCCAACCGGATGGCACATCGGGCCGAGAAACTTCAGTAAAACAGGTAGCACACCGGCTGGCCAACTGCTGGAAGGTATGGGGTGAACGCTGTGGGTATTTTGCAAGTGCTGAAGATGCGCAAATATTTTACGACGAGCTGGTGTATTCCATACTCAACCAGATGTGTGTACCCAACAGTCCGCAATGGTTCAATACGGGGCTTTATGAAAGTTACGGCATCACCGGAAAACCACAGGGACATTATTATGTTGACCCCGAAGACGGCCAGGTAAAAAAATCAGCAAATGCCTACGAAAGGCCACAACCGCATGCCTGTTTTATTTTGAGTGTAGAAGATGATTTGGTGAATGAAGGGGGTATTATGGATTTATGGGTTCGGGAAGCCCGTATTTTCAAATACGGTTCAGGTGTTGGCACCAATTTTTCAAATATCCGGGCAGAAGGGGAAAAACTAAGTGGCGGCGGTTCATCCAGTGGTTTGATGAGTTTTTTGAAAATCGGCGACAGGGCAGCCGGCGCCATCAAATCCGGCGGCACTACCCGAAGGGCAGCCAAAATGGTTTGTCTTGATCTAGACCATCCTGAAATAGTGGAATTCGTTAACTGGAAAGTGGAAGAAGAAAAAAAAGTGGCCGCACTGATAGCTGCGGGTTATCCGAGCGATTATGAAGGGGAAGCCTACAGAACCGTTAGCGGGCAAAACTCAAACAACTCGGTACGCATCCCGAATTCATTTTTCAAAGTTCTGGAACAAGACGGAGAGTGGGAACTGAAAGCAAGAACAGACGGAAAAGTAATGAAAAAAATACCGGCCCGCGAACTATGGAACCAGATTGCTTATGCCGCCTGGCGTTGTGCAGACCCCGGCGTACAGTTTGACACAACCATTAACGAGTGGCATACCTGTCCGGCCGGCGGGCCGATACGGGCCTCCAATCCCTGCTCGGAATATATGTTTCTGGATAATACGGCCTGTAACCTAGCCTCGGCCAACCTGATGAAGTTTTATGATACCGAAAAAAACATATTTGATGTCAAAGGCTTTGAATACATCTGTCGGCTCTGGACTGTCGTACTCGAAATTTCTGTGTTAATGGCACAGTTTCCTTCCAAAGAAGTGGCACAACTCAGTTATGATTATCGCACGTTAGGACTGGGATATGCAAATCTGGGGACACTTTTAATGGTCAGAGGAATTCCTTACGACAGTGAAGAAGGACGAGCCATAGCCGCAGCCCTTACCGCAATCATGACCGGTACGGCATATAAAACATCCGCCGAAATGGCAAAAGCATTCGGGCCGTTTCCCAAATTTGAAGAAAACAGAGAGTCTATGCTTCGGGTTATCCGTAACCACCGACTCGCAGCGTACGATGCCGACGAATATGAAAATCTCAGCATAAAGCCGCAAGGCATCAAAGCCAAATATTGCCCGGATTATCTGCTGAAAGCTGCCTGTAAAGCATGGGATGAAGCGCTGGAAATGGGCGAAAAATACGGATATCGAAATGCTCAAACCACAGTAATTGCACCCACCGGAACCATTGGGCTGGTCATGGACTGCGATACAACGGGTGTTGAACCCGAGTTTGCCCTGGTTAAGTTTAAGAAACTTTCAGGCGGGGGATACTTTAAAATTATCAATCAGTCGGTTCCCCTCGCATTAAAAAATCTGGGTTATTCCGATAAAGAAACGGAAGCCATCGTTAAATATGCGTTGGGAGCAGGCACTTTTGCAGGGGCACCCTTCATCAATCATCAAACGCTCAGTGAAAAAGGATTTATAGCCGACGAAATCAAAAAATTAGACGCTGCTGCGGCTTCCGCATTTCATATATCTTTTATTTTCAACGCTTTTACCCTCGGCGAAGAATGTTTGCAGCGTCTTGGCTTTACACCGGAACAATATCATTCGCCCGACTGGAGCCTGCTGGAAGCGCTGGGCTTTACCGAAGAACAAATAGACGCCGCCAACGACTATGTTTGCGGAACCATGATGCTGGAAGGCGCTCCGTATCTGAAACAAGAGCACTTGCCGGTATTTGACTGTGCCAACAAATGCGGGCCGAAAGGAAAACGTTACATTCACCCGCATGCCCATATCCGCATGATGGCGGCCGTTCAGCCCTTTATCAGCGGGGCCATTTCCAAAACAATAAACCTTCCTAACGAAGCAACGGTGGAAGACGTAGCGGATTGTTATTATCTAAGCTGGACATTGGGCCTGAAAGCTAATGCCTTATATCGCGACGGCTCAAAACTGAGTCAGCCGCTGAACAATAAAACGGATAAGAAAAAGAAAAACGAAGACGGTGACTCGTCTGTTTCAGAAGCGGAAACACCCGTACAAAAAACGAAACAAGGCGCCGCCGAATCCGCCACGATTGACCTCAGCAAACTGACCATAGAAGAATTATTAGATGAAGTACAAAAAAGAGTGCAGGCTTCGCCCGATACCAAACTGAAAAGGAAACTGGCCAGCATTGTAGAACGCAGGGCTTTGCCGGCAAAACGCAGAGGATTTACCCAAAAGGCAAAAATTAACGGGCAGGCTATATTCCTGAGAACCGGTGAATACAGCGACGGGACGCTGGGAGAAATTTTTATTGATATGGCCAAAGAAGGCGCCACCATGCGCAGCCTGATGAACTGCTTCGCCATTGCTATTTCGATCGGGCTGCAGTACGGAGTTCCGCTGGAAGAATTTGTGGATAAATTCACATTCACAAAATTTGATCCCTCTGGTTTTGTGGAACACCCTAACATTAAATCCACTACATCTATCGTTGACTTCATTTTCCGTGTGTTGGCGTATGAATACCTTGGCCGTACCGATCTGGTGCATGTGGTAGATAATCCTGAGCATATGAATCAGGTGTCTGACGACTGGGATGATATACCTTCCAATTCGCTGGAATATGCCGAGCCGGAAAAATCAAGTATCCGGGTAACACCGGAACATACCGAAACTGCCTTGGGTTCCAAAGCAACGCGTTCGTCGCAAGGCGCCAGGCCCGACTCAGACTGGAATGCAGTTAACATATCTTGCCGAAATATGCAAAGCGATGCTCCCGCCTGTAATGTGTGCGGCCACATCATGATCCGCAGCGGAACCTGTTATAAATGCCTGAACTGCGGAAACCAGGGCGGTTGCAGTTAACGTAAAGAAAAAACAAGGGCGGATAAAAACCGGATGGGCTGAAGCATGTTTTTGCAGATCTTAAGTAAGTACCCGATATCCCGTTTTTTAACGGGATTTTTTGTTTGATTTATCAGAACCTTATTAGGATTTGGTTCCGGAATTACTGAACTTTACAACAAGAAACGGGTTTGTCATGGCGTTAATTCTTCCGGTGCAAGGAAAATATCCGAAGTTTGGACAAAATGTATTCCTTGCGCCAAATGCTACCATTACGGGAGATGTCATTACAGGAGATGACTGCAGCTTCTGGTTTAACTGTGTGGTTCGGGGCGACGTCAATTTCATCCGCATCGGGAATAAAGTAAACGTTCAGGATGGGGTATGCATTCACGGCACGTATCAGCGCTTCGGAACAACAATTGGTAATAATGTATCCATTGGCCATCATGCCATAGTTCACGGATGTACGCTGGAAGACAATGTGCTGGTTGGTATGGGCGCCATTATTATGGATAATGCCGTAGTGAAAAGCAATACCATCATAGCGGCTGGCGCCATTGTAACCGAAAATATGATTTGTGAAGAAGGCAGTGTTTATGCCGGAGTACCGGCGCGGAAAATAAAGGAAATTTCACCCGAACTGATAACCGGTAATATCAGCCGCATTGCTAACAATTATGTAATGTATGCTTCATGGTATCGTTTTACCGATGCTGAAGGAAAAGAACTTTACCCGAGATACCGGAAAGCAGACAATTTAGAATAATATTTTTCGTTAAAAAGGTAAACCTCAGTATCATGTCAGTCCGCCGATATATGGCAATATTTCTCGGTTTGGAGATTTTACTATCATCCTGCGGTATAATGAGTCAACTTTTTAAGCGAAAGACCGGTTGTCCCACCAACGGGAAAAATATCGGAGCCGAACGAATTCTGAGCGGAGACCCGGAAGCCATGAAAGCTGTTAAAAAAGCAAAAAAATTCAAAAGTTAATGTTCGTTTCATGCAGCTTTATGGCACCCTGAAAAGTCTTTAATGTGTGCTTACGAATATCCGTAGCATGAACAACTAAAACAACTTAATCATGAGCCTTATTTTACGTACTTCATTGGGCTGCACGGAAGCCGTAATAACCGAAAACGGGGGTTTGAAGCAATTTTATGAGATAGCCGACATCCTGAGCCGGGATTTGAATATCAGGTTTTCTCACAAACAGGATGACTTTGACAGTATTGACTGGGAATTTCGCTATAAGGGCCAGGAACTGACTTTGCATTACAGTATTTACAACGGTATTTCCCTTTTCCCGACGAAAACCCGGGATGCCCTCAGCAAAGAAAACAAAGCTGTTGTTGAGTTAGCGAATATTCTGGAAAATCGTTTGTTCAATGTAGAAAACCGGAATATTGCCTGACTGAAAGAATATTCATTCTTTGATACCCTCAGTTAGCCCCGGCTATTTTCTGAAAGTCAACTTTTTCGGAGCATTTCAATAATCAGCTTCTTCAATTGTTTCAAGAATAGCGAGATAGCTTTCATATCGCTCGGATGTTATTTCTCCGTTTTCAACCGCATGCCTGACGGCACATTCCGGCTCTTTGATGTGCAGGCAATTATTGAACCGGCAATTTATAAGCCGGCTTTTCATTTCCGGAAAGTAATGAGATAATTCAGCACGTTTCAGATAAATAAGTCCGAATTCCTTTACACCGGGAGTATCTATGATACGGCCGCCGTCGGGCAGGTCAAACATTTGCGCAAAAGTGGTTGTATGCTTCCCTTTTCCGCTGCGCAGGCTTACCTGTTCTGTTTTTAAATGCAGGTGTGGCAGCAGTACATTCAGAAAAGACGACTTTCCAACCCCGCTGTGGCCGCTCAGTAAAGTGGTTTTATGATGCAAAAGTCTGTGTACTCTTTCCATTCCGCTGCCGGTTTTTACACTGATAAGTAATACCGGATAACCAGCCCCTTCATACATTTTTCGCCATTTTTCATACAGCTCCATGTCTTCCGGGCTATATAAATCGCTTTTATTAAAAACAATAACAGATGGCACCTTGTACATTTCGGATACTATCAGAAACCGGTCAATAAAACCCTGCTGCGTACGTGGTTGCCGGAGCGTAACCAAAAGTATGCTTTGATCTAAATTAGAAGCAATAATATGCTGGTGTTTTTTATGGCGTGGGCTTTGACGGTTGATGTAATTCTGCCGGGGATAAATATGAGTAATCACTGCCGTTAGTTTCTCCTCGTCTTCCGGCTCAATTTCCACTAAATCGCCAACCACAACGGGATTGGTGCTCGTGATATCATCCAGCTTAAAGATTCCTTTTATTCTTGCCTGACGCCACTGACCTGATTCGTCTTTCACGGTGTACCAGCTTCCGGTAGATTTATAAACAGTGGCTTTCATCTTTTAGCGTTTTAGGCGAGTTGCGTTGCATTTTTTGATGAACATCAAACAGTTTATAATACGTTAAAATACGGCGCTGGTTATAACCAGGGCATGGTTTTCGTTTGCTGTTTTTTTTACAACAGCATCTTTTCTTTTTAACAAACCATTTTGTAAAATTAATACTTCACATTATGAAATTAAAATGTACTATTGTATTCACCGTATTGTCCTTTCTGTTTTGCGTGATCACAGGTTGTCAGCGATATGTTACTTATCAAAAAACCAAAACAGAATTGTTAATTCAAAATCTCTGGAGTCTTCGTTCCGTTGTTCGGGCCGGTATGGATGCCATGCATCTGGTTCCGCCTTGCTACAGAGATAATTTAGTTAGGTTCAGGCCGCTTGGTGAAGGATTTATTTCAGATAACATCATTCGCTGTAATGTCCCCGGTCCTTCCGTAACTCCGCTTTACTGGTCTTTCCGTGAAAATGAAACTGTACTTGTAGTGTCGCAGGAACTGATTCCTTATACCGCAAGAGAGATGACGCTGAAACATTTATCAGATACCCTTCTGGTCGTTCAGGTTATACACACTCCGCCTGCTGGCCCTGCCAGTGATTTAGTTGTAACGTACCACTGATTTATCAGGAAAGATATTTGGCAACTATAGGCATTCTCCGGCCCGGCCCGAAAGCTTTGGTCGAGATACGGATAATGGGACAAAACTGATGACGTTTATATTCGTTGGAATTAACCAGTTTTAATGTTTTATCCACAATAACCGGGTCAAATCCCATGGCTTTGATTTCCTGAGGCCCTTTTCTGCGCTCTATATATTGATAGAGTATTTTGTCCAGGATTTCATATTCCGGTAAAGAGTCGGAATCTTTCTGGCCATGTCTTAATTCGGCCGAAGGAATTTTTTTTATGATGTTTCGAGGTATAATTTCTTTTTCCCGGTTAATATATTCTGCCAGGGCATAAACCTGAGTTTTATAACAATCGCCCAGCACGCTTAATCCGCCTGCCATGTCGCCGTACAAGGTTCCGTATCCGGTAGCCAATTCGCTTTTATTGGAAGTATTCAGTAATATATAACCGAATTTATTGGCTAATGCCATGAGGTAATTCCCTCTTATGCGGGACTGTAAATTCTCTTCCGCAATACTGAAAGGCAGGTTGTTGAAATACGGATTCAGTTGTGCAAGGTATGCTTCAAAAACCTGCGTGATGGAAACAATGTCATAAGGATTTCCCAGGTTTTTACTGAGTTGTTCCGCATCTTTTACGGAATGCTCCGATGAAAAGGGGGAAGGCATCAGAAGTGCTCTGACATTTTCCGGCCCTAAAGCCTTGCATGCCAGGCATAGGGTAACGGCGCTGTCTATTCCGCCGCTGCTGCCGATGATGGCTTTAGAAAATCCCATTTTCAGAAAATAATCCTTAATGCCATAAATTATGGCGTCGTGAATTTGAGCAATGGACAGGCGGGGGTTGAAATCTATGGGGTGAAGTTCTTCATCCGGTATTTCGTCAACAGGTATGGAAACAGGTTGAAGAATCCGCCCTTCCTCATCCAGTTCAAACATCTCCAATGCTTCCTGAAACAAAGGCATCTGGCGAATCATATTTCCGTGCCGGTCAAAAATCAGCGAACCGCCGTCAAAAACAATTTCAGTCTGGCTACCTGTAGCATTACAGTAAAAAACAGGCAGTCCGTATTTCAGTACGTTTTGTTTTATGATGGCTTTCCGGTCTTCAACATGTGTATAGTCAAAGGGAGAAGCGGACAGATTCAGCATGATATCCGGTTTTTTGGCAGTGAGTTTATCCATCGGGCAGATGCGGTACAGGGGATTATCTCCCAGATTCCAGATATCCTCGCACAGGGTTACTGCCAGTTTTTTTCCCTTAAACGGTATGACCTGCCATTCGTAGGCCGGTTCAAAGTGCCTGTATTCATCAAACACATCATAATTGGGCAAACAGGTTTTGGCTACAATAGCTTTTACTTCTTCTTCATAAAGAAACCATGCGGCATTCAGCAGGTCTTTTCCTTCTTTTTGCGGATTGCGCCGGGGTGCGCCAACCAGAACGGCAATGCGGCGGGTATGTTTTCTGATGTTGTCAATGGCAGCATAACATTGCTCAATAAAATCATCAAATTCCAGAAAATCTCTGGGCGGGTAGCCGCAAACACACAACTCAGAGAAAAGAATCAGGTCCGCGCCGGCGGCTTCGGCTTCATTCACCGCCTCAATGATTTTTTTTGTATTCGCCTCAAAATTTCCGATGTGATAATTTTGCTGCGCAACTGCAATTTTCATATTGCGAAAATACAGCAATTCTGCAGGGCATTTGGTTGTATTGTTGAATTTTTAAACACAACATTTTTGGTAAAATTTCGTATTGATAGAGTTATGAAATTGATATCCTTATTCTACCTTGTTCTGTATATTGTTTCCCTGAGTTTCCCTTCCTGCAAGAGCCGAAAGGATGTACCCGACGTGTCAAACATAAAAATATCCGTTCGTTTAATCCGTTTTGACAAATCCTTTTTTTCGCTGGATACGCAAAATCTGCGCACCTCACTCATCAGCCTTCGTTCTGCCCACCCCGAATTTTATGATGATTATATGAAAAACATTCTTGGCGTTACGGGCAGTACAGAAGATTCAGCAACACTTCAAACCGTAAAAATTTTTTTAAGAGATTATCGTCCGGTTTTTGACAGTCTGATGCTCCGCTACCGAAATACGGAATGGCTGCAGAAAGATTTGACCGGGGCTTTTCGTTATTTAAAATATTATTTTCCGGATTATCCTGTTGGAAATATATTTCTTTATGTGGGCCCTTTTACGGCACCGGGCATTGCCGTTACGCATAAAGGACTGGCTATAGGCCTTCAGCAATTTGCCGGTTCTTCTTTTAGTTTATATCAGGAACCCTGGTTTGTTGAACTCTATCCACAGTATATTTCAAGACGCTTTTCACCGGAATACATCACTGCAGGCTGTATGAAAGCCGTCATTGAAGATCTTTTTCCCGACCAGAGCGCCGGAAAACCTTTGATTGAGCAAATGATTGAGAAGGGAAAACGATGGTGGCTGCTTGACAAACTGATGCCTTATGCACATGATAGTGTAAAAACAGGATTCACTCAGTTACAACTTACCTGGTGTGCCCGCAATGAGGGACTGATTTGGGCCGACATCGTCCGTACGACCGACCTGAACAGTATTGAACCCTCAGTTGTAAAAAATTATATTGGTGAGGCCCCCTTTACCGTGGGGCTGAATCAGGATTATTCGCCGGGAAATATCGGGCAATGGATAGGACGGCAGATTGTAAGAAAATATGCAGAAAAGCATCCCGGACTAACCGTGTCTGAACTGATGAATGTACCACCGAGAAAAATTCTGGAAGAAGCCAAATACAAGCCCCGTTAATTGTTAATTTCCTTTAAAGGGAGCAATCATTTCGAAGTAAGGTATGCCTACCTGAAATAATTTTTTGGTGTGAAGATTTTCCATGGTGTAGGCGCCGTGCATTCTTCCCATTTCGGTTCGCAGGTTACAACTGCTGACATATTGATAGGAATCGCCGGGTTGAATCACCGGTTGTTCGCCAACCACTCCTTCGCCTTCTACTTCGCGATAAGTGCCGTTACTGTCAAATATAAACCAGTGACGACGATGTAACTTAACGGGAAACGGGTTGTGATTTTCGATGGTGATGCGATAGGCAAAAATGAATTCCGAAAGCAGTGGATTGCTGTAATCGGGCTGGTAAAATGTTTCCACGCTTACTTTTACGCCTTCGGATATTTTATGTGTCATGAGGTAAAACTAATCAAAATTCCCGTAATTCAAAATTAAACCGGAGAAATTCATATTTGTTCGCCCGTGAGAATGTATTTTTACCACGAAATATGAATGAACTTTAAAATTTTTGTGTAATGAAAATTGCAGTTGCCCGCGGAGACGGAATCGGCCCCGAAATCATGGAGGCTGTATTGAAAATATTTAAATCCAATAAAGTTCCTTTAGAATATGAAGAGGTGGAAATGGGTAAATGGGTTTTTGACAATGGATATAATAACGGGATGACGCCAAAAGCCAAAGAAACAATTGAAAGCCTCGGAATTTTATTTAAGGGCCCTATGGAAACCCCGAAAGGCAAAGGCGTGAAAAGTATAAATGTAACCGCCAGAAAAACATGGAATACGTTTGCCAATATACGCACATTTAAAAGTTTGCATGGCGTTGACACGGTTTTCAGCAAAGCGGGCATTCCGGTAGATATCACCGTAGTGCGGGAAAATATTGAAGACACGTATGGTGGTATTGAGCACATGCTGACACACGACGTAGCCTTGAGCCGCCGGTTCATAACACGTCCGGGAAGTCTTCAGGTAATCCGCTATGCATTTGAACTGGCTTCTCAAAAAAAAGCAAGGCGCATCACCTGCGGCCATAAGGCCAACATTATGAAAATTACCGACGGCCTTTTTCTGGAATGTTTTTATGAAGTAGCCAAAGAGTTTCCCGATCTAAAGGCAGATGACGTTATCGTAGATGATTTGTGTATGAAACTGGTGACCCGTCCGGATACCTTTGATGTGATTGTTTTGACCAATTTACAAGGGGATATTGTATCCGATCTTTGTGCGGGACTGGTTGGGGGTTTGGGTTTTGCGCCATCGGCCAATATCGGCGATCATATTTCCATTTTTGAAGCGGTACACGGTACCGCCCCGGATATCGCCGGAAAAAATATTGCCAATCCCACGGCGCTTCTTTTAAGCGGTTTATCCATGCTCAGGCATCTGGGCCTAACGGAAAATGCTGCCATCATTGAAAATGCATTGCTGTACACGCTGGAATCAGGCGTTCATACAGCCGACTTTGGCGATAAAACCATACCGCCCGTAAATACTACAGCATTTGCTGAAGCCATCATTGCTAATTTTGGAAAATTACCGCAAAGCGGCGCCAGGGAAATTATACCCAATAAACCGGGAACACCGGTACCCATGAAATTAAAGTCAAACCCCATGCTGGTTTCGCAAGAAAGTGCCGAAGAAAAAATTGTCGGAGTTGATCTTTTTATCGAAAGCGACGAACTGCCCGAAGCTATTGCAGCCAAATGTAAGCGACATGCAGGCGTAAAATTTCAACTTATTAACATCAGTAACCGGGGAACACAGGTTTGGCCAACGGGGTCTGTATATACCAACCTGGTGAATCAATACAATGTTCGGTTTGAAAGCATTGATGAAGAACCCCTGAATCAGCAGGATATTATCGGACTGTATGTAAGCATGAGCGGTAATTTCAAAATCTGTTCCCTGGAGCTACTGAATCAGTGGGGTGATAAAAAAGGGTATAGCTTAGCGCAAGGGCAGTAATTCAGGAAACAAAAATCAACTAAGTAATGAAAGGGAGTAATGTTAATTTTTTTTCAGAAAATGCGGTATGGCGTCTTATTACAACTTCATGAGTTTGCTATCATATTCGGATGAAAGAAAGCATTTTATCTCAAAATCGAAACCATGAATGATTTGAATAGAAGGTATCATTCGGTTTTTGATTTGCCAATCTGCTAAATTTATTTCATACTTGTTATACATCCACTCTTGCATATTTGGCATGGCTTTCAATAAATTCTCTTCGGGGCGCCACTTCATCGCCCATCAGCATGCTGAAAATACGGTCGGCCTCGGCGGCGCTCTCTATCGTTACTTTTTTGAGGGTACGGGTAGCAGGATTCATCGTGGTTTCCCACAGTTGTTCGGCATTCATCTCGCCCAATCCTTTATATCGCTGCACTTCCACAGAATCTTCTTTGCCTTCGCCAAACTGTTGTACCAGCGCTTTACGTTGTTCTTCATTCCAGGCATAGGCTTGCTTTTTCCCTTTTTTAATCAGATAAAGCGGAGGCTGTGCTATATATACATATCCTTGTTCTACCAGTTCCGTCATGTATCGGAAAATAAAGGTGAGAATCAGGGTTGAAATATGCGAACCGTCCACATCGGCATCGGTCATGATGATGAGTTTATGATAGCGGAGTTTGCTTAAATCCAAAGCTTTAGGGTCGTCAGGAGTTCCTCTTTTAACGCCAAGAGCCGTGAAAATATTTCTGATTTCTTCGTTATCGTAAATTTTATGTTCCATAGCCTTTTCTACGTTGAGAATTTTTCCTCTCAACGGCAAGATAGCCTGAAAACGCCGGTCGCGGCCCTGTTTGGCCGTTCCGCCGGCCGAATCACCCTCTACCAGAAATAATTCACAGCGTTCGGGGTCATTATCGGAACAGTCAGCTAACTTGCCGGGAAGCCCGCCGCCGGTCAGTGCGGTTTTCCGTTGTACCATTTCTCTGGCTTTTCGCGCTGCTACCCGGGCCTGTGCTGCCAGAATCACTTTGTTAATAATATTACGGGCATCTTTAGGGTTTTCTTCCAGATACGCATCCAGGGCTTTGGATACCGTGGTATCCACAATACCCATCACTTCAGTATTACCTAATTTGGTTTTGGTTTGCCCTTCAAACTGTGGTTCCGGCACTTTCACGGAGATGACGGCGCTGAGTCCTTCCCGAAAATCATCTCCTTCTATTTCCACTTTGGCTTTTTCAAAATGGCCGTTTCTGTCGCCATAGTTTTTAAACACTCGAGTAAGTGCACGGCGGAATCCTGCCACATGGGTACCGCCTTCGATGGTATTAATGTTATTTACGTAAGAGTAAATATGTTCATTAAAACTGTCGTTGTAATTTAAGGCAACTTCTACCATTACATTGCTTTCCGCATCGTAGCCTTCTATATACAAAACCTTAGGTATAAGAGGATTCCGGCCTGCATTTTTATCCAGCATTTCAACAAATTCCACTATTCCGCCCTGGCTGAAAAATTCTTTTTCGTAGGGTCTGTTATTGTCATCTTTTTCTCTCAGGTCGGCAAGTTTTATACGTACGTTTTTGTTGAGATATGCCAACTCTCTTAAACGACCTTCCAGAATATCTTTATTGAATTGAGTGGTGAGAAAAATGGTATGGTCGGGCCAGAATCGTACATAAGTACCCGTTTTGTTACTTGTTCCCGTTTCTTTTACGGGATACAGCGGAACTCCTCGCTGGTATTCCTGTTCAAAAATCTTTCCTTCACGATGCACCATCACATGAAGCCGGCTGCTGAGCGCATTCACACAGCTTACTCCCACACCATGCAGGCCACCGGAAACTTTATAAGTGTCTTTATTAAATTTTCCTCCGGCGTGCAGCACCGTCATTACCACTTCCAGTGCAGAGCGCTTTTCTTTCGGATGGATATCGGTAGGAATACCACGGCCGTCATCTTCTACAGAAACCGAATTGTCTTCATGTATGGTAACCACAATATTTTTGCAGTAACCGGCCAATGCCTCATCAATTGAGTTGTCAACCACTTCATACACCAGGTGATGAAGGCCTTTAACGCCGACATCGCCAATATACATTGCCGGGCGCTTTCTCACGGCTTCCAACCCTTCCAGCACCTGAATACTTTCCGCTCCGTAATGGTTGGTAGTTTGGATTTTTTCCTGAAGTTCTGCATTCATAATGAAGGAAATTCAATTTAAGATTTGTCAAAATTTATGCCTTACAAAAGTACGTAAAAAAAGGGGGGTAACCTTAAAATCGGAAGAGTTTTTCGGGCTAAAAAAATGAAAAAAATCCCGGTTTTTTTATATGAAAATAGGGCTCATTGAATTGGCTGTCCGGCTTTATCCTTTTTTGATGATTTGGGCAACCAGATCACCCTCGGCGCATACTTTATTGCCAACATAAGCCGTTCCTCTCATTTCACAAATTCCTCTGCGGATGGGGGCCGAGAGTTCCATTTTCAGAATAAGAGTATCGCCCGGGCGAACCATATTTTTGAATTTGCAATTATCAATTTTAAGAAAATAGGTATCGTACTGCCCGCCTCCGCTGAGATTGATGGCCAAAATACCTCCGCATTGGGCCAGCGCCTCTATTTGTAAAACACCGGGCATGACGGGATTACCCGGAAAATGGCCTTGAAAAAACCACTCGTTGTACGTTACATTTTTCACGCCTACAATATGCGTATCGCTCAGCTCAATAATTTTATCCACCAGTAAAAAAGGGTATCGGTGCGGTAGCGTTTTTTCTATGTATTTCAGGTCGTAAATCGGGGGTAGGTTGGGATTGTAAATCGGAATGCCGCGGGTATGTTTGTTTTTTTTGATGTATTGTTTGATTTTTTTGGCAAACTCTACGTTTGTTTTATGTCCCGGTCGGTTAGCTATTATTCTGGCTTTGATGGGGTAACCGATTAATGCGAGGTCGCCGATGACGTCAAGTAATTTGTGACGTGCCGGCTCGTTGGGAAAGCGTAATTCCAGGTTATTCAGGTAGCCCTCGCTCTTTACTTCAATTTTTTCTTTCTTAAAAATTTTTTTCAGGCGCTCCATTTCTTCTTCATCAACGGGCTTATCCACAATCACGATAGCATTATTTACATCGCCCCCTTTAATCAGGTTATTTTCCAGCAGCGTTTCCAGTTCGTGAAGGAAACAAAAAGTGCGGCAGGGCGCAATTTCCTGCTTAAAGTCTTTCATGTGCTTTAATCCGGCATGTTGCGTGCCCAAAACAGGGGAGTTAAAATCAATTAATGTGGTAACCTGATATTCCATAGCGGGCAATGCTACCATTTCTACCCGCTTTACGTCATCGTAAAAATATATGTTTTCATCTATGCTATACCAGATTTTGCTGGCATCCTGTTCTTCCACTCCCGCTTCTTCAATGATTTCAACAAAAGGTTGAGAGCTTCCGTCCATGATGGGTATTTCAGGTCCGTTAATTTCTATTAGGCAATTGTCAATACCCATACCGACCAGTGCTGCCAGTACATGTTCCACCGTACTCACTTTTGCTCCGTTATATTCCAGGGTTGTACCTCTGCTTACGTCGGTTACCAGGTCGCAATCTGCTTTTATCAAAGGCTGCCCCGGCAAGTCTATTCTTTGAAACTGAAATCCAAATCCGGGAGCGGCGGGTTTTAATGTTAAGTCTGCTAAAATACCGGTATGTAACCCGGTGCCTGAAATGCTGACAGGGCGTTTTAATGTATGTTGTTTATCTGGATTGAAATCGGGGGAGGTAATTCCGCTGCTTTGCAATTTATTTTCTACGGTCGTAATCATCGGGCAAATTTAAAATGAATATAAACGCGTTACAAATGTAAATTATTACCGTTTTTATGCCATTGTTTCAAATAATCTGTTGAAAACGCTGAAATTCATCATCATGTATATTTCATTGATTTTGATGTTTCTTAATTAGCTTTCACGGGTGTTGCACTTCAGATTATTCGGTAGTTACGGTACTCAAACGGTCTCCGGCCGGTTATTTTTTCAATCCGATACAGCAATTTATCTTTGAATGAAAGGTTTTTTTTACTCGTGTCAAAATGGATGCTCCAGTTCTGGTTTTTAATTCTTTCGTTCATTACGGCCGGGTGCGTTCCTTCAAATTTTTTCACTGCGTCAACATCACCGTAAAAATCAAAAAAATCATCCGGTTGAAGCGTGGGCGGTTTATACTCCGGCCCGTTCCAGAAGGTATAAAAATTTTCCAGTTTTTCCTTTTGCTTTCGGGGATGTCTGACCCAGCCGTAATGATAAATACTGGCTTCTGTTTTTTTTACTTTTAATTTCCGGTTTTGTTTTGTGCGAAATCCCTGTGCATCCCGATAGGAACGGATATTCCCGTTGTTTCTTATGATACGTATTTCATGCCGGTACCACCGCCTTGAGTCTCCGATATAGTCATACGTTGCGTAAAAATGCAGATATTGGAAAAGAAGGCCTTCCACTTCGCGATGATGTAAATAATTCCTTGCTGCCTTTTCAATTTTTGGTAAATCGTTTTCGTGCACCACTTCATCGGCCTGCAAATAAAATGCCCAGTCAAATTCGGGCGGAATCAGAGCCAACGCTTTATCTGTTTCACGGGCCAGCACGGCCCCCCCGGTTTTGAGCGATTCATCCCATTCCGATTCTACTATCGTTATTTTGGAAGAATGAATTGTCTGTATCAGTTCCATCGTATTGTCATCACTTTTTCCTACGCTAACTATAAAATGATCAACAAGGGGAAGGATGGATTGGATGGATTCCAGAACGGGGTAATCAAATTTTACCGCATTGCGAACAATGGAAAATCCGCAAATCTTCATGAATGAAATAAAATCGTTTTGAATTTAAGCTGAAGAATTTTCATTCAGTTGTTGAATCAGCCATTCCAGTTGCTTTATTCTTTTTTCCAGTTCCGGCAGTTTTCGAATCAAGGCCTGGCTACGCAGCGCCGCGTTGTATTCAAAAGCAGGAGTGCCTGTTACGGCTTGTCCCGGTTTAACGGATTTGGTTACTCCGCTTTGCGCATTCACCTTAGCCCCGTCGCCGAGCTGAATATGGCCCACAATGCCTGCCTGCCCGCCGATCATGACTTGCTTTCCGACTTTGGTACTTCCGCTTATGCCTGCCTGAGCAGCGATAACCGTATCATTTCCGATTTCTACATTATGTGCTATCTGAATGAGATTATCCAAACGTACGCCGCTTCGTATTATAGTAGAACCCATGGTCGCTCTGTCAATAGTAGTATTGGCTCCGATTTCCACGTTATCCTCAATAATTACATTTCCGATTTGAGGAATTTTTTTAAAGGAGCCATCCTGCTGGGGTGCAAATCCGAATCCGTCGCTGCCAATTACCGCCCCGGCATGAATAATGACACTCCGGCCGATTTTACAATCATGATAAATTTTTACTCCGGGATAAATTACCGTGTTATCGCCAACTGACACATGGTCGCCGATATAAACCTGAGGATATATTTTTACGTGATTACCCAATACGGCCTGTTTCCCGATATAGCTGAAAGCGCCTACGAAAACATGCTCTCCCAAAGAAGCTGATTCTTCTATATGACTGGGCTGCTGAATTCCGGTCAGCTTTTGCTGCATGATTTCCTGATATCTTGTCAGTAAAACCGCAAAAGCAGAATAGGCATCGGGTACCCGAATTAACGTGGCTTTAACGGGTTGTTTTGGCTCAAACGAAGAATTGAGCAGAATTACCGAAGCTTTTGTGGTGTATAAAAATTCTTCATACCTGGGATTGGCAAGAAAAGTAAGTTGCCCTTCTCCGGCTTCTTCAATTTTTCCAAATGATGAAACGGAAGTATGGGGATCGCCTTCAATCCGGCCGTCAATAATTCGGGCAATTTCCGCAGCGGTAAATTTCATGCTGTTATTTTATGTCACAATTTCCGGAATTCCCGTTAGAATTTTTTCTCTCAGGCATCTCCGGTTCTCCAGAAACAAATGTAGTATTTTTTAACGGTGTTTTTCAGGTTATGCTGTATCAGGGCATTATCTACTTCACTGATATCGCGTACCGTTCCGTCTTTGAATAAAATATATATCCGTTCGTCAGCCGGATCGTATGTGGTATTGCTTGCTTCGCCGGCGAATACAAAATAACCTGCATCTTCTTCGGAACAATGAAGCTGACGAACAACTTCTTTCTTCTTTTCGGCAATCGCATCTTCCGAAAAAGGTTCTGATTGCAGTTTTGTTTTCATCAGTTGCCGGTTTATCAGTGCCCTGCTCAGTAACGATAAAACAGGATCTTCGTGCTGCTGCCAGTTTTTTAAAGTACAGAAAATGTCGTGGTCGTCTAACTGACAAAACTCGTTCAACCATTTCTCGGGTGGCAGAGTTGAATAGGCGCCGCTTAAAAAAAAGTTCAGGTAAGGAGATGCGGATGAAGCGCCGATGGCTACCGCTCTTTTAAGAATTTGCTGCAACATTTTTTCTGCCCCCAGAACGGTTTTGTGCAGGTACACCTGCCAGTACATCAGACGACGGCTGACTAAAAACTTTTCAATGGAATAAATTGCTTTCTCTTCCACCATCAGTGAATCATCTTTCACGATAAGCATCTTCAGTATCCGGTCATATCCGATTACCCCTTCGGCTACGCCGGTAAAAAAACTGTCGCGGTTCAGATAATCCATCCGGTCCACATCCAACTGTCCCGACACCAGCTGCGAAAGAAATTTTTTAGGGTACGTTCCGGTAAAAATAGAAATCGCCGTTTCCAGTTTTCCGTCAAATTCTTCATTGAGCTTCTGCATAATCAGCAGGGATAATGCTTCATGCGAAGTGTGTTTGATGATTTCCTGCTCCAGCGCATGCGAATAAGGGCCATGACCTGTATCATGCAGCAAGATGGCAATTTTTGCGCCCAGTTCTTCTTCAGGACTTATATCGGTCTTCTTCCTCTTCAGTTCCGATAATGCCACGCACATCAGATGATAGGCTCCCAGCGAATGATGCAAACGGGTATGCACGGCGCCCGGATATACCAAATGCGCAAAGGCCATCTGATATATGCGGCGCAACCGTTGATAAAAAGGATGCGAAATAATGGATAGCAACAACGGATGATCCAGCGTAATAAATCCGTACACCGGGTCGTTGATAATTTTTCGTGCAGCAGACATTGTTGCTGTTTTGTTAAATGAAAGAAGGCAAATGTACTAAGGCTTGCCGGAAAATGTTATTTTTACCTTTTGAGAAATAAAACAAATCCCTATGCCGATGGCCAAAATAATCTGGGTAGATGACGAAATAGAAAGTCTTCAGTCACAAAAGCTGTTTCTGGAGAGTAAGGGCTATGAAGTGCAAACCTTCACCAACGGATTTGACGCCATTGATTTTGTAAAACAACATCCGGTAGATGCCGTGCTGATAGATGAATCCATGCCGGGCATTACCGGACTGGAAACGCTTTCCAAAATCAAAGAAATCAATCAGTCGCTGCCGGTGGTGTTAATTACAAAAAATGAAACCGAAAACCTCATGAATGAAGCCATCGGCGCACAAATCAGCGACTATCTGATAAAACCGGTAAATCCCAATCAGGTATTACTGAGCCTGAAAAAAATTATTGAAAACAAAAAACTGGTTTCAAAAAAAACAACCATAGCCTACCAGCAGGAATTTCGGAATTTATTCATGGCCCTGAACAGCGAACTGAATCATCAGGAATGGACGGATATTTACCGCAAGCTGGTGTACTGGGAACTGGAAATGGAAAAAGCCGACAGTCCGGAGATGCGGGAGGTATTGCAAACCCAGAAACATGAGGCCAACACCGAGTTTTTTAAGTTCATTTCAAAACATTATGCCGGGTGGGTATCAGGAAAAAAAACCGATATACCGGTAATGAGTCATTCGCTGATACGTCAGAAAGTTTTACCCCGTATGGAAAAAGGAACTCCCCTTTTTCTGGTATTGATAGATAACCTGCGATACGATCAGTGGAAAGCCATTCAGCCCATTATTCTGGAAAGTTTTCGGCTGCTGGAAGAAGAATGTTTTTACAGCATACTGCCAACTGCAACGCAATACTCCCGGAATGCCATTTTTGCCGGGCTGTTGCCTATTGAAATTGAAAGAAGGTTTCCTGCAGAATGGAAGAATGATGATGAACAGGGAGGGAAAAACCTGTCGGAAGAGCTTTTTTTCAAAGCCCAGTTAAAAAGTCTTGGAAGGGGCGATTTGCGGATTTCATTTACGAAAGTGCTGAACAACCAGGCAGGCATTGACCTGATGAATTCCATTCATAACCTCCTGAATAACGATTTGAATGTAATCATTTACAATTTTGTGGACATGCTGAGCCATGCCCGTACCGAAATGGAGGTTTTAAAAGAACTGGCCGGCGACGAAATGAGCTACCGAAGCATAACGGCCAGCTGGTTCGAACATTCTCCGCTGCATCAGGCGCTGCGGAAAATAGCAGACAAAAACGTACATCTTATTCTGGCCACTGATCATGGAAGCATAAGAGTAAAAACACCGTGTAAAGTGATTGGTGATAAACAAACCACCACAAACCTGCGTTACAAACACGGCCGAAACCTGAATTACGATCCCAAAGATGTACTGGCTTTCCGCGACCCTCGCGAAGCCGGACTTCCCGTTCCCAATGTGAACTCATCTTATATTTTTGCCAAAGAAGACGGTTTTCTCTGTTATCCGAACAATTATAATTATTATGTCAATTACTACAAAAATACATTTCAACACGGCGGAATCAGTCTGGAAGAAATGATTGTGCCTGTAGTGTGGATGCAAAGCAGGTAATCACCGTTTATCCACACATTCATCTTGTTTCTTTAAGAAAAGAAAAAGGGTTTCTTCAGGTAAGTATATTTGCAGAACACATAACCGAAGGTTATTAAAGAAATGAAATATACAGCTTCAACCCTAGAAAAATTAGAGCAAATTCCCCGCGAAGCCGGTTACATCCTCCGCTATGAAAGAGGAAATTTTCAAAGCGGTTTTTGTATTCTGGAACAAAAAAAAGTGGTGGTCTTAAATAAGTTTTTGCAAACCGAAGGACGAATCAATACTTTAATTGAACTGATTCCCCTGCTGGATATTCAGCCGGATGAATTGTCTGAAGAATCACGTAAACTCTATGCTGAAGTTATTTCCCGTCTGCAGCTAAAATAAAATTCCCGGAAAACGGTTGCCGCATCCTTTAGTCAAGTTACTTTTGTTTCGTGAAAGCAAAATGGTTAAAAATAACTTTTCTGGGAACCGGTACCAGCAGCGGCGTGCCCATGATTGCATGCGACTGTGCAGTTTGCACTTCCACCGATCCTAAAGACAAAAGACTTCGCTCCAGCATTCTTGTACAGTCGCCTTGCACCACCCTGGTGGTAGATGCCGGCCCGGATTTCCGTTATCAAATGCTGAAACATAAAGTAAACCGTATTGATGCCATTTTGCTAACGCATCCGCATAAAGACCATATTGCCGGACTGGATGATGTGCGGGCTTATAACTTCATTCTGGAAAAACCTATTGATGTGTATGCCAACTCGCTAACCGAAGAAGCCATACGCAGAGATTTTTATTACGCTTTTACCGATACCAAATATCCCGGCGTGCCGGAACTGAATATTAATAACATTACTTCAGAATCTTTTACCATAGGCGACATTTCCATTACACCCGTATTCACCTGGCACCTCAAAATGCCGGTGTTGGGATTTCGTTTCGGTCCGTTTACCTATATTACAGATGCCAACCGCATTGATGAATCTGAAAAAGAAAAAATCAGAGGAAGTCTTATTATTACACTCAATGCCCTGAGGAAACAAAAACACATCTCTCATTTTAATCTCAGCGAAGCCATATCGCTGGTACAGGAACTTAACATTCCGGAAGCTTATTTTACGCATATTTCGCATCAGATGGGTTTGCACCGTGAAGTGGAAAAAGAACTGCCTCCGGGCATTCACCTGGCCTACGATGGACTGGAGCTGTTTATTGAAGAAAATCTTACGAACAGTTGTTAGTATCTGAATTTTTTCTTTACTTTGCATTACCGCCACTGACGATTGCCGGAATTTTGCTTGCCATGAGTTGGTTTGATGCTGTGCCGCCTGAATGGGTGGCACAGTATTTTTAGATTAAATGAAAGAGTATGAATTTCCAAACAGAAGAAATTACGCAACAGGTTGCACAATCGGCCCGAGAATTTGCTCAACAGTACATAAAGCCCTTTGTTCTGCAGTGGGATGAAGAACAGGAATTTCCCAGAGATGTTTTTCGTGAATTGGGAAAGCTGGGGATGATGGGCGTATTGGTTCCTGAAGAGTATGGCGGCGCGGGCATGAGCTATTTTGAATACAAAGTGATTATTGAAGAAATTGCCAAGGTGTGTGGCGCAATTGGACTTAGTGTGGCGGCACATAATTCGTTATGTACGGGACATATTCTTTCCTTCGGAAATGAGGAGCAAAAGAAAAAATGGCTGCCTTTATTGGCAACAGGTGAATGGATTGGCGCCTGGGGGCTTACGGAACCTACCACCGGAAGCGATGCCGGCAATATGAAATGTACGGCCGTAAAAGACGGAAACGATTGGATCATCAACGGCACTAAAAACTGGATTACGCACGGCAAAAGTGCAGAAGTGGCCGTGGTGATTTGCCGAACCGGAGAACCGAGGACAAAAAACAATGCCACGGCATTTGTAGTAGAACGCAATACGCCGGGATTCAGCGCCGGAAAAAAAGAAAACAAGCTGGGCATGCGAGCCAGCGAAACCGCCGAAATGATTTTTGATCATTGCCGCATACCCGATGAGAACCGACTGGGTGAAGTAGGCGAGGGATTTAAACAGGCTTTACAGATTCTGGACGGCGGCAGAATTTCCATAGCATCGCTGGCGCTTGGCATTGCCAAAGGGGCTTATGAAGCGGCGCTGAAATATTCCAAAGAGCGCCATCAGTTTGATCAGCCTATCTCTTCATTTCAGGCCATTGCCTTCAAGCTGGCCGATATGGCCACTGAAATACAGGCTGCTGAATTACTTACCCTGCAGGCCTGTGACAGAAAAAACAAAAAACTTCCCGTTACCCGCGAAGCCGCCATGGCAAAATATTATGCCAGTGAAGTGGCCGTAAAGGTAGCCACGGATGCCGTGCAGATTTTTGGCGGTTACGGATATACCAAAGATTTTCCCGTAGAAAAATATTACCGCGATGCCAAGCTGTGCACCATCGGAGAGGGAACCAGCGAAATTCAGAAATTAGTTATCAGCCGCGAAGAATTGAAAAATTAAATGTGCAACGTTACATCTTCCGAAATTTAAAAAAGATTATTGCCTGATTTACCGCAGAAAAATTTTACTGCGGAATAATGTAAAACTTTATTTCAGATTATAATTTCAGTGAAAAACTTTAAGACGCATCTTCAGAAGATATCCGGAAGTTCAAGTTAACTAAAAACAAATATAAATACAATCAAAAAACATAGAATATTGATAATCAATTATTTTTTCTTAAGTAAACTTAAAAATTACATGAAAATTTGAATTTAAAATTCAAAATTACATGAAATTTTGAAGTAAAAATTATTATTTTTGCTTTGACTAGCCGTTGAATACTTATGATTTTTGCCAGACAACAACAATTTCATGGCGCTGAGCATCTCAGCTTTTTTCTATGGGGGGCACGACAAACCGGAAAAAGTACATTACTGAAAACCCTTTTTCCTCAGAGTATTTATATTGACTTATTGCAAAGCCAGGTGTTCAGAAGATACAATCAGTTTCCGGAACTGCTCAGGGAACGACTGCTCGCTGAAAATCCTGCTTATCCGGTGATTATTGATGAAATACAGAAAGTTCCGGCTTTATTGAATGAAATACATTGGCTGATAGAAAACACGCCTTTTCGTTTTATTCTTTCCGGATCGAGTCCGCGAAAACTTTTACGCGGCGGAGTGAATTTGTTGGGAGGCCGGGCTTTGCGATATGAACTGTATCCTTTGTCGTACAGTGAAATTCCGGACTTTGATTTGTTAAGGGCTTTTCATCACGGACTTTTGCCTAAAATTTACCTGAGTTCGCACTATGAACAGCTTATTGATGCTTATGTTGGAAGTTATCTTAGCGATGAAATTGTTTCAGAAACCAGAATCAGAAGACTGGATGTTTTTTCCCGATTTCTGGAAAAAGCCATATTTTCAAATGGTTCCATCGTGAACTACACAAATATTGCGGCAGACTGTGGCGTGAGCAGCAACACGGTAAAGGAATATTTTCAGATTTTACAAGATATGCTTTGGGGAACTTTTATTGAGCCGTATCAAAAGAAACCTAAGAGAAGAATAGTTGTTTCACCCCGTTTTTATTTTTTTGACGTTGGCATTGCGAATTTCCTGATGAAACAACGAAAAATTGAGCCCGGTACGGAAGCCTTTGGCCGTTCGCTGGAACATTTTATTTTTCATGAATTGCGAACTTATGCTCATTATTCCGGAAAAAAGTATCCTATTTATTTCTGGCGCACTTCTTCCGGCCTGGAAACTGATTTTATTTTGGGAGAAAACGAAGTTGCTATTGAAGTGAAAGGCGCCGATTTCATTCAT
>JAOAGO010000069.1 GCA_026415715.1 Chitinophagaceae bacterium | reverse complement strand
GCCGCATACTTTATATTAAGCAAACCTTCTGCCGAGTGCACGGGAAATTTGTTTACAGACGAACAGGTATTGAAAAATGAGGGAATAACGGACTTTGAAAAATATGCCGTGAGCCCGGGCCAAACATTATATCCCGACCTGTTTGTTTAAATTCAATTATTGTGTTATATTTACACTAAAAGAACGCTTTATGAAAAAATTATTATTATTAAATGTTGCCTGTTTAGCTGTATCAGTTTCTTTAACTCAAAACTTTGGTTATTTTGCTTCTGCCGTTTATTTGCAACTGAATAATGGTACGCCGCAGTTTTATAATTGTAATGGCCATGGAGGTTCGAATCAAATCGGTTCAGTTCCATTTTCAGGAAATCTAGGCACATTTGCACAAAACAGCGGCCATTTAAGAATACGTGGAGGTGAAATAAAAACATGGAGAAATAGCGGAGCAAATGTTTGTCAGCCGGATATGTATTATAGAATTTACCCCTCCTCTTCCACCCCTCCATCTTTTACCAATTTCATAGAATTGCCATGGTTTTGTAATTGTTCCGGTTCTAGTTTCCCAAGTGGGTGCGGAGGCGGGAATTGCAGCGGTAACGACCAGAAATGGCAAAAGCCGGGTTCGGGGAGTCAGAGTAATATTGATTTAACTACTTATTCTGTTGGGAACTATACTATTCAGGTTTATTTTAGAATTCCGGGAGCAAATTCAGGAACTCACTGTAACGATGTGGTAAACGATAATAATAACGGAAACTACTATACGGCTACATTTAGTATAACGTTCCCCCTTCCTGTAAAATTTTCTAATATCAGCCTGAGCAAGACAAATCAGAAGGTAACCGTTTCATGGAAGGCATTTGAAGAAGAACAGTTTCTGGAATATATTGTAGAAAGAAGCCAAGATGGAATTCAATTTTCAAACATCGGTAAGGTAGTGCCACATAACAGCACGGGACGCACAGAACAGTATAGTTTTGATGACCTTTCCCCCCAACATGGTAAAAACTTTTATCGTATTGCAGCTAAAGGTTTGGACGGGCGGCTGGCTTATTCTTCCACGGCTACCATTCAATATTCAAAAGTGGTAAACTGGACGCTCCAGATTTGGCCCAACCCGGTTTCTGACCTTCTTTTCTTTGAGATTGACGGAGAAAGGTCAAATTATAATGTGGAAATAAAAAATACGGAAGGAAAAACCTTACTGATGTTGAATAATATTTCAATTGGTCGTCAATCCTTATCAGTGGAGCGTTTGCCGGCGGGGACTTATATATTGGAAGTAACCGACACCAAAAACAGCGTACGGCAGCAAACTCGTTTTGTTAAATTATAAATTGTAAGAAAACGAGTTTTAAAAATAACAAATTCACAATCGTGCGTGACCGAATATAAAGTCCCGCTTTTTATATCTTCATTGTCTGGCTTGTCTGAAAAGCGCTGAAATTTAATGGCATAATCTTATTTTCGATATGAAATAAAAAGAATAACCGAAGAAAGTGGCGTTATTATGTGATATATGTTTGATGTTTGAATGAGTTGTTTGAAAAATATTCCCAGCGTTTTATTCGCATTGTTTTATTTTCTCAGAAATCCGAAATAAATATCTGCATTAATATACAGGAGATTGATTGTATAAATTATTCGGTGCACTTATTCAATGCCCGGATATTTCTTCATGGTTGCCAGATAATATTTGCCTGAACGGCGCAGCGCCGCTACAAATTATTCCAGTTGTCTGAAATCGGCCTCATCGGCAAACTGCTGGTCGTGACCTAATTTAACAATATGTTTTGGCAGTTTGGTTTTGTTGCTGTCTAAGCATTTTTCCATTTTGGCCAGCATACCGGAATCGTTCAG
>JAOAGO010000068.1 GCA_026415715.1 Chitinophagaceae bacterium | reverse complement strand
ACCCATGAGTACCGTGCCGGTTAATCCGAGTACAACCACCTGCAGCAGTTGCCTGCGGGTCATAAAACTGACCTTCAGTTGTTTTTTGCGGTCTTCTTCGAAAGGGCGGGGGTGTGTCCACCGCCACCAGCCCATCAGGTTGGTAACGAAAAAAAAGACCTGTAAAAACATATCGGGATAGAGTTGTACCTGATAGAACAAGAAGAAGAAGAGGACAACGTTGATGATGCCGATGGGCCAGCTCCAGATGTGCGCCCGCGAAGCCAGATAAACGGCAACGAAGCCGGCTACCGTCCCGAAAAACTCGAGGTAGCTCATGGGATAATCCCATAGCTCGAAGAACGTGTTATGAATTTGAAAAAAATCCACGATGAAACGCTGAAACCGCGCGGAAACTTACGTGAATTTTACAGATAGCCGGTTGCTTATTATTTATTTCTTTATCTATTTTTTCTCCATGAAATGCAGCGGGATACTTTTTCTTATAGGGGTATCTTTTTTTAGCTACGGTCAAATGAGCATGGTTAAGACCGTGGCCGATTATTCAACAAAAAAAGCCATATCTTTTGCGCATGTTGTTTCCCGAAAGCATCCGCAAAACGGGTCGTTGACCAACGAGGACGGTCGGTTTGTGCTCTATCTGCGAAGCGCTAACGATACAATTGAAATATCGCACGTAGGTTACCGGAAACAACGCGTTCCGGCTACATTTAGCGGTGATACCATTTTTTTGGAGAACACGCCAACGCTGCTGGATGAGGTGGTGATAACCGATTATACGGCAGCTGAAGTGATGAATAAGGTTATTGATTTGCTAAGGGTAAATCATGCTGTTGAGCCGGTAACATACCGAGCTTTTATCCGGGTTGTGGAGTATCCTGCGGACACGAGTGCCATTCATATTTTTGAAGAACATGTAATGGACATTCATCAAACGAAGGCCCACAATTCGAAATTCAGGATTATCAAAACACGGGTAGGCGCTTTTTCAAAGCCGGGTCAGTTGAGACTTAAAGACCGCCGGCTAATTATTGCAATCAGTGTGTTTAGCGATAATCTGTTTAAAATTCAGGAGGACGTTTTCCGGAAAAATAAAATGAAGGATTATGTGTATGAGTTTGCGAGTACAGATGGTGAAAGGGATACGTTGTTTTATTCTATACGTTGCAGGAGTAAGTCGGACACCGCGCAGGTAAGTGCAGAGTTGCTCATTGACAAGAAAACCTACGGAATAGCCATGAAAAGGAATTATTATTACTCTGGTAATCATAAAACGTTCAAGGAAATACATTTTCAGAAGATTGACAACAAATGGTATCTGGCCTACTCGGTACGTACTTTCAAAACGGATTTTTATGGCAAACATGGGGGCGGGGATTTTGTGAACATTGACAGAGTATGCCTCTATAATCCGGTTAGTGAGAAGGTGAATTTGGAAGATTTTAAAAGCACTTTATATACCATGCCTAAGCCCATTTCAAATTATACTGATGATTTTAACGATTCTTTTTGGCAAAATGTCAATTATATTCCAATGCCGAGGTGGATAAGTAAGCGTTTGCAAAACGCTGCTCCTTAAGCGCGGTTAACAGCAAGCGGCCGTCCTGAAAAAAAATTCCGCATTCGATTGCAGCAAACGTTTGTTGTAATTTTTTAAAAAAATTTAGCTTTTATTCTGTTAACATTCAGCAAATCAAAATTAAATTCGGAATTAAATATAGAACCAAAATATCATTCCGAATTTCAATGTCTGTTAATTGTACTGCCAAAAGCCTCTACACGCCGCAGCTTGAACACGACGCCTGCGGTATCGGGTTTATAGCTCAGGTTGATGGTTTAAAATCGCATGCCGTTTTACACGATGCCCTCACCATGCTGGAAAATATGGAGCATCGCGGTGGTAAAGGCAGCAGTCCGAAAACTGGTGATGGTGCCGGTGTTTTGATTCAAATACCGCACGGCTTTCTGAAAAAGGAATGCGCCCAACTGAATATCCCGCTCCCTGGTGAAGATGCCTACGGCGTAGGCATGATTTTCTTTCCACGCGACAACCGGCTTCGTCAGACATGCAAAGAAATAATCCGCGCCGTAGCCGAAAATGCCGGCCTTTCCATTCTGGGATACCGCAAGGTACCTGTTAATCATCATATTCCCGGGCCGGGTGCTGCCGATGCAGAGCCCTTTATTGAGCAGATGTTTGTTACCCTTGCACACCCGCAAGCGGATCTTCAACAGCTTGAGCGCAAATTATTCGTTTTGCGTAATGCCGTAACCCATCGTATTTCCGGTCAGGTTAAAGGCGCATCCGACTTTTACATGGTGAGCTGCTCGGCAAGGACGTTGGTTTATAAAGGACAACTGCGCACCGAGCAACTCCGGCAATATTACGATGACCTGCGAAACGACCAGGTAATTACGGCACTGGCC
>JAOAGO010000067.1 GCA_026415715.1 Chitinophagaceae bacterium | reverse complement strand
GGATTATCCCATGGCCTATAAATATCCGATTGACCTCAATGTGATCCCGCAGATTGATGTGTTTCTGGAAAACGGCTATACCAAAGAAGAGATGAAGATGGTGAATGAAACAAAAAAAATTATGCGGGATGATTCGATTGCCGTTACTTCTACCACGGTGCGCATACCGGTCATGGGTGGCCACAGCGAATCAGTGAATGTGGAATTCAGGCAGGATTTTGATTTAAACGAAATCAGATCCATACTCCAAACGGCGCCCGGCGTGGTGCTGAAAGACGATCCTGCGAATCAGGTGTATCCGATGCCGATGGATGCTCATGAAAAAGATGAAGTATTTGTGGGGCGGCTGCGGAGGGATGAAAGCCGGGCCAACTCGCTGAACCTTTGGATTGTGGCTGATAATTTAAGAAAAGGCGCTGCCACCAATGCCGTTCAGATTGCCGAATATTTGCTGCAAAATATAATTTCGTAATGAAGAGTGTGAAGATTTAAGCAGCTTACAGAACTTTAATAAAACAGGTTCCGGAAAACGATTTCGACTGTGATATTAATTTCATAAACCGGAGATGCATTAAAATAAAGTCGTTTTAGAACCTGTATCAGGTAGGGTTTTCTATCATTTTTAGAAATTCTTCCTCGGTAATAATTTTTACGGTATTGAGTTTTTTGGCTTTTTCCAGCTTGGAACCGGCATCATCTCCTACCACCAGATAATTCAATTTGGCGCTGACGCTGCTTAAAATTTTTCCGCCATGTTTTTCCACCAGCGCTTCGGCTTCGTGCCGTTTTAATGTTGACAACGTGCCGGTAAACAAAAACGTCAATCCGTTCAGATTTCCGGAATCTGCCGTAGTCAACGATTTTTCATTGACCAGCGAAACGCCGCATTGTTCCAATTCGTCAAGAAGCTTTAGGTTTTTTTTATTTTGAAAAAAGTGATAGATGCTGCCGGCCACTTTGGGCCCAATATCTTCCAGTTGCTGAAGTTGTTCTACGGAAAATTGAGCCAGCTCTCTGATATGATGCACGGCATGGGCCAACGTTTTTGCGGTGGTTTCGCCAACATAACGAATACCTAATCCGTATATCAGCCGGTTCAAGGGTTGATGCTTTGACTTCTCAATGGCAGCTTTCAGGTTCTGAACCGATTTTTCCCCGAATCCTTCCATTTGCGCAATTTTTTCATAATCCAGTTTATATACGCCCGGAATATCTTTCAGCAAACCGGCCTCATAAAATCGACGGACATTGGCTTCGCCCAGACCGCGGATATCCATGGCATCTTTACTCACAAAATGTATGATGCGTTCTACTGCCTGTGCGGGACAATCCAGGTTGATACAACGCCAGACAGCCTCATCTTCCGGTTTGTAAAGCGTACTGCCGCAGGCCGGACAGGTTGCCGGAAAGTGCACGGGCTTTTCATTTCCCTGACGAACCTCAGGCAGTGATTTGACAATTTGCGGAATAACATCGCCGGCCCTTTCAATGAGTACCATATCGCCGATACGCAAATCTTTTTCCCGGATATAATCCTCGTTGTGCAGGGAAATACTGCTGACGGTTACTCCTGCCAGACTTACCGGTTCAAGCTTGGCTACCGGAGTAACGGCGCCCGTTCGCCCTACCTGAAATTCTACTGAAAGAAGTCGGGTTGTGGCCTGACGGGCTTTGAACTTAAAGGCAATCGCCCATCGGGGATGATGAGAGGTCATTCCCATTTTTTCCTGTAGCAACACGTCGTTTACTTTTATCACCATCCCGTCTATTTCATAAGGAAGATCATCTCTTTGTTTTTCAAACGCTTCACAATAACGGATTACTTCTTCAATACCCTGAAATACTTTTTTTTCTTTTACCGGACTTCGGAAACCTAAGTCCCACAGCAACTGCAACGAATCAGAATGCTTCTGAAGCGGCGCCGGCAAGTTCCGGCCCTGCCGCAGCGTAACATAGCTGATATGGTAAACAAACGCTTCCAGATTGCGTTTTGCCACTTCCTGCGGGTCTTTCATGCGCAGGGTGCCTGCAGCCGCATTTCTAGGATTAGCCAGAGGCGGCTGTCCTTCTTCCATGATGGCTTCATTGTATTTTTTAAAATTTTCCTTACTCATCAATACTTCGCCCCGAATTTCAGCCTGCTGGATGCCCCACTGAGAAAAAGCTGCCCGCAAGGGTATTGAACGAATTTGCCGGATATTGACGGTTATGTCATCACCCTGTACCCCGTCGCCCCTTGTTGCGCCTCTGACCAGCAGATCATTTTCATAAACCAGCGAAATACTTCCGCCGTCAAATTTGGGCTCTACGCAATATTCTACATTTGTTTCGCCCGTTAATTCTTTAACCCTACGGTCAAAATCGTATAAGTCTTCAGCATGGTAAGAATTATCCAGTGAAAGCATGGGCACCAGATGCTGAACCGCAGGAAATTCTTTCGTTAACCCTTGTGCCACCCTTTGGGTAGGTGAGTCGGGTGTTATCAGTTCCGGATGTTCTTTTTCGAGTTTTTGCAGCGCTTTAAATAACCGGTCAAATTCCACATCGGCAATCAGAGGATCATTCAAAATGTAGTAACGATATTCATGAAAACGAATAACTTCCCTTAAATCTTCAAGATAATTTTTGTCCACACTATTCTGGCTCAACTTTTTAAGTAATTCTTCTGTTTTTATTTGCAGTTCAGTCGTGGCTTTTTGATTGTACATGCTCATTCACATTATGGCAAATAAATGGTTTGTAAAAATAAGGTTTCAATGATTATCGCTGATACCAGGTTTTTGATTAAAAATCAATTTGTTATTGAAACTTATCCGGATCTTGACGGATTTCTGACAAAAAAATTTTAACGAAAAATTTTTTTTGAAATAAAATTTTTTACTTTGTGTATAATTTACACAATACCCTCTGAAATTCCTTAAAGTTTATTTTTATTTGTTTTATTTGGAGTAGTAAACCTCTTGCCATGAGGCTGCTTGCCATATTGCTTCAGTTGCTTTTCATGATACCTCTTACTGCACAAATCACTATTAATGGTATCATGGACGAAACACAATATCAATGCCTCGGATTTTTTACTTCGGGAAGAAACGGGTTTGGTACCGGAAATGACATTGGCTGCATAAAATATTATTCAAACAATACTACATTATATATAGG
>JAOAGO010000066.1 GCA_026415715.1 Chitinophagaceae bacterium | reverse complement strand
GCCTACAATGGAATAACTGACTGGCTTATTCTGAATATAAGCTGACCATATTGAAGTAATGTGTCCGAAATTCAATTCCGGATAACGTTTATACCATGTCATGTTTGGGTCGGCATCGAAACCCTGCTCCTTCCATCTGAACACGGTAACTCCGATGCGGCGCATTGGGGGACGTGCCAAAGCCGCTGCCTGCGTAAGCGATTTTCGGATGTCATCCATGCGTTCAGGTTTTTGCGGCATGTAACGTATAAGGCTGTCTATAACCTGCATGGCCTGTACCGTTTTATCGGCCTGGCACCCGATGTATCCTCTTAAATTAGCCGGATTGCCGCTAACCGAACCATTATAGAGATACGCATGTGACGCATAGGCTAAGGATCGAAATTCGCGTATTTCCTGAAAGACCAGGCCCGACATACCACTGCCAAAATACTGGTTGAATGCATCCAGTTCAGGTTGTTTTCCGTTATCCCGCCCAACATTACAGTTTACGTAAAAATCAATCTGACTTTGAACAGCCTTTTTATCATGAAGGAACAACAATTCCGGTGTTTCAATTTTCCGGATCGGACGGCTGTCCTTTTTTCTTGCGTATGCCGGTAAAATACCAGTTAAATATTTTTCTATCCATGGCTTAATCTCTCCGGCCGAACGTTTACCGGTATAAAAAAGGGTCATTTCATATAACCGTGTTCCGTCCAATGCCTGCCGTAGCTCTTCAAAAGATGTTTTTTTCATTCGCTTCAGCGGGAGTTGCTTCAGATAAACTGAATTATCTCCGAAAAGCTGATACTCTGCCAGCATCATCTCTTTGAAATTAATATCCTTATCGTTGATTCTCCGGCTAAATCGTTCGGATGAAAGTGCATTTTTCTTTCCTTTTTTATTGAACACCGGATTATCGAGCAGCTCTCCGATAAGTTGGAGACTCTCTTCCAGTTTATCATCAAAACCTTGCAGCCTGACAGCAAAGTTTAAATCAGATGCACGAAAACTGTACGTTGTTCCCAAACGGCTAAAGGCGGCTTTTAATTCATCGCGGCTGCGTTTACCTGAACCTGCATATTCCAAGACAGATGCCAGTAACGGCAAACGTGGATCAGCAATCCGGCCCTGACCAAACTGTATTTCCAAAGAAAAAACATCGTTTATCGGATTGTCTTCTTTGTAAAGGGTAATCAAAGGCTTGATTTGTGTGATTTCTACATCCTTTTCAACGTCAACAAATTTTGGTCTCGGTTCGGGTTCGGCCATTTTTCTGAATTGTTCCGCGTAGCCGGAAGTTTTACCTTTTGTTATAACGGGTGCAAATGGCGGTTTCTGCAACTTGGTTTTTTTAGGAAAGCCCATTCGCGAATAAAGTACAAGCCGGTTTTGGCCAAAATAGCGGTTGGCCGCCCGCACAACATCATCTTTAGTTACGGCTTGAATTTTACTTTCGCGTGCCAGTATATCTTCCCAGCTCCGGTTGGTTACAAAGGCCTCGGCCATTAGCATGGCTTTATCGAAGTTCTCCTCGTAGTCCAGTTGGATGTTACGCACCATGTTGCGTTTAACCGATTCAAGAAAATCTTCATCAAACTGCCCTTTTTTTATTTTTTCCAGCTCGTCCATCACCAGCCGCTCGGCCTTCNTCAATGACTGCCCGATAATCTTAGGCACAAAGAAAAGCTGGGTTCTGCCATGTTCCACCTGCATATCCGATTCCATACCGGCAAACATCAGTTTGTTATCCAAACTCAGCTTATCCCACAAACCCGTTTGGTTTTGATTGCTCAACAACTCATTAATTACACGTAAAACAGGTTCATCTTCATGACCAAGCGGTACGGTGCGATAGCCTACAAAGCCAACTTTAACAGGAACGTACCGGCCCCGGATTATTTCCTTTCCGTTGAAGTCTTTTTCTTCATAATTCTTTTTGGGTGGTAAATCGCGGTATTGCCACCGTGAAAATTTCTCTTCAATTAGAGGCCGGATTTCTTCCGTTTTAAAATCCCCGCTAAGTATTAAAGCCATATTGTTTGGTACATACCAGGTTTTATAATAGTCATACATTTTTTTCAGCGAAGGGTTTTTAAGGTGTTCCACTTCGCCCAGTACGTTGCGCTGGCCATACGGATGATTTTTGTAAAAAGCCTTATTGTAGTCATCAAACAATTTGCTTCCCATCGCATCAATTTCTCTGTTCTTTTCTTCATAAACCGTTTCGAGCTCTGCCTGAAACAACCGGAATACGGGATTGATAAAGCGATGACTGTACAACTCCAGCCACTTTTCGGTTTGATGTGAAGGGAAAGAATTGTAGTAAACCACCATATCATGCGTGGTGAACGCATTAATGTTTCGACCGCCTATGGAAGTCAGCAAACTGTTCAGTTCATTGGCAACAGCATACTCAGCAGCCTTAATGCTTTGTTGATTAATCTCAACTTGTATGGAATTTCTCCTGATCGGATCAGTTGTCTTACCCAACTCTTCATAAAGCGAGTCAATCTTATCCAGATGAACTTTTTCTTTTTCGTAATTAGTGGTACCCAGATCGCGGGTGCCTTTAAACAACATATGCTCAAGATAGTGGGCCATACCGGTTGCATCCGCTTCATCCAGCTTGGCACCACCGTTAACTACTACGCAACCGAAAATCTCCGGCTTATTATGGTCTTCGTGTAACCAGACCTGCAAACCGTTGGTCAGTACAAACCGCGTAACCTTGAGGTTGGACTGAGCAAAAAGTGAAACCGAAAGGAAAATTAAAATGCTGTTTAGCACGCTCCTCATATGAATATGGGTAACTGGATGTTGTCACCAAAATATTCAAAGAAAGAAACAATTTCAACTATCTATGATTTACAGGCGTCTGGTAGTTTTATCTAACGTGCAGCCTTTTCAAAAACCACTTTACCACCCACCACAGTTCGCAATACGTTAACCTGCCGGATTTCGGAAGCCGGTATTTCAAAAATATTCTTCTCCAGCACGACATAATCAGCCAGCTTACCGGCTGCAAGACTGCCCTTTAGGTTTTCTTCAAATGCAGCATATAAAACAAGATTATCATAGGCAATATGCCATGCAACCCTTATAGGGTGTAAAGGTAAAACTATTAATCCTACTGTTCGACCGGAAAGGGATTGAACTTCAATTGTATTGGCCAGGGCTACCGA
>JAOAGO010000065.1 GCA_026415715.1 Chitinophagaceae bacterium | reverse complement strand
GTCATCGCGTATGCCAATGAAAAAAATCATAGCTTGTGCAATCAGCACGTAGCGTATTTCTGCCCACATGTTCGGTTCAATCCATATAAGGGACGCGATACCAAAACCAATGAAGATGGCGATACCCCCAAGCGATGGCGTGAGTTTTTTATGAATCTTTCTGCGACCGGGTATGTCCATCAGATTTTTTTCCTGCGAATACTTAATAATCACCGGGATTAGCAGAAAGGAAATGACAAACGCGGTAATAGCTGTAGCAGTGAGGGTGGCCATACGCAGGGGTCTTCCCTTCAAAAGTAAAAAAATTAAGGTGGTTGCAAGAAAACCGTTGAGGATGGCTCTTTCTAACTCTTCCCATGGTTCTTTTGCAAATCCCTGAGTCGCTCTATTTCTTTTTTTAGTTCCTCTATAACTTCCCTGTTTTTTATTTCTTTCCGCCCATCAACCTTCTCGGAAAACAGATAAAATACTTTTCCGCCAAATACTTCCGTGAATTTACGGTGGAAAGCATCCTGCAAATTGTACTCTTTAAAAATTTCAGGCAGTTGTGTTCCTGAGTGCACCGGTTTTATTTGCAGTCCAATATATTTTTCTCCTATCTTGATATAGAAATCAACATTGAATAACCTGTCCCACTCATCAGGTGCCGGATCTATTTTTACATCCAGTATTTTTTGCAACTGACCATAAACTGTTTGAATTTCGGTGATATAACCTTCATATGTCCGGTCAATTACAACTTGTATCATGTAATCAATACAATCCTGTTCCGTTATTTCAGCTACTTCGGACTGAATAACTTCCGTTATCTTAACATAAAGCTTTTTACCCAAGGCAACGATGTGCTCTTCAGAGCGAACATTTTTGAAATAGTAGGCACGCCATTCATCAATACTTTTAGGCGAACACTTTCGTATTGACTCAGAAACAGGCCCGACATTTCTTTTAAAATTCAGCTGAAAGCGATTCATGGCTGAATTTAAAATCCATTCTTTAGCCATGTTGTTCGGGCAGTAGCGTTAAAAATTTTTGCTTATACTTATAATCATAACAGGAATCAACGTCCACCAGCCCATTTTTAATAAGATGCGCATTTATAAAAGTTTTATTTTCCAAATAGACATAGCAGAGCAGATTATTGTCGGAATCATACTTAATCTTATCAAATTTTAAAAAAACTTTTTTGCCCTTTGTTTTTTCAACCAGAAAGGAAGTTGCTCTACCATTAACGACAGTTCTTTCTTTTATGCCAATCAGTTTCACAATCAGGCCATTGTTCAGAAGAATTTTTTCCGGACTGATAACTTCCTTTACAGTAAACAAGTCTACGCGTTTAACAGGGCTGTTCTTATCAATCCTGGAACCAAACTGAAATTTTTTAACATCAACTTTCTTATTCAGTGTATGCGGATCCTTAAACTTATAAGGAAGTTTCTCGATTTCTTTTTCAAAGTCTAACGACAAGGCTGGCTGAACAGAGAATTCATATCGCGTTCCCGACAGGTCTTTCTGGTAGACTTTTAACTTCTCCTTTATTATTGGAATAAACTCACTGTTAACTTCATAATTAACAGAGTTTCTTTCCAGATTTTTTGCTGCAAGAGCAGTTGTACCGCTGCCTGCAAATGGATCGAGCACTGTTTCCCCCACAAACGAAAACATTTTTATTAGTCTTCTCGGAAGTTCTTCCGGAAACACAGCAAGGTGCGTGTCCTGCCTTGCGCCCGTAAAATTCCAATGCCCTGCAAAGAAGGTATTCCATTCTTCAGCGGTCATCTTTGACCGCTCTTTTTGTTCGACCGTTGGTTTTGGGCCTTCTCCCGGTTTCTTAAAAATGAGGATAAATTCGTAATCGATTTTTACAATGCCGTTTCGTGGATAAGGATAAGAGCCCATCTGCACACCACCGCCTGTCGTGTTTGAAGTGGTAACTTTCTGCCAGATAATAGCCCCCATGTAATCAAAGCCAATAGTCTCACAGAATTTAATGATTTCTTCCCGTATAGGAATTACTTTGTACCGACCGTAATAAACCGCCCGCGCAAACTGATCACCAATATTGACGCAAAGCCTGCATCCTTTGTGTAAAACTCGATAACATTCTTTCCAAACTAAATTCAGGTTGTTAATGTAATTTTCGTAGTTGTCATGAAAACCGATTTGGTTCTCCGAACCGTAATCTTTCAGTTGCCAATAAGGTGGTGAAGTAATAATCAGATGAACCGAATTATCCTGCAATTCGACCATATGCCGGCTATCACCGGTTATTATCTTATGAAGTGTTTGCACCTTACTACCTAAAAATTTTATCCAAGCCAAAATTACTTAAAATGACGGGCAAGTTTAGGTGCCTTACCCTTGCTTTTTCGGGGAAAATACTAACTCTGATGCACAGCGAACCCTCTTATCACCCTTACAATCTCTTCTGCTTCGTTATCGCTAAGCTCAGGAAAAACAGGCAGGGACAATACTTCTCGAGCCAGTTGTGCAGCCACCGGAAAATCGGCCGCGGAATGCTTCAGGTATGCAAAAGCCGGCGTAAACGGCAATGCCACCGGATAGTGAATGTGGCTTCCCACTCCGTTCCTGCTGAGATGATTCCGCAGCGCATCACGACGGCCTGAGCGGATGCAGTAAATATGCCAGGTATGACATGTATTGGCACGCTCCCGTGGTAAACGGATTTCTTTAAGATCCGAAAGTAAATAATTGTAACGTTCAGCGATAGAACGCCTTTTCCGGTTTAATTCATCCAGCCGGGTGAGTTTTACGTTAAGCAGTGCTGCCTGTATGGTATCTAACCGACTGTTTATCCCAGTCGATTGATAATCGTATTGTTCAGGTGGCGGTGAACCATGGTTAGCCAACATGCGGATGCGAAGGGCCAGTTCTGTGTTTGCGGTAATGACGCAGCCCGCATCACCCAGCGCTCCGAGATTTTTAGTGGGATAAAAACTAAAAGCTGCGGCTGCTCCAAAAGTTCCCACAGGCTTACCGTCTTCCAATGTAAGATGTGCCTGGGCGCAATCTTCGATAAGATGGATGTGATGTGCTTCACAAAGTTTTTTCAATTGATGTACCGGAGCAGCCTGGCCGTATAAGTGCACGGCAATTACAGCCCGCGTACGCGATGTGATTCTGCATTCAACCGTTTCCGGTGTTAATACCATGTAGTCATCATCCACATCGCAAAAAACCGGCTGATGCCCTGCCAGCACGATGGTTTCGGCTGTAGGCATGCAACTCCATGCCGGTGTTATGATTTCTGATCCTGCCGGTAGCTGGAGTGCCTTGAGAATGAGATATAGCGCATCGGTAC
>JAOAGO010000064.1 GCA_026415715.1 Chitinophagaceae bacterium | reverse complement strand
GTGTGGCCCTGTGGTGAGTGAAGCCTTTGCGCCGGTAGCTTCTTTAATGGTCTGATAAATAAAATGCACAAATCCGGTGTCGCTTTCAACATGTGCATTGGCCGGAATGATCTGATTTTCATGAAAAGGATTTTCAGGTGTGGTAAACACGTTCAACGGGCCTCTGAGATGATGTTGCTGAGGGGGATTGTTTACCCCCGGTATACTGGATGTACACCCGAATAAAAATAAAAGGCATAGTGTGGCTAAAGTGTTGCCAGGTGAAATACGCACCATGACGAGACATTTTTATTAAATAAATCTTTTCCCCGCAACCTCAGATATTCAGGCCACCGCACACGCTGATAACCTGTCCGGTTATATATGAAGATAAATCAGAAGCCAGAAACAACGCTACATTAGCAATATCCTTTGCGTCGGCAAAACGCCCCAGCGGTATTCCTGCTTTATATTTTTCGGCCCCTTCGCCTTCTTTCAGATAGGCGGTCATGTCGGTTTCCACAAAACCCGGCGCCAGTGCATTGCATCGGATATTCCGGCTTCCCAGCTCTTTGGCTACCGATTTAGTAAAACCGATGATGCCGGCTTTGCTGGCTGCATAGGCCGACTGTCCTGCATTGCCCATCTCGCCGATTACGGAACTCATATTGATGATGGACCCGCTTTTGTTTTTCATCATGGGGCGAATCACCAGCTTTGTCATGTAAAACACACTGTTCAGATTGGTACGCATCACTTCATCCCACTGTTCGGGGCTCAGGCGCAATAACAGATTATCCCTTGAAATGCCGGCATTGTTAACGCAGATATCTATTGTCCCGAATTCGTTGAGCACGTTGTTTACAAGTGATTCGCATGATGCGTAATCTCCTGCATGGCTTTGGTACGATTTTGCTTTTACCCCTGTTTCCTGAAGTCGTTTTTCGAGTGCGGCTGCTTTTTCGCGGCTGTTTTCACTCACAAAAGTAAAAGCTATGTTGGCCCCCTGTTCGGCAAACGTAAGGGCAATCGCTTCGCCAATCCCTCTCGATCCGCCGGTAACAATAGCCGTTTTTCCCTGAAGTAGTTTCATATATCGTTGATTTAAGACAAATGTAAACGGAAATCAGGCATTATGAGATGCCCAGGGCGCGATAAACCGCATCATGAATCTTTCCCCTGATGCCGAGTGCATTCAGCTTATTATTTTCGCGGGTAGGATGCACCCGGTTTGAAAGAAAGATAAAAATGATATTGTGTTCCGGGTCGGCCCACACACAGGTACCGGTAAATCCGGTATGTCCGAAAGCTTTTGTGGAAATCAGAGAAGAAGGGTAAGGCGTTTTTCTCAACGCATTATCTTTTTCAGGCTTGTCAAAGCCTAATCCCCGCCGGCTTACCGCACTTTGGTAGGAAGTAAAGAGCTGAATGGTTTCTTTTTTCAGGTAACGAACACCGTTCATTTCCCCTCCGTTCAGCAGCATCTGATACAATACGGCCAGGTCGTAGGCGGTTGAAAACAATCCGGCATGTCCGGCAACGCCGCCAAATAATGCGGCGCCTTCATCATGTACATCGCCCTGCAGTTTCTGGCGACGAAAATGTTTTTCGGTTTCGGTAGGCACAATTCGTTCCGCTCCGAATCGCTCTCCGGGGCGAAACCCCGTGGTGATGAGCCCCATTGGCCTGTAAAAATGCTTATACAGATATTCATCTAATCGCATGCCGCTGATTTGCTCCACGATTTTTCCGAGAAAGATAAAATCATTGTCACTGTAAACATATTTACCCGAAGGACCCAGCGGACTCTGCAGAATGCGGACCATCAACGTATCTTCCCAATCATTTCGCAGATATAATCCTTCGGCTACCCGCAGCGTAAACCCCGGTTCGGGTTTGAAACGATACAACTCCGGCCTGGGGATGCCACCCGCCAGGCTGTCAATCGTTTCTTTATAAAAAGGGATAAATGGAACCAAGCCCGCCTGATGCAAAAGAATGTCATCAATACGCAACCGGGCCTTATCCGTACCTTTTACAAAGGGCAGATAATCCCCCAGCGTCTTTTTCAGATCCAGCCTGCCCTGCTCGTATAATTTCATTACTGCAAGGGTTGTAGCGCTGGTTTTGGTAACGGAAGCCAGGTCAAAAATGCTTTCAATACTTACAGGCTTCTTTTTTTCGTAGGTAAAATGACCGAATGATTTGTAATACGCAATCTCACCCTCATGAACGGCCATGGCTACACATCCGGGAAAAACCTGTTGAGCTATAGCATCCTCTATGATAGAATCCACAGGCTGAAATTTCCCGGGCCGGAGAGGCGCGGGGTCGGTTTTTTCCTTCACCAATCCGTATCCGTAACGAAACCCGCAGACACTGACCGGCAAACGACCGCTGAGTTCAAACTTTCCGGATAAATAATCTGCTGCGGCATGTTGGGTAACAGAATCATCCTGGTAGCAGGCAATCAGATTTCTTGCATCGCAGAAATTTTTTACGGCCAGTACGTTTCCGAATACCAAAGTAACGGATTGTTCCGTGTTCAGAGCCCGGTAAAGTTTTAAAGCCGAAGCGCTGATGCCGAAATTTTCTGCCGGCCTTAAAGAAAAATTATGGATGCCCGTTATCACCGCATGGTAATTTCCGGAGCGGATTACCGACTTCACGATTTCTTCTGTTTTGGCCTCACCTTCTTTATAACCGAAGGTATAAATGTCTGCTCCAAAGTCGGACTGCATCCGCCGTGCAAACTCATTGGGAGTATTGATGCCGATGCCCACGTAAGCCATCTTTTGCGGTTTGGCTACCGGTATGTTTTTGTCGAGTACAGGCAACACCGAAACATTTTGGTTCAAATCTTCATCGCCAGAGCGTCGCAGTAATGTAATACTTTTCTGTGCCGCTTCGTAACGGATCTGATTTACGGATGCATTCAGATCCTCAAGCAGATTTTTCAATTCTACATACGGTTTTTTATGCAATCCCAAATCGTATTTTGCAGCCAATACTTTTTTCGTTTTTTCAAAGATGTCTGCCCGGTTTAGTTTTTTTTCCTCTATGGCTTTTTTGACAGCCTCTATCGTTTCAGGTACGCTGGCCGGAAGGCAAAGCATATCGTTGCCGGCCATTAATGCTTCAACGGCAATGGTACCTTGCGGAAAAAATTTGGCCACGCCTTTCATTTCCAGCGCATCGGTAAACGTCAGGCCCTGATAATTCAGCTTGTTTCGTAAAAGGCCGGTTACATTATTTCTGGAAAGAGAAGTAGCCCGGTTTGCAGTGGCGTCAATGGCGGGAATATACAGATGCGCAATCATCACACTTCCCACACCCGCCTGAAATAAGGCACGGAACGGATACAGCTCCATCGAGTCCAGTTCTTCCATTTTTTTCTTTATCACCGGCAAATCGTAATGCGAATCCACATCCACATCGCCATGGCCGGGAAAATGTTTCGCACAGGCCATTATGCCCGCATCCTGCATGCCCTTCATGTAAGCCAAACCCAGGCGGGCCACGGTTTCACGGTCTTCACCAAAAGAACGATATCCGATAACCGGAT
>JAOAGO010000063.1 GCA_026415715.1 Chitinophagaceae bacterium | reverse complement strand
TTCCGCAATCGAGTAAATGGTGCAGTGGTTTTCGGCCGAAGTGTTGTCGGCGCTGATGCCGCCGCTGCTTTCCTGATCTTGTTTCGACTTATCGTTAGTGGTCAGGTCGGGTGAAATGCGCTGCCAGTTTCGTCCCTGATCGGTTGACTTGTATAAATACTGACTGCCAACATACAGGTTTCTTTTGTTAGCGGCTCCGATAACAATTGGAGTGTTCCAGTTCCATCGGAGTTTTTCTTCGCCGGGGCCTTGTTGCGGCTTTATGGTTACGGATTTGAGTGTGGAAAGGCGGATTCGTGCAATGTTTCCACCCTGCGATTCGGCATAAACAATATCATTATCAAAAGGGTCGGGCTGCACCCAGAATCCGTCGCCGCCGAAAATCGCTTTCCAGTCGCTGTTTTTAATGCCGCCCGGTGCGGCGGAGGGCCCCATCCACGAGCCGTTATCCTGAAGGCCTCCGTACACATTGTAAGGAGTACGAAGGTCATAAGAAACATGATAAAACTGCCCTACCGGAAGTCCCTGTAAAAAATTCCATGTGGCGCCGCGGTCAAGGCTGAGATATACTCCGCCGTCGGTTCCCAGATAAAGTATGTTGGTATGGTTCGGATGAATCCACAGTGCATGATGGTCGCTGTGCACCCAGCCGCCTTCGTCCGATGCCTCGGCGAAGGAATAGCCCCCGTCGTTGGAATACGAAAAGGACAAGGCAGGACGATACACTCTTTTGTGATCTTTAGGATCTATCACGATAGTGGAAAAATAAAACGGCCGGGAAACGACATTCAGCGTGGCACTTTGTTTTTTCCAGGTTTCCCCGTAATCAGAAGAGAGATACAAACCGGTTTCCTTTGACTCTACAATGGCTACAATATGCTGAGGTGCAGAAGGCGCAACGGCAAAAGCTATTCGCCCGAAAGGTTTTGGCGGAAGTCCGTTGGTGATTTCCTTCCATGTTTTTCCTCCGTCGGTACTTTTCCAGAAACCGCTTCCTTTTCCTCCCGAATAAAATGAATAGGGTGTGCGGCGGAATTCCCAGGTTGAGGCATACACCGTATCGGGATGCGAGGGGTCTAAAGCCACATCGGCGCAGCCGGCATCTTCGCTGATATACAAAATTTTTTCAAATGTTTTTCCGCCGTCGGTTGATTTGTACAATCCCCTTTCTTTACTACTGCTCCAAAGCGGTCCCGGTGCGGCTACATATAAAACGTTTGTATTGTGCGGATGAATGACAATTTTCGCAATGTGTTCGGTTTTTTCCAATCCCAGTTTTACCCAATTTTCCCCTCCATCGGTTGATTTATACAATCCGTCGCCGATGGAAACGGAATTACGCATATTGCTTTCCCCCGTACCTACATAAATGATTTTCGGATTTTTGGGGTCAATGGCGATTGCCCCGATGCTCTGACAGTATTTGTCAAAAACAGGCTTAAACGAAGCTCCGGCGTTGGTGCTTTTCCATACCCCGCCGCCGGCTGTGCCTACATATAAAGTTTTGCCATCCTGAGCCACTCCTTCAATAGCCGTGATGCGGCCGCTCATCGTTCCCGGACCCAGCCAGCGGGCTTCCATCATGCCTAACGTACTGCTGTTGATCAGCGATTGTGAAAAGGATAAAGATTGAAAGGCTAAAAAAAACATGTTCAGGAAAAACGGAAAAAAAAACCGCATACGCATTTTTTTAGATAAAAAGCTAAATTAGATAAAACGAAAACACCCTTGGTAAAAATAAAAAAGCCCCGAATTTCGGGGCAGGCCGGAAACTAATTCAATTATTTTACTTTAAAAAAAGATTCGTCTATCGGAAAGTTCACACTCACATTTTTTATAACCAATTCACCGAATTGTTGCGACATGGACATAGGAACTACAATCCCTTCGGGTAATTTTTTATAGCTGCTGTAATTTATCGTCACTTCCATATCCCTGCCGTTTGCTTTTCGGTGTTTGATGGATTTAATGATATAAAAATTAGAGGGATCAATGAAATAAATTTCGTCACCGCCTTGTTTCGGCGTCAACTTGATTTTATAACATTCCGTACCGTCCACATCTTCTTTGCCTAACAATTCAATTTTGTGGCCTTTTACATCATAATCTACCAATGAGCCCTGAACATCCAGCTCGCTTTGTGATTCAGCAACTTCATCTGCTGTCATCGCTTCGGGGGCGCTTTGTCCCTGAAAAGGCATGAAACTCCAGCCTTCTGTGGGAGTGATCAACTGATACCCGGTCATCCCCATTATACTGATTTCTGTTTTTGAGCCTTTCTGATTCAGTACAGTAACGGTTACATTCACTTCATTTCCCATTATCTGTACAGAACCTTCCATCTTCATGGAATTCACTTTTCGCCAGTTTTCAGCTCCACCAATAGCTTCCACATGTTTCGAAACGATTTCTTCGGCGGTTTGGCCCTGAACGAACAGACTAAATGATACAAGGAGTGTAAGTAGTGATAATTTTTTCATAAATGATAAATTTAATGTTGCAAGATAAAAATATTAAAGTTTTCTGAATTGAATTATTACATATTAACAAAATGTTATGCACTTTTGTTCGTGAAAAAATTCTTGAAAGTTCATTTCATGGCTTTTTAAAAATTATTTGATTTTTTGAAAAACTCAGTTTCCATTTCTCCTGAAAAACAGGTTTTTTTAAAGGCATTTCCTCGTATTCTTCGTAAAAAAAAGTCTAGGTAATTTTTCGCAAATTCGTATAAACAAGCTGAAAACGATTTTCTTAATCCAATGAAATTCGTAAAATTCCGAAAAACCAGGGGTTGTATCATTCAGATAATCGCTTCAACAGCTTCACAAATTTTTTATTCTATAAGTTATAAATTTTATACGAACAAGAATATTTGTTCCGGCGCACTTCGTTGAAGCATTAATCATTTGTGTAAAACTGATTTCGGTTCTTTCAGAATTTCCGTAACTTTCCTGTTGCTACTTTCGGCATGTAATGAAGAAAACTTCAGGACCGGGATTTGTTATACGTAATAAATAAAAATTTACAAATTTATAATGTCACGTTACTATTTTGTTATTCTGACTGCACTAATATTTATTTCCTGTTTTAACAAAAACAAGGAAACGTATTCTGAATCATCCTCCGGGCTGGAGCTGGCCATGTATCAGGAATTCCGGATGACGCGGGATCCGATGTTGAATTACGTACCCAGAGAACGGCTTGCCGAAGCCAGGGCATACACAGAGCGCATCAGCAACATGATATGGACCGGCGGGCGGTTGAGTTCATTAACCTGGCAGGAGAGAGGCCCTGATAATGTAGCCGGAAGAACCCGTGCCATTCTTATTGACAAAAGAGACCCGAGCGGCAATACGGTATTTGCCGGTTCGGTGAGCGGGGGAATATTTAAAACCACCAATTTTTTAAGCACCAGCCCTACATGGACGAAAGTAAATGATTTTTTGCCTAACCTGGCTATATCGAATATTGTGCAAGACCCTCTCTATCCTGACACACTGTATGCAACCACCGGAGAAGGATGGTTTAACATAGATGCCGTTCGCGGCGCCGGCATTTATAAAAGTACAGACGGCGGGAATACCTGGAGTGTGATGCCTTCCACTGCCGGCTTTGAA
>JAOAGO010000062.1 GCA_026415715.1 Chitinophagaceae bacterium | reverse complement strand
GTATTGGAGCCTCTTGCGATAGCGGGAGGCTTTTTTACCTCACCCCCCGGCCCCCTCTCCTCCTTGAGGAGAGGGGGAGATGAGGGGGAGAGGTGGATAAGTTAAACGGTAAAAGTATTGGAGCCTCTTGCGATAGCGGGAGGCTTTTTTACTTCACCCCCCGGCCCCCTCTCCTTGAGGAGAGGGGGAGATGAGGGGGAAAGGTGTAACCCTAAGCCAAATGTGTTTCGCTAAAATTTAACATGAAATCCGATGCCGATGATGGATTTCAGCTGAGTGCCGGGCGAATTTTTATTGGGACCGAAAAGCCGCACGTCGTCGTCATAAATCAGATCAAGGCTCCAGGTGAGTGCAAGGGCTTTGCCCAGCTTGGCGCTGATGAGGTTCGTCATGAATACATCAATGTTCTGCGGTTTGCGACTCTAGTTTGAAAACAGGTCAAGCCTTCCTCTGCAGGTCAGGTTTTTATGAAATTCTTTCAGGTAATTAAAGGTGGCAAATCCTCCGAATTCAAAGGCTGAACTTCTGCCCGGCGCCACGCCATACAGTCCTTTGTTGGATAAGGCCGTATCTCGCACAATAACCCAACGGGCCGTAGCAGGCGAAGAACAAACTGAAAAGTTGGATGAAGGTTTGTAATCCCCAGTCCGCCGCTGAGGAGGATATAGCCCGGAGCCATAAAGTTGGAGGCATAGGTTTTAACGTTGTCGGGAAAGATAAACCCTTTGAAAAACTGTGAGCGGAGATTAAATAAACCCGAAAGGTTCAGTTTGGAATTCAGGGCATATCCGTATTTGGAAAGAAAATCAAAGTGGTCGTCATTTTTCCGGCTTCTCAGGCTTGTTGTATTTACGTAACCCAGGTTGAAATCAAAGGTATTGTCCCAGTTATGCCGGCCGTTTTTGTGGAAAGCAAAAAGGTTTAGGGCCAGGTTGAGCGAGAGGGAAAAATTATCACCGCCGGCTGCCCAGTTGTTCAGCGAGCCCTGGGAAATGTTAAACCCCCAGAGGCCTCCTTTTTACAATACCGCGCTGCGGTATCAGCCTCTTTTTTAATGGCTCTGTCAGCTTCGGAGCGTAGTTGTTTTACGGACCCATCCTGTGCGTGAGAAAGATTTGCCACTGTTAAGCTTTGAACTGCGATAATGAAAAGAGCAAGCCTTATTTTCATGATGGGTAATTTTATTGATAAGAATTCAGAAAAAACGGACAAAGATGGGTTGTCTGTGACACGTAATAAAATATTTTTGTTGAATTTGCGGAAAGTTTCTTTGAAAAAAGGTTGAGGATAGAAATAAAAACGCCTGTCCGTATGGGACAGGCTGATTTTGGCTGTAGGGGGAGGATTCGAACCTCCACGGGGCAGTTAGCCGCTGCACAAAATTCAGAGGAGAGCGACTCCTCTGCTAAGGTGGTCAACCCCAGTCGGCCTGCTCGTCAGCAGGCCGGCATTATGCAGTGTTTATCCTGTACTCCCCACCCCCGAGACAAGAGGGCATGTCTGCCAGGCATAAGCCGTTTCATCACCCCACAATGTTTAAGAACGTTGAACAAAATTGAGAGAAAATGATTAAATATAAAAAATTTTCTAATAAAAATTTTTAAAAAATATAAAATATTCAATTATTTTTGATTTTAATTAAATATTTTTCAAAAAATATGTTGAAAACCGTATCGAAAATAAATATTGACAAAACCGACCTGCAGATTTTACAGTACATGATGCAGGATGCGGGCATATCGTATGCCGAACTGGGAAAAAAACTCTTTGTATCGGCCGGCACCGTACATGTGCGGATAAAAAAAATGCAGGAGGCGGGAATCATTACGGGAACCCGTTTTCACGTCAATTTCAGAAAACTGGGTTATGATGTAGTGGCTTTTATCGGCATTTATCTGAAAGAAAGTTCTCTGTACGATGCGGTAGCCCGGGAGTTGCAGAAAATTCCGGAAATCGTGCGATTGAATTATACCACGGGCAATTACAGCATGTTTGCCGAAGTGATTTGCAAAGACATCTCTCAGCTGAGAACGGTATTGCACGACCAGCTTCAGAAAATCAAAGGCATTGAGCGAACCGAAACCCTGATTTCGCTGGAAGAAAGTTTTAATCGGTCGCTGCGGATATCGTCATGACAGATGAGGGCTGATTCTTTTGCGGCGGATTTTTTGTGTGCAACGGATGTTTTACTATCTTGTGGCAGAAAACACAGGCTATGCGGGTAGTTTTCAGAAACATTCTGTATTTTTTTATCCTTTCTTTTTTGCTGGCATCCGGTTGTAAGAAAAGCGGAAGCGGCAGTGGTGGCGGAAGTAATGAAGCCAATCTGGTGGTGACCACCAACCCGCCGGCAGGTTCGGTTCAGCCGGCTTCCACCGGACCTTTCAATCTTACGATCACCATTACTTCGCCCATGCCGCCGGGCGGGGTAAAAATTGAGGTTACTGCCAGGCGGGAAGATAACAATACACAGTTTTTCAGTCAAACAATCAATAATACTTCGACATCCACCAACAATTTTTCCATTACCAATACGCCTGCCAATGTTACCTGTGTGGTAGATATGAAAGTTACCAGCAACAGCAGGCCTTCCAATCAGTGGACGGGAAGTTACCGTTATTCCAGAAAATAGCCTTTTTGCATCAGCGTACGCTGAGCGCATCGCGTAGCCCGTTACCAAGCAGGTTAAATGCCAGCACCAGCAGCATGATGGCAAAGCCGGGGGCCAGCGCCAGCACAGGGTTTTGTGTGATGATGAAGTTGTAGTTTTCTTTCATCATGAGTCCCCAGCTGGGTTGCGGCGGCTGCACGCCGATTCCCAGAAAGCTGAGTCCCGCTTCAATGAGTATGGCGGTTGCGAAATTTGAAGCGGCGATGACCATTACGGGGCCCATAATATTCGGCCAGATATGTTTTACGATGATGCGAAGCGAAGAAAAGCCCAGCGCTTTGGCGGCTTCCACATATTCCAGTTCTCTTACTGCCAGTATTTGTCCGCGAACCAGACGGGCCACGTTGACCCACAGCGTAAGGCCGATGGCCAGAAAAACCTGCCAGAACCCTTTTCCTAATGCCAGCGTGATGCCGAACACCAGAAGCACCGTGGGAATACTCCAGATGACATTTATCAGCCACATGATGATATCATCGGTTTTGCCGCGGAAATAGCCGGCCAGCGAACCCAGCGTAAGGCCTACCGAGAGCGAAATAAGAACGGCTACAAGTCCCACGCTAAGGCTGATTCTGGCGCCCAGTATCAAACGGCTGAGTATATCACGGCCGTATTTGTCGGTACCCAGCCAGAATGTTTTTCTGACAACCGGCGGCGCAGCGCATTGCGAAAGGGGTAATGATTTTTTTTCAGCTACTCCTTCATCTATAAACTGAAAAAAAACGATGCTGTCGTTTTTGATTTCGTGTGAGGTAACCGAAATGTATTCATATTTATCATCCGCGCCATACAGGATGGTGTTGATGAATCCCGTTTTCAGTATGGTTTTTTCTTTTTTTCGTTTCAGGAATGTGGCCGTGAAGCCCGGCGACCGGCCGCTGATTTCAAGAATCATACGGTTGGCATAGGGAGAATTATCCGGCGCTATCAGATAGCCCAGTGCGGCGATGATGACCGTAAAAATGATGACGCAGAGCCCGAAAACGGCGCCTTTGTTTTTCTTCAGTTTTTTCCATACGGAAGGTGACGGCAGCATTCGGTCTTCATCCATAACAGAAAAATGCGCTACAAGATAAGGGATATTGAGGGGATTGTGTTGTTGAGGATTGGTTTTTGATTCTTTCTCTACAATTCAACCTGCCGGGCAGATATACGGAAGGTGAAGGGCTGCGCCGGCCGGAGGACGAACGGAGTGAGGTGCGCAGCGGCCGGGATTTTTCAGGCTGACGGAAAGAAGACGAAATCACTTCACATCCGTTTTGTTGAATTTGAGATGAAACCGGATGGCCGCCAGCACGGTACTCCGGAGGACGGCGGACTAAAGCCGATTAGCGGACTTGCCCGCCGCAGGCGGGAACGATGAGAGCCCCGATTCAAAAAAAATTATCTTAAAAAAAATGGAACAGCTGTGTTCAACAAATAAGTGCAATTTTTTAAAAGGGAAAGGAAAAAAGCTTTTAAGGGCTTTTTTCCTTTAGA
>JAOAGO010000061.1 GCA_026415715.1 Chitinophagaceae bacterium | reverse complement strand
GCTGATAGGTGCTTTCAAAATCGGGTTTATTGTCACCGTTAAAATCTAATTTTATCCAGTTCTCAAATTGAATGTCCCATGTCGGGTATTTTCTTTTCAAACCCCATTCTTTGTTATAAGTGGTCCACTCAGTTAAAGCTTGTTCTTGAATAGGACAAAAATCTTTTGCTTTAAGTTTTTTTAAGGTATTCCAGAGTTTATACTTACGGGATTGATTTAATCTTCGAGCTGAACGATACTTTGTTCGTTCAGCAGCTAAGGAATATTCCACATTGTTTTCTTCTCCTACGCCCTTATTAAATACACATACTCCAAATTTTGAAAATTGTTCTACACCATCGAATGAAGTATTTCTTAATACCCAACCTATTGAAGACTGCCCTAAATCGAGGGCAAGAATTTTTTGAGCCATATTTTAAAATTTTTATAAATTTATATCTGAAAGACAAATCACAATAAGGCTATAAGCCGAAGGATTCTGAACCCTGCGCTTTGCGTGGGGTTATTTACTACCCCTCAGTCCACGCCTCTCTTTCTTCCGGACTGAATTTCCAGGGGGCGAAGTTGTTTTCCACATTTCTGAACATGGCGTTCCATTCCTGCGGGCTGTTGCTTTCTTCCATAATGAGGTATCGCCTGAGTTGAACAATAATATCCAGAGGATTGATGCTCACGGGGCATTCCTGAACACAGGCCATGCAGGTGGTGCAGGCCCTCAGTTCTTCGGCCGTAATGTAATCGTGCAGCAAACTTTTACCATCGTCTTTCCACTCGCCGTGTTTGTTTATATAGCGGCCTATTTCTTCCAGTCTGTCGCGGGTGTCCATCATGATTTTCCGCGGCGATAATTTTTTTCCGGTCAGGTTGGCCGGGCAGGCGGCAGAGCAGCGTCCGCATTCCGTGCAACTGTAGGCATCCAGCAGGTTTTTCCAGCTCAGGTCGGTTACGTCTTTTGCGCCGAAGCGTTGCGGAGTCGGGGGTTCGGCCGGCGCCAGCCCGGGCTGCATGGCATACAATACTTCAACTTGTACGGCTTTCATGTTGTCCATTACACCAGGTGGTTTCAGCCGGGCATAGTAGGCGTTCGGAAAGGCCATGATGATGTGAAGGTGTTTGGAGTAGGGCAGGTAGTTCAAAAAGGCAAAGATGCCGAGAATGTGAAGCCACCAGGCGCCGCGTTCCATAGCCGACAGCAGCGTATTTCCCGCGCCGGCCATCAGCGGGTGCAGGTACTGCGAAAACACAAAATTACCGGTAGCATGCGTGGCGTATTTTTCAGCACCGCGTTGTTGCAGCAAAGTGTCCGAAGCGTTCATGACCAGAAACAAGGTCATCAGGATAATTTCCGCAATCAATATGTAGTTGGCGTCGCTGCGGGGCCAGCCGTCCAGGTCTTTACTGATAAACCGTTTCAGTTTGAGCACATTCCGCCGGGCCAGAAAAATAACGCACGCAATGATGACGAGTACGGCGAGCACTTCAAAAGAGTTAATCAGAACGGGATAAAGGCTGCCCAGCGGTTTGGCAAACAGGCGGTGCGTTCCCAGCAGTCCGTCCAGAATAATTTCAAGCACTTCAATATTGATGATGATAAAGCCGGCATAAATAAAGAAATGCAATACGGCCACCAACGGATTGCGGAACATTTTTTTCTGTCCCAAAGCCAGCAGCAGCACGTTTTTCCAGCGTTGTTTCGGGTTGTCGGTCAGGTCTTCTTCACGGCCCAGTAAAATATTTCTGCGGATTTCCCTGATTTTTTTTGCAAACAAGGCTACTGCCGCGACCAGCGAAAGAGCAAACAAAATCTGTTGAATAAGATTCATAATTTCTGATTCTTATGGCTAAGATAATAAAAAGAAACCCGGTCCGGAAAAGATGTTTCAGCGTTCCTATGGCCGGCCTATTTACCTGAGATTAGCTTAATACAAGTCATTTATTTTATACGATCTGAATTTTTGAACTACTTCCCCGAGAGTTTAATCGGGATGATGCAGTAAGCTTTTATCCGGCCATTTGGTAAATGTGTAAGATAAATTGCTGAGGAAATTATTTTATTCTTACCGAAATATCAGAGCCGGATATCGGCAGCGTTCATCCGGATGTACATATTTCCTTTCAGAAGGCTGCGGATGACGAGTTGTTGCGATGCCGGTATGATTTCATACAATTTGATTTCTTTCACCGTTCCTTCGCTGTGCACTCCTTTTGTCATTTCGCCGTTCAGGTAACTTTGGATGATGTTGGATGCGCTGTCGAAGTAGGGGCCCAATTCTATGAGGGCTTTCCGGGTAATTTCGCGGGTTATTTTTTTGTCAAACAGCCAGTCGGCCGATCCCAGCAAAATATTTTTTGAGCGGATATCAACATCCACCTGTTTCAGCTCCAGTATTCTGCCGTTTTCGTCGTAATGCGGTTTGGCTTCCAGTTCGGCGCTTCCTTTGTTGGTTCCTGAAAACCGGATAAACAGTTTCAGTTTTTCATTTCCCGACCCGGACAGGCGGCAACTGTCAATCACAAACTGTTTTTTAATGATTCCTTTTTTAAATTCGAAAGATTGACCTGCCAGTTGCCTGTTCAGTATTTGGCTCAAAGAATCATAAGACAGCGCTGCGTTGATGATAACGGAAAAGCCTTGCTGGTTACTGAATTTACCCAACGGGGGCAGAGGGGTGTTTTTTTCGGGTGGTTTTTCAAATGTAATTTCAGGTTTTGCCGACAAGCCGAAATGAACATGCAGGCTGTCTTTTTGAATAAACAACCGGTTGATGCGTAATACTATCGGGTTGATCTGCAGCCAGCCGGCCTGCGGGACGGCATACAACTTCGTTAAATGTTTCCAGACGTTGCTGAAATACGAATGAAGCGGCACGGTGCCGTATTTTTTTTCCATTTCCTTACGGGCCGATTCCAGCTCGGCCGAAAGGCCTTTCATTACCTGTTTGGTTATGTCTTGTCCCCAAAAGCATACTTCGCATTTATCCAACGGTTCCGGTTCGTTGGCTTTAAAAAACATTTTAAGCGAATAATCCGGATCAATCCGGAAAGCACACAGAAAACTCACTTTAACTTTTCTTTCCGGTTCGTTGAATCCGCACCGGCAGGGGGGCGTCCATGGCGAAATGGGGTTGCCGTTAATACATATTCGGGTAGAACCCGCAATTTTGTAAAAGGCGGTAAATCCGAAGGAAATGGTGTTGCCGGCGCCGGACACCTGTAAAGGCCCTCTGCGAAAGGTATATTGATAACGTGTGGCACAGCCTTCGGTTATCCAACCGTCGGGATAGTTGGGCGAGGTGAAGAAAGTGTCCACGTTTTTATCGGCTAATTGTATAAGAGGTTTTAGATTAATGCTAACGGGGAGGTTGATTTCGGAGACAGGAACCGAGTCTGTTTTACTGATGTGCGTTTGAGAAAATTGAACTGAAATGTTTACCCAGGTATGTGATAAAAGAGGAATTAGCATAAAAGCGAAAAAGTAGGGCATGATATCAATGGTCAAAAATAAAACCTTGCGCTTTTTGAAGTTTACGTTAAGACATTTAAATACAACTATTATCTTTTAATCACAAATTCTTCGAATTGTTCCAGCGGAATTTCCTGTGTTTCCACCCGGGTTACCCTGGCCAGTGGCGGTCCCGAATGACACCATTGTACCAATGCGTCTAATTGTTCGGGGCGGCCGGTAGCTTTTATGAAAACGGAACCATCAGGACGGTTTTCCACATATCCGGTGAGGCCTAACGACAATGCTTTTTCTCTTGTACTTTGCCTGAAAAAAACGCCCTGCACTTTCCCGTGTACGGTAATGGAAAGGGTTTTCATCATCATTCACGAAATCAGAGAAACAATTTTTTCAAGATATGTTTTGTCCGTTTCATCAAACCGGTTGAGTTCGGCGCTGTCCACATCCAGAATGGCAATCACTTCGCCGTTATGTATCACCGGAACCACAATTTCAGATTTTGACAAGCTGCTGCAGGCAATATGGCCGGGAAATTTCTCAACATCCGGAACAATGATGGTTTCTTTTTTTTCCCAGCAGGCGCCGCATACGCCTCTTCCTTTTTTAATCCGGGTGCAGGCTACGGGGCCCTGAAACGGGCCTAACACCAGTTCATCGCCTTTAACAAGGTAAAAGCCAACCCAAAGCCAATGAAATTGCTCCTTCAATGCGGCCGCTATGTTGGCCAGATTGGCTATGCGGTCAGTTTCGTTGCCTATCAGGGCTTCAATCTGCGGAATGATGTTTTTGTATTTTTCTTCTTTTGTTCCGTAAAGGATGATCAGGTCTTCTGCCATAGCCGGCAAAGGTATGAATGAAAATTTTATAAGGTGATGTTAATTATTTCGGCTTTCCGTTTGAATCCATTATTTTATGCATATATAGCCTTGAGAAAATGTACCGTAAAACTGAATACCGTTATTCCAGAAGTTGCCTTTTGTACAATTGAATGGTGTTTTCAAAACCGAGATAGATGGCATCGCAAATCAGCGCATGGCCGATGCTCACTTCCAGGAGCCAGGGGATGTTTTGTTTCAGAAATTTCAGGTTTTTGAGGTCGAGGTCGTGGCCTGCATTTAAACCCAGTCCAAGCTCTTTGGCTCTGAGGGCGGCTTTCCGGTAGGGTTCAATGGCGGTTTGCCTTTCACCGGCGGCAAATTTCCTGGCATACATTTCGGTATAGAGTTCTATGCGGTCGGTACCGGTTTCGGCGGCTCCTTCCACCATACGAATATCCGGATCTACAAAGAGGGAAGTACGGATGCCAGCAGCTTTAAATACGGCAATCATTTCTTTAAGATAATCTTTATGACGATGGGTATCCCAGCCATGGTCGCTGGTCAGCTGTCCGGTTTCATCGGGCACCAGCGTAACCTGATGCGGTTTTACTTCCAGCACCAGATCTACAAATTTTTTTTCACGACAGTTTCCTTCTATGTTAAATTCCGTGGTGATGACGGGGCGTATGGCTCTCACATCGGAATAGCGGATATGCCGTTCATCAGGCCGGGGATGAACGGTAATGCCGTCGGCGCCAAATCGCTGAGCGTCAATGGCTGCTTTCAATACATCCGGATTATTTCCGCCTCTGGAATTTCTGAGCGTCGCAAATTTGTTGATGTTAACAGATAATTTCGTCATTTTTTTTATCAAATTGACAAGCTATTATTTGTTTGCACTTTGATTTTAATTTTTGCTGTGTTCAACAAATAAGTGCAATTTTTTAAAAGGGAAAGGAAAAAAGCTTTTAAGGGCTTTTTTCCTTTAGAC
>JAOAGO010000060.1 GCA_026415715.1 Chitinophagaceae bacterium | reverse complement strand
GCTGTGAGCAGCATGATGATGGCTCTGCGGGTGGGGTCGGCAATAGCCTGAAAAACATCGCGTCTCGCTTTCATACCCTTATTTGCTACTATATGATTGCAAATGTATGCGCAATTACTTAGTTGCGCAAGTTTTTAAAAGAAACTTTTAGGTGGTTTAGTCAGAAGTGTTTTTTCAAAATTCTTAACCGCTTAAAACGATAATATTGGTAAATATTCTAAAGTGTTTTAAAAATGGGAAGTTCTCTACACATTACCATTGATTTTAGAATACTTTTTTTCAAACTCAGCAACTATTTCGGGTGAGTAGTAATCTTTCTTTGAACTGCTTGGATTTTTTGGATCTAGACGCCTCTGATGGATGAGTTTAGGTCGCTCCGTAATGATTTCCCTTTTGATGGAATGAAACTTTTCGTTGATTTTAAATCCGGGAATTTTTTTTCTTAGTAACTTTGTCAGTTCATCATAAGTAATCTTGTCTGCAAGATATTCTGTATCGGGGATTTTTACTACTTTGTCTTTAATCAAAACTATTCCGGCAGCATTTAAACTTTGTTTTTGTTCTTCTGTTAGATTATCATAATGAATAAACTTAATAGGTAATGCATCTTTGCTTTCATGATTCTTTACCTGAATTAAAACAGCTTTGAATGAATATTGAGGGCTTTCAAAAATTTCTGTTTTGAGTGTTGAGCGAAAGCTTTTTATATAATCTACAATATTTGTGATACCTTTTTTCCTCAATTCGCTTTTTGTTGCCTCAATTATGTTCTGAGGTGAATTGGAGGTTTGCAGACTGAATGAAAGAAAAATTTTTAATGAATGTTTTGCCCCAAAATGCTTTTCTATAAAGTTATCAAAGTTTAAGAGAAGTGCTTGACACTCTCCAAAAATCTGTATATCTAATTCAGGCAAATACCTGTGTTCAATCATATTTCGTAATGGAATAAAAAATTCCAAATTAGCTCGTATTGGGTTTGCTGAATCCACTCCAAAATATTCATTGATGCATTTAGATAGGTCCCACCACTTTTTTTCTTTTATTATCCTGCCATCAGGAAGTTTTTCCCTAATAGTTTCAAAGTGAGGTCTTTTAGTTCCGGTTTTTTGCTTTCTGAAAAATGGCTTTTTTTTATGCTTAAGATAGTAAGCATGAAAAAGTGATGTCCATGCAATTATCATCATTGCAATAAATCCTTCCGATTTAAACCTTACAGCAGGTTTGTTATAGAATTCAATCCCAAGAAGTGCCGAATCTTTTGCTTTCTGTAAGAGTTGTTTTACAATATATGTTTCTCCTCTCATTTACTATAATCTAACATTTAGTTTGTCTAGTATTCTTATTCATACTACTGCTGAATAACTCTAATATATTTTATTTTTTCCGTTGGATCATTTTGAATGTTCTAAGTTCAACTAATAAGTGCAACACAAGAGGTTGAAAGAAAGGGGTCCCGAAGTTTTGGGACCGCCTTACCGATCGGGCTTCGCTGAAAACATCCTTTATAAAAATATCAACCGGTGCTTCCCAAGACAATCGCTAAATCAATCATGCGCAAAATGCTGTATTTTTACAAAAACTAACGTTACACTTATTAGTTGAACACAGCAATTATAAAGTTTAAAGTTAAAACCATGAGCGAACTCTGTATTTTTTGTTTTAAACAGGAGGCAACAACAAGGGATCATATTTTTCCTAAACAATTTGTAAAACCGCCAGTTAAAAATAATTATATTATCCCATTATGTGCTAAGTGCAATAACACAATCTTATCTCAAGCTGAAGAAGTGGTACGCAATTCGATTTCCTATAGTTTAGGGTGTACATACAGAGCTCAGGAAGCGAAAGTGGCTGCAGGGCTAAGGGCTCAGAGATTTTCGGGGAAAATTGAAAAGATCAAAAAGACCAATCCACTAGGATTGGGTACCCATATTCCTAAATTAAAAAAAGCGGATGATGCTGATTTTGGGAAGGCTGTAAAAAATTTAGTTAGGAAGATGATAATTGGACTCGAGTTTACCAAAAAGCGATTAGCTGATAACAAATTTGAAGTTACAGAGCAACGATATGTTTTTGATATTCCCATTAATTGTTTCAAAAGAACCTTCGAATCAAGAGGGTTTTGTATTTGGGAATACAAAACCAATGCAACTATAATGATTGCCGAAAAAATTGGTGAACGATACTCAGAATATGGTTTCTACATATGGTGGCACCTTCTTTTGTTTGGTAGAATTAATTACTTACCACCCCACCCGCCGGCACCGGCACGTTGATAACCGGCCCGAAGAATAAGGCATTTAAAAACAGCTTGTTTGTACCATACCAGTAACCGCGGAAGTTTGGGTTGTCGGAAAACAAAATGACGCGGCCCTGGCCTTCGCGGTGCAGTAATACGGCTGCCGAGTTGGCAATCCGGCTGACATTCGATTTATGCAGGTAGCCGCCAATCAGCGGGTTGGCCGTGTATTGCGCAGCAATGGCGTAGGGATTCTTTCCGGTTTGCATAAAGGTGGTGCCGTTGCGGTACACCGGCAGGGTGCGGCTGCTATAACCAAACCCTATCGGGCTGGTAATATCCAAATCAACCTGGAAGATGCTTCCGCCAATGGATTTGGCGCCTTCGGTGGCCTGGGCGTCTTCAAAGTTGATGCGTTTAATCTTTCGGGCCGTGTCGGCCGGAACGAGTTTGTTGTTGCCGGCAAGGCCCTGTTTGATGGCCCACTCGCTGGCCGTCTTGAGGGTAATGAGGGTGCCACCCTGTTGTACCCAGGTTTTCAACTTGTCGGTAAAGGCTTTGTCTGTGGGGTAGGTACCGCTTACCATAACCAGCGTGGTGTAGTTGTTCAGGTTGATGCGGTTAAAATAAGTCAGGTCGGCCTTTGTTACGGGCATGCCGATGCGCTGGTCGAGCAGGTGCCATACCTCACCGGTTTCATAGGCCGATACACCGGTGCCAACTACCAACAGGGCTTTTGGCTTTTTGAGTGGCTGCACAAAGTTGGAGCCCAGGTCAATGCCCTTAACACTCATACCCGTTTCCACTGCAAAAATGTCAATGCGAGCTTCGGCACTTACTTTTTGCAGGATTTGGTGCAGCTGTTCAGGATTAAGTGTTTGTTCATTTACGGCAATCACCAACGTTCCGTAGCCAAAGTTTCGGTCGCGGTTATCAATTTTTGCCGTAAAAGTTTTAAAGGCCACCTTCACATTTACATCAGCCGACTGCAGCATCCACAGGGCGCGGTGCGCCTGGTAGTCAGCCAGGTCAATCAGGTAGGCATAGCTACTCATTTTTACCGGTGTTACGGTTTTCACCAGCTCGGTTGTAACGGCATTCCCTTTGGTAAACGGTCCGCGTATTTCCGCAAAAGGCATGTTATAGGCATAAACCAGCGACCAGGTGGAAGCATCGTAAAACAGGCTGTCGGAGTAGGGGATGTCTTTTTCGAAAGCGCTGCGCACCATCAGGTAGTTTTCCTGTTCGGTGGGAACGATGTAAGCTTTTCCGGCTGTAAATGTTTTTCCGGCAACGGTAATGTCGCGCGGCACTTCGTACACTTCAATCTGGTGCAGGCGCAGCGTATTGACAAACGCATAGGTACGCGATACATCATTGGCGTCGCCAAAGATGTAGGCCTTGACGGGTGCGGCCTTGGCTTGCGCGGCCATGGTTTGGTAAAAGTTCAACCGCATTTTCAGCAGGTTGTCGCGTTCGGCCAGCGATGCGCGGATGGTGGCCAGCGAGGCAGTTACCTGGTTGCGGATAGTGAAAGCAAAGGTCAGCGGAATGGTGCCGGTTTCCTGTACGTGTCCGCGCGAGCTGGCCTGTTCAAACAAAAATCCGGCACCGCCATAAAAATTTACGTAGCTGGAACCGTAACCGGGGTAGAGCTTATCGAATACTTCTTTGGTAAAATACTGGGAGCCGATGGTGTTCATGGCCCTGGCAAAATATTCGCCAAAGCGCGGATAAATCTGATCGTATAAAAAGTTAGGTACTAACGGATTGTTGGAGCTGTTCTTGCCCGGATCGAAATAAAATGTTGAGTTGGTTCCCATTTCGTGATGGTCGGTCATTACATATGGACGCCACTGATGGAAGAATTTCAGGCGGTTGCGGCTTTCGGGATGAATGCCCAGGAACCAGTCGCGGTTCAGGTCAAACCAGTAGTGGTTGGTGCGGCCGCCGGGCCACACTTCGTTGTGCTCGCGGTCCTGCGGGTCGGCTACCGGTGGCGAAGCCTTGTGCATGTTGGCCCAGTGCGTGTGGCGGTCACGGCCATCGGGGTTATAAACCGGGTCGAGTAGAATCACCATCTGGTTCAACCAGTTTTTGGTTTCATCGCTCTCGCTGGCGGTCAGGTAGTAGGCGGTGAGCATGGCTGCCTCGGTGCTGGAGGGTTCGTTACCATGCACGTTGTAGCCCAGCTGGATAACGAGCGGTTCGTTGTTAAAAGCTGTTGAGGTGTTGCGCTTCAGGTGGTTGATGCGAATCTCTTCCAGCCGTGCATGATTCGTTGGAGAGGTAATGATGGCCGTTATCTGCAGGCGATGTTCATAGGTATAACCCAGCTCCTGAAGGGTCATGCGGTCGCTGAGCTGGTCGAGCAGACGGAAATACTCAATCACCTTGTCGTGGCGGGTATGATGGCTGCCGATCGGATAGCCGAGGAAAGATTCGGGCGTGGGTATGCGCGGGTTGAAGTTGCCTGCACCGGGAAAGAAATATTCGGTTTGGGCAAACAACGTGAATGGAACAAGAATGATGGCGCGAAAAATATTTTTCATAAAGGTTTTACTATGGATTTACCAGACTGCGTGTTATCAATGATGAAACTCTTACTTACTCTTTTCCGATGGGCGGAGGTCCCGGAGGAATGAGTCCGCTGTACACGTGGTTACCTTTTCGCTGGATAAACTCCGCCTTTACGGCTTCAATCTTTTTCGGGTCTTCGTATAAATCCACCATGGTCATGGCCAAAGTTTTGGCAGCATGGATCATGCCTTTGTGTCCGATGGACATGCCACCACAGGCTACAACAGCCCAGGAATGCCACGGCGTGCCTATGGGTGCCGTTGCAGCGCTTAGTCGCACTACGGGAACTACCCAGCTCACATCACCTACATCGGTTGAGCCGCCACCGGCATCTTCACGCGTTTCTTCCAGCGGTTCTACCTTGCTGTGCAGGCCCACCTGTGGCTTGCCGGTTGACTCCTGAATTTTTTTAGCGAAGGCCACTTCCTGTTCCGTGTATTGAATCGGGCCGAGCAGCTCCAGGTTTTTCTGAATGTACGATGCACCGGTACGGT
>JAOAGO010000005.1 GCA_026415715.1 Chitinophagaceae bacterium | reverse complement strand
GTACATAGGCGAAGTCCGTGATGGTAAACCGGTTTTAACAACTCCTAATGAGACGCTTTTAAAGGAATACAATGCCTTTTTGTTAAAAAACGCAGGAATTGATGGTCAGTTTACTAAAGTAGAACTTAAATCTTATGACGGAACGTACTATTTTTTAGTTTACACGGGTTCAAAGTATAAATCTCACTTATTAATTAAAATAGACGGAAATAGGGTTTCAACCGCCGGGGTTTCATGTACGACTTCTGATTGGGCATCAGAAACACACGGTTGTGTTCCCAAACCGGGAACAGGCCCTGATGCAGGTTCTATATATTGCACACCATGTAGCAATAATGGGAAGTGTATAAAAACAGTAACAGTAGCAATGTAAACTTGTAGCCTATCTCAAAATAATTAAAAATGTTATAATTAATTTAAAGAAAACTCAATATTATAAAGACATCATCAAATATAGGCTGAGAAACATATTTTCAGCCTTTTTTCCTTTACGAATTGTGTAGTTTACCTTAGTTACAAAAAGAAATACTTCTGCCAACAAGTGTATTTATGCAATATGAGCTGACGAATAAAATCTCAGCCCATATTTTCAATCAGCAACAGTTCGGGCTTAAAGAAAATAAAATCAGCTTATGTGCATAGCTTCATCTTCATATCAAGGGGTCGGCTGACGTTCCAAGCTGGCGTAACATTGAATGCCCATACTGCATAAATACCTAACCGATGGCACGCAATCCGCTTTGGCGGATTTTTTTGTACTCGCCTCCCGCCTTCGGCGTGATGCTGCCGTAAAAGACAACCACCGGATTAGAAACCGACCGGCTGAACACATAAATTCGTATTTTTGACAACAGTAATTCACTGTTAAAAGTGAAACAAAGATTATACATAGACACTTCCGTTTTCGGTGGACTCTTTGACGAAGAGTTCAAGAACTAAACTGTTCCATTATTTGATAGGACTAAAGCTGGTGAATTTGTAATTCTCTATTCCACCGTTACGCAGGACGAACTTGAAAATGCATCAGAAGAAGTAAAAGAACTTGTTAAAAGTCTTAGAGCAGACTTGACAGAGTTTATAGAAATAACTGACGAAGCAATTGACCTGGCTACTCAATACATTACTGAGAAAGTTGTAGGGCTGACAAGTTATGCGGACTGCTTACACATAGCCTTAGCAACCATAAACCGTGCTGACTTTTTAGTTATTTGGAACTTCAAACACATAGTTAACATTGAAAGAATAAGAGGTTATAACTCTATCAACATTAAAAACGGTTAAAAACAATTAGAAATACGTTAACCAAGAGAATTTGAAAAATATGAAGACGACTGAAAAAACATTTGACGCTGTAAAATTTATGCGTCAACAAAGAGACAAATTAAGCGAGAAGTTATCCAAAATGACCAAAGAAGAAATTTTGGAATACTTCAAGAAACGCAAGACACAGACGACTATAAAGCCCTGTGCATAAGACAGGTTTTGCGCCTGACTGTCTGCAGACAGGTCAGGAGGAATATTTGCTTTTATCAAAATTTTTATCTATATTTAAACAGCGGTTCTTCGTTTCGAGTGTAGTGCTTAAAAGCCGGCCCGAACGCAAAGCCCCGCAACATTATGGACAATTTTATTTTACGACCGTGCTAACATCAAACAACAGGTCTTAAACCAATCAGACGACCACAAACTTGACCAGTAGACAGACATATAAATACGGTCAGTTCGGACAAAATCAGTTGATTGAATTGCTGACACTACAGCCTAACACTTCATGTTTTAATTTTTTTGCCACCCCACAAAATATTTTGAAATTTTTTGGCAACCCGCAAACAGCACATTTTATTTTACCCCAAATACACAAGCCAACCTTAAAGCAAAACAATAAGAGTCGTTTCTTGAAAACGGTTTATTCTTACATTTGAAAATTAATAAAACCATGGCACTCGCAGAAAATAATTTTGAGGAAATCAAGAATAGAGTTTTTGATGCATACAAAAACGAAGAACCCATATTACATGAGTTCAGAGAATTTGCGAGGCGATTAAAAAATGATGTTAAACCTATCAGACCATATTCTGTTAATGCTGTATCATTTGTTTCATCAGACGGTGGCGACAACCGACTTTATTTTAATCCTGCAACGGTAGAATTGGTTCGTGTTGTGGACTCATTGTGAAATCAATGTGCTTTGGATGCAATTGCTTCAAACTCACAAGCCGATGAATTAAACTCACGAACTGAAACAACAAGCCCTTTATTAGTTGAACCTCTAAGAAAATTATGTGAAGATTTAAATACCAATGTTGTTGGATTATCATACTTGCTTAATGGGTTAGGACAGCCTGGAAAAAGCACAGGAGCAATTAGGGTATACAGAGACATCGTTGAATGGGCAGTACTTTACGATTTAATGAAGTATCGTACCTGGGGCTCTGATACAATTATTGTTAGAGAAGGAATGTTACGAACAAAATCATTTAAGCGAAATGTCTTCCCTGAAATTGACAAACAAATTAGAACCGCATATCAAGCACATAAAGCAAGGAATATTACAGTTTCATTAGTTGGAATTGCAAAGCAAAACGCTGTTCTTAGCCGGCTTTCAGTGGCTTTAGAATTAGAAGAAACTTTACACAAACCTTATCCGTGTTATGTGCGAGTACCTGAGGATATTGAGGCGAAGTGTTACAATTTTGACAGGACTTGGCTGGACACACTTGAAACAAGTGAACCTGATGAAGATGGAACTTATCTTTATCAATCAATTGGTAAATTATTTTTAGTAAAATTTGGCAATAGACCTTTTGACCCTGTTTGGCCTGTTGATATTGCTGAATGGCAATTAAATGAAGCAGATAAAATTATAGGCCAGTTAACACAAGATGCCCAACCTGGCTTTCCAATCCCTGATTTTCCAATGTGTGTGCAAAAGGCACATGATTTTGCAAAAGTAAATGGACTTGAAGTTGAAATTTTACAAGACATTTTGTTTGAAGGAATAACACAAAATCTAACACCTGAAGAAAAAGAAAAGGTACTACGAATGAAATATTTGGGACAAAATTTAACCAAAATAAGATACAAAAATGCCTGAACTATTCTCAAAATCAAAACTGATGGGAACCTTTAAAGGTTTCAGCGAGAAGGGATTTGAGTTTGCTGCCGAAATTGTAGCACCTTATAATTCCGATATGCAGGATAGACCACAACTTGGTCAATTTCTTTTAATTCAACTTGGGACACCAGAAGAAGCATCGCTAGGAAGAATAACAAAATTTGTTCCCTCAGGTTTGCTTGCCACTGCAGAAGGTGAAGATTATATCAACACCATGCAAGAAAGAGATCAAGAAATACCCGAAGATTTGAAAAAGCAAAAACTGAAATATAAAGTTCAAATTAAACTTTTAGGTGCTGTAAAGAATGTTAAAGTTAGAGAACTTGTTGACGGTAAGGAAAAAGAAGTTGAAAAAATAATTTTTGTGCCATCGCAGAGAAGGTTACCTCACTTAGGTGCAAAAGTTGCTTTGCCAAGTGATAATGTATTAAAAGAGCTGTGTCAATTGAGTGGTGGTGAGACGGACTTGGGTGATTATGTTTTAGGTGAATTCGTTTATTCAGGAAAAAAAGCAGAGCATGACTCACCACTTAGACATGTTGAACCAAAATTGAAAGTAACATTCAACATCAATAACCTTGTATCAAGGCGTTCGGTTGTTTTCGCAAGAGCTGGATATGGAAAATCAAACCTTATAAAGTATTTGATTTCAGAATTGTATCGTAATGGAGTTCCTAAAACTCATGATGGAAAAAATGTTGGTGTACTAATTTTTGATGCAGATGGAGAATATTTTTGGCCAGATAATGTAAGGAATAGACCCGGCTTGTGTGATGTTCCGCATTTAAAAGATAACATTTTAGTTTTTACAAATCGCAAAAATGTTAGAGCTCCTAAATATTATGAAAGTTGGAAAGCTGGCGAAGTGAGGTTAGATATAAGAAACTTACCTGCAAGAGACGTAATAGGAATTGCCGTGTCACCTGAAAGACAGGAGCAACAGAATATATTAAAGTTAAAGGGGGTCTCAGAAACAAATTGGAGGCAATTGATTGACATAATAACAAATAAGTGTTACCAAGCAACTGATGAAGAAATCGGCAACCTGATTGGATATTCTGGTGACCAAATAAAAAACAACACAGGAGAAATAAATGCAGCAAGAAGCAATCTCAACAATATAGTTAAGTTATTGCATGACCCTGCAAGTAGGCTGATTGATGGAACAGTTGAGGCTTTGAAAGAAGGAAAATGTGTTGTTGTAGATATAAGTATGTTGAGTTCAACTGCTGGTTACAATATTGCAGGGCTATTGATGAGAAAAATATTTTCTTATAACCAAGAAAATTTTACCGGAGGAAGTTCACCTATTCCTGTTATATCAGTAATTGAGGAAGCTCAAAGCGTATTAGGAAGAAATCTTGAAGAATCAAGTCCATTTGTTGAGTGGGTGAAAGAAGGAAGGAAATATGAATTGGGGGCAATATTAGTCACACAGCAACCTGGGTCAATGGCTCCAGAACTATTAAGTCAAGCGGACAATTGGTTTTGTTTTCATTTACTTTCTGAGGGGGATGCAGGAACTTTAGGAAAATATAATTCTCATTACTCTCATGATATACTTGCTCATTTAATCGGAGAACCGATTCAAGGTAACTGTTATATGTGGAGTGCTCCTAAACAACCTTTTGTTCTGCCCGTGAGAATTAGAGATTTTGAATCTCTCTACAAGGACTGTATAGTAAATAATAAAGAAGAACCTGAATATGCTAATTCTTCAGCTAAAAAAATTTTAGAAAAATACAATGAGAGAATTTCAAAGATGGCAGATTCTTTAAAGCTAAAACTTATTGATAAGAAAGCATCACTTTCAATGATGAAATTTGATGATGATTTTTTGGGTATTTATGATGGTCAGCTTTACTATTTTATAAAGGAACTTAAGGAAGAATTTCCCGATGAATTTAGAAGTGTTAACGAACTTAAACCTATTTTGCTAAAATCTATTTTGGAATTTGAACCTGTAATTCGTAAGGCGGAACATCCCGAAAAGAAAAAGGACGTAGATTATTTCTGTGCCCCAAGGAACAATTGGTCAAAGATCAGTAAATCATGAGTTTGAAATTTGAATTCACAGAAGAAATAATTCATAGAAACAAAGAGGCTGTTAAGTTTTCTCTCAAAGGCAAATCGCCAAAGCAGAGAGTAAAACTTTTGATTCTTCGCGACCTAATGAATTTAAATTGGGAAATAAAATTTGGAAAGAAAAAAATTGAAGTATTTCCACCGCAAGTATATGACAAGGAAACAATCAAGCAAGCCATGTCGATTAAGCGAGAGGAAATTATTAACGCAAACAGGCAGTGGATTGACAAGAACATTGAATTTGCAAGAAAGAATTTAGCAAGTGGTTACGATGTAATGCGTTCTGAAATTGATCCCACCATAGAGGTTTGTGAAACGCAAAAGCAAATGGATTTATTTAGAATCTTTCGTTATTATTGGAGTTCACCTTACAGTGAATACGTTGGAAGAAGAATTAAACTTTTAATTCGTGATGCAGCTTTACCAAATAAACCCATAATTGGAATTGCAGCTTTAGGAAGTCCAATTATTCACATTCCAGATAGAGATGAGTTTATAGGATGGGACAGAAAGACACGCACAAAAAATCTCATATACACAATGGATGCTTATGTAATAGGATCATTACCTCCATATAATTATTTATTGGGTGGCAAATTGATCTCCCTTTTACTTGCCTCAAATGAAATTAGAAAAATATATCAAGACAAATACAAAGGGAAGGTGACAATAATAGACAAAAGAGTTGCAAATTCATTGGTCGGTATTTTCACAACAAGTTTATATGGTAAGAGTTCTCAATATAATCGCTTAAAGTATAAAGGGAATTTATTATATCACCACATTGGATATACCGAAGGGTATGGCACCTTGCATCTCTCTAAAGAAACAATTCAGGAGATGGTAAATTTATTAAAGTCAAAAAATATGAATGTTAATAATAGCTTTGGAGGTGGACCAAGCTGGGTGATGAGGGTAATTTCTGCTGCCGGGAAATTAGTTGGGTTTGATTCCGACTTTCTACTCAAGCATTCTTTTAAGAGAAGCATTTATTTCGTTCCTCTTGCAAAAAACTATCGTGAATTTTTGAATGATAAAATCAAAAGACCGAAATATTATAATTATACAAAAAAGGAATTGGTGAAATACTGGAAAGAAAGATGGTATGAAAACAGGAAAAGAAATCCTGATGTAATTACTAATGTGCTTGAATTTAATCCAGATGATTTTACAATATGAGTCAACGTAGCAGTCACACACATTTGGAAGCCCCGCAAGCCGACCTACAGGCCAAAGCTTACAAATGAGTTTGCCTGCACCACCCAGCAAAAATTTTAAAATATTTTTCCTTTGTTCTTAAATAAATTAAAACACCTGACACGCAAGCCGACAATGCAAACAGCAGACATATACAGACACCACAACTGGATGTCTGAAAAAGAAGCACATACCCATAACAAGGTATTACCAAAAGCGGAGCTGAACAGCTTTGATTGGGCTTTTGTGTAAGGTTTAACTTTCATTTTTCGTTTGAATTTTTGTTTTAAAAATCCCCACCATCGGCAATACCTGCCCGCTGGCTACCTGAACTTTGAGGCAACTATAACAGTCGGATATCATCCGGATAAACACAGGGTGGAAAAGTCAAACCCCAATTTCTCCCGCCACACAACTTGCCTGTAAAAAACAAAAAATATTTCGCAGGATAATATGAGTTGAGCAACGGCAGAATTTTATACATAATCAGATTAGCAGGTCATTCAGAGCAAGTAAGATTTAACGTCAGACCGGAGATCACAATATTTGAGATACATAAGGGCTAAAACTGCTGCCAGCATAATTAACCGTGGCACGTCCCCCGCGATTAATAATCATTGCCGGATTAACATGTTCCGCTCCGGTAAATCATTTTATTTATACCCTGCCGGGTGTTGCACAAAACAAACGAAAAAAAATTCATTCTTCTTCCCTTTTTCAGCAATTCTATTTGCCCCGGCTTCGCTTGGGACAAAAGCCGGCATGGCAAAGAAAGAAAAAGTTTTGATTTATTAAGAAAAAGTGTCAGCACGGGTAAGCTGTGCAACAAATACACGAATGTTGAAACAGACGGTGTGATGCTCGGAAAGCTCATTATGACACATACAGAGCTGAAGTGCAGCGCTTCTGGTCTCCCCTGACACAAGCTGAAAATTTTATGTACCAAAAAGAATTTCGCGGAATGTATTGACTGAAATAATTTTAGACTTATGAAGATTGTACACAGAAATTATTTCCAAAAAAACTTTTCTTAAAAGTTCGCAGGGCGCAATTCATGAAGTTAAGTTTCTTCAATTAATTTTGTTCTGAAAAACAGCCGTTGAATTCATGACAAAAACGTGGATTATTTTGATTTTCTGCTTCATGGGTGTGCCTGCCATCGGTCAAAAGAAAAAATCACAAAAAAAAGAAATATCCAACTACGAAATCCGGGAAAATGAAGCTCCCGTCCCGTCAGACCCCAAAACAGATTCTAAAAAAGGGAAGTCGCCAAAAAAATCAAAAAAAGAACCGTTAGTTATCGAATATATTACCGTGGGCGATGAAGCACCCGAAGCGGACACCACGAAAAAATTTACAGGCATTATTAAATACAGAATGACTTACGACGACCCTTCCGAAGTGGACTCCATGTATATCTATTTCGGCGAGAAAAAGATTCGGGTAACACTGTTTGTACCCGGCGTACGGGCTGATCAGATTTTTGAAAACACCTCCATCGCCAACTTTGCAGACAGCACTTTTACGGTTTTAGATAACCGCACCCGAACCTATCGTACGGAAAAATTAGATGCCCGCAATGCCGGAACGGAGTTTTTTCTGATAAACCGGAAAAAATTTATGAACGTACTGGGATTAAACTGCCCGGAATTCAGCGGAGAAATGATATTGAATACCGGCGAACGGTTTGAAGCGGCTTGCCTCGTCAGTCCGGCTCACACCTATCCGGCTGTTATGGAGTATAATTATCTGAATATTCAACCCGTGGTATTCGGTTATAAAATAGTGCTTGGCTGGCGAACCAAATCATCCGAGGGAGAAAATACCTATATTCTGGCCTATGATATCCGGAAAGGAAATGTGGAGCAGTATTTTGATTTCAGCGGTTACCTGAAAAAATAGTTTTTAAAAAGGGTTAATTTCCGGAAATCGCTTTCGTATTCGCCGTAAATTTGTTAGTTTCGTATTCGGAATTATGAAAAAAATACGCTTAGAAATTGTAGCTTTATCACACAGTATTACACAAACGCATTCTTATGCCGTTGTACTGGGCGAAGTGGATGGGTTGCGTCGTCTTCCGATAGTAATCGGCGGCTTTGAGGCCCAGGCCATTGCCGTAGCGCTGGAAAAAATGCAGCCCAGCCGCCCTCTCACCCACGATCTGATGAAAAACTTCATGCAGGCGTTTTCCATTGATTTGAATGAAGTGGTCATCTGCGATCTGCAGGAAGGTATTTTTTTTGCCAAACTGGTCTGCTCAACCGAAAACGATACCATAGAAATCGATTCACGCACCTCGGATGCGCTGGCTTTAGCTGTTCGTTTCGGATGCCCGATTTACACGTACGAACATATTCTGGAAAGCGCCGGAATCTTGGTAGAAGATACCGGCCAAAAATCTAAAAAAAGAAAATCCCGCGACACCGAAGAAGAAAACCGGTCCGCCGATAAAGAAGATTTAAAAGCCATGACGCTGGAAGAACTCAATGAACTGTTGAACGAGGTGCTTGAAAATGAAGATTATATCCGCGCCATTGCTATACGGGATGAAATCAACAGCCGGAAAAAAGGGAAATAGGCTGTTCTTACCGTCTGCATCCCAAACGGCTTTATTAATCTTTCTGTAATGATCAGCTTCCCCAACGCCAAGATCAATTTAGGCCTGCAAATTCTGAACAAACGGCAAGACGGGTATCATGATTTAGCCACGGTATTCCAGCCGGTATCCTTCTGCGATGCACTGGAAATCCTTCCGGCAGAAGACAAAGCTGCCGAAACAACGATTGAAGTATCGGGGCTGAAATGGGAAGGCGATACAACAAATAACCTTTGCCTGAAAGCTTACCGGCTTTTAAAAAAAGAATTCCCGTGGTTGCCGCCCGTAAAAATGTTCCTCCATAAAACCATCCCCATGGGTGCCGGACTGGGTGGCGGCAGCTCCAACGGCGCTTTTACCCTGAAAATGTTAAATGAGCTCTTTAACCTGAGACTTGACCGGCAGCAGTTGATTACTTATGCCCTAAGCCTGGGATCCGACTGCCCGTTTTTTATAGTGAATAAACCCTGTATGGCATACGGAAGAGGCGAACTTTTGGAAGAAATAACGTTAAACCTGTCAGGTTATCGTGTGGTTATTGTGTACCCCGGAATTTTTGTAAGCACTGCAGATGCCTTTTCCGGAATCACTCCCCGGCCACCGCAAAAAGCATTAAAAGAAATCATTTCCCGGCCTGTTGAAACATGGAAAGATGATTTAAAAAATGATTTTGAAAGTACCATCTTTCGGGCTTTTCCCGAACTGGAAAATATAAAAAATGAACTTTACCGGCAGGGAGCCGTTTATGCCTCATTAAGCGGAAGCGGCAGCACCGTCTTCGGTTTATTTTTGGAAAATGCAGGGTGCCGGTTCGCTTTTCCGGAACAATATCTCGTAAAATGGCTATCCGCCGGCATCGGCAATTCGGATGAGAAAATCACCCCGGGCACCTAAACAAATGCAGCTACTAAAAAAATTTTTCAGTATATTGCATTGTCAATGAAATCAAAAATCATATACAGAAAACACTTTCTCTCTCTGAATTTAGACTGGCTCAATCATTGAGCACGGCCTTCATTTTTGTTCATTGCTTTTTTCTCACATTACTTCATTTTTAACTGTTTTTTTATGAAAACAACCTTTGAAATCAATTATACCCAACAATATATTGAAAGGGAGTTGCGGTTCGGCGCTCACAATTATCATCCCATTCCTGTTGTATTACAAAAAGGAAGCGGCGTGTGGCTCTGGGATGTGGAGGGCAAAAGGTATTTCGATTTTCTGAGTGGTTATTCGGCCGTAAATCAGGGCCATTGCCACCCGATAATTACTGAGGCATTTATACAACAGGCGCAAACCCTTACACTCACGAGCCGCGCTTTTTATAATGACAAGCTGGGAGCATTTGCCGAATTCATTACCCGTCGGTTCGGTTATGATAAAGTTTTGCCGATGAATTCCGGCGCCGAAGCGGTGGAGACAGCCATTAAACTTTGCCGGAAATGGGCCTATGAAGTAAAAGGCATAGAAGAAAACAAAGCTAAAATTATAGTGTGTGAAAATAATTTTCACGGCAGAACCTCAACCATCATATCCTTTAGCAGCGACCCGCAGGCCAAACATCATTTCGGCCCCTACATGCAGGGATTTATATCCATCCCGTACAATGATGCGGATGCGCTGAAAGAGGCGCTTCAGGACCCCCAGGTAGCCGGATTTTTGGTTGAACCCATTCAGGGTGAGGCGGGAGTAATTGTTCCTGCAGACGGTTATTTGCAACAGGCCCGGGCTTTGTGCAAAAATGCAGGCGTATTGTTTATGGCCGATGAAATTCAAACCGGTCTGGGACGTACCGGCAAAATGCTGGCATGTGATTATGAAAATGTAAGGCCTGATGTGTTAATTCTGGGGAAAGCGCTGGGGGGCGGAATGATACCGGTAAGCGCCGTATTGGCAGATGATGATGTAATGCTGACAATAAAACCCGGTGAACACGGCTCAACTTTTGGAGGAAATCCGCTGGCCTGTGCCGTAGCCATTAAAGCCGTACAGGTTATTGACGAGGAAAAAATGACGGAAAATGCCTGCCGCATGGGACAGCTCTTTCGGGAAGAGCTCATAAAGTTGCATTCCCCGCATATTGGCGTGGTGCGTGGGAAAGGATTAATGAATGCGATAGTGATTCGGCATCAGGATAGCGATGCGGCCTGGAAATTATGTCTTGCCTTAAAAGAAAACGGACTGCTTTGCAAACCTACACACGGCGATAAAATTCGCCTTACGCCCCCGCTGCTTATTAATGAAGAACAAATCCTGGAAAGTATTGATATCATTAAAAAAAGTCTTTCCGTTTTGGATGAAGACTAAAAGATGAAATACATTTCAGGAAACCTTTTGTTCTTCTGAAGCTGATTTGATTCTGACATCAGGAAATAATGCCGAAACAAAAACCACTACGGAGGAAAGGAGCATCAGCCACAGGCCTGTTTTTTTTTCAGGACATTCGCCGGCATGGCAGGCGCTGAGGATTAAAAAATTCCGGATGGCCCAGGCCATATTTAATGATACAAAAACAAGATTCACTCTTTTGGCCCATATTTTCGGAATTAAGGAAAAAAGGATGAAGAAGAACATCATTAAAAAATGAAAATAGGCCGGCTTGCCGATTTGCGTTCCGCCGCTGTTTACTCCGCTGATGACAAGATTGGCCGATGAAACAAATACCCACGGCATAAAGCCTGATACAATCAATAATATGGCCGCAGCCAAACCAATCCATTTCATAAAACAGATTTAAGCCCAATATCCGGCAATTTATAAAAGTTTTGTTTTGCCGGCATCAATCTGATACATCCGAATGATAGAAATTGTTTAATTTTAAACATGCCATGAAGAGGAGGACGCTTTCATTTTGTCTGTTGCTTCATGCCTTTTGCTCCGCTTCACAGGTGTGTACGCACCCGGGCCAAACGCCTGTTTCCGCCGTGCTGATCTGTGGAACAGAAGCGTTGCAGGTTACCACTCCCGCATTTTGCGGACAATTTGAATGGCCGGCTCCTTGCAATGACGGATTTATTTACAGAGATGTAAATCCGAACTTCTTCAGGATGGCCTGTTTTGAAAGCGGCACCCTGGGTTTTTCCATTTTACCGGATGAAATTACCGCAGATTATAACTGGGCTTTGTTTGACATTACTTCCACCAATCCTTCTGATATCTTCACAAACAGAAATTTACTGGTAGCCTGCAACTGGTCGGGGCTCACCGGCGAAACCGGAGCCTCAGACGACGGAAGCGAATGGATTGTGTGCTCCGGAAACCAGCCGTTGTTCAGCAAAATGCCGGAAATCCGAAGAGGGCATACTTACCTTCTCATGATCTGCAACCAAAGTTTTTCAACCCGCGGATATCAGCTGACCTTTACCGGCGGAACGGCTGTCATTACCGACGCTTCCACACCCCGCATATTATTTGCCCGGCCCGATTGTAACGGCCGGGAAGTTGTGATACGCTTCAGTAAAAAAATTCATTGTGCCACCGTAGCAGCCAACGGAAGCGATTTCCGGATTGTTAACGGTCCTGAAGTCGTGTCGGCTACTGCCGTGAACTGCTCCGAAATGAATGGTACCGATTCCATACGCATCCGTTTAGACAGTCAACTTTCTAACGGATTCTACACCTTAACGATTCAGAAAGGAACCGATGATAATACACTCACCGATATATGCGGCATCACGGTTCCGGAAAATCATTCATCAGGTTTTATGGTGAATGCATTACAACCTGCCGTTATGGACAGTTTATTCTGGCAAGGCTGCTCTCCGGAAAAAATTCAACTCTTTTTTTCAAAACCTATCCTTTGCCGGTCTTTATCGCCCGATGGCAGTGNATTTATTTTTCTGGGGCCTCATCCCGTGCCTTTTCGTTTATCCGCACAAACCCTGCATCAATGCCAGAATCAGGAGTTAATCAGCTCTGTTATTCTGGAAATACTTTCACCCTGGAAGGAAGGAACTTACCGGCTTCGTTTAAAAAAAGGATCAGACGGAAATACGGTGTCTGACGAGTGCGGTTTATTTACACCCGAATCGCAGGAAAAAAGTTTTTCCATTCAGCATCCGGTTTCGGCCCGGTTTACCTATCAGATATCGAATGCCTGTAAAGAAAGGATGGTAAAATTTTTTCACGACGGAAACGGCGGGGCAATAAGCTGGAAATGGAATTTCGGGAATCAACATTTTTCGCATCAGCAAAATCCGGTACATCTTTTTCAAAAACCCGGAACCTATACCATTCAACTCATTGTGAGCAACGGAAAATGTGCCGATACATCAGAACAAACGCTGATGATACCGCCTTTTCTGAAAGCATCCTTTGAATCGCCGGCCCTCATTTGCCCGGAAGATACGGTTTATCTCAAAAATACCACTGTCGGGGCTGCTGACGAATGGCTGTGGGATTTCGGTAACGGTAAAACGGAACGCAGCCGCCAGCCTTCCTCCTATCAATATGATGTTACCGGGCGAAAACAATTTTATACCGTTACCCTGATCGCCAAAAATAATTCCTGGTCTTGCGGCGATACCGTTCGGAAGGTGATACAGGTTCTTCCGCATTGCCGTATTGAAGTGCCGGGCGCCTTTTCGCCGAATGGCGACGGAAAAAATGATTTTCTGTATCCGGTGGGAGCGCTGCATGCTGAAAATCTGGAGTTCAGAATTTATAACAGAGCAGGGCAAATGATATTTCACTCTGCTTCGCGGGACGATATGTGGGATGGAACATATCTGGGAGTAGCCCAACCGTCCGGAATCTATATTTGGACGCTCAGCTACATTCAAAAAGACACCGGCAAACGCATATTCCGGAAAGGCACCACGATGCTTATCCGGTAAAAAATATATATCCCCTTCATTTACCGGATTTCTTGTTTAAGTATCTGAATCCATAAAACAATGGAATGCCTGCGATTGTAATGAATAAAGCCAGTAAAGAATAGATCACGGGCTGACGTCCGGTAAGAAAATGTTTCACATCTGTCGCCAGAGTAAGTATCAGATAAAATAAGGAAAATATAATGAAAAATGCAGCGGCTATTTTTAGTTTCCGTAAATGAAGAGGCTTTCCGGATTCCTTACTTTTTTTTAATACAACAAAAATGCCCAGAGCTCCGGCGGCGTAAGCCAGCCAGGTAACAAATACAAACATATCCGCCAGCATATCAAATGTTCCCGTAAGGATAAAAACCGATATCCAGCATGCATGAAGCCATAGAGCCGTTGCTGGTGTACCATAACGGTTATGCAAGACGCCGCTTTGAGGGAAAAATAATCCGTCTTTCCCCATGGCATAGGTAATTCTGGCGGTAGCCATAAGGTTGCCGTTTACTGCGCCCAACGTACACAAAAAAATCATGGCAGCCGTGACCGACTCGGCTACCTTTCCAAAAGCAACCTGCATGGCATCAGAAGCCAAAAGTTCAGAAGACGCAATTTTATGTATCGGCAAGACATATAAATAAGCCAAATTCACCAAAACATAAATTACGACACATAACAAAATGCCGGTAATTAAACTTCGTGGAATTATTTTTTCAGGAAATTTTACTTCACCGGCCACACTGGTAATATTTATCCAACCGTCAAAAGCAAAAAATGCCCCTGTGATGGCTGCCACGATGCCTGAAAGCATAACCGGCTGATTGGCCGAAATTGCGTTATCAAAAAAATGAGAAACATCGCCTTTTCCCGAAGTCAGTATTCCAGCTATTAATCCAGAAAAAAGCAGAATTTTCAAAGCGGTGGAAACTTTCTGAAAGGTATCTCCACCTTTCAGGCTGAAAACGTTCAATACAGTAAGCAGAAAAACCAGAGCAATCGCCCAGCATTTTACGCCTGCATCTTTCAGCGGATACAACGTACCTAAGTAGGGAATCTGAAACGAATACTTTGAAATCAGATGACTTTCAAAACCCTGAAAGGGCAAAAAATAACTCAGATAAACAGCACACACATAAGCCATAGCCGCTACCGAAGCCGTATTGATTACGGAAAAAGCAGCCCAACCGTAAAGATAACCCGCAAATTTTCCGAATAATTTTTTAAAATAAACATACAAACCTCCGGTTTCGGGCATCAGACGCCCTAATCCGGCAAAAAGATAGGCTCCCAGAAAACTGAAAAATCCTGCAATCAACCACACAAACAAAAACCAGAACGGTTTACCGGTGTATCCGGCTATCGCTGATGGTTTCATAAAGATGCCCGAGCCGATAATGCTGCCGACAATAAGAGAAACGGCAGAAGTGTAACCCAAAACATATCGCGGGGAATTTGGCTCTTGCATGAAGCGGAAAAATAGCCAATAAAAAAATAAACCCGGCCTGCGGAAAAATATTTTTGAAAGCCGGGCTTGAAAAAGCAGGGCTATGGTTTCAACCCGAATAATAACCCTAAGGTTATCATACCTTTTGCCCGGGATTTCAGTTTTTCGCAAAAGGATTAACGGGCTGGATAGGACAGGATTTTAAAATAAATTTTTTAAAAGTGAACCTCAAAGTTAATTTCCAAAAAAATTATTGTCAAGAGTCTGACATAAAAATCTGAAAACCAATTTCAAAAAAGGTGCGTAATCTGTACATTCTTTTAAAAATTTTTTTTCATTACTAACCGGATGAATGTTGTACCTTTAATTAGAAGAAAGTGAGATGCTGTTTTTTTTCAAATATCAGAATAGTTCCGTGCTCCGAAAGATCTCATGTAAAGTTCATTTTCTTTTTTTGCTCCCCTTTTTTTTTGCCAGCGGTACTTTAACCTTTGCCCAGGATTGTCCGCCTAATATTGATTTTGAAAAAGGAAATTTTGACGGATGGACCTGCTATGCAGGAAATACCTATACCAGCGCCAACAACAATATAATAAATCTTTTGCCCACCGGGCCCCAACCGGATCAGCATACTTTATACGGACCGGAATCGGCGGGTCTGGTAGATGAGTTTGGCGGATTTCCGGTAATTTGTCCGAACGGAAGCGGATATTCCGTAAAACTGGGGAACACTTCCGGAGGCGCTCAGGCCGAAGGAATATCTTATAGTTTTACCATACCTTCAGGAAGAAATTATTATTCGGTAGTTTATCATTATGCCGTTGTATTTCAGGACCCGAATCATTTGCATTTTCAGCAGCCTCGTCTTGTTCTGGAAGTGTGGAATGAAACGGATGACGTATTGATTCAGTGTTCTTCTTTTACTTTTTACCCCGTAGGTTCCGGACTTCCCGGATTTTTTAATGCAGGCATATATGATTCCGCTGCGGTTTGGTGCAAAAACTGGACGGCGGTTACGATTAACCTGAACAACATGGCGGGCAAACTGATCAAGCTTTTTTTCAAAACGGCAGACTGCACATTCCGCCGCCATTTCGGATATGCGTATATTGACGTGAATACGGAATGCAGCAGCGAATTTACCGGTGCAACGTTTTGTCCGGATGATACGGCCGTAGTGGTGACCGGCCCTCATGGTTATGCCCGTTATCGCTGGTTTAACAGCAATTTCAGTACGTTACTGGGTAATTCACAAACATTAACGCTTCAACCCCCTCCGCCGCGGGGCACCGTACTGGCACTGGAAGTGATGCCTTACGACGGGTATGGTTGTCCGGATACACTCTTTGCATTGCTGTATGATACCTTAACTTTAAGAGCCAATGCGGGGCCTGATGTTTTATCGTGCAACAGAAATCCCGTAATGATTGGTTCAAACCGGAAAGAAGGCGTAGTGTATAACTGGAATCCGCCGGAAGGTTTATCCGATCCGAACAGTTCAAATCCCAGAGCCAGCCCCTCTTCAACCACGGCATACATACTTACGGTTCGGAGCCGCGGCGGCGGCTGTATGAACCGGGATACCGTTGTGGTCACTGCTTCAGTTATTGACAGTTCGCTGCAGGTTAGCGGTAAATCCTTGTTTTGTATAACAAGCGGCGACAGCGCTGTGCTGTCAGTAAATCCGACAGACAGTATTCAATGGTATATTAACAATACTCCCATTCGGGGAGCCACACAGCCAAGGTTCAGGGCTACCCAAACCGGAAATTATTATGCCCAACTATTTACGTTTGTCGGGTGCAGCGCCGGTACACGACGTGAGCGAATTATTGTGGAAGTACCAAAGCCGGGAATCCAATATCCCGTTCAGTACGCCATAAAAAGTTTTCCTCTGCCTTTGCAGGCCCGGAATTTCGGAGAGCAATACGTTTGGTCACCCTCTGTATTTCTGAGCAATCCGCGGATAATAAATCCCGTATTCACATCCCCGGTGGAAGGAGACCAGATATACAGGATTAAGATTATCACGCCTGCCGGTTGCGAAACCATAGATACACAACTGGTAATTACACTTAAAGATGTTCAAATACATGTTCCTAATGCGTTCACTCCGAATAATGACGGAAAAAACGACTTTTTCCGCCCTCATATTCAGGGAATAAAACAAATGATCCGTTTCAGCGTGTTTAATCGTTGGGGTCAGCTGTTATACGATTCGCAAAGCCCGGAAGCCCGGTGGGACGGTACATGGAACGGAGCGCCACAGAATCCGGGTATTTATACATGGATTTTCGAAGCCATCGGATTAGATAACCGGCGCCATTTCAGAAAAGGAACGGTTATGCTGATTCGCTAACCACTTCATTTCGGACGGATAATTGTATTGTTTTACTTCATTCTATTCATCTTCCTCATCCTCCTGCTGTTCCATACTTTCTCTTTCATAGAAATAATATGCGCTTTGACGTCTGGAGAAAAACTCTCTTCTGATAACCCTTTGAAGCCATTTCTCCAGAGGCTCATTTTCCGGAATCCGGAACGGAGTTAACCGGGTAAATTTCAGTTTATCTTCCTCATCAGAAGAAGGCCTGAATGCGCCGGGGGCACGTCTTTTTTGAGCGTCTTTATCAAACTCGTACAATGCGGGATTTTCGGGAGTCATGCCGGCAAGCGCCAGCTTCCAGTGAATATCATCTTTCTTTCTTTTGTATTTGAAGAAATGGATGAATCCCTTATAGCCCAGATAGGAAACCGGAACGGCCTTCAGATAAATCAATGTGTCCGGTCTTTCATAAGACGAAGCCAGGTAAATCAGTTCACTTCGGGCAAGGTCAACATGCGAATTGTAGGAACACGGGAACAAATGAAGTTTATTATATTCTTTCAGGTCGCTGTATAATTCAAAACGATATTCGTCAAGTGAAGCAAAATAGCGCAACAGGCTATCCGGAAAAGGTTTGTTTTTCTTTAACAGATGATAGAAAGTATTATACCGAAGCCGTTTATCGCCGGAGGATAACAGTCGCTGTATCAGGGCGGCTGCACCCTGATGTTTTTCAGTAAAGGGCAATAACAACCGGGCATATAAAATCAACTCCTGATTCCCTTCATCTTCATCCCGCTGGCCGTCATAGGACGATGTTTTATTTGTCTTTTTGCTTTCTTCGGCTTTTTCTATGGCTTTTCTTTTTTCACGAATGGATTGCTTTTTCAATTCCTGCTTGGCTTTGATATAAAATTTACGAACATAGGCTTCATACTCCTTTGGCTGTATCAGGTTACTGTCAATCAAACGGACCAGCAATTTTTTAATATAAGGCTCATAATCTTCCAGTTCAATCAGCGGAAGAAGGTCAGGAAAAATAGACTGAGTAAGCCGGAGAGAATCAAACAATTCATCCATAAAATTTCCGTCAAACGAACTTTCGGCGTTACGCCTGGAAGTTCTTCTGTAATGCTGACTCCGGGAAAATTCGGTTTCGAGTACGGGAGGTTCAGACTTGATAATATCTCTGAAATGAGAATAGGCATAAGCCGTTTTATGACGCAACAGGCTTTCCAGGGCGGCATATTGCAGCTGTATGGTATCTTCCAGCCTGTGATAAAGTTGTTTCAGGTAATCAGCAGATTCTTTGCTGTTGATTTCGGCCAGCTTCTGAATGAGCAACTCTTTTACAGAAAGATAATTTTTTTGTTTCCAGTTCAGTCTTTCTATTGCCTGGCGTATGAAGGGAAAATCGGAGGGCGCCACCTGCAACCGCGGAAGATAACGGATAGCAGATTTATGAACCAGGGTATCGCCTGAAAAAAAATCTTTGAAATAGGCTTCCGTTTTTTTGGCAAAAGCATTTATGCCTTTCAGTGTATCGTCGGGGGTAAAGGATTCAAAGAAATTTTTTATGAATAATCCGGGCTTCGACAAAGTATCGGAAAGCGCGGACAGTATGTAAAACAACCCGTCTTTATACCACGTTTTTGTGCGCAGCATGCGGCTCGATCCCGTGTCGGTGATATTCACTTCCCAGCTTCGGGCGCCGTCAGAATACTTAAACTCTTTGGTGCTGTGTAAGATATAAGTGGAGTCGAAAAAAAATCCCGGCCTTACATATTCCTGAAATTTCGCACTGTCTCTGAAATAAAAATACCTGGCCGGTTTGTAAAAGGACACGAAAATTTTTTCTCCGGTGGAATCGTTTGTTATAATTCTGTTTTTATTCATGAAGCCGTGTTTGAACTCCTCTTCTACATCATCCTCGTCATCGTCATCATATCCGGTACCCGGAATGATGAATTTCTTTTTTTCATTTTTAGGATAATACGGAGTGTGTACGGTATATTTCAAAAGAGTATCCCGCCAGGTCTCCGGTTTGTTATAGACAAAATCCTGCCATTCCCAGCTTTGATAAAAATGCCGGACGGCAGATCCTTCGGTTTTATAACGGGTTATCTGCATATAATAATGCGGCCCGCGGATCATGTACCGTACGGCGTATGTGTTGCCGTATTTATCTCTGTATTTTGCTTCAAGTGCCGGATAGCCCTTGTAATTCAGATATTGACGGGATAAAGGAGTATCCACAAATTCGGAAGACAAAAAACTTTCTTCCATCAGCGCCAGGTCGAATGTATCTTCTTCTACAAAATAAAAGTTGTGAATGTCTCGTTTCACTACGGCAAAACAGGTTCCGCCGGCGGGATCAAAAGCTTCAAACAAAAAAGACTTTTCGTCTTTTCCGATAAAAGGCTCATGAGGAAACTGAACCGAAAATCCTGCGAACGGAGATTTGTAAGTTTTCCATGCCGACAAAGTTTGCGTTTCTGAAAATTTGTATTCTCTGAATCGTATGCTGCCGAAAAACTGCTCGGCTTCCGGGCCGCCTTTAATGTAATCTCCGTTTCCGCTGATTTTAAATAGGATAATTTCGAATGGGGTAACAAATACATGATAACGTTGTAAGTCGCCGCGACGCGTACGGTTGGTGAAATCAAGTCCCTTGTATCCGTTCCGGAGAATATTTTTTTTCTCAATAATTTTTCCGGGAACATTTTCATACAGCAAACTGTCAACTACCCGAAGAACATCATCGGGGTTTTGGTTCCACATCCAGGCATTGGTGGCAAACCGGGTAATTAAATAATAACTTCCGTTGGACATGTCGGCGAAATGTTTCTGATTCAATCCGGGTTCTTCTTTCAGTTCATACAACTTACCCGGAACATCCACGGAAAAAGCGCCGTCTTCGGAGGTATAGGTATGAAATGTTACCGGCACCCTGATTTTGTCAAGCCTTTCCCTTTCGCGGCTGTCTCTTTCGCCCATTTTTACCGGCCGAAGTTTATACCCTTTTTTACGCAGTATTTCAATAACGCCTCTCTCACCGGGCAAATGGGCTGCACCCACTCCGGCAAATAAGGTGGTTCCGGTTTTCAGAATGGAATCAATGGATTTTGCCTGTATAATATTTCGCTGATAAATGAATTTTTCATCAAAAGCTTCCGAAACACTGTTATACCTCGAGATAGAATCCAGCAAATCCAGATTTCCGCGGCGGTAGGCTTCCTGCAGTTTCTCTAAGGAATAGGCCTCGTTCCAGTCGTCAAAACTTCTCTCTTTTTTGTTTTTATCTTTCGCCTCGTCCAGATAAGCCTCCTGTACCAGTCGCATGTTTTCATCAAAATTTTCCAATCCTGCTGTTCTTTTCCCCAGTTTTTTTCCGCATTGAAAAATGTACAAATCAAGATAAGTATCTTCTTCAAAATCGCTGGATTCCTCGCCATAAGACCGGTACAAAAGATTGTTGATTACGGATGGATTACTGTTCAAAGCCGCTTTGATTAACGGATAGTATTTTGAAAACCGGAAAGTCCGGATACTCATGTATTCATCCGGAATACTGTTATCGGGGTCGTAATTATAGGGATAGTAGCTGTTCCGGGTAAAATCATAACGGCTTAGATCTTCCTGCAGGGTTTCAAGATGATTTTCAAGGGCAACCATTTCAACACTACGGAGGGCATAAAAAAAAGAATCAGAAAGGTGAAAGGCAATTTTATTGCTGACATGCATGGTGCCCATCAAATAAGAAGGTTTCTTCAGCCCGTTGCCCGTAATTTCCCATAACAAACTGGGATATTTCCTGGATTTGCTATTCGGCTGGCACCACAAATTACTTTCGGCCCCAAAAAAAAAAGAAAGCCGCCAGGATGATTTTCATTTTTTGAGATAAAATTTTCATTTCAAATTGGTATCATTACCCGACAAATCTAAGACGTATTAAGAACTCATTTCCATAAAAATTAAAACATTCAATTACTGAAACAGATACCCCTTACTTTTACGGGATACAGAATAAACGAAGCTATACCCAGATTAAATTTATTGCATTTAAAAGAAATATATTACCTTTGCAGCCCGATTTTTTAAAATTTCTGACCGGACCGGCGCCGTAAGGCCGGTTGAATTGGTTCTTTTTTTCCGACCTTCTCGCTGTTTCCGTCAGAAAATCCCGAAAAAATAAGTTACTATGAAATTATCACAGTTCCGCTTTGATCTGCCCCTGAATTTGATAGCCCAAACACCGGCCAAAAAAAGAGAAGACGCCCGAATGATGGTACTGCACCGCAAAACCGGACAAATTGAACACAAACATTTCCGCGATATCATTGATTATTTCGACGATAAAGATGTTTTTGTGGTTAATAATACCAAAGTTTTTCCGGCCCGCATGTACGGACGTAAAGAAAAAACCGGCGCGAAAATTGAAGTATTTCTTCTCAGGGAATTAAATAAACAAAATAAATTGTGGGATGTGATTGTTGACCCTGCCCGCAAAATCCGTGTAGGCAATAAACTTTTTTTTGGTGAAGACGAAGAACTGGTTGCTGAAGTGATAGACAACACCACCAGCCGCGGCCGAACCATTCGTTTTTTGTGGGATGGCAGCGATGAAGAATTCAGACGAATTTTATATAAACTGGGCGAAACCCCTCTTCCGAAATACATCAAACGCAAACCCGACGAAACCGACCGCGAACGCTACCAAACCGTTTACGCCAAACACGAGGGTGCCGTGGCAGCGCCAACGGCCGGCTTACATTTCAGCCGCGAACTCATCAAGCGTCTGGAAATAAAAGGTATCCGCTTCGCCGAGCTGACATTGCATACCGGGCTGGGTACTTTCCGGCCCATTGAAGTGGAAGACCTGAGCAAGCACAAAATGGATGCCGAATATTACAGGATTGATGAATTATGCTGCAAAATCGTTAATACCGCAAAAGATACGGGACACCGGGTTTGCTCGATTGGTACCACCACTATCCGAGCCATGGAATCCTCTTTTACGGCACAAAAAAGGCTGAAACCTTCCGAAGGCTGGACCAATATTTTTATTCATCCTCCCTACGAATTTAACATTGCCGATTCTTTGGTAACCAATTTTCACCTGCCGAAAACCAGCCTGTTCATCATGACCTGCGCCTTTACCGGTTATGATTTGGCAATGGAAGCCTATAAAGTGGCCATCAAGGAAAAATACCGCTTTTTCTGCTATGGCGATGCGCTTCTGATTTTGTGATAAGGAAATCATCCTGCGTTGGAAAGCGCAAACCGTAATCGTTCAATCAAGGCCAAACATTCCCTTGTTGAGCTGCTTGAGCAAAATCTCCTTGTAAGCAGATGGTACCAAAAGAGAGATATTGTGCGGACTGCCGCCGTAACTTACCATACGTACGGGAATATTTACGATAGAACTGAACAACTTTTTAATAATATCTTCCGTTTGGGCAATCTGATTTCCTACAACAGCAACAATACTGTGGTTAAACTCTGTTTCAATAACGCCGAAAGGTTCCAGCTCTTTTACAATCGAATCCAGATGTTTTGTATTGTCTATCGTAAGGGAAACGGCCACCTCAGAGGTGGTAATCATGTCAACCGGCGTACGGTATTTTTCAAAAACTTCAAAAATTTTTCGCAGAAAACCATAGGCCAGTAACATACGGCTGCTTTTAATACGGATGGCCGTAATATTATCCTTGGCCGCCACGGCTTTTACGCCCACTGTATTTTCTGCGGATGAAATGGTAGTGCCTTTGGCATCGGGCTGCATGGTATTCAGCAGCTTTACCGGTATATTGTATTGCTGTGCCGGCCATACCGAAGCCGGATGCAATATTTTGGCGCCAAAATAAGCCAGCTCGGCGGCCTCATCAAAACTGAGCCGCTCAACGGGAAAAGTATTTTTCACAATACGGGGATCGTTGTTGTGCATGCCGTCTATATCGGTCCAGATTTCGCACACGCTTGCCTGTATGGCCGCGGCAATCAGCGAGGCCGTATAATCACTGCCTCCCCGCTTCAGGTTATCTACTTCGCCTTTGGCATTCCGGCATATATACCCCTGCGTTACAAAAAGGCGGATATCCGGATATGATTGCAGAAGCTGCATCAGCTTAACCCGAATGCTGCCCAGGCGGGGCTCTTCGTGCTGATCAATGCTCATAAACTCAAGGGCGGGAAGTAACTGATGCGCTATCCCTTTTTCTTCCAGACAAAGGCAAAAAAGCTTTGTGGAAAGCAGCTCGCCCTGCGCCAGTATATCTTTCCCCAACGCCTCACTGTAGGAAATTCTGAGAATGATTTTCAGAAAATCAAAATGCTCGTCCACTATCCGATGCGCACGAAGGTTCAGTTCTTCCGGCTGAAGCAAATCGTTGATAAACGATCTGTAGTGTTTTTCCAGTTCACATATTACCTGTTCAGCCGCCTGCCTGTCGCCTGCTGCAATATGCTCTCCTATTTCAACCAAAGCATTGGTTGTGCCCGAAAGGGCAGATAAAACCACAATGACCGGTTCAGCCTGATGGCTGACCAACGAAACCACATGTTTCATTCTTTCGGGCTTACCCACACTGGTACCCCCGAATTTCATTACTTTCATAAAAACTGTTTTTTAGGGGAAAAAACCGGCAAGCAGTGCGCAAAAGTAAAAAACAAGAAACAAAAATTAAAAAAGAGAGTCTTTAAAGGCAAAAAGCCGGATTGAACGGAAAATGTTTAGGTATATATACCCAAAAGAATTTTATGCTGCTCATCGTTCCACATCATGCGGTCATAAAAAAGAATGCGTACACTTTGCATTGTTTTATTTTCGGAAGATATTCTGAACCGTATTATGAATTTGTTATTCAGCTTTTCGTTAGTACTTTATAAAGCGATGAGTTGCGCGGTGCACGGCGCCGGACAGGGTAATCAGATACACACCGGACGGTAGTTGCGTAACAGGAATTTGTATCCGATTTTCTCCTGCCGAAGCTACCTGATGCAAACGATACAGGACTTTTCCTGACAAATCGGTAATCCGGATGTCCATGCGTTCCCTTGCGGGTGTAATATATTGCAGGGTAACCATGTTGGCAGCGGGATTGGGTAAAACCGAACTGATGTGCAAGGCAGAAGAATGAGCGGCTACGGATACCGTACGGCTATAGGTGACATTACCGGTTTCATCGGTAATCCTGAGCCTGTACCATACCGTTCCGGTCTGATGTTCCGTATCATTTACGGAATAATTGCGGCTTTGAGGAACGGCCTGTACGGTACGCCAGGTAGAAAAGCTTCTGTTATCGGTTGATTTCTGTATTTCAAATACACAGTCGGGATGACAGATATTTTCTATTTGCCAGAAGATGTGGGTTTGATGGCCGTTACGTTGTGCATAAAAGCTGGTTAGTTTTACCGGGAGCGGATTTACGGAATAGGCTAAATCGGTTGCCAGCGTAAAAGGACTGAAACTGCTGATGGGATTGTTGGTGGTAAGGGTTCCACACTGAAAAGCGCCGCAGGCACTAAATCCGACGGGTGTGGATGTTTCATTTGTCCATTGTGAACCATTAAACCGGCTGATGAAGGTGCTTGAAGGAACTGCACAAAAACTTTCCTGATTGACACGTACTGAAACAACTTTGGAAGCCGAACCGTTGTTTCGATCAAGTATCCAATATTCTACGTAGCTGATATGATCAATGCCCGTAGCATAGCTTGTGCCGTAAACTGATTGGGGATTTGCACGAATATATTCAGCCGTAAACTGGTCTGTTGAGGCTGCGCCAGTGCCTCCTGAAATTCCGATAGGGGCATAAATACTACCTTTACCAATTGGAAAGTTAAAATCTTCATCTCCGATTTTCCTCATAGGCCCTTCCACAAAACTGGAAGAACTGCCGCCGGTGTAAGTAGCATTATCCGCTAAGGTAAGCAGGTTGGAAGAGGAAGTGATGAGTTTTCCGTTTGTTAAATGTAATATGCCTGAAATGATTGTACTTTGTGATAAGGTGACATGCGATGCATTGTCAATTCGCAATGAACCGGTAATATTACTAGGTAAACCTGTACCGGTAAATTGAGCAGAGCTGCCGTTGTAAACAAAATGAGCTGCCGGACTTATCTGAACCAGGCAAGTATTTATATTCCCCCCCGCACCAATAACCAAACCTGAAGAGCTACCTATACGTAAAGTAGCTCCGGCGCTGACTACAATACTGGCCGCTACATTATTGTTGGTTGGGCTGGTTGAAATAGAATAAGTACTTAAATCTAAAGTAGCGCCGGATTCTACGGTTAAAGTGCCGGCTAATGTAATGTTGCCGGTTAAAGTTGCCGTAGCGCCGCTTTTAATATAAATATCACCATAATCTCCGGCCGGTATATTATTAGTGCCTGACGTAAAGGTTAGTTTTGGTTTGGAAACTATAGCGGGGCCTCCCAAACGGTACACATTTCCGCCGGAATAATCAATAATCGGTGAAGTCAATACTGAATTCAGGTTGCTTCCATTATTTGCAATATTTGCATTATAAGCGTTATTATCAATAAATTTATATAATTGAGAACCCCTTTGGGAAGCCGCTGTTGCAATAACTACAAAAAGCTGAACATGACCGTTACAATCAATAAAACCTGTAAGGCCAGTGGCCTGAAAAAATGAAGGTGCAGCGGTTCCTCTCACCTCGCCACGTTGTGTCCATGTTGTTCCATCAAATGAATATTTTAATATGCCGGAAGTATCACTTGAACCAAAAGATGCAACATATAAAAGATCATATCCGGATATTGAGGGATCTCTATCAAAAAAAACAAATCCATAAGGATCTAATTTACTGCCTGAACCAGGTAGCCCCGGCAAATTTGTAATAGAACTTCCGGAATTAGTTGGCAATCCGTTTCCTACTTTTCCTAAGCGTATAGGATTGGAACCGGAAGAAACATATAATTCACCCCCATAAATCTGAATCACCCGGGTATTCGTAACAGTTGTAGAAACCTGAGTTCCCGAAGCAGGTGAACTATTCGTGTTTAAATAACGAACACCACCTGTTCCACTATTTCCAGTACCACTACCCCAAAATTCAGTACCGTTGGTGGTTACTGCTGTTCTGAAATTATTAGAAACATAAGCATTTCCAGAAGAACGATTGAAGCGGTAGCTTAAATCTGGTGATGAAATATCATTTATGTCAACATTACCAATTGTTCCGGGTAAAGTTGAATTTGCAATATTGGTTGTGCCGGTTGCTGCATCATATCCCGCAACTGTTATGAAATTTCCGTTTTGTGATACGGTAATATATCCTTCGCTGGTAGCCGTACCGCTTTGTGTGAGTCGAATGCCGGAACTACCGGAAGGAAAATTTACCACATTGGTAGTAGCGGTGCCGGAATTTGTATATTCCAATAAAGAAACAGGATGAGCTGCCGAATTTAATGTGGTGGAACCATCCCCTACCCGTGTAATTACAATATTACCCGGGGTAAACTGTGCAAAGGGGGTAACAGAACCAGAAAGAAAAATTATGAAGATTAATATATTACGCATAAAAAAGTATTGAACTTTCCGGAAACATTCAAAAATTCAGCTACAAAAATACGTTCACAACCTGTCCATCAAATTAATTTATCGTTAGCAATTTTATGAACAAAAGAGTTTATTTAAAAAGAAGTTTTTCCACCGATGTTTTATTAGAGAAGAAAAAAGCCGATCTGTGTTACAGCCGGTGAAGGGCTGCGGTGGCCGAAGGGCCTGCCTGAAGAGGCAGGGTGCGAACTTTGACAGGCCTTGTGCCGGAGCTGTGAGCACCGACAGCCCGAAGGACACCGGACCGGCGATGAACAGCGAACCTGCCCGCCGCAGGCGGGACGATGACAGCCCCAAATAAAAAATCCTTACTTCTTTCTGAAAAAAATGCGTACCGGCACGCCGGTAAACGAAAAATGACGGCGCAACTGATTTTCCAGAAACTGGCGGTAGGGCTCTTTGATGTCGTTGGGAAAATTGCAGAAAAAGGCAAACGAGGGCACGGCCGACGGCAACTGGGTGATGTATTTGATTTTTACGGGATGCCCCCGCACCACGGGCGGCGGCGTGGCTTCTATTACTTTGAGCAGGGTGTCGTTCAGTTCGGATGTGGGGATTTTGCGTTTTCGGTTTTCATACACCTCCAGCGCTTTTTCAACGGCCTGGTAGATGCGTATTTTTTCTTTGGCCGAGATGAACAGGACGGGTACATCGCTGAAGGGCTGAAGGCGACTGCGGATTTCTTTTTCGGCCTCCTGTGCGGTTTTGTGGGTTTTGGGAATCAGGTCCCACTTGTTTACCAGCAGCAGGATGCCTTTTCCTTTGCGGGCTGCCAGGCTGAAGATGTTGAGGTCTTGTGCCGTGATGCCCTGCGTGGCGTCAATGAGCAGCAGGCATACGTCGGCTTCGTCCATAGCTTTGATGGCGCGGATGACGGAATAAAACTCAAGGTCTTCTTTTACTTTGTTTTTTCGCCGGATGCCGGCCGTATCTATCAGGATAAAATCTTTTTGGAAGAGGTTGTACCGCGTATGGATGCTGTCGCGGGTGGTGCCGGCCACTTCGCTGACAATGGTGCGCTCTTCGCCCAGCAGGGCATTGAGCAGCGATGACTTTCCGGTGTTGGGTTGCCCGATGATGGCAAAGCGGGGCAACTCTTTTTCGTTTTCAGAAGGCTCGGCGCCGGCGGGAATCAGCCGTGTCAGTTCGTCCAGCAGCTCGCCGGTACCGCTTCCGCTGGCCGATGAAATAAAAAAGGTGCGGGAAAATCCCAGGCGGAAAAATTCGGCCGCATCGTACTGCCGTTCAAAATGATCCACTTTATTCACTACCAGAAAAACGGGTTTGCGGCTTCGGCGAAGCCGTTCGGCCAGCTCTTCGTCGGGTGCGGTAATGCCGGTGGTTACGTCAACCAGAAACAAAACGGCGTCGGCTTCATCAATGGCAATCTGAAGCTGGCGCACGATGTCTTTTTCAAACGCATCTTCGCTGCCGGTCAGAAAGCCGCCGGTATCTATCACGTTAAAGGTTTTTCCGTTCCACTCGGCCATGCCGTATTGCCGGTCGCGGGTTACGCCGGCGGTATCGTCCACAATGGCTTTGCGTTGTTCAATCAAGCGATTGAACAACGTGCTTTTCCCCACATTCGGCCTTCCGGCAATGGCAACCGTAAACGACATGAAAAAATGTTGTAACGGGATTTTTTGAAAACGAAGGCACAAAATTACAGGAAACGGAATTTATGACCGGGCTGTGGTATTGCAGAACCGGGCAAAACCGGTTACTGTTCTTTGCGGTAAGCGGCGTTGTAATGTTGCAGAAAGGCCAGATAATCTTTTTCTTTTTTGAAGTTGAGTTTCTGTTTTTTCATCCACTCGGCGAACTGCGAGGCGGCAGGTATGCGTTGCAAAAATTCTTCCTTATCCAGTTTTTTCAGTCGGGTGTATTGGGAATCGGAATAGATGAAGTATTCGTACTGGTCCTGAAAATAGTAGCGTTTCAGGGTGCCGAAGAGTGAGTCGCCTTCACGCACCACTTTGCGGATGTTTTTCAGTAAAACGGTATGCCCTTCATTGAGCATCTGATACAGGCAGGATTTGCAGTTTGACTGCCGTGCCATCTCAGGTGTTGATGAAATAAAGGTTTGCTGCGGCGTTTTGCCGTCGGGTTGTAAAAAAACGATTTTGCGCACTACTGAGGCCGGTACCGATAATTCATTTTGCTGCGAATCCAGAAAATGGATTTCCTGAGAATATAAGTTCAGTTTTACGGGCCATACGCCAAATGAACGCTGTTTGTCGTCGTAAAGAAGGGCATTTTGCCATGCATCATGAAAGAAGGGCGATCCGGAAACCTTGTCGTAGGTAATTTTCTGATTCAGGTCGTGGGCACCGTAAATGTTAATGGAAGAATAGGGATTGATGCGCTCCACTTTTCGTCCCAGTTCTATGAGTACCTGAGCCTGACTTGCGGGGCCAAATGAAACAAGGGCAAAAAATAATAATAAGCCCGGTGCGAAGCGGAAACGAAAAGCCGTCATCCGGTTTCTTTTGCCATCCATGATGAAACAGGGCTTCATGATAACCTAAAAATAATTAAAAATACCGGTACCGAAAAAAATCATCCGTAGCCGAATTGCCTGAGATAGGTTTCATTGTTTCGCCAGTCGGGCCTGACTTTAACATGAAGCTCCAGAAAAACTTTTCGGCCGAGGAACTCTTCTATATCCTTGCGGGCTTCGGTTCCGATTTTTTTTATCATGGAGCCTTTTTCTCCTATCAGAATTATTTTCTGCGATTCCCGCTGCACGATAATGTCAGCCGCTATGCTGACGAGTGAAGGTTGTTCCTTGTATCGGGTAATCTGAACGGCCGAATGGTAGGGGATTTCTTTTTCCGTAAAATGAAAAATTTTTTCCCGGATAATTTCGCTGACAAAAAAACGAGTGCTCAGGTCTGTAATTTCGTCTTCGGGAAAATAAGGTTCATTTTCGGGAATAAACTCCAGCAAGGCCCGGATAAAATTTTCTTTATCAAAGCCCAAAAGGGCCGATAACGGATAGACTTTGCGGCAGTAAGCTTTTTCGGAAAAAAATTGCTTCACTTCTTCTATGCGTTCTGCGGTGGCCTGGTCGGTTTTATTCAGCACCACCACGGCCGGCACTGAAAGATGCAGCGCGGAAAACACGGCGTCGCTTTCTTCAGGGGGCTGAGTCACATCCACCACCAGCAAAGCCAGGTCAGCATCGTTCAGTGCTTCCCGTACTGATTTCATCATTTTTTCATGCAGTTTGTATTCAGGTTCAATGATGCCCGGTGTATCCGAAAAAACAAGCTGATAGTCTTTTCCCGTGAGTATGCCTTTTATGCGGTGCCGGGTGGTTTGCACCTTAGGCGAAACGATGGCCAGCTTCTCTCCGATCAGCGCATTGAGCAGGGTGCTTTTTCCTGCATTGGGCAAGCCCAACATGCTGACAAAGCCTGATTTCATAATGGGAGAAAATACGTTTACCGTGAAAATGTCTTTTTTAAGTAAAAAAATTAATGGATAAAAGTAAAGGTCATGTTGGTGGTTGATGCGCCGGTTTGCACGTTTTGGGAAAGCACTAACTCCGTTTCGGTGAGCTTATCCAGTGAAAAAATATCGCTGCCGCCGGGAATAATTGCCGGGTTGATTTGAATTTGCGTTTCTCCGTTTCTGAAACTCCAGGTAATGCTGTAAGTATTCGGGTCTGAAGCGTTGCATTTGGTGGGGCCTTCATTTACATTGCCGCTGCCGTTTGCTTCAAAAGTCAGAATATTATCTCTTAGGCATGCCGGAATACTTGAGGTAACATCGTTGCCGTTGGCCTTTACGTTACTCAATTTCCATGAAGCCTGTACCAGCAGTTCCGTTTTAGATTTTTGTTTATCTTTTTTGCAGGAAGAAATTCCTATCAAAAAAAGCGTCAACAGAAAAAGTGAAATATTTTTCATACTGAAATTTTTACTAAGTTATAAAATCATTCAATAATGCCTGCACCATCAGAATTCCTTTTCCGCACTCTACGTTAAATAATTCATTTTACCCTTCTATCGGCATTCAAACACATTTTATAGCTTTTCTGAACACGAACAAACGTATATTATAAAATGCAGTAGTCGTGTGAACGAAAGATTTGCAATAAAAAAACCCGTCATAACTGACGGGCTTTGTTGCGAAGGGAGGGATCGAACCTCCGACCTGCGGGTTATGAGCCCGCCGAGCTACCGCTGCTCTACTTCGCGATGCGGAGGCAAAAATAAGCTTTTTCTTTATAAAAAAATTTTTCAGCATCTTTTTTATAATTAATTTTGCATCAGTTCTTTTGCATCGGTTAAGTGTTTAATATCACTTCAACCTTGCCAATTTCCCGGGGTGTCTCCGATAATATCGGAGTCTGAGATTATACCCGTAGAACCTGGTCAGGGTAATGCCTGCGTAGGGAAGGAAAACAACGTGTCTCCTCTCTCTCCGACAGCATTTCCCTCTTCTTTTATTAACCTTTAAAACATAATTACCATGAAGAAGAGGATGCTTTTTGCCTATTTCTGCATTTCCGTCTGCCACACTTCGCTGAATGCTCAGGAAAATCAACCGGCAGACAGTTTTTATCTGCTTTCACCCGTTGAAGTTAAATCCGTAAGAGTGTACGACAGGGCTCCTTTCACCAAAACCAATCTGTCTGCACCTGAAATCAAAAAAAGGAATCTGGGCCAGGACATTCCGTTCCTGCTTAGCCAAACTCCTTCTGTGGTGGTGAATTCCGATGCCGGCAACGGTATTGGTTATACCGGTATCCGCATCCGCGGCACCGATGCTACCCGCATAAATGTTACGCTGAACGGAATTCCATACAACGATGCAGAGAGTCAGGGTACCTTTTTTGTGGATATTCCAGACTTTCTTTCTTCGGCCGGAAGTATTCAGATTCAGCGGGGTGTTGGTACATCCACCAACGGCGCCGGAGCCTTCGGGGCCAGCATTCACATCAGCACCAACGAAGTAAACAAAGAACCCTACCTTGAACTGAATAACAGCTTCGGCTCTTTCAATTCCTGGAAACATACTCTGCGGGCCGGTACAGGACTCAAAAACAAATTCACGGCCGATGTACGCCTGTCCCGCATCACCAGCGACGGATATATAGACCGGGCCTTCAGCCGCCTACATTCTTTTTATGTGAGCACGGCCCGAATTGACTCACAGCAATCTTTCCGGCTCAATGTATTTTCCGGAAAAGAAAAAACATATCAGGCCTGGTACGGCGTAAGCGAAAACGACCTGAAAGCCGGAAAGCGAACCTTAAATCCCGCGGGTACCGAAAAACCCGGCGACCCCTACGACAACGAAACCGACAACTACACCCAAACGCATTTTCAGTTTTTCTACAACCGGAAATTCAATCCCCGCTTGCAAACGCAGCTTGCCCTTTTTTATACCATTGGTCAGGGGTATTACGAACAATACAAAGCCGACCAGCGACTATCCCGCTACGGCATCCCCAACCAAATTGTCGGAAACGACACCATCAGACGCTCTGACCTCGTTCGCCAGCTTTGGCTGGACAATGATTTTTTCGGTACCCTTTTTTCTCTGCAATACAATCATCAAAAGCATGAAATCACCGCAGGAGGCGGCGCTATGCGCTACCTCGGGTTGCATTACGGAAAGGTTATCCGGGCTATTCGTTTTAACCTCTCACCCCGCAAATGGTACGACCTGGATGCCGACAAAAACGATTTTCACCTTTATGTAAAACATTTGTATAAACTCAATGCATACTGGAATCTGTTTTACGACCTTCAGTATCGCCACGTAGGTTACGACATAAACGGTTTCCGCAACAACCCTACGCTTTTTGTTTCCAACCGTTACCATTTTTTTAATCCCAAAGCCGGCCTCAGCTTTCAGTCAGGTCCCTGGAGGGCATACCTTTCTCATGCCATCGGCACTAAAGAACCCAACCGCGATGATTTTGAAGCCGGCCTGCAGGAGCAACCACGGCCCGAACAACTATTCAATACCGAGTTGGGTATAGGGCAGCAGCAGAAAAAGTATCAATGGCAGGTTACGCTTTACCACATGTACTACAAAAATCAGCTTATTCTTACCGGAAAAATCAACGATGTAGGCGCATACACCCGAACCAATGTACCCCAGAGCTACCGCGCCGGCATAGAGCTGGAGGCCGCTTTCCGTCCGTCGCCCAAATGGCAAGTCGGCGGAAATGCCACGCTGAGCCAAAACAAAGTAAAACGTTTTACCGAGTACATTGACGATTACGACAACGGAGGCCAGCAACGTTTTAATTACCAAAACACCCAACTTGCTTTTTCGCCTTCGCTCATCGCCGCCGGTCAGATACAGTTTTTTCCGCTGCCCCGCACCGAAATTCTCTGGATGCACAAGTACGTATCGCGGCAGTATTTAGACAACACGCAAAATAAAAACCGCAGCCTTAATCCCTTTTATGTCAGCGATCTGCAGCTGATGCACAGCCTTCGGCTAGGCATTCTGAAAGAAGCGCAAATCATTTTCCGGCTGAATAATCTTTTTAACACGCCCTACGAACCCAACGGTTACACGTTCAGCTACATTTCGGGCGGACAAACGGTTACAGAAAATTATTATTACCCCATGGCGGGCCTGAACTTTATGGTTGCCCTCAACCTGAGGTTGTGATGAGGAAGGATTTGGGGCTATAATCGTCCTGCCTGCGGCGGTCAAGCCCGCTTATAGGCTGCAGTTCCGTGCCGCCTGCCCCGATTATTCGGGGTCAGGGCACGCTTCCTCTCCCCCACTCTGCCGAAGGCGGAGGGCAAAGCCTTTTTCGGGCACGGCAGCCCTTGGGCATAATGAACACGGGTCAACATTGATTAGTATTATTCTTACTAATTAAAGTAAAAATTTAGCAGATAAATCTACTTCCCGTTAAAAATTTACTGAAGTGCTTAAATTAAAATTATAATTTAAAGATGAAGCGGAAAAAAAAGAAATACTGAAAATTCAGATTGTTTGCATAGCCCAGAATTATCACCCGCCAAACTGTTCTTTCCAGGCCAGCATGCCGCCTGCAAGATTTTTGGTATTTTTAAAACCCAGCGAATCCAGAATGATACAGGCCTGAGCGCTGCGGTTTCCGCTTCTGCAGTAAACAATCACTTCTTCATCCTTCAGGTCCATCAACTCCTCTATCTGAAATGTCTGTATCAATCCCAGCGGAATCAGCCGGCCTCCGATATTAAACTCCTGATTTTCGTGCGGCTCACGGCAATCGATGAGATTTATTTTTTCACCGGCATCCATCCGGGCTTTCAGTTCCTGTACGGTAATTTGTGTCATAACGGAATTATTTAATGATTTGAATTATTTGTTTTTTCTTTCTTATCCTTATCCCGTACAGAAGGAGATTTCTTTTTCCTTTCTGCCTCCTGTTCTTCCATCATGGCCTTTAGCTCTGCTTTGCGCAGGCTGTCTTTTGACACTTTGTTTTGCTGCAGCCACATGTCCATCGTTTGTCCGCTTCGCATGTATTGTAATCTGTTTTCATCATCTGTTTGTTCAGGATTTTGTCTGTAAATATACGCATTGCAGGTGTCAGTTACACCCGGGTCGGCCACAATGGCGCCAACTATAATTCCTTGTTCTTTTAATTTTTCTTTGGCTTCGCAAAATGTCAGACCTATAATATCGGGCACCACAAACTGCCGCTCCCCTACTCCGTCTCCCAGCACCAGCGAAATCACACTCCCCTTTCGTATTTTGCTTCCGGGGGATATCGGTTGTCCGTTATACAATTGCTCCAGCACCGAATTCTTGGCAAAGTCCGGACGGAATAAGGTATCCCCCAGTTTCAGGCCCATATTTTTCAAAATCATTTCGGCGCTGCGAAAACTGTAACCAATCAGGTTTGGCATTTGTATTTCTGGCGGAACGGCCCGGGTAATGATGAGATAGATAATCCGGTTGGCCTTAACCACCTCGTCTGCTTCAGGAAACTGTTTCAACACCGTGTGCGGTTTTATGGAATCCACATAGACCGAATCCTGCACTTCCGGTCTGAAACCTGCGTTTATTAAAATTTTCTGCGCCTCGGGCAGCGATTTGCCTTTCACCATGGGTACTGTTGCTGCTTTCCCATGCCCGGTGATATATTTCAATGAATATAGCAACAGAAAAAAAGCGCCTAAGGCCAGCAGCATACCTACCAGCATGTTAACCCATAAAGGACGATGTGTGATAAACCGAAACACGTATTTTAATTTAATTATCGTTATCGTTTTTATTGAAATAGCTCCTCCAGCAACATGCCGTAAAATTCGGTTAACGTCAAGCCGGCGGCTTTAACCTGCTGCGGTATAATACTGGCTTCACTCTGGCCCGGAACCGTATTTATTTCCAGCATGTAAGGAATCTGTTTGCTCTCGTGCAAAATAAAATCAATTCTGACAACACCCCGGCAATTAAAAATTTCATAGAGCGAGCGGGCTGTCTGCCTGAGTTTTTCTGCCACGGCTTCGTCTGTATCTGCCGGAGTGACTTCGGTGGATTTTCCACCGTATTTTGCCTCGTAATCAAAAAAGTCCTGACTGCTGTGTGCCCGGATTTCCGTGAGCGGCAATACGGTAATTTTTCCCTTATACCGATAAACCCCCACAGTAAACTCTCTTCCCGGAATCATTTCTTCAACCAATACCTCCTCATCCTCGCGGAATGCCTTTTGTAAGGCTTCTTCCAATCCCGAATGAGCCTCCTTTACCTTTGACATACCGATACTGGAACCGCCATTGTTGGGTTTTACAAAGACAGGATAATGAAGTTGTTTTAATAACTCCCGCTTTTCTGCCACATTATCCCGCCGCAGAAGAACGGATGCCGCCACCGGAATACCGGATTGACCCGCCACACAAACGGCGTAGCGTTTATTAAAAGTGAGCGCAGAAACAGCAGCGCCACATCCGGTATAAGGTATATTGAGCATGTCAAAATATCCCTGTAGTTTACCGTCTTCTCCCGGCGTACCGTGCATACCGATAAAAACACCGTCAAATACAATTTTATCTTTTCCGACGGTTACCGAAAAATCATTTTTATTTACCGGAAAATATTCCTCTTCATTTTTTTTATAAAACCAACCCTTATGACAGATATCAATATAGTAAACGTTATAGCGGTCTCTGTCTATATGACGATAAATGGTTTCTGCACTTTTATATGAAATCACGGCTTCGTCGGAATACCCTCCGGTTACCAAGGCAATGTTTTTCTTCATGATTTGTTCACATTCATTTCCGAAGTGCAAATATTCATGAAATTATAATGCATACAAATAACACAAGACGCTTTTCTTTGTCATTAACATTTTTTTTAAGGGATGGAAAAGGCCCACACATACAACCGGCCGCAATAAAGGAGCGTCAAAAAAGAAGGTGAAGGAAGTCTTTCCTTCACCTCATTCAGACGGGACATATCACCCGCCACAACACTAGCAGTTTTCACTGCTTCAGACAGCGTTAATGTATGTTTAAAATTGGTTTTGTAAATTAAAGGAATTTCCGTAATAAAAACAAAAAATCGGCAATTGTTTTTTACACATTTTTTCAGATGTGCAATTTTTCCTTTTTTGCCAATAATTCTTCTACGGTTTCCCGATACATTTCGTCGGGCACGCAACAATCTACCGGACAAACGGCAGCACACTGTGGCTCCTCATGAAAGCCTTGACATTCAGTACATTTATTAGGCACAATATAATAAATATCGGTTGCCAACGGCGGGTTTTTCTGCTCTGCATCTATCACCGTTCCATCCATTAAAGTGAAAGGCCCTCTAACAGTTGTTCCGTCGGCAATGGCCCATTCCACGCCTCCCTCATAAATCGCATTATTCGGGCATTCCGGCTCACAGGCACCACAGTTAATACATTCTTCGGTAATTTTAATAGCCATAATTCATTATTTAAAGAAATAAACAATTGATTTAAAAAGTAACAATCCTGTTTAAATTCAGATGAATTGTGTATTTAGAACTAATTTGCAATCTCAATCACGTTTTCGTCAGGCAACAAATATAGTATATGATTTTAGAAGAACGCATATCATTACTGGAAAAATTAGGACGTTATATTCAGCAAAATCCGCCGGCCTGGAAACAGGCCAAACAAAAGGCTTCGGAAGAAAATCCATGGTTTATACCCGAATTCATTGACATCGCCGTTCACCATCTCACAACCCGGTTTCTGCAAAAAGAAATGTTGAGGGAATGGGCCGGCCGGTATTCCATACCCGATGAGGCGCCCCGGCCTTATCATATCGGCATCGTAATGGCAGGAAATGTTCCCCTGGTAGGATTCCATGACTGGCTCTGTGTTTTTGTCAGCGGACACAAAGCAGTGATAAAAACTTCCTCAAAAGACAAAATCCTGATTCGATTTCTGACCGATTTACTGAGCGAATGGAGCCCGCAAGCCGGCACACTTACCACTTATGCCGAACTCCTGAAAGGTTGCGATGCCTATATGGCCACCGGAAGCAACAACTCCTCACGCTATTTTGAATATTATTTCGGAAAATATCCTCACATCATCCGTAAAAACAAAACCTCAGCCGCCATACTTACGGGAAAGGAAACGGCCGAAGAATTGGAAAAATTAGCTGACGATGTTTTCCTCTATTTCGGCCTCGGCTGCCGGAATGTGACAAAAATTTATGTGCCGCAACACTACGATTTTTCATCGTTGTTTGCCGCATTTCAAAAATATGCTTGCCTGATGGAACATCAGAAATATAAAAACAATTACGATTACAACCTGGCCATACGCATGGTAAACAAGCAACCTTTTCTCACCAACGGAATGGTATTGCTTACCGAAAATATATCTGATTTTTCTCCTGTCGCTCAACTGAATTATGAATATTACCATAATGAACAAGAGCTTACAAAACGTTTAGAACTAAACGAAAACCTGCAATGTGTGGTCGGAAAAAATCATTTACCGTTCGGAACAGCTCAAGCTCCCTCGCTAACGGATTATCCTGACGGAGTGGATACGATGCGGTTTTTATTGAATTTAAATTAATTACCTTGAAACTCTGTTAATTTCTCAACAATTAAAAAGAGAAAATTTAAAGTACGAAAACTTTAGTAAAGAAATGTTAAACTGTTTTACGCCCGGGCGAAGGTTAACTGACAGTTTGTTACTTTGTAAACGAAAGGCATATATTTTGCGTCCTATTATTGACCATAAATTCAAATCGATATGAAAATAAAACAAATTCTTTCTGTCATGGGTATCAGCGCCGCCACGGCGGTTGCCAGTGTTTTTCTTTACCATCAAATCTTTCCTGTCAAAAAAGATATTATTTTACAAACCACATCTGACGGAAAAGCTCCGGTAAATTATGCCGGTTTCTTTGATAGTGGCAGCGATTATCCCGGTCCGGTTGACCTTACCAAAGCGGCCAACGCCGCCGTGCCGGCAGTGGTTCATATAAAAACCAAAATTCCGGCCCGAAGAATCAGCAGCCCGAACCGGTTTCAACAATTTGACGATTTGTTTGAACGTTTCTTCGGAGAAGACTTCTTCAACTTCCGTATTCAACCCGAACAAAGAGCTTCAGGCAGCGGGGTGATTATTAGTGAAGACGGATATATTATCACCAACAATCACGTGATATCAGATGGTGGCGAGGGAGTCGCCGATGAAATTACCGTAACGCTTCATAACAAAAAAACCTACAAAGCCAAAGTAATAGGAAGAGACCCGAGTACAGACCTTGCCGTGTTGAAAATTGACGCTTCCAATCTTCCTTTTCTGGTTTATGGTAATTCTGACAACCTCAAACTGGGTCAATGGGTGTTGGCCATCGGCTATCCGCTTACGCTGGAAACCACCGTTACGGCCGGAATTGTAAGCGCCAAAGGCAGAAGCCTGGGCATCAATACCCGCCAAAGCCGTACGCCCATAGAGTCGTTTATTCAAACCGATGCAGCGGTAAACCAAGGAAACAGCGGCGGACCGCTTGTTAATACCGAGGGTGAACTGGTGGGTATCAACACCGCCATATATGCTCCTACGGGCACCTATGCCGGCTATTCGTTTGCCATTCCGGTTAATATCGTCAAAAAAATAGTAAATGACCTCATTCAGTACGGCGATGTCAAAAGAGGATTTATCGGCATCAGCTATTCTTCCAACGAAAATGAAAATGAACAACTCGTAAAGCAGGCCGGTGTAACTGACGGGCTGGGCGTATATGTGCTGGCCGTTCCTTCCGGCGGAGCAGCCGCTCAGGCCGGCATTAAAAAAGGAGATGTAATTACAAAGGTGAACGGCAATCCCGTAAGCAGCGGGTTGGAAATGAGCGCTCAGATTGCCAGTCTGAAACCGGGCGATAAGGTTAACGTCACCTATATCCGCAATAAAAAAGAATATACAACCACCGTTACGTTAAAAGAATCTGCCGGAAAAACATATGCACTGGCTATAAATACGATTAATGAAATTCTTGGTGCCGAGCTGGAAACGCTGGATAAGAAAAAAGCGCAGCAGTATGGTATTGAAGGTGGTGTGCTGGTTAAGAAAATTAAATCCGGAGGCGCTTTCAGTAAAACCAGAATGCAGGAAGGATTTGTGATTACCGGCGTAAATGACAATGAAATTTCCAGCGTGGAAGAACTAACGGAAGCTATAAGAAAAGCCAGACCTAGCAGTGTATATTTTGAAGGCATATATCCCGAAGCGCCGGGAGCCATTTACCGCTATCCGCTGATTCTGGAAGACGACGAGCCGTAAGAACTCATTTTAGTTATAAAAGATATGCAGAAAAGCCGTCCTTTTGTGACGGCTTTTTTTAGGTAATGACTCTTACTCAAGAGCCTGAAAACATTGCAAACAAAAGAAACAAAGCAGGTAAATAAAGGGGCTTCATTTTAATACTTACTTACCTGAGCTGTAATTTATTTCTTCAGCAGATTACTGGTTTAGTTCCTTTTCATAAACCAGAAATTCCCAGGGTTGCATTTCGAAATATTTTCCCGCATCAAAATCATTCAGCGCCCTGGAAAAAACATTTTTAAACTTTCCCCGAATCCGCTCATCGTTCAGCTCAAATCGCAGATTTTTTTGTGAAGAAAGATGCAATATAACCAGAATTTCGTGCTGCTCTTTTTTTCTAAGGTATGCCAAAATGCGTGAAGGCTCGGTTGTTTGCAAAAGCATAATAGCATCATCCTTTTCGGAGGCGGACAGGGCCGGGTTATTTTTTCTGAGCTGCAGTAAGGTTTTATAAAAGTCATGAAGTGCATAAGTGCCTGTCCACGGAATTGTATCTTTTTCAAAAAACCGAAGTCTTTTTGTATTCGGAAGCTCCTGGCCTGAGTAGATTAAAGGTATCCCGTTCCAGGTACAGGTAAATACGGCCAAAGCCCTGGCCATATCCCCGTATTTTTCATATTCCGTGCCATTCCAGCTGTTTTCGTCGTGATTGGTGGTAAACCACACTTTCAGCACTCCCGGTTGTTTTTCCTGATATTTCTGCAAAATCGGCAACAGAGAATCTACCGTTTGTTTTTTCTGGTAAAAATCTTTGGAAGCATGCATCCAGGTCCATGTATAAGATGCATCAAACACTTCGTTATATTCAGGATGGTTTGCCTCATCATATTCACCAAACCAGAATAATGGCTTCAGGGCATCCAATTCTGCTCTGGCTTGTTTCCAGAAATCCAACTCTACCCAAAAGGCCAGATCACATCGGAATCCGTCAATATCGCATTCACGAACCCAGAAAGCCATGGCATCTATCATGGCCCGACGAAGCTGAGGATTTCCGTAATCCAGTTCAATAATGTCATCCATTCCGGATGCAATTTTGAAATCATTTGTAGAGCTGTCTTTCAGGTAATAATCGGGATGCTCAACCGTCCAGCGATGATCCCAGCCGGTATGGTTTGCTACCCAGTCCAGAATCACTTTCATTTTCAAATCATGCGCTTTCCTGACCAGTGCTTTGAAATCATCCAACGTGCCGAATTCGGGATTTACGGCGGTGTAATCCGAACAGGCATAATAACTGCCTAGTACCCCTTTGCGCTTTTTTTGTGCAATGGGTGTTATCGGCATAAACCACAGAGTTTCCACACCCATCTCTTTCAGCCGCGGTAATTCGGCTGCAAAAGCCTGAAATGTACCTTCGGGAGTGTATTGGCGAACGTTTACTTCATAAATATTTGTAGAGTACACCCAAAGCGGAGTTTTTTTTCCGGCAAATTGCTGAGTCATAGTTCGGGAATTATCAGGATTGTTTTTTTTCATGAGTTTACAGGAAAACAAAAGCATGCAGACAGCGGTTATTATCCCAAGTGTACGCATGAGGTGCTTTTTTTACGTGGTAAAGATATACAACTCTCTGTCCGGAGAACGGAAATGGCTTATGATTTTTCCGGAATGACAGTGTCTTTGTTTGTAATTTTGTATTATGAAGTCTTTTGATATTCCTATCATTTACAGAAGTCCTCTGATTTCGGCCATTAAAAAAAAACGCAGAGAAGCTGACCGGATGAAGAAGGATTTCACGCCTACACGGCTGGATTTCGGAAACATTCAGATTTATCTGGCCCGTCATTTCGGATTTTGTTACGGAGTAGAAAATGCCATTGAAATTGCCTTTAAAACCGTTTCTGAAAATCCCGGCAAACGAATTTTTCTGTTAAGCGAGATGATACATAATCCGCATGTAAATGAGGATCTCAAACGTCACGGCGTACGATTCTTACAGGATACCGCAGGTCATCCTTTGATTCCGTTTGATGAGCTTACGGCAGATGATATTGTGATGATTCCCGCATTTGGCACAACACTGGAAACGGAACAGAAGCTGAAACAACTGGGCATAGCTGTTGAAAAATACGATACCACTTGTCCCTTTGTGGAAAAAGTGTGGAACCGCAGCCAGTCCATTGCACAAAAAAATTATACCATCATTATTCACGGAAAACCTTATCATGAAGAGACGAGGGCAACATTTTCTCACGCTTCAGCCTTTGCGCCCAGCCTTGTGATTCGCGATATGAACGAAGCCCTAATGTTAGCTGCATACATAAAAAAAGAAAAGCCGCTTTCCTTATTTTATGAGGAGTTCAAGGAAAGATATTCGCCGGGATTTGATCCGGAAAAAGACCTGCGCAGAATCGGCGTCGTCAATCAAACCACCATGCTGGCCAGCGACACCCAGGCGATTGCCGATTATCTGAAACAGGTGATGCTGGAAACTTTCCGTCCCGAAAAAACCGAAGATTGCTTTGCCGATACAAGAGACACTTTATGTTATGCCACGCTAGACAATCAGACAGCTGTGCAGGAAATGCTGAATATTCCGGCTCATCTGGCCATTGTAGTCGGCGGATATAATTCATCCAATACCTCACATCTGGTAGCGCTGTGTAAGGATAAATTGCCTACTTATTTCATCAGTGACGAGAATTGTATCATTTCACCGGAAAGCATCCGTCATTTTGATTTGACACAAAAAAAAGAAGTGGTTTCGGAAAACTGGCTGCCACCCGGCCGGCCGCTAAAGGTATTAATGACCAGCGGGGCTTCCTGTCCGGATGCGCTGGTTGAACGTGTGATAGAAAAAATCGTTGGCCTGATTCCAGAAAACAAGAAAACCGAAGAATTGCTGCCATCTTTTCTCTGAAAATAATGCAGGGCCCCGCTAAAGCCGGTTATATAGCAGTGAGTAATATTCATCTGCCATTCTGTTACTGTCAAATTGAAAGCGCACATCCCTCATTCCGTTTATGATAATTTCACGCCAGGCATTGTAATTTTCATAATACAACGGTAGAATTTCCTTTTCTAGGATGTCATAAATTTTTTCCAAATCGTATTCATCCTGTTCGTGAACGGCCATGGTGGTATATTCTTTTCCGTTTCCGGGCGGAGGCACACGAAAACCATTCACTCCGTGACGAACAAATTCCGGTATCCAGCCATCGTAAGTTGAAAAATTCACAGCGCCGTTCATGGCGGCTGTCATCCCGCTTGTACCTGAAGCCTCCCGAGGTACGCGGGGAGTGTTCAACCATAAATCGGCTGCCTCTTTCAGTCGTTTTGATAAAGCAAGTTCATATCCCGTCAGCACGGCCATGTTTTTGTATTTTCTGCTCAGATGTACCAGCATGTTAAATTCGCTGATGGCCGGATGATCAACCGGATAGGGTTTGCCGGCCCAGATGATTTGCACCGGATATTTTGAATTGTTCAACAGGGCATCAAACCGCTCTTCATTTTGAGTTAAAAGAGTAGCTCTTTTATATCCGGCAAAACGTCGGGCCCAGACAATAGTAAAAACTGAAGGATCAAACAATTTTCCGGTCTGGTCTGCCACAATTTCAAAGGTTCTGCTCTTCAGATATCGCTTTCTGTCATCGAAGGCGGCGTAGTCGCCTGTTTCCATATATTGGTAGAGCTTTTTATCGGCCCAGTATTTCCAGTTTTGGGAGTTGGTAATGGAAATAATAGGACAAATATTTTCGAATTTCCCCCACATATTTCGGGCTACTTCGCCGTGTAAACGGGAAACGCCGTTCGCAAGGCCCGCAAAACGAAGCGCCGCTAACGAATGATTAAACTGGTCGCTGTCGTGCTGGTATAATTTTTTAACTTCCTCTACGCTCAGACCGCAGAAATAACTCATTTTATGGCACAGATAAATATCATGTTTTTCATTACCGGCCTCTTCGGGTGTATGTGTGGTAAATATTAATCTTTTTTTCAGTTCGCTGAGCTGCTGATTCCATTTTTTATACAAATAAAAAGCAGCCGAAATGCCATGCGCTTCGTTCAGATGATAAATATCAGGCGAGAAACCGATTTCTTCAATCAGTTTAGCGCCACCTACCCCCAAAAGGATAAACTGTGCCAGCTTGGTAGCCACGTTGGCATCATACAAGCGGTGGGTAATGGTTTGTGAAACATAATCGTTTTCCGGCACATCGGTAGATAAAAGAAAGAGAGGAGCCGTCTTAAATGTTTCAGGATTCAGATACCATGCTTTAACCCATACAGGATGGTCGTGTATGATAATCTGAAATGTGATACCGGTATCTTCCAGAAAGCTGTACCATTTTTCATTCCAGGTTACTTCCAGTGTCTGATCATGATTTCTTTCCTGATCATAATATCCGTATTTCCATAAAATGCCTACACCTATCAGATTTTGTCCCAGTTCGTAGGCGCTGCGTAAATGAGATCCTGCCAGAAATCCTAACCCGCCACTGTAAATTTTTAAGGGCTGATGAATGGCGAATTCCATGGAAAAATAAGCTACCTTACGGGAATACTTTTCCTGCACCGGATAGGGAACTGAAAAATTTTTAAAATTCATAGTGTATGGTTTACACAAATTTTGCAAATTAAAAGCAAAAAGCGGATTTAGCGGAATTTGAAGATTGGAAACTGCAGCAAAAAATTTTTACATACAAACGTTTACTTTTTTGAAGTTTTGGGTGCAACAGGTTTTGAGGTATTCGGTTTTGAAATTTTTTTCCTTGGATAAATACCGTTAAGCGTACAATGTAAATGACGATAGGAACCGCATCCTTCCATTTCTTCCAATTGAACGGAAGAGGAAGTAAAACGAAAACGAAGTTTACAGGGATCGCCGTCACGATGATATTCGGCTGTGTTGGCTGATGTAAAACGAGCTTCGCCTTTTAATTCCGAGTTGCATTGGCCGTCGTCTTTTTCCAGGTGAATAAAAAAAGTGATTTCTTCCCGGCTACGTCCGTTTCGTATTGAGATCAGATTTTTCTTATCGGGCCCGTAGTCCCCCGTCCATTTTTGTGTGGCCGGAAAGGTATCAATCGGATTAATGAACTGTTCCGGCAAATCGGCAAGCGGGTCTGTCATAACGGTATAAAACATTTTACTGTCGGCATTAAAAGCATACACGTCTTTTCCCTCACTCAGCGATCCATCTGCATTTTTTTTTGAAGTGGTCAGCGTGATGATGAGTCGCTTGTCAACCACCAGCGTTTTATACGTTGATGGATCTTTGAGTGAGGATAATACCGGCATAGCGGCACAAAAGGAATTATCTTTATTAAAACCGAAAAGGATGAGCGCATCCTTTTGTTTATGAATTGTTTTTACAAAGAGTAAAATTTCCTGGTTAGGTCCGGTAGCTTTTCCCAAAGCATATATTTTGGGGTTTGCGTTTTTACCGTACAGTCCGGTTATAACTGAGTCGTGCACATGATCGGTAAACACTTTGTAACTGATCAATAATGAATCATTTTCCTTTTTCTTTTTAGCCAAAAGCGTATCCGAATAAATAAAAGGCATTTCGGTTGCCGGAAAGAATTCTATAAATTCATTTCGGGTAACCTTTACATCTCCGGAAAGCAATATCGTTTTTTTTTCGCGACAGGAACAGAAAAACAGCAACGCGAAGAAAAAATATATTTTTTTTATAAACATGATTCCGATAAAAGGAAAACGAATGTATAAGATTTCTGATTTTTCACCAAAGGATTTTTTTTAATATCAAGTTTGATTTTTAGATTTGCCTAAAATTTTATTTAGGTTATATGAAATATTCTGTCAGCGAAGAAAATTACCTTAAAGTCATATATCACTTGCAGGACCAGTCGGGCCTGGTCTCTACAACGTCCTTGGCTAAAGCATTAAAAACCAAACCCGCTTCCGTAACGGAAATGACAAAAAAATTAAAATCGAAAAAACTTTTACATTATCAGCCTTACAGAGGCTTTCGTTTAACTCAGGAAGGCAACAAAGCGGCATTAGGGATTATCCGACGCCACCGTTTATGGGAATATTTCCTGGCAGAAAAATTACGTTTCAGTTGGGAAGAAGTGCATGAACTGGCCGAAGAGTTAGAACACGTTCGTCACAAAAAACTCATTGACCGGCTGGATGCTTTTTTAGGTTTTCCCCGACTGGATCCGCACGGCGATCCTATACCAGACAAAGACGGACAGTTGGCAACCGCAGATGTTATCTGTCTGACAGAACTGCCTGAAAATACCTCTGCACTTATCAGCCGGGTGACAAACCAGAGTTTTTCCCTGCTGGAAATGCTGCGCCAGCGAAACATGAAAATCGGAACGCCGATTGAAATTTTAAAACGTAATGCTTTTGACGAATCGCTTGATGTAAGAATAAACCGCCAACGAAGTATTAACTTAAGTAAAACAATTGCGGAACAAATATTTGTTGTTGTGACATAAAATCAGAAACTATGGAAATCATAGAGCAGTTTTTTGTAAAAATCGGCCCGGTATGGTCGGCCTTACTGGCTACAACATTCACATGGTTTTTGACTGCCCTGGGAGCCTCTTTTGTCTTTTTTTTCAAAACCCTTAACCGCGGAGTACTTGACCCGATGCTGGGTTTTACCGGAGGAGTTATGGTTGCTGCCAGTTTCTGGTCGTTACTCAATCCTGCTATTGAAATGTCAGAAAAATTATATCCCGGCCTGAGCTGGATGCCTGCCGTTATTGGTTTTTTAACAGGAAGTCTTTTTATCTATGCCTTAGATAAATTCATGCCCCATCTTCATATCAATTTCGGTATTGAAGAAAGCGAGGGGCTGAAATCAAAGCTACACAGAACCACGTTGCTGATTTTGGCAATCACACTGCATAATTTACCGGAAGGCCTTGCCGTGGGAGTATTATTTGGCGCGGCGGCCTTAGGTATAGAAGAGGCTTCTTTTGCTTCCGCTATTGCGCTGGCTATCGGAATCGGAATACAAAATTTTCCTGAAGGAGTGGCCGTAGCTATGCCTCTCAGGCGACATGGTGTTTCCCGCTTTCGATGTTTCTGGTACGGGCAGTTGTCTGCCATTATTGAACCCGTAGCCGGAGTCATCGGCGCTCTGGCTGTTATGTACATTCAACCCATTCTTCCCTTTGCACTGGCATTTGCGGCCGGAGCCATGATTTTTGTTGTGGTTGAAGAAGTTATTCCCGAAACACAAAGAGATATGTATACCGACCGGTCAGTACTCGGATTTATCGCAGGTTTCATTGTCATGATGTGTCTGGATGTGGCATTAGGGTAAAATAATTATTCTACATTTTAACTGTTTTCATTAAATGCTTGAAACGACTGAATGTTTCCGGGTTAATATTCAGATAACTAGCTAAATATTTTTGAGGTACTCTTTGCAACAATTCAGGATGCTTTGACAAGGCTTGCACAAACCTTTCCCTAGGGCTTAATTTAATCATTTGCATTTGCCATCTGTTTTTCAAAACCATAGTCGGAGTAATAATAATTCGTCCCAGCCATTCCATCTTTCTTGATTTTTCAAAAATCTTTTCAAGGTTTTGATATGAAATTAAAACGGCCGAACTTGGCTCTAAGGCCTGTATAAAATATTCAGATGGTGTACGACTGTGAAAAGATTTCTGACTTTGAATAATATGACCTTCGTAAGAGATTTGTGTATTTATCTCATGTTTTCCTTTCAGATAAATAATATTTCCGAATCAGCCCTTTTAAAATAAAATTGAAATAATTTTCAATTTCCCCCTCCTTTAAAAGAAATTCTTTTTTATCAAATGTGCGCAGGAGGATGTACGGTACAATCTCTTCATTGAACTCATGATTTGATATCGGAATAAATTTTGACAAATAATTAAAAAAAAGTCGAAATCTATCCATATATTGAAAAAGAGATTGAATTTTCTCTCAGGAAAAGTTACATCATTTTTTGATTTTTTTTAAACCTTAAATATTTTTTCAATTTGTTTTAAAATCTATACCATCAAAACGTCTTTATTCTAGATTCTAGTGATGGTAAATACAATCTTTTAATGTACGTTTGCACGCAAAATATTTCTTTATGATAAAAAAAATTAAAGTATTAAATCCCGTAGTTGAGCTGGATGGAGATGAAATGACCCGAATTATATGGAAGTTCATCAAAGAACGCTTAATCCTCCCCTATCTTGATCTTGAAATAAAATATTTTGACCTCGGAATCGAAAACAGAGATAATACCAATGATCAGGTTACTGTTGATGCGGCTTTAGCCATAAAAGAATACGGCGTGGGTATAAAATGTGCTACCATCACTCCGGATGAAGCCCGTGTGAAAGAATTCAATCTGAAACAAATGTGGAAAAGCCCGAACGGAACTATCCGGAATATTCTGGATGGAACGGTTTTCAGAGAACCGATTGTTATAAAAAATGTTCCCCGGTTAGTCAGCAACTGGACAATGCCCATTATCGTAGGGCGTCATGCCTTCGGTGATCAATACCGTGCTACCGATTTTCTGATACCCGGAAAAGGAAAACTTACCTTAAAATTTGAAGGCGAAGACGGTAGTGTGTTTGAACATGAAGTATTTACTTTTCAGGGCGGAGGCGTAGCACTCGGCATGTATAACACTGATGAAAGTATCAGAGGTTTTGCCCGCAGTTGTTTTAACATAGCTCTGAATAAAAAATGGCCTCTCTATCTTTCAACCAAAAACACTATCCTTAAAAAATATGACGGCCGGTTTAAAGACATTTTTCAGGAAATCTATGAAAACGAATTCAAATCAGCTTTTGAAGAGGCCGGAATAACTTACGAACATCGTTTAATTGATGACATGGTGGCCAGCGCCCTGAAATGGAATGGTGGCTTTGTATGGGCCTGTAAAAACTACGACGGCGATGTACAGAGTGATGCCGTTGCACAGGGTTTTGGTTCACTCGGATTAATGACGTCGGTACTGATTACGCCGGACGGGAAAATCATGGAAGCCGAAGCTGCACACGGAACGGTAACTCGCCATTATCGCGACTACCAGGCCGGTAAACCTACCAGTACCAATCCCATTGCCAGCATATTTGCCTGGACCCGCGGCCTTGCCTTTCGCGGAAAGTTGGACGGCAACGCCGAACTTATAGATTTTTGCGAGAAGTTAGAATCTGTATGTATTGAGACCGTGGAAAGCGGAAAGATGACAAAAGACCTTGCCGTTTGCATTCACGGAAATAAAGTGAATCACGGAGAGCATTACCTTTATACCGAAGAATTTCTGGAAGTTCTGGAAAACAACTTAAAAAATAAGCTCTAAAATTATATACTATAAAAGCCTACAGTTGGATAATTTTTTTTTAAGTTAAGTTTTCCCAAACTTTCAGGTTTTTTCTTTTTTACTCTTTTACTAATTTAACAGTCTGCCTGTTGTTTTCTGTTCTTAAATGCAGCCAATAAATTCCTGCTGGCAAATCCCCGGTGGGTAACATAACTTGTCGGCCGGGACGATTCAGTGTAATTTGTTTTACTAAACGTCCACCTATATCCCATACATCAACCTCCAGGCTTCTGAATTCTTTGGTTAAACCTATCTGAATATTTTCCCGTGCCGGATTTGGATAAACTAAAATATCTTCTATTCCCTGATGCGTCAACTTTACTATGTTACTGTACTGATATGAACCTGATAATTCCAGTATTTTCAACCGATAGTAAACTTTCCGGCTTTGTGCTTCATAATCTGCATACTGGTAACTTTGCTGAACTCCAATATTTCGTGCCGGTATTTTCACTACTTTAGTGAAATGAATTCCATCCCGGCTACGTTCTATTTCATATGCCTCTACTCTGTTTTCGTTAACAGTGTGAAAACTAATTTGTGCAGATTGTCCCTTTTGAAGCCAGGAAACCCTAAAACTGACCAAATCAACGGGTAATAAAATTCCTGTTTTAATTACTCCTAAATGAAAATGATTGGATTTACGTAATGACCAGGTACGCCAAGGTCCGTATACCTGACCTGTAATTGCTTTTGCCAGGTGATATCTTACTCGTGCCCGCATTTTAGTGTATAAGGCACCGTTCGCTTTAGTTACAACATTTTTCAGTTCCGTACCGACAAGACCCAAGTTGGTAAATGTGGTTTGTTGACCACTGTATGAAACACTATTCGTAATCGGATTTCCGCTATAAGCATCAAAATTTTTCCGCACTTCCCAAACAAGCTTTCCGCTGTCTCTGCCTAAAAAGGATTTTACATATAGTCCTATCCCAAAATGATTATCAGAAAAATTTGAGCTGCCGTACAGCGTGGTTAAATTATCATCATAAATCCTAATGTTATTCCGGATAACATTATCCCCTTTTAAATTTCCATGATTCACAACAACAATTCCTTCATCTGTCAAAGGCTTATCGTAGTAGTCAGCGCCTACCAGTATATCGCTAAATCCGTCGGCGTTCACATCACCGGCTGAAGACACAGACACCCCAAACAAAGCTCCATTCTGATTACTTTCTATAAAATAAAAATTGCCAGAATTAATACCTGATGGCGAGCCATGGTAAATAAATGCCCTGCCCTCATTATTTTGTCCGTTGTCATAATATTCAGCTCCGATTATAATATCATTATATCCGTCACCATTAACATCCCCTGCTGAAGAGACACAAATTCCAAAATTGGCATTATTTTGATTACTTTCTAATATTAAATCTGCAGATGTACTTATGCCCGAACTTGATCCATGAAATAAATAAGCAGCTCCTTCCTCTGTTTCATTATTTGAATAACCCGGGGCGCCTATAATTACATCACTGAATCCGTCTCCATTTACATCACCGGCCGAGGAAACGGATCTGCCAAAACCAGCACTGTTTATATCGCTTTCCCTGGTTGCAGAAGGCGTGCTTGAAATCCCTGTTGAAGATCCATGATATATATATATCCTTCCCTCATCGGTTTGACCATTATCATGTAATGGTGCTCCAATAATGATGTCCCCGTATCCATCGCCGTTTACATCTCCGGCCGCAGAGATACTTAAACCAAAATATGAATCGGTTTGATTTCCTTCCAGGCTTACTGCAGGATTTGTATTAATTCCAGTTGAACTGCCATAATACAGAAATGCACCGCCTTCATCGGTTAAATCGAAATCATATAACGGAGCTCCAGCAATAACATCGCTATATCCATCTCCGTTTATATCGCCGGCTGAAGAAACGAATCCAAACCATGCGCCGTTTTGATTGCTTTCCATAGTGGCAGCGGGTGTACTATTTACGCCCGAGGCTGAACCATGATAAACATATACTCTTCCTTCCTGATTTTCGGGGTTACTGTATAAAAAAGCGCCAACAATTATATCACTGTATCCGTCTCCGTTCACATCGCCGGCTGAGGAAACGGAAGATCCGAATCCAGCTCCGGCTTGATTGCTTTCAATCATAAGAGCCGGACTCGTGTTTATTCCTGATATACTTCCGTGATAAATAAAGGCAGCTCCTTCATCCGTTTCCCCGTTATCATATAGCCATGCACCTGCAATAACATCGTCGTACCCGTCGCCATTCACATCACCTGCCGTGTTGACTGAAATGCCAAAGTAGGATTCTGACTGATTACTTTCCAATGTATCAGCTTCCAGTGTATTAATTCCACTGGTGGTTCCATGATATACAAATGCGGCCCCTTCGTCGGTTTGACCGTTTGTAAAACCGTCTCCGCCTACAACCACATCACTCATTCCATCACCATTTACATCTCCTGCAGAGGCTACCGCAAACCCCAGGAAGGTATTAGAAGCATTACTTTCAACCGATACAGCAGGATTGTTCGTTATCCCTCCCGAACTTCCGGTATATATAAAAAATGCGCCTTCATTAGGTTCCGGATTTTCATAATATTCAGCGCCGACGATAATATCGCTATACCCGTCTGCATTTAAATCACCGGCTACAGAAACAGCATGTCCAAATCTTGAATCTGTTTGATTCATATCCAAAGTTGAGGACGGGGTAGCGTTTGTTCCGGAGAAAGATCCATGATAAACAAACGCTGTTCCTTCATCAGTTTGTCCATTGTCATATAAGGGAGCTCCGACAACTATATCGCTATATCCATCTCCATTCACATCTCCTGCTGTGGAAACAGAAAATCCGAAATCTGCATCACTTTGATTCATTTCCAGCGTAGTTGCTGGTGTTGAATTTAATCCGGTATTAGAGCCATGATAGATTTGACAAATCCCTTCGTTGTTTTGACCATTATCAAATTTAGGGATACCGATAATGATGTCAGAAAAGCCGTCGCCGTTAACGTCTCCTGCCGCAGAAACATCCCAACCCATCTCAGCGCCATCCTGGTTGCTTTCCAGTATTGTGGTTGGGGTGCTGTTTAATCCTGATGATGATCCATGATAAACTCTTACCTGGCCTTCGTTTAAATTGCCGTTATCAAAGTAAGGAACTCCCACAATCACATCACTGTATCCGTCTCCATTCACATCACCGGCAGTAGACACTGGGCCCAGATTTGCACCATCTTGATTGCCATCTAATAATGTTGAATAACTGGTATTAATTCCGGTAGCAGAACCATGAAACAAAAAGGCAGCTCCCTCATCAGTATTCCCATTATCATATTGAGGTGCTCCAACAATAACATCACCATAACCATCTCCGTTTATATCTCCGGCTAAGGAAACCGAAGCACCAAACCATGCATTATCCTGATTTACCTCTAATTGAGCTGCGGGGCTAGTATTAATACCTGAAGATGAACCCTGGAATATAAATGCTGCTCCTTCATCTGTATTTCCGTTATCGTATTGATAAGCCCCAACAATAATATCACTGTATCCGTCTCCATTAACATCTCCTGCTGAAGAAACAGATACTCCGAGACCGGCATCATTCTGATTTCCTTCAATTATGGCAGAAGGTGTAGTGTTTAACGGATCAATTGTTACTGGAAAAACCGCATCAGCAGCTTCTACAACAATTTTGAATCCTCTGTGTATTTTTTTAAAATATCCCTTTAACAATTTATGTTCTGCATCCCATACTTTCAGATCTCTGTATTCCAGGATCGGTCTATTAGTTTTATGATGAAAGAATACTATTTTATCAGAAAAAACCTTATATTTCTGTAAGGTTTTTAATGACACTTTAATTTCAATTTTCCCGGAAATTTTTTGATTTAAAATAAAATTCTGTCGCATTCCCTCCATATTATTCAGATACTGTATCGTCATATGTGGCATTATGTATTCAGCTTTATTCCCTTCAATACTCCATTTTCCTCCTGACCGCCATTTTTTATCAATAAAAAATTTGATTTGCCAATCTTCTTCATCTTTATATTGTATTTCTTTTTCGCCCTTATATAATTTATTTTTTTCTGTTAAAATTCTAATCGCTCTCGGCGAGACTGCATACCCGTCTTCATAATAAAAAAAACGCAAATTCTGTAATCTGTTTGGAGAGGAATAACATCCGTAAGCCTTCTGCCAGCGGATATAATATTCCGATTGCAGGATATTATTCCGAATTTCTGAAAACCAATGCTTGAAATTTATTTTGTCGGATCTGTATTCTTTTTCGATTCCCTGATACGGAACGTTGAATGGAATACCTGATTTTAACTGATTGTTCAAAGTTTTATCAACTTCATTCTTTTCTTTATAAACATTTTGATTAATTGGAAAGTAGGAGGCAATTAAGATTGGAATTAATAAAAAAAATTTTTTATTCATAGGAAGAATTTTTTCTCCTACGAAATTAAAAAAAATTTTAAAACCTGAATTCGTAAATTTTGTAGAAAAAATTCAGAACCTCAAACGGTCTTTTTCGCGTCTTCCAGAAACTTAGCCAGCCCGATATCGGTTAAAGGGTGTTTGAGAAGTCCCATGATAGAATCAAGCGGACAGGTACAGACATCGGCGCCGGCTTCGGCACAACGGATGATATGATTCGGATTACGGATTGATGCAGCCAGCACCTTAGTTTCAAATCCCTGTACGGTATATATGTGTTTTACCTGCTCAATCAGCTGTACACCATCCCACCCGCTGTCATCAATGCGACCGATGAAGGGCGATACATAGGTAGCTCCGGCTTTTGCGCACAGTATGGCCTGGCCGGCCGAAAAAACCAAAGTACAGTTGGTTTTAATTCCGTTTTCGCTCAGCCATTTTATAGCTTTCACCCCATCTTTTATCATTGGCACCTTCACAACGATATTCGGGTGAATATCGGCTAACTTTTGTGCTTCATCCAGAATTCCTTTATAATCCGTAGAAATTACTTCAGCGCTGACATCACCGTCCACCAGTTCACAAATCGTTTTATAGTGTTGAAATATGGCTTGCTCTCCTTTAATGCCTTCTTTGGCCATCAGGGAAGGATTGGTAGTTACGCCGTCTAAAATTCCCAGTTCGTTGGCTTCGCGTATCTGGTCCAGATTTGCCGTATCAATAAAAAATTTCATGAGAAATTAATTTTAAAAAGTTACACCTTGAGGCAAGCAAGTAAGTGGGTCTTTTCTGATTGTAAGATATTGTAAATTAAAAAAAGGCAGGCTGATTACATCGCACCGCTCAACCACCTACTCTTGCTGCCTTCCGGCCCTGGGAGGGTTCAGCGGGAGCTGGTCGTGTAAGACCTGCCAGCGCAAAGATATATTTTTTTAGAAGAAAATGAACCGGAGGTACATTTATTTATACCTTGGTTATTGCTGAAAAAAAGAATTTAGCAAGGCATAACCCACCAACTCATCGGCTCTTGCGCCGGGAGGCCTGAAATAAACCAGTAGCATATATGCATTTTCAGTGCCCCAAAAATTTCCTTCGGTAAATTCGTAAGAAATATTTCCGGTTTGATTGTCCGGCACGGTTACATAGTTATAATTATAAAATCCCTGCTTTAAGTAGAGCGCTTTTTCATAAACACCTTTTTCCTCATTAAATGTCATTCTTGAGTTTTCGTTGCATTCATATTGAGTCAGTTCGCCGAAAATGTAAACATTTTTTCCGGGATAGGCTCTGTTACCTTTGGGCACATAGGTAAAATGAACCCATGCATATTCGCTTTGCCAAAAAGCATTTGGCTGGTCACGGTTTTCAATAGAAAAAAGCCCGTTATAATCTCTGAAATAAACGTATAACTGATGGCTGCGCTCGGAATCGGGATTCACGTACACATCAATCCTTTTCGAAGTGTCGCTGTCTATAATCTTCAGCATTCGCTCGCTGCGTATGCGCAGGCTCCGTAAATCCACCCAACGCCATTCTTTTCCGGCCGGAAATGTGCCGGCTTCTTCATCACTGTATTCAAAAAAATTTCCCCTGAAAAACGTGGGACGGTCAAAATATTGTGATTGCTTCCAGATGTAATTCGGAACGATTACCATTTTTAAATCCTGTGGAGAAATGATTTGAATTTTCCCCTGCATAGGAATCACCTGAGCCTGTATGCGCTGATGGGTGCGAAACCAACGGGCATTATAAGGCTGAGTAATGAAACCGCTGACCTGCACTTTTGAATTCACTACCAGAAATCTTCGGGTAAAAGCAATTTTAGTGGTATCATCGTTCAGATATACTTTCAGTAAATAGTTTCCACCGCGGGACGGGACTGAATTCCTTTCCGGAATAACAGCCATATAATGTGTATAGCGTGTAGAAATTAAAGACGACATCCTGTATGTCGTAATACGATTGCTGAGAAATCCTCTTATGTAATCAAAAGCCTGCACGTTTGCCGGTCGCCAGTCGGCATCGCATAACTGAAAACTGTAGTAGTAAAATTTGACATCCCCGTCCATATCATCAAAATGAAGTTCCAGCTTATCGTTCCCGTTTAAAGTGATGACCGGATATGAATACAAATCGCCTGACTTATATAACTTCACTGACCGTATGTTTGAAAAATAAATACTGTCTGGCGACCGGGCCTGAGTTATGAATGAAAAATGAAACGAAAGACAAAACAAAACATAATTAATATTGAGAAGATTCTTCATTCCATGCCTGAATTTCGATTTGACAATGTAAGATATTTCCCGATGAAAAACTAATTTTACCTGAAAATATACTCAAAAGACCGGAAATTTCATTTGGACGTTGCAAGTTTCATAGCAAAACGTATCGCTTTTAGCCGGCAAAAATCATTTTCCCGCTTTATCATTCGCCTGGCCATTGCCGCCACGGCTATCAGTGTAATGATTATGATTATTGCCGTTTCCTTAGCTAATGGTTTCAAAAATAAAGTCAGCCAGAAAGTTTTCAGCTTTATCGGCCATCTCCGGATTGTGGAAAAAGAACCCGACCGTTCCATCATTGCCGAAGAAACGCCGATTTTAAAAAATGATACACTGGAGCAAAAAATCCGGAAGTTACCCTATATAAAGGGCATCCACCCCTATGCCAACCGATATGCTATTTTAAAAACCAGGGAAGATCTGGAAGGTGTAATCGTCAAAGGACTGCGCAGCGAAGAAGATTTTTCGCACCTTTTGTCTTTTATCAAACAAGGAAGACCGCTCCGGTATAACGATTCAACCTACAGTCGCGAAATTGTCCTTTCCTCCGTAACTGCCGAACGGCTGAAGTTAAAACTGAATGATAAAGTACTCATCTATTTTATCAGACCGGACGGTTCGTTGCGACCCGATAAACTCACTATTGCGGGCATTTATAAAACCGGTATTGAAGAATATGATAAAACCTTTGCCCTGGCCGACATGAAACTGATACAACGGCTCAACGAATGGAACGAAGATGAAATCAGCGGTTATGAAATTTTTATTGATAACTACCGTAACATGGAAGCAGCTTCTTCTGCCCTCTATGAACTACCCGATTTTCCGCCAACCTGGAATACGCTGACAGCCCGGGATATTTCGCCGAATATCTTTGACTGGCTGGCCTTGCAGGATAAAAATACAATGGTATTGCTGATTATCATTTCCGTTGTTGCCGTCATAAACCTAATAACCTGTTTTCTGATACTGGTGTTGGAACGAGTTCGAATGATTGGCGTACTGAAGTCGTTGGGTGCAACCGACTTTACCGTACAAAAAATTTTCTTACATCACGCTGCAATTATATCGGCAACGGGAATTTCGCTGGGCGCCATTCTGGCACTTGTCCTGTTATGGGCTCAAATGAAAACCGGATTTCTGACTTTAAAGGAAGAAGCCTACTACATCAGTACCGTAGAAGTACAGATTATTGGCTGGCAGGTAGCGTTGATCTGTTTTGGCGCACTCTTTATTACAATGTGCGTTTTGCTGATTCCTTCACTTTTGGTTAAAAAAGTGCAACCTGTGCAGGCTATACATTTCCGGTAATCTGATTTTTCGGGAATAAGTAAAGATTTTCGGGATTTCATTTTTTAGCCAGTAAATTCAAAAGCAAACCTTTTATACGAAATGCGAAAGAATGATGCCTGTAGCAACGGCAGCATTGAGCGATTCGGCTTTTCCTTTCCTTGGTATAGTAATGTGATGATGCGATAATTGCAGCAGTTCCTCTCTCACTCCCCGTGCTTCATTGCCGATAATGACTATGCCTTCAGAAATTTTTTTGAATTGAAAAAGATTTTCGCCATTTAAGGTAGCAGAAAAAATTTTTGCCGGCTGGCGGGCAATCCATTCGGAAAGCTCAGTGTAAATAACCGGCACTCTGGACAGACTTCCCATGCTGGCCTGAATTGTTTTCGGATTATACACATCTGCCGTATCCTGACTGCAAACGACTTGATGAACACCAAACCAGTCGGCAATACGAATAATCGTACCCAGGTTGCCGGGGTCTTGCACGGTATCGAGCGCCAGTGTAATTTTTTTTTCGGCAGGTAAAGGGGTTTGGTATGAAAATTTTTTTACCAATGCCAACACCTTCTGAGGTGTGGTGAGTTGTGAAATTTTTTTTAATTCGGTTTCCGAAACTTCATAATGTAAAATATTTTTTAAAGAAGATTCGTTCTCCGACAGCCAATCGCTAACAGCATAAATTTCCATTATCTGATGCGGTATGCTTTGTATCCATTCCTCTATAATGCGAGGCCCTTCGGCTACAAAAACATTCTCTTTGTCGCGAAATTTTTTCTGGCCTAAACTTTGGATATATTTGAGTTTTGATTTACTGAGCATACTGCAAACTTATTTATGATATCGGGACGAAGTTATTTTCAGTTCAATGCCGCATGCATTTTATTCATTGTTATTGCTTGTATATCTTTATGGTCCTGCGGTGTTGTTCCCCGAAATTATCCTATAAAAAAACCATTTGTATTCAAAAATACGGTAAGCGTAGAAGGAAATTTCACCAGGCAGGAAAAAAAAGAACTGGAAACGCGATTAGAAAAACAATTGGATGACAGCTTACGGGTCAGGACTACGCGAAAATTCATTTATAAAGGAATCAATCGTCCTGTGCTAAATCGGCCACCGGTTTTTCTTCCGGAATATGCTGATCGTTCAGTACAATACATGAAAGCATTACTGACATCTCTCGGCTATTTCCGGGATACCATAACATACACCGTACAGGTTGATACAGTTACTCAAAATCAATACCGCACAACAATTTCATTTCTGGTTAAGCCCGGCAAGCCGGTTCGGATAGATTCATTATCATATCAGTTTTTTCATCCCGCCGTTCAGCAGCTGGTGTTGAACCACCTTCAGGAATCCCGCATCAAAAAAGGAGATGCATTTTCCAAAAGCAGTGTTTCAGAAGAATTAGACCGACTGGTTTTGCTTTTGCGAAATCACGGATACATGCGTTTTGGCCGTGAAGAGCTGATCGGACTTTGGGATACGCTGAATATTTCACTTTTGCGACCCACATTTGATCCGCTGGAACAGGCGGAGTTACTGAAAGAATTGAGAAAAAGAAGAGAAAATCCGACAGCCAACCTGGAAATCCGCCTTAAACCCGGATACGACAGCACAAAGCTGATACAATATCATATAGGCCATATCACGGTATATCCTGACATCACAGCCGATACAACCGAAAACCCTCGTAAAGAAACGCATCTCAGAAATCTGAAAATCGTAACATATCAGAATAATTTCAAGTCAAAAATTTTTCCTGACAACATTTTTCTCAAAAGGGGTGAAGTTTATGATCAGCGAAATTATATCCGTACGATAAACCGGCTCAATTCAATTGGCGCCTGGCGGCTTGTAAATATTGAGGCCCTTCCCCGCCCCGATTCAGATACGGCAGATTTTAATATCAAACTTACGCCAGCCCGTAAATATTCGTTTACTGCCAATATGGAAGGAAGCCGTAACAATTCCGTGATTTCGGGCAACCTGTTTGGTATTGCGCTGAATCTGGGATTTCAGAACCGGAATTTTGCCAAAAGTTCAGGACTTTCCTCAACCAATCTGCGCTTCGGAATTGAAACCGGTAGGGACACGGCCACCCTGGTTCGTTTTTTGCAAACGCTGCAGTTAACGCTGAATCACAGCATTTCCTTTCCCCGGCCTGTGCCGCGTATGAGTCGTCTTCCTGAAAAAGTCCGAACGGGTTTCCGCAGCATATTGTCATTCAACAGTTCCATTACAGAACGTAGGCTATTGTACAACTTCAGCAACTTCAATATTTCGTGGGGTTATGAATTTCCGCTGGGTAAAAAACTCATCTATCTGCGTTTACCCAACATTGAATACACTTCTTTTCAATCACGGCCGCGGCTGGATTCCATCTTTGGCAAAAACCCGGCTTTACGAAATATTTTTGCCGACGGGCTGATTACTTCCGCCATTGCAGGACTTCGTTTTACGGGAGGTAAAGGCAAACACGTGAATGTGGCGAATGTCAGTCTGGAAACTTCCGGACTCATCACGGGCTTTTTCAGAAATCCTTTTTTAGACAGCAACCTGTTTCGCTTTATCAAGATAGATGTTGAGGTTGCCCGGAAAATTCAATTCGCCAGATCTTCTCTGGTTTTGCATTTTTTCACCGGAGTAGGCTATGAATTTGAATCTACGGTAAATGAAAGAAGGCGATACAATCTTCCGCTTCTCAGACAATATTTTGCCGGCGGGCCTAACAGTATGCGTGCCTGGGCGCTTCGGAAACTGGGGCCGGGGTCGCATATCAGGGATTTTGGAAATACCGGACTGCCGGACCGCTACGGCGATCTTCAGCTGGAAGCCAACATTGAATATCGTTTCCCTATGTTTACGCTGTTTGATTTTCCGGTAGAAGGCGCTTTGTTTACTGATATAGGAAATATCTGGTTTGTTAAAAAAGCACCCAACCGGCCGTTGGAAGAAGTATTTCAATTCAGCCGGTTGGGAAAAGATATTGCGGTAGGTGTAGGCGCCGGGTTGAGAGCTGATCTTAAATTTTTCGTCATCAGGCTGGATTATTCCATTAAAGCAAAAGATCCCAGTCCATCCCCGAATAACAGCGCCGTACAAAATCGCTGGTTTGGATACAAGCGCTGGAGAGACGCCGATCAGCTGCAGCTGGCCATCAGCTATCCTTTTGTGTTGTAATCTTTGCGAATCTCATCTTCCAGTTGATCAAGAGAAAAAGCATCTTCAAGCCGATACGAGCCGATGCGGGTACGACACAGTGCACTCAGGTAAGCTCCGCAGCCCAGCGCTTTTCCAAAATCGTGAGCCAGGCTTCTGATATAGGTTCCCGAAGAACAAACCACCCTGAAGTGCACTTCGGGCATTTCAATTTTTCCGATGTCAAATTCATCAATCCGTATTTTACGCGGAGAGCCTTGTACGGCTATTCCGGCTCTGGCCAACTCATACAGACGCTTTCCTTTAACTTTTACGGCGGAATGTGCAGGCGGCAACTGAAGTTGATCACCTATGAATGTTTGAGCGGTTTGTAAAATAAAATCCCTTGTTATGTTATCCGTTGGCGTAAAGTTTTCGGGACTGCTTTCCAAATCGTAGGTTGGCGTGGTGGCGCCCAGAGTGAATATTCCCTGATATTCTTTTTCCAGTGACATAAATTCCTGAATTCGTTTTGTCATTTTTCCCGTGCACACAATGAGCAGGCCGGTTGCCAAAGGGTCAAGTGTTCCTGCATGTCCCACTTTGCGTATATTGATGAGCTTCCTTATTTTTCGGATTATGTCAAAAGAAGTCCAGCCGTAGGGCTTATCAATCAGCAAAATGCTGCCCGCTTCCCACTTATTTAATTCAGTCTTCAAAACGAATATTTTTTGGCAAAGCTAATTGACCGAAGCTTTTTTTAAATAAATAAGCGGTTTTTCAGTTCAAGATATTTATTCAAGGTATTGACCGTAAGCAACTCCGGCGGGGTAAGCACGGCAGGAATTCCGTTTTTGTGCAACTCTTTTACAATTCGTTTTTTTTCGTACACAAACTTATCGGCAATGGTTTTCAGATATAAATCTTCCAGCGATTTCACTTTCTGGTTTGTAAGCTGCCGGAGTTCCGTATTTTCAAAAAATACAACCATTAATAAGTGGTACTGCGCCATTTTTCGTAAGGCAGGCAAATGACGCTGCAAGCCTTCTAACGATTCAAAGTTGGTAAATAATACAAACAAACTACGGTGAGTGATACGGCTTCGGATCAGAGAAAATAATTTTTCAAAATCCGGCTCTGCAAATTCAGTATTTTGACGATACAAGGCTTCGAGAATTTTATTTATCTGAGCCGGTTTTTTGTCTGCTGCCAGAAAAGTATCAACATTTTTTTCAAATGTAATCAGTCCGGCTTTATCCTGTTTAATGAGGGCTACGTTTAACAATACCAGACTGGCATTGATGGCATAATCAAGCAGGGTCATTCCTCCGAATGGCATCTTCATCAGACGTCCTTTATTAATCAGGCAATAAATCTGCTGGCTTCTCTCATCCGTATAATTATTCACCATCAGAGAGCCTTTACGGGCTGTGGCCTTCCAGTTAACCGTCCGGTAGTCATCGCCTCTTACATAATCTTTAATTTGTTCAAATTCCATACTATGGCCTAACCTTCGTATTTTTTTTATACCGGCTTCCTGCAGGCGGTTGCTTACTGCCAGCAAGCGGTATCTCCGCATTTGAATAAATGAAGGATATACCTTGATATTTTGTTTCTGCGGAAAAATGTACCGACGTTGCACCAGTCCTAACGGACCATGACAATACACATTGATGTCATGAAAAACATAAAGTCCCCTTGTTTTGGGAGTAAGCATATAAATCAGGCTGTAAGAGCCTGTACCATCAATTTTAATTTTTCGTTTCCAGTTTCTGTACTGAAACTGAAAAGGAATTTCATCAATGACAGTGGCTTTAATTGCAAACGGGTAGTTGTTTTTCAGTTCAAGAATTACTTTATTTTCATCGCCCAGACTAAACCGTTCTGCCACGATTCGTTGTGCACCGAAACCTTTTTTTACCGAATACAAAGAAACGATATCAATAAGAATGGCAACACCCAGCATACCCCAAAGAACAAAGCCCGTAGAATACAGTGGTTCGTAAAAATAACTTGCCACAAAAACCAGAACAATAGCGGTAATGAAAAAGTAAACTTTTTTATTCAGAAAGAAACTTAAAATCATCACGGGTAATTTAACATGCTGACGAATGACCAGAATAATTAACTAAAAACTATAAAAAATGAATTTTGAAAATCTTCCTGCCTTAACGTATTTTTTTGTTAACGGGGAACTTCCATAGCCTGAAGTATTTGTTTGATGACATCATCTTCGGAAACTCCTTCCATTTCCTTATCCGGAGAAAGCACAATCCGGTGTCTTAAAACAGGTGCAGTTACCAATAAAATATCATCCGGAGTTACAAAATCTCTTCCCGAAAGTGCTGCGTTGGCTTTTGCGGCATTCATCAGTGCCAGAGAGGCTCTGGGCGAAGCTCCCAGATATACCGATTTGTGATTTCTGGTTTGATGGACGAGCCGGGCAATAAATTGAATCAGCTTTTCTTCTATAATGAGCGTTTTAATCTTTTGTCTTAACGAAATAATCTGTTGGGCCGTCAAAGCCGGTTTGATGACATCCAGCGGCGATTCATTTCCCAGTTCATGAAATCGTGATAAAATCTGGGTCTCTTCCTCTTCTGAAGGGTACGGAACCATGATTTTAAAGAGAAAGCGATCAAGCTGCGCTTCCGGCAAGCGATATGTTCCTTCATGTTCTACCGGATTTTGCGTGGCAATGACCATAAACGGCATGGGCATCGGGTATGTTTTTCCGTCTATGGTAGCCTGTCGTTCTTCCATAACTTCAAGCAGCGCCGATTGGGTTTTTGCAGGAGCACGGTTTACTTCATCAACCAATACAATATTACTAAACACCGGCCCTTTTTTAAATTCAAATACGGCTTCTTTCGGATGAAATACCGGAGTGCCCAGCACATCGGACGGCATAAGGTCGGGCGTAAATTGTATTCTGGAAAACTGAGAGTCAACGCAACGGGCCACTAATTTCGCCGTTAATGTTTTAGCTACCCCGGGTACGCCTTCTATCAACACATGACCGTCGGCCAGCAGCGCTGTAATAATAAGCCGAATCATCTCGTCCTGGCCTACAATAATTCTGCGGATTTCCTGTTGTATTGACTGAACGGCCTGATGAAGGTCAGTCAGATCGGTTCGGTTTTCAAAAAATGTTTCTTCCATAATTTTATTTTAGGCTCTGAATTCAGAATGTTTTTTTATAAAATTCCTGTATGCTTTTATAAAGCGAAAACAAATGATCGGCTGTGAATTGTGTTGAATCAGAAACCGCATTGATCTGATTAACAATATTTCGGATTTCTTCTTCTCCGACTCCCGATTTGAAATGCAGTTTTTTTATAAATTCATCATCCAGCTGTCCGGTAGAAATTTTATAACGGTTACGCACATGTTCCAGAAAGTAGGTAATCATTTTGTGAGCGAGATTTCTGTGATCGCCTCGTTCAAAGTAAAGCCTTCCTATGGTTTTTACAAATTCCAGCGAGTCATTTCTTGGTTTTTGTATAACTGGAATATATCGCTGCCGTCTTCGCGCCTCCATCAAAAGATATAGTAAAAGCCCAAGCAGAGCGGAAAAAAAGGCTGCCTTTAAACCCGGAAACCGAAATAATACCGTTAATGATCCTGAGTTACGCCGGCGGGAATTGGCTTTGGGCGCATTCAGAAAATACTCATCCCATATAATTTTTCGCGGAGCGGGCTGAAACAATGACATAATCTTTTCATAATACTCCAGGTTTTTTTTGTGAAGTATAAAGTAATTGGTAAAAGCCATGGGGCTAAGGTGCACATACACATGACCCGCACCCGCTTTTAAAGAAATGAAATTTGGCATATCGGAAGACGAATACCCCAGTACCGAGGAAATAAGCTCATCTGTTTTGGTAAAAACATTTTCTAATTTTTTTCCGGGATATATATATTTCTTTTTTTCCGGGTATTGTAACGAAAGTGTCAGACTGTCTTCCGGGTTATGTATGTCAAGAAACTCTACAACACCGAATGAATACTTCTCATCAATCCGAAAAATTTTTTTTGCTTCTTCCGAAAAGTGAAAAGCGCTGATGAACACATCGTTTCCCCTTCTTACCCAATTTATCAGTCGGTTCATTTCATCAATACCGGCATTAAATTTTTTCGTCAGAATAAAGAAAACCTGTCCGGAAGAATCTTCATCCAGCCATTTACATTTTTCTAACTGCATTCGGTTTATCTGCAGGGTAGCTTCGGGAAATAAATGCGGCAGCGAATGAAAAGCCACCCATGTACCGTAAGGAATTTTCTGATTCCGGTTTAACGTGACCCTGTTGTCAAAAAAAAGTTTTGAAGATTTTTTTTCTGAAGCCACAAGTAAAACCAGTCCGGTCAGAATGATCCCCAAAGAAATATATGGTGTTATTTTATTCATGCCCTGTTCAGCATCTGAAAAAACTGTTTAAATGCATTTTCCAATTTAAGGTATATTTCTTCGGATATGTCCAGATTTCCGTACCACACATATTCGTAATAACGCAGTAATTTCCCGAAGGGTTCATAATATGTTGTATTGATTAATTCAAATAAACAGGCAGTATTGGTTTTATCGGCGCGAAATTTTATTACTCCGGCTTCAGAAATCCCTTTCAGCGCTTTGAGAAACTGATAACGAATGGCCAGCCTGTAATTTTTTTCGTTAAGCGCTTTATGTATTACCTTTTCATACGGAATGGAGAACAAATCTTTTTCTTCCCATTCCTCGTCGGTTGCCTCATTTTTTAATTCGCGGTTTGGCTTTGCAAAGAGGCCTGAGCGGGTTTCTTTGAGATAAATCCAAAGTAAAATAAAAAAGGTAACGATGATGATCGCCATGAGCAGATCCTTTTTCCACTTTTTTTTCTCAGCTGGCTCATAAGGCTGTAAATCAACCTTTGTTATTGTTTTATGAAACGCGGAATCTGCATACCAGAAATCAGGATCACGCTTAAGGCCGGTTTTATAGCGCTCTTCCAAAGCTTTTCCCTTTTCAGGAAAAGTATTTTTGGTTTTTAATGTATCAAATAAGTTGGGTACTTCTACAAGAGCTTGCGCTTCTTCCACTTCAGAAATAACATTTTCCTCCTCGTAAGCCAGTGAGTCCGCTGAGGGGGTTGTGTAGAGGTTTAATGTATCCGGGGAAGTTGTTGTGTCGTAGTTCTGAGCTTTAGCGTTAGTGGGAAATACAATAATCAACCACACTAAGAACAATGCCGGTTTGAATGATAAACGGATATCAGGTTTATTTTGAAATTGAGTACTCACTTAGTTCTCCTCCCTGCTTTGTAATGAAAATCTTCTGAACATCCGGAAAGGATAGATGATAAAATACCAGATAACAAAAAGTACCGATAAAATAAAAACCATTGTGGTAAGTACCGGCACATCATTATATAATCTGGTAATAAATGCTTCAAATAAAGCTGCCATAGCGGATACGGGAATAATTCCGATAATGATTTTTACTCCGTCTTTGGCGCCTGTTTTTACGGAGTCTATCCGTCGTATTGTACCGGGAAGCAGAAAGCTTCTGACCAGAACAAAAGCCGCTGCAGCGGATAAAATAAGCGCCGTCATTTCCAGGGTGCCGTGAACAAAAACAACCAGCCAGAAGTCCAACCCGTAACCGTACTGGTAAAACAGTTGATCAAATACACCCACCATAATGGCATTTTTGGCCAGTATGAAAACAGAAGGTATGGCCAGCAATACTCCGGAGGTAAAAATGGCGAGGTCTATTCGGGTATTGTGAATCATAAAACCCAACCAGTTAAAGAAAGGTTCGCCGTTTTCATAAACGCCAAACGGATTTCCGGACGAAATATTCTGAATCGTCATATTAACATACCCGTCGCCCAGAATTTGCCGTATTAGATCTTCATCTTTTGAAGCGGTAAAAAATCCGATGATAAAAAATATAACAAAGAGGCAAAAAGAGAATAAAACAGCGCCATGGTGTTTTCCGATTGTCAACGGCAGATCATATTTCAGAAAGGAGACAATACGGGATGTTTCTTCTTTCCGGTTTTTATAAATCGTTAAAAATATTTTAGAAGCCTGCGCATTAATATAGCGCCTTACTTTTCCGGAAGGGTAATATGATTTGGCATAGGACAAATCATCCAGCAGCTGAATAAACTCGGAAGCCATTTCATCCGGATCTTCCGGAGGCATATGTTGCACCTTGAGCCACCGATCTTTATTTTTTTTGATAAACAGGGCTTCCCGCATGAACTGAAATTTTCGGAAAATTAATCACTTTGCCGGCAAAATATGCACCTGAATGTGAAAAAATGTAATTTTAAGCCTTAGCATGTTATATGGGCATTGTTAAGGTACCCACACAGTTTAATATTGAACTGGAATTTGAGATTCCGGAATTTTATCAGCGTTTTTTATCCTGGATTACGGATGTAATCATACAGTATTTTTACCTGCGGCTGGCCATAGAAATTTTTAAATTATTTGATGACTTTGATGATCCGTTGGGCGGGTTCTTTCTGCTTCTTTTACTGCCGGTCATGCTTTACCATGTTTTACTGGAAATAACAATGAACGGCCAGAGTTTCGGAAAAAAAATAACAGGCATACGGGTAGTAGATGAAATGGGAGGTAAGCCTTCGCTGAGCCAGTTTCTGATACGCTGGCTGCTCAGAATTTCGGATATGTGGATTGTAATTCTGTTCCTATATCTGGTAAGCGATAAAGCCTCAGAAAATTATGAGGCCCTGTTTGCCATGTTATCTGCACTTATTTTTTTATTTACGGATGTCATTCTGGTGCTGACTACAAGAAAATCGCAGCGCATCGGCGATATTTTGGCCAAAACGATTCTGATAAAGGTAAATACGAAACAAAAAATTGAGGAAACCGTATTTCAGGAAGTGGAAGAAAATTATACTCCTCGCTTTCCTCAGATCATGCAACTCAGCGATAAAGACATGAATGCCATTAAAAGTATTCTGGAAACGGCATCAAAAAAAAGAGATTATGAACTGGCCGAAAGAGCCGCACAGAAGATTAAAACGCATTTAAAAATTGAAACAGACATGAACAATCTTGAATTTTTAGAAACACTCCTGAAAGACTACAATTATCTTTCAGTAAATTGATAATTTTTTTCCTTTAACTGATTTGCCGTGTAAACTGTTCTATTGAAATAAAAGCGTTAAAAAACTCAGAAAAAACAAGACCAAAACAAGAATGAATAAAATACCGATAATTTTAAAATAAGTGGAAAGCCCTGATAAGCCTACGTTGATCCGGTCAATATCATTTGAGGAAAGTCCTTTCGACGTATGATGGGAAAACTTTCTCAAATAATAAAAGAGTACAACAAAAATAAAAAACGTAATAATTATTGTGATAATATTCACAGATCGTACACTACCTTCAACTTTATTTAATAAAAATATACCGGATAATAATCCCAGAGTTATGGAAATCAGACTTAACCATGCAAAAATACCACCCCATCGGGCTGATTCCTGAAGTTTCGATTTGACCTGCTGATCCAATGACAGATTAAATAATGAATTGGGGTTGCCGGGGTTGTTTGTTTCCATAAAATGTGTTTTACAAATTAATCAATTCTAAAAGATTTGTAATCAGATTCAAAGCGCCTATAATAACATTAAGAATAAAAAAGTTCCGAAGATGTTTGAATCCTTCTGCCAGATCCTGGTTGCTTGAAGAGCTCAGGCTTTTTTTAAATGACACAGATGCTTTAATTAAAAAGTAAAGCCATAACCCTAAAATCAGAATCAAAACAAGTAATACCCCGATAAAGAACCCGGCTGCCTCATATTGCTCATTGAATGTCTGAACCCTTATCAGTTCAATGACTTGCTTCCCCATAATGATAAAAAGCAACAGAACCAGTCCGGCTATAGAAAGAATGGAGATAGCAAGCACTCTTGTCCAGTTACTGATGGATTTGATATAATTGGTGCTGCTTTCGTTAAAATGAATATCAAAAAGATTTTGTTCTGTTTGGGGTTCCATGACAAATATTTTATTTTTCAGGAAAAATATATCATTTTTTTATAAAATAAAAATCATATCCGAAAAATTAATAGGCTCTGGCAAATAAGACCCGCTGATTTGATGGTTTTCCGGTAAGTATGCAATTTCCTTTTTCCGCCACAGGATTCAGCGGAATGCACCGTATGGTTGCTTTTGTTTTTTCCTTAATGGCCTCTTCCGTTTCAGCTGTTCCGTCCCAATGTGCCGACACAAATCCGCCTTTTTCGTTCAGAATCCGTTCAAAATCATCCCAGGTATCGGCCGGGGTAATATGTCCGTCTCTGAACGTTTTGGCTCTTTCAAAAAGAGAATGTTGAATTTGAGCCAAAAAGTCGTTTACTGCAGAAACAATATTATCTATCGGTATCTGAAATTTTTCACGGGTATCTCTTCTAGAAAGTTCAATCAGTTGATTCTGGAGATCTCTGGCTCCGAGAGCCAGACGTATCGGTACGCCTTTCATTTCGTATTCGGCAAATTTCCAGCCCGGTCTGGCTGTGTCGCTGTCATCATATCTGGCACGAATACCGGCCTGTTTTAAGGAATTCAAAATGGAAACAGCTTTTTCATCTATCATATTTTTTTGTTCTTCTCCCTTGTATATCGGAACAATGACTACCTGCAGCGGAGCCAGACGCGGAGGAAGTATCAGCCCGTCATCGTCGGCATGAGCCATCACCAAAGCGCCTATCAAACGGGTACTCACGCCCCAACTGGTAGCCCATACATACTCCAGTTTATTTTCCCTGTTCAGAAATTTTACATCAAATGCTTTGGCAAAATTTTGCCCCAGAAAATGAGAAGTGCCGGCCTGCAGCGCCTTGCCATCCTGCATCAAAGCCTCAATACAATAGGTTTCTTCCGCACCGGCAAAACGTTCATTTGGCGTCTTAATGCCTTTTATAACAGGCAAAGCCATAAATTCCTCAGCAAAACGGGCATAAATATCCAAAATCAGCTCGGCTTCTTTCAGGGCTTCTTCGCGGGTTGCATGCGCCGTATGACCTTCCTGCCACAAAAATTCGGCTGTACGCAAAAACAATCGGGTTCGCATTTCCCAACGAACCACATTGGCCCATTGATTGATTAATAAAGGCAAATCGCGGTGGCTTTGTATCCAGTCTTTATACGTATTCCAGATGATGGTTTCCGAAGTAGGCCTCACAATTAATTCTTCTTCCAGCCGCGCATCGGGATCAACCACAACTTCTTTCCCGCTCTCATCCGTTTTCAGGCGATAATGCGTTACCACGGCACACTCTTTGGCAAAGCCTTCCACATGAGCGGCTTCGCGACTTAAAAAACTTTTTGGAATAAACAACGGAAAATAGGCATTTACATGACCGGTATCTTTAAACATTTTGTCCAGCGCATCTCTCATGTTTTCCCATAATGCATAACCATAGGGCTTTATTACCATGCATCCTCGTACGGCGGAATAGTCAGCCAGCCCGCTTTTCAAAACCAAATCATTATACCACTGAGAATAATCCTGAGAACGGGGAGTAATTTCTTTGCTCATGTATTATTATATTTTCCGATACGTTTTAGCGAATCATTAACATTAAAAAAGTTCATTTATTTCCGAATTGGCCGAAATTTTGTACTGTGGTATTACAAGTGCAATACTCGAAACGAGGCCAGGGTTTTCGGGTGTTGCGCAAAAGTAGTAACTTCAATGTTAAACTCATAAAACTAAAAACATGAAACTGTTTTTTACTTTTTCGATTTTCCTTCTGATGCTGAGCAGTTGCAGCACAGCCTATAAAACGGGTCAAACCCCTGATGATGTGTATTATTCTCCGCTACGTCCGCAGGAAGAATACACGGAAAACAAGCGGGAAAAAGAAGGCCGTTATGAATATACCGATGAGTATTATGATGACCGTTATCTCCGTATGAAGGTCAGAAACCGCCAACGGTGGAGCGATCTGGATGACTGGTATTTGTACGACCGTTACAGCATAGGCTTTAATTGTTATTATGGCAGCTTCTATAATCCGTATAATGCCTGGAATTATTATTATAATCCTTACTGTCATTGTGTGAACCCGATAGTGTTTATTCCTTCACCTTCTGCTCCGTCGGCGCCTCCTGTTATACGCAAAAATTTCAGTGCCGTAGCTTTTCAAAATACACAATATAATAATGCCAATACCGGGGGCGCTGAGTGGATAAAAACAAGAACCATTACGGCAAACCGCGGCTCTTATAATCAGCAAAATACTTCCGGAGAAAACCGCAGCGAAGGTGGAAACAAAGGGTTAAGCCAGAAACTGAAAACCATCTTTTCTTCCGATAACACGGAAAGCCGCCCCTCCCGGATTTATTTGCCATCCGAATCCGGAACCATCGCAGTAAATACAGGCTCGTCCGGAAGCAGCGGTAAAAGTAACAGCGGTGGCGGTAGCATTTCCCGCCCGGCCCGCGGTGATAATTAATTGAATACCTGAAAACCGCGACGACGATTTATATTCATTTCATTTTATTCAACACAAATCACAAAGCGTTTTATGAAAAAAAGGCTTATACCTATCCTATTGCTCTATACCGGCATAACGATGCATGCGCAAGTGCCCGAAGATGCGATTTTTATGTCGTGGAAACCTCAGACAGGCACTGCCCGGAATATGGCAATTGGCGGAGCAATGGGTTCGCTTGGCGGAGATTTAACGGCAGCTGTTGCAAATCCGGCCGGCCTTGCATTTTATAAAACCTCGGATGTGGTTATAAGCCCCGGTTTTCGTTTCGGGCGGATGAAGAATAATTTCAGAGAAAGCCTTTCGGATTACAACGACAAAAACAGTTTCATATTTGGCCCTACCGGTTTTGTTTTGGGAGGTTTTGGCAGAGAAGGTAAAAACAGTTTTTCGTTATCGGTAAACAGAGTTGCGCATTTTCATCAAAAACTGAACTACTCCGGACAAAATGATTACAGCACGTTTGCCGAACCGTTGGCTGATGAATTTGCCGCTTCCGGACTTACACCCAACGGCGCTTTAAACAGTCAGGATATTTCCCTTACCACTAAAATGGCTTTATACACCTATCTTGTGGACACGGCCACCATTAACGGGGTTAAAAAAGTGATTGCCCGCTCGGAGATTCCCTCTCTCCTTAATCAGCAACATCAATCCGACATGCAGGGGGGCATTACGGAATTAACATTGGGTTATGGCAGAGAGCTGAATAAAAAATGGATGGCCGGCGCTTCACTGGGAATTCCTGTCATGCGTTTTATACGAAATACCCGCTTTTTTGAACAAGACGCCACCGGCAACAGCAATAATCATTTCAATTACATGCACTATGTGGAACGATATCAGCTCAGAGGTGTCGGACTGAATCTGCGCGGCGGTGTTATTTTCAGGCCCAGAGAATATGTTCGCATCGGGCTTGCCGTACATTCGCCTCACGTATTTACGATAGATGAAACTTTTAACGCCGGTATGGCCGTTGATGTAGAAAATCTTTTCGGCCCCGGACGGGGTTATGACTCGGTTTCTGCTTCTCGCTTTACCGGAAGCGAACAGGTTTTGTCGTCGTATAATTTTTATACGCCTGCCCGTATTATTCTCAGCGGATCCTATGTATTTCGTGAAGTGGAGAATATAACAAGGCAAAAAGGATTCATTACTGCCGATATTGAATATCTGAATTACCGGTGGAACCGATTTGGGCCGTCGGTGGAAAATACGCCGGAAGCAGAAAATTATTTCATTCCCTATAATGATGCCATCCGGTCTTATGCCCGCGGTGCATTTCATTTCCGGTTGGGCGGGGAACTGAAATTTAAAATCTTTATGGTTCGAGCAGGTTTTGCTTATTTGAGCAGCCCTTATAAAGATAAAGAACTCAAGGCACGTCAGATTCTGCTAAGCGGAGGTTTGGGTTATCGGAATAAAGGAATTTTTATTGACTTAAGTTACCAGCACCGCATGAACCGCGATGTTCATTTTCCTTACCGTGTAAACGCACCCAGGGCCAATACGTTTTCGCAAATCAGAGAAAGAGGCGGAACGGCTTTGCTGACTTTTGGATTTAAAATATAAAGTCCGGAATTAAAAGATGCGGTGAGGGAGGGATTCGAACCCTCGGTACGACTTTTAGGTCGTACGGCGGTTTAGCAAACCGCTGATTTCAGCCACTCATCCACCTCACCTCTGATTGAGAATGTTTGGAGAATTGCAAAAATAATCTGAAACGGACAGTTTCCCAAATCCAAAGCTTTTGATTTTGAATTGGCAATATTACAAATACTACATACTGGCCAGTTGAATTTTTTGCTGCAGTTCAAGCACGCTTTCCCTGAAGTTTCCGTCGGTATCCATCAGGTCTTTTACGGTTTGGCAGGAATGAATTACCGTGGTATGATCTCTTCCGCCAAAATGTTCTCCGATTGTTTTCAGAGAGTTTTTGGTAAAGTTTTTAGCCAGATACATGGTAATCTGTCGGGCCTGTACAATTTCCCTTTTACGGGTTTTTTGTAATAATTTATCGTACGGTACCTGGAAATATTCACAAACCATTTTCTGGATGGTTTCAATTGTGATTTCCTTTGATGATGAACGAATAAAGTTCCGAAGCACTTTTTTCGCCAGGTCCAGATCAATTTGTTTTTTATTCAGTGAAGATTGAGCCAGAAGGGAGATTAAGGCGCCTTCCAGCTCTCGTACATTATTGTTGATATTATACGCGATATATTTTACTACTTCCTTAGGAAGTTCGAGTCCGTCTTTTTTCATTTTACGCTCCAGAATTTCGATTCGGGTTTCATACTCCGGCGCCTGCAGGTCGGCACTTAATCCCCAGCGAAAACGGCTGAGCAATCGCTCCTGAACTCCTTCCAGATCTTTAGGCGGCTTATCTGAAGTTAATACCAGCTGTTTTTGAGATTGATGAAGGTGATTGAATATGGCAAAAAAAGCTTCCTGCGATTTTTCGGCCTTGGCAAAAAACTGTACGTCGTCCAGAATAAGTACATCAATAAGCTGATAAAAGTGAATAAAATCGTTAATGGCATTGTTCCGGCTGTGATCCATAAACTGATTGATGAATTTTTCCGAACTTACATAAAGCACCAGCTTATTGGGATGCAGTCGTTTCACTTCGTTGCCGATGGCTTGCGCCAGATGCGTTTTTCCAAGCCCCACACCACCGTAAACTACAAGCGGATTAAATGAACTGACCCCGGGTTTTTCGGCTACGGTTTTACCGGCTCTTCGGGCCACTCTGTTACATTCCCCTTCCACAAAATTTTCGAAAGTATAGGTGGGGTTGAGCTGAGGATCAATATGCATTTTTTTCAGCCCGGGAATAACAAACGGATTTTTAACAGGTGTGCTGATGATCAGGGGAAAATCCATTTCATTGGCCGGAAAAGTTTTAAACCCCTGAGCGCTGACATCCATAGTCACCGGTTTGTTTTTTCCGTCGCCGCTGTCCACCATAATTCTGTATTCCAGCCTTGCATTTTTTCCTAACTCTCTTTTCAGTGTTTTCGCAAGAAGATTCACATAATGCTCTTCCAGATATTCATAGAAGAACTGACTGGGAACCTGAATCACCAAAACATTACTTTTTAGAGAAACCGGTTTTATTGGTTCAAACCAGGTTTTATAATGTTGCCACTCTACTATATCTTTAATAATTTTTAAACAGTTGTTCCAAACTTTTTCGGCATTCTTATCCATCATCTATCTCAGCAGTTTTTTCAGGTTTACAAAATAAAAATGTAAACTCAAAAAATTTTTGTCCAAAATTTTTTTTTGCGTGTATGAAAAAAAAAATTTGGACAGGAGGGCGAATATCAAAAAAACTTTTTTAAAAAAAAATTTTTACAGACCTGTTTTTTGTGAAACACTCAAATTCTGATTTTTCACTAATTTTTTTCCTGAAATTTTGTTGAATTCAAAATCCATTCGCCCTAAAATGATACCGGCCCAGCCTACCTGATTGATAATTACATCCTGACCTTTTTTATTTTTCAGTTTCTGCGGTTCATCCATGAACGTATGCGTGTGCCCTCCGATAATGACATCTATATTTTCCGTTTCCCTTGCCAGAACTTCATCTGATATTTTATTGTCCTGATAACGATATCCTAAATGAGAAAGGCATATAATGAGATCGCAATTTTCTTTTTTTCGCAACCGGTAGGCCATTTCGTTGGAAATTTGAATCGGTTCAAGATAGCGGGTATTTCCAAACAGATTTTCCGGAATTAATCCCTTGGGTTCAATACCGATTCCGAATATGCCGATTTTGAGTTTTCCTTTTTTGAAAATCTGATAAGGTCTTGTTTTGTATTCCATTGGGGTTCCGGAAAAATCATAATTGGCCACCAGCACAGAAAAACGGGCATGTTTTGATAGCTGATAAGCCAGATTATCAATGCCGCCGTCAAAATCATGATTTCCCAGGGTGCAGGCATCGTACTGCATGGCCGACATGGCTTTTAATTCAGGTTCTCCTTTATAAATGTTGAAATAGGGAGTACCCTGAAATATATCGCCGGCATCCAGCAGCAGCACATTCGGTTCTTCCGCTCTTATTTTTTCAATCAGTGCCGCACGGGCTGCTACACCTCCCAGTCCCTGATTTCTGCCTCCGTCCATCGGAAAAGGATCCAAACGACTGTGTGTATCATTGGTATGTAAAATCACCAGTTTTTCAACCGACAAATAGTCTGAATATAATTCCTGGAAATGATGCTGCAGGCACAGGGCGCCTGTGGCAAAGGATAATTCTTTGATAAACGTTCTTCTATTTAACATAGCTTACCCGGTTTTCCAATGTGACACGTATGTTTTTCCCTTCCGATTTTAATTTTTTTATATAATCCACCAGAGCATCCCGCATCAGGTATCCGTTACTGATCTGAGGAATAGACCGCAGCATTTCTGCATTGTCTCCTCCGTTGGCTATGTAGTCTGAATTGGCAATGATATATTCCGCATCCGGGTTCAGAGGTTTACCCTGAATTTTCACATTCACGGCTTTGTAATCAGATTTTCCGGGTTCTTCTTTCTGTATTTGCATGGTTAAGCCGGAAACTGGCCATCCGCCACGAGAAGCTATCAGATCCAGAAACTGCTGCAACACTTCGCCTTTTACCTTTTGAAGAATTAATACATTGTCAAATGGCATGAGTTCGTAAATTTTTCCGAGGGTTACCGGCCCTGCAGGGAGTTGCGTAAGGCGAATTCCTCCGTAATTCATAAAGGCGGCATCCACATGAGTTTGATATTTATCTTTTGCCATCGTCAGATAAGCATCTGCCATAAAATTTCCCAGCGTGCCTTCAGGTTGTTGCTTTTCAAGCGTCATATCGGCATAGCCTATAATCTGATTCATGATGTTGGCGAGACTGTCTCGATAAGGATTCAGAAATGAAAAACGGGTTGTATCGGAAACCGGTACTTCACGGTTTATTCTGTAATTTTTATATTGAACCGATTGTAAAACATACTGAGTCCGGCAGGCGGAGAAAAAAAACAGACTCAAGAGTAAAAAACATCTTATTTTCAGGAGGAAATCTTTCATGGCGGATCAAGAGGGAAATTAATTTATTTTGGTCAAAATAAAAAAACAAAAAATATTTGTCAGCATTTCCCGATGGTTTTTCGATGTTTCAGGAAAAATACCTGACCAATGCAAAAAAAATTAAGCCTTTTGCTTACGCCGGAAGAAGCGGCCTCTCAACACCTGATTAAAAACCGAGTTGCCGATGCAGCTGGCATAATACCTGAAAAAATATCAGGTTTTCAAATTATAAAAAAGTCGTTGGATGCACGGGGAAAAATCCCGCGGTTTTTATTTAAGGTAAACGCCTTTATTGATGAGCCCTATCAGGAACTTCCGACCAGATTTTTTCAGTTTCAGCATGTGTCTGCAGCAAAACGCAAGGTAATCATCATCGGAGCAGGGCCGGCCGGTCTTTTTGCCGCTTTGAAACTGATGGAAAACGGAATCAAACCGGTTATACTGGAAAGAGGAAAAGACGTAAGAAGCCGAAGAAGAGACCTGGCCGCCTTAAACAAGCATGGCATACTTAATCCGGAAAGCAACTATTGCTTTGGTGAAGGCGGGGCGGGAACCTACAGCGACGGCAAACTCTATACACGAAGCGTCAAGCGCGGCGATGTAAATCGCATTCTCCACCTGCTTGTTCATTTCGGTGCTGAAAAAAATATCTTATATGAATCCCGTCCTCACATTGGAACAAATAAACTGCCTCAAATTATTACGGAAATCAGAAATACGATTTGCGCTTACGGCGGAGAATTTCATTTTGAACACAAGGCGGTGGACTTTGAAATTAAAAACAACCGTATAACTAAAGTTTATACTTCCAATGGCGTTTTTGAAGAATTTGACGCAGTGATTCTGGCCACAGGGCATTCGGCCAGAGATATTTTTTCCCTCCTGTTTCAGAAAAATATTTCTCTGTTTGCGAAACCCTTTGCCCTTGGAGTAAGAGTGGAACACCCGCAAAGCCTGATAGATTCCATCCAGTTTCATTGTGCTGTGCGGGGGCCTTATCTCCCGCCGGCGTATTACAATTTTTCCCATCAGATATCCGGAAGAGGCGCATTTTCGTTTTGCATGTGCCCGGGGGGTATTATTGCGCCTGCTTCCACCTCACCTGGTGAATTGGTAGTTAACGGCTGGAGCCCGTCCAAAAGAAACAATCCATTCGCCAACAGTGGTTTGGTAACTGAAATTTCTGAAAAAGACTGGAAAGATTTTAAAAACGCCGGTCCCTTGGCCGGCATGTTATTTCAGCAGTCGGTAGAAAAAAAGGCTTATGAAGCCGGCGGCGGAAATTTTGTCGCTCCGGCTCAGCGTATTATCGATTTTTGTGAAAACAGATTTTCTTCTTCTTTGCCTGACTGCTCCTACATACCCGGTATTAATCCTGCAAACATTCAGGAAATATTTCCCTCCCATATCTCAAACATTCTAAAGCAAGCCATAAGGCAAACCGAAAAGAAAATGAAAGGTTATTATACGCGGGAAGCTATTATTGTGGCAACCGAATCCCGAACTTCTTCGCCTGTCAGAATTCCCCGGGATGAAAAAAGACTCCACCACCCACAGGTTTGTAATTTATATCCTTGCGGAGAAGGAGCCGGTTATGCCGGAGGTATTGTAAGCGCAGCCATGGACGGAGAAAAAATTGCCGAACAAATTGCGGTTGTTTTGGGTAAATTTTAAATAAATATGTTATTCATGTTATTATCAGCCTATGGAATTTTGTGAGATGCGTTTTGTTTATTGAAAAATTATCTTTGTTCAGCAGTTTCCCGTTTTTTATTCCGGTATAAAAAAATCAGGATTTTTTTATACTTATTAATACCAATTCAACATAATTTAAAGGTTTGAATTTTGTAAAACAAAATTTCCTATTAGGGAATAATTAATAACTTATTAGCATGAATTTTAAGCAGAAAACATAATTTTACTTAAGATTAAAACCCGGCCATGGAAATTCTCCGCATTGAAAATGTAAAGAAGTATTTCACATCCCAAAAAGCAGTAGATGATATCAGTTTATCGGTACATCAAGGGAGCATTTTTGGCTTATTAGGGCCTAACGGGGCCGGAAAAACGACTTTGATTCGCATGATTACCGGAATTTTTTTTCCTGATGAAGGCCGGATTTTTTTTGATGGCAGAAAATTTAACGTACGTGAAGATGTGAAGAAGATTGGCTACATGCCGGAAGAGAGAGGTTTATATAAAAAAATGAAAATCGGCGAGCAGGCGTTGTATCTGGCGAGGCTTAAAGGACTTAGCCGAAGCGAAGCACTCAATAAAACGAAAAAATGGTTTGAAAAATTTGAAATGCAAAGCTGGTGGAACAAAAAAGTAGAAGATTTATCCAAAGGAATGAGCCAGAAACTGCAATTTGTAACTACGGTGTTGCACGAGCCCAAACTCATTATTCTGGATGAGCCGTTCAGCGGATTAGACCCTGTCAATACCAATTTAATTAAGGATGAAATTTTCCGGCTGGCCCATGAGGGTGCTACTGTCATATTCAGTACACACCGTATGGAGCAGGTAGAAGAAATATGCGATCATATCATACTGGTTAATAAAGGAAAAAAAATTCTTGACGGCAATGTACAGGAAATCAAAAAACAATTTAAAGAAAATCTTTTCAGTGTCGGTGTTGACAGGCCTTTTTCAGATGCCTCGGATTATTTGCCTTTCCGGATTATGGGACAAAAAAACGGAAAGCAGGTGATTCAGATACTCGACGGAAAAACGCCGAACGATGTGTTGCAGTATCTGATTCAGCGGGGATTTGAGATCCATTCATTTCAGGAATTACTTCCTTCGCTCAATGATATTTTCATAAAATTAGTGGAAGGTACTTCACCAAGCCGTGCCTTTGAACAATTGAATTAAAACCGCATTACGATGCAAAAAATATTACTGATTATTCAACGGGAATATTTAAGCCGGGTACGCAAAAAAACATTCATTATCGGCACGTTGCTTTTCCCTGTTTTATATCTTTTGCTGGTTTTCGGGGCCGGTTTCATTGCAGAACGCTCTAAAACACATCTCACCGTTGCCATTGCCGATGAAACAGGATTGCTGAATGACTCGCTTATTAAACGTTATAATCTGCTGGACCCTTCGTCCACATTTAAATTGGTACGGGTGGCCGGTCCCGATACATTCAATTATTCCCGCGAAGGTTACGATGCGTTTATTCATATAGCGAAATTAGATTGGGAAAGGGTTACTGAAAATCCTCTTACCATGAAAACCCGGAAATCGTACGGAATAAACACACAGGAGCTGATTGAAGCCAAACTCAACAGCATCTGGGATGAAATTAAAAATATAAAACATGGCATAGACCCGGGCCTGATTTCCATTCTGGCCGGAAACAAAATTCAGCTAAAAACCCTGAATGAGACCGACAGGCAACAGGATTCTCGCATTGCGAATGCCATCGGCTTAATTGCCGGACTTCTCATGTATCTCGTCATTTTGGTTTACGGGTCAATGGTAATGATGGGCATTATGGAAGAAAAAACCAACCGCATTGCCGAAGTGATTGTGTCATCCGTGAAACCTTTTGAAATGATGTTGGGAAAAATACTGGGAATCGGATTGGTAGCCCTCACACAGTTTATTCTTTGGATCGTTTTTATTTTTTTGATCTACAATCTATCCTCTGTTTTCGGAAAATCGGCAGACAGTTCCGTTACGCAGATTGTAGGAAGCGTGCAGGAAGTATTTTCAGGCATCAACATACCTCTTATCCTCTTTTGTTTTCTGTTTTATTTTATAGGGGGCTTTTTCTTTTATGCCTCCATATACGGGGCTATCGGAAGCGCCATAAATGAAGATATCCGCGAAGCCCAGACGCTCAGCTTTCCGGTAACCATGCTTGTGGTATTATCCATTCTGGTTATGACAGCTGCCGTAAATGACCCTTCTTCCCCATTAGCTGTCTGGGCCAGCATTATTCCGTTCAGTTCGCCCATAGTTATGATGGCCAGAATTCCTTATGGCGTACCCGGTACCGTTCCCTGGTGGCAACTGATAGCCAGTATGGTAGCCTTAGTAGCTTGTTTTGTTATTACCACCTGGATTGCAGCTAAAATTTACCGTACCGGAATTTTGATGTATGGCAAAAAAGTAACGTGGAAAGAAATGCTCCGGTGGGCATTCCGGAATGATTAACCGGAGTTGAATCAAAAGAATTTAAAAAATAAAATAGTGTGATTTAAAAATCTCAGAAAGTTGATGAACAAATCGTTCTGTTCGTTTTATATAGAAATGAGTGGATGAATAACGCAATTTTCCGTATTCAAAAAATTGCCCGCAGGTTTAATTACGTTACACTTCGTTTTCGCGAAGCGGATGCCGTAAAGCATCGGTAAACTCATTCCAGATATTTTTTACAATTTCACCGGCGGGTAAAATGTCACGCACTAAAGAAGCTGCCTGTCCGATTTCCAGTTCGCCTTCATCAAGATCTCCTTCAAACATTCCTTTTTTGGCTCTGGAACGGCCCAGCAAAGCTGTCAATTCTTCCGGGGTAGCGCCTCGTTGTTCAGCCTCTTCTACCTGCTGATAAAACTTATTTTTAATTAACCGAACGGGAGTTAGTCGTTTTAACGTCAGTATCGTTCCGCCTTCTTCCAGGTTTACGACGGCTTTTTTAAAATGGGGATGCGAGGATGCTTCTTCACTGGCTACAAACCGGGTTCCCATTTGTACTCCTTCGGCTCCCAGCACCATGGCGGCCAGCATTTGTCTTCCGTTTACAATTCCGCCGGCAGCAATTACGGGAATATTCACAGCCTGTACCACGGCGGGCACCAAAACCAGGGTGGTGGTTTCTTCCCGTCCGTTATGCCCGCCGGCTTCAAATCCTTCGGCTACCACCGCATCGCAACCGGCTTCTTCCGCTTTTCTGGCAAACTTTGTGGAACTTACCACATGCACTACCGTTATTCCTTTTTCTTTAAGAAGGGATGTCCAGATTTTCGGATTTCCTGCCGAGGTAAATACAATTTTTACTCCTTCCTCCAGAATAATCTGCATGTGTTTATCAATGTCGGGATACAATAGTGGCACATTTACACCAAAAGGTTTTGAGGTGGCCGCTTTGCATTTTCTGATATGTTCTCTTAAAATGTCTGGATACATGGAGCCGCTTCCAATCAGTCCCAGCCCTCCTGCATTACTTACCGCACTGGCCAGACGCCAGCCGCTGGCCCAGATCATTCCGGCCTGTATAATGGGATACCTGATTCCGAATAATCGAGTAATTCTGTTACTGAAAGGTTTTGCATTTTCGCCGGTTGTCATTTTTTATTTTTTTCAATCAGGATAATTTACTATCCGAGATCAATGCTGGTGTTATCGCCGATGTTTAATGTTCGGCTTTCACCGCGCAAACTGGTATCGTTTCCGATGATGGATTCGTTAAGTACAATATCATAAAGATGAGAGTAAGAGCCGATAATGGAATCTTTCACAATCGAATATTCAAGCACGGTTTGTTCGCCGATGGTAACATGCGGGCCGATGATGGAATTTTTAATCCGGCATCCTTTACCGATACTCACCGGCGGGATGATGACCGTATTTTCATAATCGGCGGGTTGAGTTACGGGCGCAAATTTTTTCAGCAACGTTGCATTGGATTCCAGCAGCGTTTCCTTCCTGCCGCAATCAAACCAGTTTTCCACTTTAAATGATTTGAACGTAACACCCAAGTTTACCATACATTGCAGCGCATCGGTAAGACTATACTCTCCGTGACTTCTCAGCCCTTTGCGAATATTATTTTCCAGGCATTGAAATAATAAGTCTGTTTCCTGTATTTTGTATATCCCCACGAGCGCCATATTCGATTTCGGTATCTGAGGTTTTTCCACAACGTGGGTTATGATTCCGTTTTCATCTATTTCGGCAACGCCAAAATCGCGGGGGTCATCAACTTTTTTTACGCCGATCATGGAACAGGGACTTTCTGCTACTTCCTTCACATTGTATTCGCAGATCGTGTCGCCCAATACCACAAAAACCGGTTGCCGGTTAACGATATCTTTTGTGAGTTTAACAGCATGACCAACCCCCTGCCGATCAGCCTGATGAACAAAATGAGATTTCAGCTCAGGATAATGTTCACGAACGTAATCCTGAATTTTTTCGCCCAGATAACCTACAATAAACACAAATTCCGAAATTCCTGCAGCTTTGAGCTGGTCAACAATGATACTGAGCACGGTTTTACCGGCCAAAGGAATCAGCGCCTTAGGTTGTGTATAACTGTGGGGACGCAGTTTGGTGCCTGAACCGGCTGCTGGAATAACGGCAATCATTCTGTTACAAATCGCTTTAAACTGACAGAAAAGCCAGCGAAAGTAAGATTTTTGTTTTAAATAAAAATTTCTGTTTACTGCTCGCTTACCGTACTGTAACTTAACTTTGCATTATGCAAAAAGATACTCTTGTTTTTTCTCTTCTCCAAAAGGAGCTGGAACGTCAGCGCAATGGTATTGAATTAATCGCTTCTGAAAATTTCGCCTCTCTTCAGGTTTTACAGGCTATGGGCACAGTCCCGACAAACAAATATGCCGAAGGGTATCCGTCCAAAAGATATTACGGCGGATGCGAAGTGATTGATGAACTGGAAAATCTGGCTATAGAACGATTAAAAAAAGTGTTTAACTGTTCATGGGCAAATGTTCAACCCCACAGCGGCGCTTCGGCTAATGCGGCCGTATTTCTGGCGGTTATGAAACCGGGCGATAAATTTCTGGGTTTGGATTTAAGTATGGGCGGTCACCTCACTCACGGCAGTCCGGCCAACTTCAGCGGAAAAATCTATCAGGCTATTCATTACGGTGTAACGCAGGATGGGATTATTAATTATAAAGAGCTTGAGGAAAAAGCTTTTACCGAAAAACCGAAAATGATCATTTGCGGCGCCTCAGCCTACAGCCGTGACTGGGATTATAAAAGAATACGTGAAATAGCTGATGCTGTGGGAGCAATTGTTCTTGCGGATATAGCGCATCCGGCAGGGTTAATTGCCAAAGGCCTTTTAAACGACCCTTTTGAATATTGCCATATAGTAACTTCCACAACGCATAAAACCCTGCGCGGGCCACGGGGTGGCATCATCATGCTCAGGCATGATTTTGAAAATAAGTGGGGAATCAAAGACCCGAAAGGCAATATCCGCACCATGAGCCAGCTGCTGGATCTGGCCGTTTTTCCGGGTACACAGGGCGGGCCCCTGGAGCATATAATTGCTGCAAAAGCCGTTGCCTTTGGCGAAATTCTTTCTGATGAATTTATGCTGTATGCCAAACAGATTGTAGCCAACGCCCAGGCCATGGCCCGTGCGCTTACCAAAAGAGGATATCAGATAATCAGCGGAGGCACAGACAATCATCTGATGCTGATAGACCTTCGGAATAAAGGATTAACGGGTAAAAAAGCACAGGAAACTTTAGATAAAGCCGGTATCACCGTGAACCGAAACGCCGTTCCTTTTGATGACAAATCACCTTTTATCACTTCGGGTATGCGCCTGGGCGTTCCCGCCGTGACGACACGGGGCATGAGAGAAGAAGACATGGAAACCATTGCAGAACTGATAGACACCGTAATCAATAATATTGATAATCCGCAGGCCGTTGAGTCTGTAAAAACAGAAGTACAGAACCTTATGAGCCGCTTTCCTCTTTATCCTGAATTAACATATGAATAATCCAGACAAAAATGATACAACGAAGACAAACCTTATGGCTGCTGCTTACCGCCGTTTCCGTATTTCTGAGTTTTTTCTTTCCTTTTGCCTCCGGTAAAGCGGTGGTTCAGGCAAGAGAAACTTTTAAACAGATTAAGGCCGACAGCGATTTTATTTTGCTGATCACCAACGGCCTGTCGCTATTACTCAGTATTTTCATCATTTTCCTATATAAAAACAGGCCTCTGCAAATGCGACTCTGTCTTGTAGGCATTTTGATTTCCGCAGTCATCGGCTTTCTTTTCATACGGCAAATGAATCTTTTGATACAGGGTACTCCGGCATTATTCAGCGTACTGCCATTTCTTGCCCTGGCAGGTTATGTTCTGGCATTCCGCGATATCCGAAAAGATGAACGTTTGGTGAAATCGCTGGAAAAACTTCGATAAAAAAAGTTGAGATATTAAATTTATATGAAGGGTGCCGTCGGGCTTTTTTTGCATTGTTTTAATTGGGCGGGAACACCTTCAAAAACCACATACCCTCCTTCGTCACCGGCTTCAGGCCCCAGTTCAATTACCCAATCGGCGCTTCGTATAATTTCGGGATGATGTTCTATGACAATGATGGAATGGCCGGCTTCAATCAATGCCTGAAAAGATGCCAGTAGTTTTTTTATATCATGAAAATGCAGTCCCGTAGTGGGTTCATCAAAAATAAATAAAGATGTGCGGTCGGATTTTCCTTTTCCCAGAAAAGAAGCCAGTTTAACCCGCTGCGCTTCACCCCCGGAAAGTGTTGTGGCCGGTTGCCCAAGTTTAATATATCCTAATCCCACATCGCTGAGCGGTTGTAATGACCGAATAATTTGTTTTTCGTCTTTAAAAAATTGCAACGCTTCATCCACACTCATATCCAGAACCTCGGCTATATTTTTTCCCTTATAATGTACTTCCAGAACTTCTTCTTTAAACCGTTTTCCGTTGCAGGCTTCGCAGGTCAGGTGCACATCGGCCAGAAATTGCATTTCAATAATCTGCTCTCCCTCACCTTTACAGGTATCGCATCGTCCGCCATCTATATTAAACGAAAAATGTCTGGACTGAAATCCGCGAATTTTGCTCAAAGGTTGCTGCGCAAATAAATCCCGGATGCTGTCGTAGGCTTTAATATAGGTTACCGGATTGCTTCGGCTTGATTTTCCGATAGGATTCTGGTCAACCAGTTCAATGGTGTCAATCCATTCCCAATCGCCGGAAATTTTTTTATGTAATCCCGGTTTGTCAGCCGCCTCTCCCTTCAGTCTTTTCAAAGCAGGATAAAGAATTTGTTTTACCAATGTAGTTTTTCCGCTACCGCTTACCCCGCATATTACACAGAATACCTGAAGGGGGAATGTAACCGTAATATTTTTCAGATTATGCTGACGAGCGCCCTCGACTATAATGGACTTCTTCCAGCTTCTAACTTTGGCCGGTGGTTCAATGGTGTATTCTTTGCGAAGGTATTTTCCTGTAATGCTTTTCGGATGTGTCAGAATATCATGGTAAGTTCCGGCTGCAACCACTTCTCCTCCCTGATAAGAGGCCAGCGGTCCGAGATCTATAATGTAATCCGCCTCACGCATCATCATTTCATCGTGTTCTACCACTACCACGGTGTTATTCAAATCCCGAAGCGCTTTAAGCACCTTTATCAACCGGGCTGTATCACGCGGATGAAGACCGATAGAAGGCTCATCCAGAATATACAAGGAATCGGTTAAATGACTTCCCAAACTACGGGTAAGCTGTATACGCTGACTTTCGCCGCCGCTTAACGTGTTAGCCAAACGATCCGGTGTGAGATAACCCAGCCCCACCTGAAGCAAGGTTTGCAGGCGGTTTTGGATTTCCGTGCAGATTCTCAGACTGATTTGTTTTTCGTGTTCACTCAGTTTTTCCGGAAGTTTGTCAAACCAGTTTTTCAAATCCTTAATCTGCATTTTACACAGCTCGCCGATATGCTTTCCCTCTATTTTTACGTATAAGGCCTCTTTCCGCAGCCGATAACCGTTACAATCGGGACAGACGGTTTTGCCGCGATAACGGCTCAGCAGAACCCGGTACTGTACTTTATAAAGCTGCGACTCCACATCATTAAAAAAATCACGGATACCATAAACTCCATCTGCGCCTTCCCATAAAATGTTGTACTGCTTTTCTGACAAATCGGCTACGGGCTTATGAATGGGAAAATTCAGGCGCGATGCCCCTTTAATAAATTGTTTCCTCCACCAGTCCATCACCTCGCCCCGCCAGGGAGCAACGGCACCTTCATATACGCTGAGTTGTTTATTCGGAATCACAAGGTCCGGGTCAATACCCAATACCATGGAAAATCCTTCGCAGGTAGGACATGCGCCAACAGGATGATTAAATGAAAAAAGTTCAGGCGTGGGAGGTTCAAATCGAATCCCGTCTCTTTCGAAGCGATGATTGAAATGATAAAATTCCCAGCCGGTCTCATCCGTTGTTTGCACAGCCAATGCCATTTCGCCATCACCTTCGTAAAAGGCAGTATTCACCGAATCGGTTATGCGATGTATTTCTTCTTCCTTAAATTCCTTTACTATCAAACGATCAATTAAAACATAAGCCACATTTTTTTCCTGTAAATTATCAGCTGCCACATCGAGTAGTTCTTCTATGAGCAAGGCTTCCGGTTTATCTTTCTTTTTTTTAGAAAAACAAAGCACTCGGCTGAATCCCTTTTGCAAAAGAATATTCAGTTCTTCTTTTACACTGCGTGAAGCATGATTCTTGAAAGGAGCCAAAATATAAGTTTTACTTCCGGCAGTAAAGCGTTTCAGGCAGGCCAATACGTCTTCCGTATCATCCCGTTTCACTTCTCTTCCCGACACAGGCGAAAAGGTTTTACCGATTTTGGCAAAAAGCAAGCGCAGATAGTCATTAATTTCCGTCATTGAACCTACCGTACTGCGGGGTGTTCTGGATATGACTTTTTGTTCTATGGCAATCGCCGGCCTTAGTCCTTTGATATATTCTACATCCGGTTTGTTCATACGGCTCAGAAACTGGCGGGCATAAGCGCTCAGGCTTTCGGCATAACGTCGTTGTCCTTCGGCGTACAACGTATCCATCGTTAATGAAGATTTTCCGGAACCGGATACACCGGTTATGACGACGAGTTGATTCGCCGGTATCTCTACGTCAATATTTTTAAGATTGTGAACCTTTGCTCCTTTAACGAATATGGAATCTGCGGATTTTACGACGTTTTTATTCACCGGTTTTTTCCTTTTCCTTTTTTTTAAAATTTTCAGGAAATGCAAATGTAACGCATTGCCGTTCTTTGATTAAGCAACTCATGATTAACATTTTTTTTAGAAATCGGTTTTAAATTTTAAACGAAAAAAATTTCTCAGGATGAGAGAAAGTTCTATTTTTACAAGGAAAAACCAATTATTCAACTAAAACTATCAGTTATCGCCTCACTTCTACTCCGTTTTTTATTTTCAATTTTTTAACCAATATCCATTGAATCTGCATGCGTTTTGCATAAGATTCATTAAAACAATTGCTGAAACTATGACTACCTTAAAAACAAAAACAGACAATGAACTGATCCGTTTATTTCAAAACGGACATTCGGAGGCGCTTGAAGTACTCATACTTCGCCATAAGGATAAACTGTACACTTCGATTTATTTTCTAATAAAAGATAAATATCTTGCTGAAGACATATTTCAGGAAGTTTTTATCCGCATTATTGATACCATACGAAACGGACGTTATACCGAAGAAGGAAAATTTCTTCCCTGGGCCATGCGTATCGCTCATAATCTTTGTGTGGATTATTTCCGGAAAATAAAACGAACACCGGCTATAAAAACTTCAGATGACCGGGATATTTTTGATGTACTGCGTTTTACCGAAGAAAGTGCGGAAACCAAAATGATGCGCAGACAAAGTCATTCCAAAATTCTGGATATGCTGGATCGGTTACCTGAAGATCAACGGGAAGTGATTGTGCTCCGGCATTATGCCGATTTGAGTTTTAAGGAAATTGCCGAACTGACCCAATGCAGCATAAACACGGCGCTGGGACGTATGCGTTACGGACTTATCAATCTGCGCAAAATGATGACCCAAAAACAAATTGCCTTATAAAATCTGCTGAATGAACTGTCATTCTGTATCTCTGACTGAATTTCAAAATGCCGCCAAAACCTGAATCTTGCGATTCAATCATCAATTTGCCGGAGGCTATATTCAGAAATGCTGATACAGAATGACGCCAATAAAGCCCTTTGGGGGATGTTGCTCCTCAAAGGGTTTTAATTTTTTAATAATGGCAATTCTTGCTGAATAAAACAAAGTTCCTCTTTACTTCATTGCACGATACGCCTCCAGTCCGCACGTCAGCCAACGAGTAAACTCTCCGGCATCGGGAGTGTAAAATTTGGTTTTGGTTAAGGCCCTGAAATCAGGTGTAATGATGGCATATTGAGGCTGTGAGACCGCCCCGAAATTTTCTTTCTGAAAAGCTGTCCATTTATCTCCCACCGTCAGAATCCGCTCTTCCTTTCCCGAAGAATTGGTATAAGTAATCCGCTCGTGAGGCGGCAGCAGTCTTCGTTCATCAACATAAAGAGATACCACTACAAACTGAGTCCGCATCAGAGAGTCTGCTTCATAATCCGTCCAAACCTTTTCTTCCATCCGGCGGCAATTCACGCAGGCCCATCCCGTAAAATCTATCAAAACCGGTTTGTTCTCTTTTTTTGCTTTCTCCATGGCGGCATCCAAATCGTTCATGATCGGATTTACCCCTTTGGCATGCAAAACGTGATGCGGATAGATGCTGTAAGAAAAAGGAGGTGGAAATCCGCTCAGCCATTTCAGCTTCGCTGACTTTGAATTGAACAGACCCGGAATAAGATAAATCGTAAAAGCCCCGAACAGTATCCCAAAAAAGACGCTCATAAACGACAGCCGTCGGATTACTTTTTCATTTTTCTTTTCAAAAAAACCAAACAAGTATAAGGTAGTCAGCAGGCTGATGATGATCCAGGCCCCTATGAATATTTCTCTTTTCATGATGCCCCACTGCTTGACATTGTCAGCATTGGCAAAAAATTTAACCGCAAGGCCCAGTTCCACAAAACCCAGCACAACCTTTAACGTTTGCATCCAGCTTCCGGAACGGGGTAAAGACTGCATCCAGCGGGGAAACATGGCAAACAAAGCAAAAGGAAGACTCAACGCCAAACCAAAACCGGCCGCCCCGAATGTGAGCGGCCAGGGGCCTTCACGCAATTGTCCGACCAGCAGTGTGCCTAAAATCGGGCCAGTGCAGGAAAACGAAACAATGACCAGCGTAAGCGCCATAAAAAAAATTCCTCCAAGATCGGCAATACCCGAACGGGCTCCGGCTAAGTTGGCCAGCGATGAAGGAAGAGTAAGTTCAAAAAGGCCGAAAAAGGATAAGGCAAACACCACAAAAATGACAAAGAACACTAAATTGACCCACGCATTTGTGGAAATATTATTAAATATTTCGCTTCTTGTACTTTCCACAAAATGAAACGGAACCGTTATTAGGGTATAAATCAGAAATATAAAAAAGCCGTACAGCACGGCATTCCTGATCCCTTTTTTCCTGTCTGTGGATTTTTTGGTAAAAAACGTAACCGTAACCGGAATCATCGGAAACACACAAGGTGTCAGCAAGGCTATAAAACCTCCGAGAATTCCCAAAAGAAAAACGGTTAACAGCCCTTTATTTACCGCCTCATCATCGCCACAGTTTTTTAAAGGTCTGGAAATGTCGAGAGAAGAAACTCTGGGCTGCCAACCCCCCGAAACACCGCCTTCAAGCGGAACCGAAAAAGCATATTCCGCCGAAGGGATGTACTCATCGTTTTTGCCGTAGGTGTAAAACAATGATCCCGTCAGGCGCTCCGGTACGATTCCTTTAATTCTTACAGAGATGGTAAAATCAGCAGGGCCATCAAATACATTGAGTAAAGTGTCCAGCGCTGTGTTTTTAATTTTTTTTATCTGCCCGTTAATTCGTATCGGCATTTCTGCGTGAACCAAAGAATCTTCAAAGGCGATGCTAACGGCAGGCACCCCGCCCGGCGATTGTTCCGGAGTATAAATTTCCCAGCCTTTTGCATCGCTGCAGAGAAATTGTAATTCGTAATACCCTTCCCCTTTCTTTTTGCTCTCCACTACCCATAACGGCTCATTCTGATTCGACTGAGAATAAAGTAAAGCGTACAGAGGCAAAGAAAAAAGAAACAGAAAAAAAGATTTTTTTCCAAACAACGATTTCATCTCAGAATGATGTGCAGTCATTCGTAACAGAAGATAAAATTATTTTAATTCCACCGAAAAGCTGACGGTTTTGGGAGGCAGGCATCTTTCATCATCGCAGGTTTGATATTGAACGCTGCCGATTAATTTTGTTTTGGCGTTGGATTTGATTTTAACGCGTTGAACAAAAGTAACGCTGTTGGAATACTGATAAGCCGATGCACCTACCGTTTTGTCGTAAAACTTTTCCAGTTTGCCGATTTCTTTTACTTTCCCCTCCAGCGTAATCAAAGGATTGGGGTTAAAACGAAATGTAGTGGGCAGAATAATGGCATCTTTGGGTTGGGTTTGAGAATACAGATGCCATTTTTTCTGAAGTGTGGCTACCAATTTTACCTCGTAAGTTTTGTCTCCAACCTTTGTGGCGCTGAAAGACCATTGCACGGGATCCATTTGCGCCATTAAACCCATAGGTAAAATAAAAATTAACAACAGTATGTTTTTCATCATAATTCCTTGTTTGCTTTCAGTATTCGAGTTGTATGGTTTTCTGTTCTCTTTATTTACAAATTTCTGAATCAATTTTTGATGCTCGGACAAGCGATTAAAATCTTAATGATAAGCTCCTTTTCCGGATGCTGTACCGGCCGGCCCGGATAGCAAAATTAATTGATAAATGACCAAATCGGGGGAACTGAAGTCACAAATTGATGTTTGCAGGGCGGTATGTCCGAAAAATAATAAAGCATTAACAATTTCACCGGGCAATTACGGGACTCAGTAAATATTCAAATACCCGTCTTCCGTCGGTATTTCTGAGCACCTCAGAGCAGGCTCTTTCGGGATGCGGCATCATGCCGAAAACATTGCGGTTTTTATTGCAAATGCCGGCAATATTTCGTACCGAACCATTAGGATTGGTTTCCGGCGTAATACACCCTTCTTCATCGCAGTAGTAAAACAACACCTGACGATTGGCTTCCAGTTCGTCCAGCGTGGCATCGTCGGCATAATAGCGTCCTTCGCCATGTGCAATCGGAATCCTGAACACCTCGCCTTCGGGATTAGTGATATATACGTTCATGCAAATGAATTTCTGATGCATGTTTCGGAGTAGGGCCCCGGGCAAAAGATGCGATTCGCATAAAATCTGAAAACCGTTGCATATACCTATTACCTTACCGCCATCGTTGGCAAAGGCTATCACACTTTGCATCATCGGACTGAATCGGGCTATGGCGCCGCATCGCAGGTAGTCGCCGTAAGAAAACCCGCCGGGCAGAATAATACAATCGTCTTTTGAAAACATACTTAAATCCTTGTCCTTATGCCAGAGCATGACCACTTCCTGCTGCAAATCGTATTTCAATGCATCGTGAACATCTCTGTCGCAGTTGGAGCCCGGAAAAACAACTATGCCGAATTTCATGATGTGAACATTAATACAGTTGCCAAAGATACAGGCTTAAACATATATAAACCCTGTTACACTACCAGCCCTCGTGTAAAAAATGCTGAACATAAATCAGAAAAGCTACTATAAGCCAGAAAAAAAACAAAGCCAGCCTGCGTGGCGCATAATAATAAAAACAGGCATGAAAAGCGGCCGCCGGTAGGGTAAAGAGCAGCCAACCATTCATTCCGTCGCCGGGTATGAGAAAAGGTACCGGAATTATATTTACCAGAAACAAACCCATTACCATCCAGCTTTTCCTTACCTGTACCAGTAGTTTTCTGAATTGCTCCTGAATAAAATAGATGCCCAGCAATAATGGAATCAGAATCAGGATGGTGCTGCCCGATAACCACAACAAAGACGGAATTTCAGGCAATCCCGGAAAAAAAGGAGGAATCAGCTTTTTTGCATCCCACGAATCAAAAACAAACTGATAAACCAAGGTAAAATAGTACGGAGTAAGCCATCCCGACAAACATACCAGCCATTCCTTTAAACGTAGAGGCCTCAGGTAAGCCAGGGATAAGAAAACCCATGGCATACAAAGCAGCAGCGGAGAATAAAAAAAAGAACCGACGCCCATGATGAATCCCATATTGTACATTTTACCCGGAGAAAACACGGAAGGATTCGTTTGTAACAAATACCGGAATGTTAGGATGATAAAAAAAACGGAAATCATCGCTGCTGAAAAATAATTCCACTCCGGAACCAGCGAGGTAATCATTAAATAAGCCATGGCCGGCAGGAAATTCAGACGCGGCATCATTTTCTGCTGAACAATAAAACTGTTTATAAGCAAGGCCTGCCAAAACAACAACAGAAAACTCAGCACCGCGCTAAAAAATGAAGGTTTCTCGCCGGCCAGTGAAAGGTTTTTTGCCAACCACTGAAAAAAAAGCCCGTCTGTACGCTTGTGCAAAAGAACGGGCGGATGAAAAAACAGCGGCAGTTTTATTAATACTCCCAGCAAAAAAACCGGAAACAGTGTCGTGGGATTTTTTTGTCTGAACAGCGCTAACACAAATCAAAAATTTCGTCAGTTGGTTCCGTAATCAATTTTTGCAAAGCAAATGTAACCTCTGTACAAACAAGGAATAATCATTTGCCGGGCGCTAACCTGCTTGGCGTATTTGGGCATAAACTCATAGCCCCGGTCTAAATTTTTGAGTGTGGGATTTCGGGTGAGTTCGCCGGAAGGCGAAACGCTGTAATCGGTGAGTAGGTTATTGCGGCGCTCATACAGATTGAATAAAAAATGCAACTGGTCGCCGGTGTTCATCAATTGAAATGAAATTAAATCGTCTGAATCGTCATGAAACTGGCTTTTGCTGAGTACGGTTTTCCACTCGGGTTCTGCTTGCTTATTGAAAGAAAACACGGCAATATTATCGGCATGAAAGCGCACTGATTGCGTATTGCTGAAGCGGTTAAACCAAAATGCATTGGTAAAAAAGGGCGAATAATAAAATCCGTCCCAGAAAGGCGGAAAAAACGGATTACCGTAAAGAAAATTCCAGCGGTTCCAGTTGTTGAACCGCGATGTGGTATAAAAAGCCTCGGCGCTGAGAATAAATCCGCCGTCGCGCCGTATAATAATCTGGCGAATAAAATAATCATTAAATGCCATTTTTAACGAAGCGTCTCCTTTTGCCTCTCTCCGTATCTCGTCGTCAAAGGCATAGGTTTTTTCCAGCAACAGCCTGGCCGAGTCTTTATCCCAGATATAAAAATACAAGCCGTCAATATTTCCACGTTTTTCCTTGTAATAAAAAGATAAAAGCAAATAACGCCGGTTTGCATTATCCACCTTTACATGAATTTCATCCAGCATATTTTTTTCCAGCGAGAGCTTGCGTTCTGTCAGCGTATCGGCCATGGCCCATTTTACCAACATGGATGCCTGCGTTATGTTTTCATTGCTGTTTCTGGTAAAGCGGGTAAATACCAGGTGACCGTCGTTATCCAGGCTGAAATCGCCCAGATGATCGTTGCGGTCATCCATCGGAATGTTCAGCCGGCTTCTTTTTATCAGTTTCATCTGCTGGTCAAATAAAAAAGTCGTCATCACGTACATTCTTTTGTTCCGGCTGTTGATTTTGAATACACAGATTTTGTTTTTGTCTTCGCTGGCAAGGGCGGTGTATATGCGGCTGGTTCCAGAAGAGCCGATAAAACTGGTATCTATCTCAACAGGCGCTTCTTTTATTTTTCCGTTTCCGTCAATGCGGGCCATCATGCAGTACACTACATTTTTTTTCTGATACTGATAAATTGCGTATACATGATCGGAATACGGGAAAAAATCAATGCCTGTTAACCGTTCGTTGCGGGGCAGATAATTCTGTTCGGTTTTCGATACCTGACGCATGTCATTGTCATAGGTAACAATCCAATGCCGGTTGCGGGTATTTTTGTAAATCATGAAAAGGCCTGAAACTTTGCCTACAATCTCAAAATTCATTCTCCGGCTGTCATCGCGGTCATATTCTGAATACACGATTTTCTGAGAAAAAACAGAAACCGTGACCGGAGCCGTAAACAGTAGAAACAAAACAAAACGTTTCATCAGAAAGATTAATTTATAAAATTACAAAATCGGGACTTTTTTTTGAACGTTTGTTCGCCCGGCAAAATACATTAACGAATATTTAAAAAAGAACAAACTTGTTTTTTTTTCAGTTTGGTGAATAACGGATTTTACTTATACCTTTGCAGACCATTGCCTTCGACACCCGGTTCGTACCTGACGAAAATTCCTTAAAGCCGATGATTGCTTGTAATACGGGCAATGCCTAAAGCTTGAGTTGAAACGTGAAAGCGCCAACGAATAAAGTTACTCCCCTCGGTCTCATTATCGCCCTGGGCATCATTTACGGAGATATCGGCACCTCTCCTCTCTATGTGTTTAATTCCATCGTCAGCAACCGTATTGTCAGTGAAGAACTGATTATCGGCTCACTTTCTTGCATTATCTGGACGCTTACCATTCAAACCACCTTAAAATATGTTGTGCTTGTGCTGCGTGCCGATAACCGCGGCGAAGGCGGCACTTTTGCCTTGTATGCTCTGGTACGGCGTCGGAAAAAATGGCTCGTCATTCCTGCCATGATCGGCGGCGCTTCCCTGCTGGCCGACGGCATTATTACCCCGCCCATTTCCATTACTTCTGCCGTGGAAGGGCTGAAAAAATTGCCGGCTCTGGGCATTGAAGACGGAAGTAATACCGTCGTTATCATTGTGCTCAGCATACTTACTGTCTTTTTCTTTATGCAGCAATTTGGTACGGCCAATATCGGTTCCCTTTTCGGGCCGGTTATGCTGGTTTGGTTTACCATGTTGCTGGTGCTGGGCCTCGTTCATATTTTTGATGATACTTCTATTTTTAAGGCATTTAATCCTTATTATGCCGTCAGCTTTCTGAAAAATTATCCGCAGGGTTTCTGGCTTCTGGGCGCCGTATTTCTCTGTACCACCGGTGCCGAAGCCTTGTACAGCGACCTGGGGCATTGCGGAAGGGGAAACATCCGCATTTCATGGATGTTTGTAAAAACCTGCCTGCTGGTGAATTATATCGGCCAGGGCGCTTACCTGCTCTCTCACCGCAGCGGACTGCAGATTACCGACGAGGTGAAAAGCAAACTCAGCATGAACGCCTTCTACGACCTGATGCCGCAATGGTTTATCATCCCGGGCGTTGTAATCGCTACGTCTGCCGCCATCATTGCCAGTCAGGCCATGATATCCGGCGCTTTTACCCTCATCAGCGAAGCTATGCGCCTCAACCTCTGGCCCAAGCTGCGCATCCGTTATCCCTCCGAAGCCAAAGGGCAACTGTTTATCCCGGCCATAAACTTCATTATGTTTATTGGCTGTACCGGCATCGTCCTCATCTTCCGGAAATCATCCAATATGGAAGCTGCTTACGGATTGGCCATCATCATCACCATGATTGCTACCACCATATTATTTGCAAACTATCTGGTGATGCATCGCATCAAACCCGTTTGGATATACCTTTTTCTCGGCACTTACCTCACCGTCGAAACCGGCTACCTTGTAGCCCTCATGGAAAAGTTCACGCATGGCGGATACATTACGCTGATTATCGGAACCGTCATGTTTCTGGTTATGTACACCTGGTACCGGGCACGCAAAATCAAAAACCGTTATGTGGAATTCGTCCGGCTGGAACACTATATTCCCAAAATTCAGGAACTGAGCAACGATAAATCCGTCCCCAAATATGCTACTCATCTGGTTTATCTCACCAGTGCAAACAACCCTAAAGAAATTGAACACAAAATCATTTATTCCATTCTGAACAAAAAGCCCAAACGGGCCGACATTTACTGGTTCGTGCATGTAGACACCAAAGACGACCCCTACACCTGCGAATACAGGGTAGAACACATTATCCCCAACGATATTATTCGGGTTGATTTTCGCCTGGGTTTCCGTATCGAGCCGCGGATTAACCTCATGTTCCGCAAAGTAGTGGAAGACCTGGTGGCTAATAAGGAAGTAAACATCATGAGCCGTTATGAAAGCCTGGCCAGCAACGGTACCGTAGGTGATTTTCAGTTTGTGGTAATGGAAAAATATCTCAGCCAGGACAATGAACTGCCCTTCTTTGAACGCCTCATCATGAAATTTCATTTCTGGCTCAAAGAATACAGCCTTTCCGAAGAAAAAGGATTTGGTCTCGATGCCGCCAATGTTACCATCGAAAAATTCCCTCTCATCGTGGCTCCCGTCACCAACCTGAAACTGAAGCGGGTTATGGAAGAATAAAGATACCCTTCCGGATTTTATCTGACAATTATCGCCTTCTGACAGCTTCTGCCTACTTTTTTTTTCTTTCATCACCCTACGCACATCGCACATATTTCCGCAAAAGATGATTAATTTGCTTTGCACATCTGCCTTCATTTCATGCCGCAGGCGATTTGGTATATACTGGGTGGCATAGCCGTTTTATCGGTCATAGCCTATTTTATTCAGGAGCGACTGATTTTTAAACCCGAAAAACTGAATCCCGACTTTGAATTCCGGTACGATATTCCCTTCCGCGAATACTTTTTTGACGCCGCTCCCGGCGTACGCATTAATGCCCTGCATTTTTACCGCGAACAGCCCAAAGGGCTCATTCTTTATTTTCACGGAAATACCCGTAGTATCAAAGGCTGGGCCAAATATGCCCGTGATTTTTACCGCTATCATTATGATGTGGTGCTTGTTGACTATCGCGGCTTCGGCAAAAGCACAGGCAAGCGCAGCGAAAAAGAAATGCTCAGCGACATGCAGTATGTTTATCAGAAACTTAAAGAAAAATACGGTGAAGAACACCTCATTGTGTACGGCCGCAGTATGGGCAGCGGTTTTGCCGCCAAAGTGGCCTCAGACAACAATCCGAGATATCTGATTCTGGATGCACCCTACTACAGTTTTCGCAAAGTGGTGGAACGCTTTCTTCCTTTTTTGCCTGTGCGCTTTGTGCTGCGCTATCATCTTCGCACCGACAAGTGGCTGGCCGGCGTAAAATGCCACACCTACATCCTGCACGGCACCCGCGACTGGCTCATCCCCATCCGCCACAGCGAAGCACTTGCCCGTATCAATCCGGAAAAAATAACCCTCATCCGTATTCCCGGCGGCGGCCACAACAATCTCCCCCAATTCGACGAATATCACAATTTCATCCGCGATATACTTAAATATTAAACCGGCCTTCTCATCCGAAAAAAAGAATCATTCCGGCTGTCAGGCATCCGCCATTTTCTTATCATCTTTGCGGCATAATGAAAAAAAAGATACTCCGGATTTTCCGTTATGTGGCGCTGGCTTATGTGCTTGGGGGAGCAGCGCTTTATATTTTTCAGGATGCCGTGTTGTTTCACCCTGTAACCCTGAAACGTAATCAACTATATGATTTTCCGGAACCACACAGGGAAATAGATATTCCCATCAACGGCGAAGACACCCTGAACGTGGTGGACTTTGAAGCCGCCGCTCCCCCCCGGCGCGGCGTGGTGCTTTATTTTCACGGAAACAAAAAAAACATTTCCTGGTATCATAAATTTATACCTTACTTTACCCGTCGCGGCTACCGCGTTATCATGATTGACTATCCGGGCTACGGAAAAAGCAGAGGAAAACTAACCGAGCAAAAACTCTACAATTGGGCGCTGCTCACTTACAAATTCGCCCTCGCTTCCACACCGGCCGACAGTATCATCATCTACGGTAAAAGCATGGGCACCGGCATTGCTGCATATCTGGCTTCGGTACGCGACTGCAAGCGGCTGATTCTGGAAACCCCGTATTACGATTTTCCTTCCGTGGTAGAGCATTATCTTCCCATATATCCCGTACGCCTGATGCTGCATTACCGCTTGCCTACTGCCGAATACCTTCGTCAGGTTCGGGCGCCGGTCTCCATCTTTCACGGCACCCGCGACCGGATTGTAACCTACCGAAATGCCAAACGGCTGCAGAAACTGTTTAAGCCGGGCGATGAACTCATTACCATCCCAAACGGAAAACACAACAACCTTTTTCAGTTTCCGGAAACCCTCCGGAAATTAGACTCGCTGCTTCTGCTGCCGTGAAAAAATATTTTCTTTAATGTTATATGCGTTTCATCCCGTTTTTCCAAAATATCGGCACTGTAAGTTCGTGATTGCAGTCACTATCTCCGTTCCCTGAAAAAAACGAATTTTGCACAGCAAAAAAAGAAAGGCATGACAGACGAACAAAAAGATATTCTGGAAGCCAGTTATCAAACTCCGGTATTGGTTGATTTCTGGGCGCCCTGGTGCGGCCCCTGTCGCATGATTGGCCCGGTGCTGGAAGAACTGCACCGCGAAGCCAACGGAAAATGGAAGTTGATTAAAGTAAACACCGACGAACAACCCGAACTGATGTATAAATACGGTATCCGGGGCATTCCGGCTCTGAAATTATTTTATGAAGGAAAAATTATCGGCGAACAGGTGGGTGCCTTACCGAAACACCTGCTCAAACGCTGGCTCAACGATATCCTTCCCACACCGGAAAAAAAGGAATGGGAAACGCTGCAGGCCGAACTCAACAACCTGTCTGACGAGGAAGCCATCGGAAAGCTGGAAGATTTTCTGAGCCGTTATCCCGAACACCCCGAAGCGCTGCCGGCTCTTCTGCAACGAAAAGTATTTTCGGCTCCGGAAGAAATAAAATCAAAAACCGAAGCCCTCATAAAAAAGCAGGGTGAAACCGAAATACTTACCGATTTGTTGCACTTATCTGAATTTTTGACAACTCCCTATCAGCAGGGTACGCCGGTTGACGGATTGCTGGCAGAGGCAGCCAACCACCTGAAAAACGGAAATCCCGAACAAGCCGTAGAAGCGCTGATTCAAAGTATCATGCTGAATAAAAATGCGTACGACCAGATTGCCCGCAAAGTGTGCATAGCGCTGTTTCACCGCTGGGGGCATAATCATCCGTTTACGGAAAAGTACCGCAGCCGTTTTGCCATGGCATTGTATTAAACTGCCTGAGCCTTTTCATTTCTTAACGGCTTCACGAAGCCTTACGTTTGTATCGCCCACATTCAGCTCGTATTCTACACCAATTTTCAGAGCATAGTTTTTTTCGGTATGGCTTACGGGAAATTCAAAACAAACGGGATAGTCATATTCTTTAACAATATTCCACAAAATATCCTGAACGGTTTGACCGAAGGGGCGGTCGGTGTCTTTGTTGTCGCTGAAAATACCGAAAATCAGTCCGGCCAGATTTTCCAATTTTCCCGAACGCTTTAGTTGATGCATCATCCGGTCAATATTATATAAGTATTCGCCCACGTCTTCCAGAAACAGAATTCTTCCTTCGGTTTTGATGTCGGATGAAGTGCCGGTAAGATGTGCCAGCAGCGCTAAATTTCCGCCCGCTAACCTGCCTTTGGCTTTACCCTTTCGGTTCGTGGGGTGGGCTTCCGCCACATAATCGGCCGGTTTTCCTTCCAGCGCTTCTTTCAGCGAAAGCACGTAGGGAGAACGATGTCCGCCGTCTTGAAATGCTGCGGCCATGGGGGCATGAAGCGAAGCCACTTTATAGTTTGACAGCAGATGACAATGCAGCACCGTGATATCGCTGTAGCCGATAATCCATTTGGGATTCTTTTTAAAGCGTTTGAAACGGATGCGCTCAATAATTCTTCCTGTTCCGTAGCCGCCACGTGCACAAAGTATGGCTTTGATGGTATCATCATCCAGCATTTGTTGAAAGTCGGACAGGCGCTCCTCGTCGGTGCCCGAAAAATAATTTTTCGATGCTCCACCCACGGTTTTACCGGTTATAACTTCATATCCCCATTCACGAAGGGTACGAATACAGTCTTCGGTTTTATCGGCCGCCATATATCCGGCAGGACAAACCAATCCGATGGTATCGCCGGGTTTCAGATAATCCGGAATAATCATGTGCAGGTTTTGGGTAAAGATAAAAAGAATACGTT
>JAOAGO010000059.1 GCA_026415715.1 Chitinophagaceae bacterium | reverse complement strand
AATTTATCCTGTGTAATGTCGTTAGCATCGCCACTACCGTGATACTCTCCTATTAAATGTGATATACTTGGATATGTTTGTCTTAAAAAATCAGCAACATTTTTTACACTAAAAAATGGTCCTGTTGCATAGGGACAAAATATTATACCACAATTTGAAAGATCTCCATTTGCTTTGACAAAAGTTGGAAAATTATCAGCATTAAATTCAGACATTAAATCAGTATTTAATGTATTTCGAAGAGTATTTAATGTTGCTTCATATACAGTACTTTTGACATTCCATTCAGTATTAAAACCAATCAATGTTGCAGTGACATTTTTTATTTTAAATATTAGTTCTTCTCGTTCTAATTTCTCTGGTCGGATAATATCAGAATCGTTCTGTAAGCCAACTTCCCTTTGAACATCACTCAAAACATCAAATGAAGCTGTGCCGGTCAAGCCAAGTGTTGAAATAAATTTTCCTTCGTATCCCGAAAAACAATACTTTCTTGAATTATCGCCTAACTTTAAATAGGCAGTTCTAAAATCATGTCCCCATTCTGAAACGCAATGTGCTTCATCAATAACACAATAGGCAAAGTTGCGATTAAAGTTAGGAATTGATTTTATAAAGTCTCTGAATTCTTGAATCAAAAATCTTTCAGGTGAAACAAAAGCAAATAAAAATTCTCCATCCGAATATCGTTTAGCGTTATCCTTTCTCTTTGCAGCTGGAAGAGATGAATTGATATAAACAGTTGCATCAATTAAAGCGTCCTTTAAATTTTCATCTTGATCTTTCATCAAAGCTTTTATTGGATCAACGACAATTACTAAACCAGCCTGCATCAAAGCGGCAAGTTGATAAGTTAAAGATTTGCCTGCGCCGGTCGGTAATAGTGCAATAGGGTTTTTTTTCTTTAAGGCTTTTGAGATAATCTCAACTTGACCTTCTCTGAATGATTTTTTCCTAAATAGTGATTGAAGAAAAAAATTTAAAGATGTTATACTCTCGTGGTTTCTGCTGATTGGTATATTAGAATATTCTATAATGGGATGAAAGTTGAATTTTCTTCTTTCATCAGTGTAATGTATGGAGCGAATAATAATGGTTTTATTGGGTGATATATTAGTGGGTTTTTTCAAAAATGTTGAATTATTTAAAACGGAAATGTCAATGGTCAGGTCATATTGACTAAAATCAGTTGCATTGTTATACAATTGTGTTTCTATGACTTGATTTAATTTACACTCTGCAAATTCTTCTGTATTGAAGATTGTTAAATTAATTTTGGGAAGTTTCATCTCCACACCGTTCTGTAATATGGATAAGTGTTTAATCTGAAGTATTAAATCATCTATTGCTACCTTTCCGCATGGCAAATCTCTTTCTATGATTGCTATTGATAGATTTTCTTTTTCAATATCAATCAGGTTTTTCTTGATTGCCTTAATAAGTGCCTTCTGAACTCTAGCGATTCCAAATGGAGAAAGAAACAATTGCAAATAATCTAAACCTCTTTCAGTATTGAATAAAGGGTTTGAAATATTTTCGTTGAAGTATTGAGAGTAAGGGTGCCGTAAGTATTCCCTAATTTGATTCTGCTTGGCTGGTGGAATTGTATTGACTTCTAATGTTTTTATTCTTACGGTCTGATAGCCGTTCTGATTTGCAAAATGATCTCGTAATTTGTCCCTAGTTTTTTGAGGCTCAATATCATGTTGAGCCCCATCTATTTCAATGACTAACCCTTTAGGTAAACCATTTATTTCTGGAAACTCTAATAAAAAATCCACTAATTGGTGCCTTAATAAATCTTCACCAACCTCCCTATTAACAATAGAGCTTATATTTCTCTGCAGTTGTAAAAGTTGATTTACGTTTCTCCCAAATTGTAAAAAGATGTTTTCAAAAAATCTTTTTTCAAATTCACTTCCGCCATGTTCTTCCCAAGTTTTAAAAGTAGTTTCATCATTTAGCTCGGTTGTTCTATTGTCGGCAATCACCAGGCATCTTAAATATTCGCTTGCATCTTCATTAAAGTCAAAAGTAATCGAACCGATATTTGAATGGATTTCTTCTGTCAAACCGAATGTTTCAGCAAAATGTCTCTCTAAATTGATAGATGTTAGAGTCGGTAGACCCCTTGAAAGCTGGTTGTCAATGACTGTAAAAATTGGATGTTCTTGTTCGTTGCCGTCACTATTTAACAAGTTGTTTTTGCAATAAAAAGCGGAAAGGTTTTTGCAAACCTGTAACCAAAAATCTCTCTTGTCCGATTGATCTATGAGTTTTTTTACTCCCTGAAGTATTTGTCCTGAGAAATAAGCTGTCATAAGGGTAGTAATTTTTGTGTGTCAGGGCATAAGCAAATATGGTGCAAATGCGTGTCGGCTTGTGGGTGGCGTTGCACTTCTTTTGATTTTGCTGAAGCGTTGGTTTTTCTGTTCATTTATTCTGTCATTTTATTGTTGCACAGTCGTCTTTTAGCATGACCGGTAATCTTTAAATTTACAAAATTTTTTTTCAAATAAAAAAAATTTTCGAAAATCATTAAAACCTATAGATATTCAATTCTTTGAACTAAAAATATGCTGCGGAATTAGTATTATTTTAGGCTGTATTTGCGCAGTATAATGCCGGAAATATATATTTTTGACAATACAAAATACGCATATTGAAGTGAATAAATCAGAGTTTACTTTTTCTTTTGGAACTCATCATCAAAAGAACGTCGTCTGGATACGATAAAAACCACACTTCGTTATACACACATTACAGACTTAGACGATTTGAAGTGGAAAAGCCCTTTAGATCATTTATAATGCCTGTTTTTACTCAAAGCTTTCGTGAGTAAAGCGAAGGTGTTTGTTGAAAATAATTGCCGACAGATATTCCACAGCCGAAGGGCTGCCCCGCCCGGAGGGCGAACGGAGTGAGGTGCGCAGCGGCTTGCCGCCAGCACGGTTACCCCGGAGGGAGGGGGACCGACGGCGGGATTTGTAACAGACGATGACAGCCCCAAATCAAAAAACACTTATTTTATTTCTACACGGTGTTGTTGTTTTCGTAGCCTTCGCCTTGCAGAATTCGCGAAGTCGTATCACATGCCGCGCAAAACCTGATTAGCGCTATTTTTGTTTCTCTAACAATTTTTATGATTCTTGAACTTGACCAATTGAAACCGGCCGATAAGCAATACTATCTGCAACATTGCATTGCGCCGCGGCCGATAGCTTTTGTGAGCACCACCGATGCGCAGGGAAATGTAAACCTGAGCCCCTTCAGTTTTTTTAATCTGTTTTCGATAAACCCTCCCGTTGCGGTGTTTTCGCCTTCGCGCAGGGTGAGAGACAATACAACAAAGCATACGCTGGAAAATATTTTGCAGGTGCCCGAAGCCGTCATTAATATTGTGACGTATGATATGGTGCAGCAAACCTCGCTGGCCAGTTGCGAATACCCCAAAGGCGTAAATGAGTTTGTGAAGGCGGGATTTACACCGGAGCCGGCCCTGAGGGTAAAGCCGCCGATGGTTAAAGAAAGCAAAATCAAAATGGAATGCCGGGTGCCGGAAGTGAAATCGCTGGGCCAACTGCCGGGATCGGGCAATCTGGTGATTTGTGAAATTCTGCTACTGCACCTGCACGACGAACTGCTGGACGAACATCAAAAAATAGACCAACGGAAAATTCACCACGTGGCGCGGCTGGGCGGCGACTGGTATTGCCGGGTGAGCGAGGAGAATCTTTTTTTGGTAGAAAAACCGAATGCAAAACTCGGCATCGGCATTGACAACCTGCCCGAATCCATACGAAACAGCCGGATACTGAGCGGAAATCATCTGGGCCGTCTGGCCAACGTAGAAGCGCTGCCGGATATAGACCCGGCTTTTGAAGATGCACACCTGAAACATATCATGAGCTACTTTGGAAACAACCCCGACGAAATGGAAAATGAACTGCACCGCTATGCCGCCAAACTGCTAGACGAAGAAAAAGTAAGGGAAGCCTGGCAGGTGCTGCTGGCCGGAGGGTAATAAAAAAATATTTCATTTCGGTGTTGATGACTTTGCGGCGATAATCTGTTTTCGTTTAAAACATATTTTGAAACGAAGTAAAGCAACTTTTTATCGTGCAGATGAGTTTCTCTGTTATTTTGCAAAAAATAAAGTTCAATGATGGAATACAGAAAAATGGGTAAAACCGGACTGCAGTTAAGCGTCCTGTCGCTGGGAAGTTGGGTAACGTTTCACAAACAACTGGACGACCGGAAAGCCGAAGAGCTGATGAGCGTAGCCTACGACCATGGCGTCAATTTTTTTGACAATGCCGAAGTGTATGCCCTGGGCGAAAGCGAAAAGATGATGGGAAGAATACTGAAGCGCAAAAACTGGGATCGCACTTCGTACGTGGTCTCGTCAAAAGCTTATTTCGGCTGGCGGGGGAAGGAGAACAAACCGAATCAGACGGGGCTGAGCCGAAAACATCTGGTTGAGGCTTGCCATGAAGCCCTGCAGCGGCTGCAACTGGATTATCTGGATTTGTTTTTTTGCCACCGGCCGGATAAAACCACGCCGATAGAAGAAACGGTGTGGACGATGCACAATCTGATACAACAGGGAAAAATTCTGTATTGGGGCACCAGCGAATGGAGCGGAGTGGAAATTATGGAGGCGCATCGGGTGGCGCAACAATACGGCCTGATAGGCCCTGTGGTGGAGCAGCCGCAGTACAATCTTTTTGAGCGCCAGAAAATGGAAAACGAATACCTGATGATTTTTAAAACCGTGGGCATGGGTACAACCATCTGGAGCCCTCTGGCTTCGGGCATATTGTCCGGAAAATACAATGACGGCATTCCCGAGGGCAGCCGTTTCAGCCTGTCGGGCTTTGACTGGCTGAAAAACCGATGGATGAAAGAAGATATATTAAACAAGGTGAAACAACTGGCGGCGCTGGCACAGGAAGCCGGAATGTCGCTACCCGAACTGAGCATTGCCTGGTGTATGAAAAATCCTCATGTTACCACTGTCATTCTCGGCGCCACAAACGTTACGCAGCTGCAGCAGAACCTGAACGCTTTGGATGCGGCTACCCGTTTAGATGAGGCGCTGATGGAAAAAATTGAACATATTGTGCAAACCAAACCGGCGCTGCCGGAATATTAATGACTATGTTAAAAAACAAAACTATTGTAATTACCGGGGCCAGTCGCGGCATAGGTAAAGCGATAGCATTACGGTTGGCCCGCGAAGGTGCAAATATTGTAGTGGCTGCCAAAAGTGTAAAAGAAGACCCCCGGCTGGGCGGAACCATTTATTCGGCCGCCGATGAAATTGAAGCGGCCGGAGGAAAAGCGCTTGCCGTGCCCTGCGATATCCGGTTTACGGAACAAATAGAAGCAATGGTGAAAAAAGCGGTAGAGCGATTCGGGGGTATTGACATCCTGATTAATAATGCATCGGCCATTACGCTATGCGGAACAGAGCAGACCGAAGAAAAGCGATTTGACCTGATGTTTGACATCAACGTCAAAGGAACTTTTTTTGTGACAAAAGCCTGCATACCCTATCTGAAACTGTCACATAATCCGCATATCCTTACACTGTCGCCACCGCTGAATTGGGATTTGAAATGGCTGAAGAGCCATGTGGCTTATACGCTTTCAAAATACAACATGAGCATGATGACGTTGGCCTGGGCTGAAGAACTAAGGCCATACCGGATTGCCGCCAATGCCTTGTGGCCCGTGACCACCATTGATACGGCGGCCGTGCGGAACTTGCTGGGAGGCGAACAACTGGCGCAAAGGAGCCGCAAGCCTGAAATTCTGGCCGATGCCGCATACTTTATATTAAGCAAACCTTCTGCCGAGTGCACGGGAAATTTGTTTACGGACGAACAGGTATTGAAAAACGAGGGACTAACGGATTTTGAAAAATATGCCGTGTGCCCCGGCCAAACATTATATCCCGACTTGTTTGTTTAAAATTTATTTTACACCATAACATTGGCGTTTCAATACTTCACTTTTTTGAAAGGCAAAGTGAAACCAGCGTTGAACGGAGGGAATATTTTAACAGACTCAACTTTTTGAAGAGCAATTATAGATTATTATTTCAATTTACAGCAGCACTAACTTTTTCACATAATTTTTCAAATTTTCAAAGGGCATCTCGCCTGCGTTTATTCAATGCCCGGATATTCATTCATGGTTGCCAAACGATATTTGCCCGAACGGCGCAGCGCCGTTATAAATTTTTCCAGTTGTCTGAAATCGGCCTCATCGGCAAACTGCTGGTCGTGACCTAATATGACAATATGTTTTGGCAGTTTGGTTTTGTTGCTGTCTAAGCATTTTTCCATTTTGGCCAGCATACCGGAATCGTTCAG
>JAOAGO010000058.1 GCA_026415715.1 Chitinophagaceae bacterium | reverse complement strand
TCCGTACACCCCCCAGCCGCTACCATCCTGACTGCCCCATACGCCTATCCCCAATCCGCCTGTCCCGTTATTTATACCCCGCACACCCGCCGAAAAGCCGCCCGGCGAGGTGGATGTCACACGGCCCACCACCGCAAACGCATTCCCCGCCGTACTGTTCGTATTCCCCACTATCGCCGATGCCCCAGACGAAGTCGTATTGCTGTTCGTAATCGTAAACAAACTCCCCGCATCCGACTGCGTCTTATTGAACGGCAGCACCAAATCGGCGCTCGTCGTCGCGTACAACGCATACGGAACACTTGCCAACTGCGCCGTGCCAATGTTGATAAACGCCGTGCCACCGTTCGGGTCTATCTCCACCTGAATAAACTTCGCTCCCACTCCCCATGGCACCCCGGCTATCGTGCCCGTTACCGCCGTAGCTCCGGGGCTTCCCAACTGCACGTTAAACAACCCAAACGGGTTTGTCGTTACCGTCCGCGTCTCCGAATACACCACCGGGCCCGTCGCCGAACCGTCCCGAATACTTAAGCGAAGGCTGATCGTCTTGTTCTGCAACACATTCCCCACACTGTTCCGCGCTACCCCCTGGTAGTTCAGTATCCCGGGCGCAGGCGACTGGCCAAACATCTGCGTCGCCACACCCGTCAACACTACAACAAGTAAAGTCAGAACTTTTCTCATACTTTAAGGTTTAAGGTTTTAAAATCAATTTGCTCTCTTTATTAAAAAATTAATTTACAATCGCTACAATCAACTACCCGGACGAAGTAAATCCTCTTTTTTACTTCTGATCCAGCTTAATGACTTTCAGCCCGCTGTGCCGTATCACTTCCAGACCATCGGCACGCGGCATATCCGGTTTCAAATCTGCCACCACGTAATACAACCCCGCCGGCCTGCCTGTCAAATCAAAATGCTCTATCCGGCAACAGCCGTTGTAATAAAAACTCCTTTGCTCCAATATCTGGCCTACCGCATTGATCAACTGCAAACTCATCCGCCCCGGCGTGTGCACAAAAAAGTTCACCTCAAACTTCCCTGTGGTGGGGTTGGGAAACAGCTTGTAATCATCCGGCTCAAAATACACGATAAACGGCGACAAGCCGATTTTATCCGTACAGGGCTGAAGCACTCCCTGTGTCACCAGCACGGAACTGTCGGGCGGGGCAAAAGCCTGTATCAACACCAACTCGCCAAAGCTCCACTCGTATCGGTGGTACGACAACGGATTATCATAGCTGCCTCCGGCCGTATTCAGAATCGCCGGAACCACACCATTGAACGGAGATACAGAAGGAACTTGTGAAACAGAAGGAAACGAATAAACAAAAAGAAACAGAAAAATTGCAAGAAGATATTTCATTTCATCTAAGGTTTAATGGATGGGTAGTTTATACGTTTTTATTATCAAAAGTATATACAAAATTCAATCTTCCAAATTTTTTTTTAATATTTTTTTGAAAAAATCATTTTGTAATCAACCTGCACCTTGCCTTTTGCTATGTCATTCAGCCTGCTTTTTATTAATTTTCTTTTCAAAGGAGTGATATAATCAATAAATAATTTTCCTTCCAAATGGTCATATTCATGTAAAATAACCCTGGCCGTAAGTCCGTGAAAGATTTGCTTTTGTTCTTTAAAGGTTTCGTCCTGAAACCGTAACTCTACGGCTTCGTTTCGGAAAATATCTTCCCGAATTCCCGGAATACTCAGACAGCCTTCATTATAAGCCCACGGTTTTCCGTCCAGGCTTAACAGGCTTGGATTTATAAAAACTCCTTTATACCCGGGCGCATCCGGATAATTTTTCTTTTCATGAGAATCCATATTTTCGAAAAGTTGAGTCGTATCCACAAGAAATAAACGGACGCTTTGATTTATCTGAGGCGCTGCCAAACCCACACCATGACTGGCATACAAAGTTTCCCACATGTCGGAAATCAGTTGTTGTAATCCATCAAATTCAGGAGATATTTCAGTTGCCCGTTGTCTTAACACGGGATGTCCGTAAGCCACGATAGGTAAAATCATTGAAAATTTTATTTAATTCGTCGCAAAGGTATTGTTTGTATCATTTTATATACGTCGTGTTTCCAGATACTCCTGGAGCATCATGGCGGCAGCTACCCGATCAACAAGCTTCTTATCTCTTCGCTGCTTTTTTTTCAATCCCATCTGCACTAAAGCCTGTTGCGCCATACGTGAAGTAAGCCGTTCATCCACCTTTACGACGGGAATATGAGGAAAATGTTTTTGTAAGTCCCGAATACATTTTTCCGCACCTGAAGTAGCATGTGTTGCCGATCCGTCCATGTTCAAAGGCCAGCCGACAATAAACAGCTCTACTGCTTCTGTCACCAGATATTGTTTTAAAAAAGGGATGAGTCTTTCAGTTGCTATTGTTTCCAGAGCGCTTGCAATCATTTGTAATGGGTCTGTTACGGCCAGGCCGGTTCGCTTTTCTCCATAGTCAATAGCCATAATCCGCGCCATAATAGTTAAAGTATTATATCAAGTATCACAAAAAATGCAAAAATAACGGAAGCCAACCCGTTGGTTGTCATAAAGGCCGGATTTACTTTACTTACATCTTGGGGCTTCACCAACGCATGCTGATAAATAAGCAGGGCTCCAAAAACAAAGGTTCCGGCCCAGTAAAAAGCGCCGAAATGTCCCGCTGCACCGGCAGCGACTAAGCATATCATACTTAACAGATGAAAAAAGACGGATATCTTAAGCGCACGGTGTTTACCCAATAGGGCCGGAATGGAATATAATTTATTCGCCTTATCAAATTCTTCATCCTGTAAAGCATAAATGATATCAAATCCGGCTACCCAGAAAAGCACCGCCAGTGAAAAGAAAACAGGCAACCAATGAAACTTAGCGGTTAAGGCCAGAAAGGCTCCCAACGGCGCAAGAGATAAACCCAGTCCCAACACCACATGCGACAGCGCGGTAAACCGTTTTGTATAGCTGTAACCCAGCACAATGGCCAGCGCCACCGGCGATAACCAGAAACAAAGCCGGTTAATAAAATAGGTACAAATTATAAACAGCACAGCATTCAATATCATGAACACCAACGCATTTCGGGGAGTGATGATGCCGCGGGGTATTTCACGGTTTGCCGTTCGGGGATTCAGGGCATCATAAGTTCTGTCAAGATACCGGTTAAAAGCCATAGCAGCGCTGCGGGCAAAAACCATACATAAAACCACCAGTCCTAATAAGGCAAAAAAATCATTTTTTTTCAACTGAAAAATTTCATGAAACGACAATGTGGAACGGATATTATCAGACGGATTTCCTGTTGCCATAAATCCCAGAAAAAAACCTATCAGGGCAAAAGGCATGGCAAATACCGTGTGTGAAAATTTAATAAATCTCAGATAGTGGGCTAGCGACTGCATTATTTTCATCTTTGTTTATCCGATACGAGGGGTTATGAAAGGCTGTCTGCTTTCATACGTATTATTTCCCATAATACAACGCCGGCGGCAGTAGCCATGTTGAGCGAATGCTTAAATCCCCATTGGGGTATTTCCACACACCCGTCACACAATAACAGAGTATTCTGCTCTACGCCTTTTATTTCATTGCCAAAAATCAATGCAATGTTTCCCCGATACAGGTCGTGAAAGCGATACAGCGGAATGCTGTCCATCGCCTGCTCAACGGCAAAAATTTTATAGCCCGCCTCACGAAGGTCATTCATGGCATCAACCATAAGTTTGTAATGCTTCCAGGGTACCACTTCTTCGGCTCCAAGGGCTGTTTTTTTTATTTCCTTATGTGGCGGGCAGGCCGTGTACCCCACAAGATATACGGCTTCAATAAGAAATGCATCTGCCGTTCGGAAAACACTGCCCACGTTGTAAGCGCTTCGGATATTTTCCAGCACGGCAATCACGGGATTCCGAATCGTTTGTTTTAATTCTTCAGGCGATTTGCGTTTCAGCTCGGCATTACTCAGCTTCCGCATCATGCAAAATTAATTCACATTTTCCTTTGCCCGGCTTAACTGCCTCACAAACCAAGTATATTTGCCGTTATGGCAAAAACCGCAAGTTCCGAAACACCATTGATGCGCCAACATCGGGCTATTAAACAAAAATATCCCGATGCAATTTTGCTGTTTCGGGTCGGAGATTTTTATGAAACGTTCGGGCAGGATGCCATCATTGCTTCGCAAATATTGGGTATAACCCTCACCAGAAGAAACAACGGAGCTGCCGCTTCTTCAGAACTGGCCGGATTTCCCCACCATGCGCTGGATACCTACCTTCATAAACTGGTGAAAGCCGGGCACCGTGTTGCCATTTGCGATCAGCTGGAAGACCCTAAACAGGCAAAAGGCATTGTAAAAAGAGGCGTTACCGACATTGTGACGCCGGGTACTACCATCAACGATAAACTGCTGGACCATGACAGCAATAATTTTCTGGCCGCAGTGTATTATTCGGAACAGGAAGAATTCGGATTGGCTTTTCTGGATATTTCTACCGGCGAATTCTTAATTGCCGAGGGCGATCGGGAATATGCCGAAAAACTGTTGCAGGGATTTAAACCTTCGGAAATCATTTTTTCCAAAACCTTCCACAAAAAATTTAAAGAATTTTTCGGAAACAAATACTTTACCTATACGCTTGACGAATGGATTTTTCATTTTCCCTATGCCGAAGAACAGTTGCTGAAGCATTTTGAAACCCATTCGCTGAAAGGGTTTGGCGTTCAGGACATGCGTAACGGACTTACCGCTGCGGGCGCCATATTACATTACCTGAAAGATACGGAGCATCCCAATTTGCAGCACATTACGTCTGTTCAACGCATCAGCCGTGATGATTTTTTATGGATGGATCGATTCACCATCCGTAATCTGGAATTGATTTCAGGAGCAACGGAACAAAATCCCACCCTGCTGAGCGTTTTGGACAATACCGTTACCCCCATGGGCGCCAGGCTGCTGAAACGTTGGATTGTTTTTCCGTTAAAAGATATAACACACATCAGGGAACGTTTGGATACCGTAGAATACCTGATTCGTGAAGCCGATCTGCGCCATCACATTGTACACCACCTGAAACTTTGCGGCGATATTGAAAGACTGGTCTCCAAAATTCCGCTGAAAAAAATCAATCCCCGCGAAGTCTTTCTCCTGGCCAAAACACTGAAACAAACAGAAAGCATCAAATCTCTTTGCACAGGTGCAGAAAATGAATACCTGAAACGGTTAGGTGATGCGTTGAATCCATGTCCATACATTGCCGATAAAATTTTCCGCGAAATAACCGATTCGCCCCCCGCCGTACTGAATAAAGGAAGCGTAATAAAAAAAGGAGTTCATGCCGAATTAGACCAACTTCGCACATTGGCGGCCGGCGGAAAAGAATATCTGGCAAAGCTTCAGCAAAAAGAAGCCGAACGCACCGGAATTTCCTCGCTGAAAATCGGCTTCAACAACATTTTCGGTTATTATCTGGAAGTAACCCATGCTCACAAAAACAAAGTGCCCCCCGAATGGATACGGAAACAAACCTTAACACAGGCCGAACGATACATCACTCCCGAACTCAAAGAATATGAAGAAAAAATTACAGGCGCCGAGGAAAAAATACTGCAACTGGAAACCGAAATTTTTGAAGCCCTTATTCATGAGTTGCACGATTATCTGGCCCCCATGCAATCCAACGGACAACTATTGGCTACCCTGGATTGTTTGTGCTGCTTTGCGCAAAATGCCATTCAATACAAGTATAAAAAACCACAAATTCACGAAGGAGATGACTGGGAAGTGAAACAGGGCAGGCATCCCGTGATTGAAAGGCATTTACCGCCGGGCGAATTCTATATAGCCAACGATTTGTTGCTTAACAAAACCTCTCAGCAAATTATCATTCTGACAGGACCCAATATGAGCGGGAAAAGCGCCCTGCTCAGGCAAACGGCGCTGATTACCCTTATGGCACATATGGGAAGCTTTGTGCCGGCCGACGAAGCCCGGATTTCTTTAACTGATAAAATATTTACCCGGGTGGGCGCATCAGATAACCTGTCGGGGGGAGAATCTACATTTATGGTAGAAATGAATGAAACCGCCAGTATCATCAATAATATATCACCCAATAGTTTGATTTTGCTGGATGAGATTGGCAGAGGCACTTCTACCTACGACGGAATTTCCATAGCCTGGAGCATTGCCGAGTATCTGCACGAGTCGCCGGCCCGGCCCAAAACATTATTTGCCACGCATTATCATGAACTGAACGAACTGGAAAGTTCATTTGAGCGCATTAAAAATTTTCACATCACTCATCGGCAATCGGGTAATAAAATTATTTTTTTGCGTAAGCTGGAACCCGGCGGTAGCACACATAGTTTCGGTATTCATGTGGCCCGCATGGCCGGCATGCCGCTTTCCATCATCGAAAGAGCAAACGAAATGTTGAACGAACTGGAACGAAGAAGCCGAAATGAAACGCAGGAAGCCGGTTCTGAAAAAGGAAGAACAACAAACAATGCGATACCCCGTTTGCAACTTTCCATATTTGATGTACACAGCCAAACCTTTGAAGAAATCCGTAAACTGCTCAGCGATGTGGACATTAACCGCATAACGCCGGTAGAAGCGCTCATCAAACTGCAGGAAATAAAAAATCTGCTGAAATAAAATTATTTACTCCCCTTTCTGAAGCAGAAGACGAAACCAAAACGGATTTCAAAAACATGAATCCCGGAATGAAACAGTCGGCAACTTCTTTAAGTCAGCTCAGAACGTTGCAAAGAATTAAATCTGGAATGCATTTTTAGATTCCGGAATATTTTAAAAGCCGGAAACCTATCACCCAAACTTACACCTTAAAGTGTGCAAAGGCCTTGTTGGCTTCGGCCATACGGTGGGTATCTTCTTTCTTTTTGAATGCGCCACCCTCGCCTTTTGAAGCCGCCACGATTTCTGCAGCCAGTTTATCCGCCATGCTTTTTCCGTTTCGTTCGCGGCTGTAACGAATGAGCCATTTCATGCTCAGCGAAATTTTGCGGTCGGGGCGCACTTCGGTGGGAATCTGAAAGGTGGCTCCTCCGATACGACGGCTGCGGACTTCGACGGTAGGGCTCACATTGTTCAATGCTTTTTTCCATACTTCATACCCGTCTTCCTGTGTCATCTTACTCACTTTCTCCAGCGCAGAATAAAATATTTTGAAGGCTACGCTTTTTTTACCTTCCCACATCATACTGTTCACAAAACGGGTGACCAGTTTGTCATTGTATTTCGGATCGGGATTGAGAGGAAGCTTTTTGGCCTGACCTTTCCGCATGGTTCATTCAGTTTATTAATAATTCAGAAATATTATTTTTTTACTTTTTCTTTTTTGGTTCCGTATTTGGAACGACTCTTTTTTCTGTCTTTTACACCGGCGGTATCCAGAGAGCCGCGGACGATATGATATCGAACTCCCGGCAAATCCTTAACCCGGCCGCCACGGATTAAAACAATAGAGTGCTCCTGTAGGTTATGGCCCTCGCCGGGGATATAAGCAATCACTTCCACTTTATTGGTAAGCCTCACCTTGGCTACTTTCCGAAGCGCTGAATTGGGTTTTTTGGGAGTGGTGGTATATACCCGTGTACAAACACCCCGTTTTTGAGGACAACGATCCAGCGCTCTGGATTTACTTTTGGCCCGGATAATTTCCCTTCCCTTGCGAACTAATTGTTGAATTGTTGGCATTCAAAAAATTTTTGGGTGGGCAAAGGTACGGCTGACAGCGTGAAATTCCAAAAATCAAATTATTTTATTTGAAAGATCGGAAATTTCAATTCTTACTGAAATAAACCGGTACTAATTATTTCCATGAAATCGTAACCCTTTAGTTTACAGTAAATTATTTTCAATACAATAGATGTGCGGAAGATTAACGGGAGAGGTTAATCTTTTAACTTTAGAATCTTAGTCAAAAAGTAAACTTTCAGCTGAAAACAGTCAATGTTGAGCTGCCATTAAGATTAACGTGTAAAAATCAAACAACACCTTTTTACGGAAAGTGACGGAGAATTATAAACTTTTTCTATACCCCAAAAAACCGACAATATTTGTCTTTTTTTTTGAAGTATAAAATTGCTAAACTTTAACCATCCATCCGTATTTATCTTCCCGCCTTCCCGACCGGATGTCATTGAGCCATTTTTTCAATAAAGGAGCGGTTCGCCACTTTTCCACATCAAATGTCATGACAAAGTCCTTATACCGAAGTTCCCGTATCAACGAAATAGTGGCTGCCGTACCGGTTCCAAATACTTCATACAATGCTCCGCTTTTGTAAGCATCCATGATTTCTTCAATACTGATCGGCCTTTCCTCTACCGTAAATCCCATTTCCTCCAAAAGAGTCATAGCGCTTTGACGGGTAATGCCGTTTAATATGGTACCCTGTGAAAGGTCGGGCGTAACGGCTCTGTCTTTGATGATGAAGAATACATTCATTGTTCCGCATTCCTGAACATAGCGATGCTCAAAGGCATCCATCCAAAGCACCTGATCATATCCTAACTTTTTCGCTTGTGCCGTGGCATACATAGCGGCTCCGTAATTTCCGGCCGCCTTGGCAAAACCTACCCCGCCCGGCGCTGCACGGACGAATTTCTCCTCTACATAAATAC
>JAOAGO010000057.1 GCA_026415715.1 Chitinophagaceae bacterium | reverse complement strand
CACCTATTGTTACATCATGTCCGATAGTGCAACCCAGGTTTATAAGTACATGTTTGCCAATTAAAACATCGGTTGTAATTACAGAACAGGCACAAATGACTGACCCTTCGCCTACTTTTACTGACTCTCCGTGTTGCAGCACGGCTCTTTGGTGAATAAGCTGAGGATAATAAAACGATGAGGCTTGAAGGCGTTCAAAGAGCCTCAGTTTTGTTATCGGGTCCCCTATACTTATTACCACAGCTTCTTTTCGGTTGCATAAGTTTTCTAAATGCACTACCCTAAGGCCTCCTACCAAAGTTCCTTCAGGCAGGTTATCATCAATAAATCCTGCCGGAGTGTATTCAGGAAGTGCGTTGATCATAGACAGCATTTCCCGCCCCAAACCACCGGCACCATATAGAAAAATCTGAGTCATTTACCTGCTAATCAATCTTGCCGGGTTACCGGCTACTACAGATCCAGCACTTACATCGCGTGTTACCACAGCACCGGCCCCCACTACTGCCCATGCTCCAATTTGAATACCGGGAAGAATAACACTTCCTGCACCCACCAACGCACCCTCTCCCACCTGAACTGTTCCGCAGAGAACTGCACCCGGCGCAATATGCACATAATCGCAAATCCGGCAATCGTGATCTATGCTTGCACGTGTGTTAACAATAACGTGCTCACCAAGCTCTGCCTGCGCCTGAATAATTGCACCCTGCAAAACAGTTGTACCAACTCCAATTTTACTGAAACCCGATACGATAGCCGAAGGATGAATGATTTTCGTAAAACGATGTTTGGTTTTGCCGACAACCTCTTTTCGAAGCCGGTTATCACCTATCGCTACAACAGCAAGAGCCTCCGGTTCAAAATTCGGGTCGTAACTACCTAATTGCGGGATACCAAATAAGTCTCCACTATATTTGGGATCAAATAAACCCGCTACTTTATAACCACAAGTTATCAAGGTATCGAGCACTACGCGGGCATGCTCACCACCTCCTTGAATAATTATTTTACAAGTTTCCATTTTCAGCTGTTACCCCGGAATTTCTCCATGGTTGCCGAATTTTTACTACTTATTCCTTCGGCTTTAAGTACCTTTAAAACAGTCAATAGTATGATTTTAAAATCCAGCATGAACGACACATGATCAACATACCAAACATCATGCGCAAACCGCTCATTCCAGTCTACCTCATTTCGCCCATTAACCTGTGCCCAGCCGGTAATACCCGGCTTTACTTCGTGCCTTCTTCGCTGAAAATCATTATAAAGCGGAAGATATTCCGTTAATAACGGGCGAGGCCCTACCAGTGACATATCTCCTTTTATTACATTAATTAACTGCGGCAGTTCGTCAAGAGATGTTTTACGTATAAGTTTTCCCAACCATGTTAACCGATGTTCATCCGGTAATAAACTCCCCTGTGCATCGTAAACATCCCGCATGGTTTTGAATTTTATCAGATAAAAAGGCCTACCTCCCTTACCTGGGCGCTCCTGCACAAACCACACCTTACCATTAAAGTGAAAAAATAAGGCGATGATGGTAAGCAGGATTACCGGACTTGCAATTACCAAAGCCAGCGCAGCAAAAAATCTGTCAAATACCGGTTTAATGTATCCCTTGTACACCATGCTTTTTTAACAGCCTTTGGTATTCATCCAGTAAGGCATGCCAAATTACACGTTGATCGAAATGCTTAACTACCCATTCGCGGGCTTTTTGACCATATATGTACCTTTCATCATAATTCAGCATCTCTTCCATGGCCAACATCAGTGCCTCAGTATTTTTAGGTGGAACGATTAAACCACTGGTTCGATGGCTTACTAACTCATTGCATCCATTGATATCGCTTACAATGCATGGCACCTGCATGCAAGCTGCCTGCATCACAACATTGGGAAAACCTTCCCGATAGCTGGGGAAAACAAACGTATCCATCATGGCAAACCAGGGACGAACGTCATCCTGATAACCAGCCAGAAAAACTTCTTTTGCTGCGGATAAGTAATTGTGAATTTCCTCATCAACCGGATCCAATTCAGGCTCAAATTTACCTACGAGTAATAAGCGAATATATGGGTAGCGTTCGTGCAACTTTCGGAAAGCCACAACCAACTCATGTATTCCTTTATCTTTTACAATTCTTCCGACAAATCCGAATACATAATTTTTTTCAGAAATACTTTTGATTTTGCGCAGTTCAACTGCCATTCTTTCAACTTCCCGTGTGCGTGAAAAAAAATCAACATCAATTCCGTTGGAACTGCCTTTTGCCAGTATATGAAGTTTTTTGTTATGGCGATAAAAATTCTGCTTCACATACTCAAGCAGGCCAGTAGAGTTTACAAAAACCTTTCCGGCGCAGGCATACGTTATATGTTCCGTAAGACGCAACAATTCAAATTTTATTCCTCTCGATTCCATCAAAGGAAGGCCTGCCACAGTATGTAAGCGCACCGGAATTCTACATAGCCAGGAAGCTATCATACCTAATAGCCCGGCTTTCGGCGTATGGGTATGTACAATATGAGGTTTAAACCGGATTATAATGTATATCAATTGTACGAGTGCAAGCAGGTCAATTATCGGAGTAACTTTACGTGTTAGATTAACCTTGCGATATGGTATGCCGGAGGCCTCAATATCCCGTACATGCCTGCCGTTTGAACTGACAGCCAGAACCTGAAATCCGTGGTTCTGCATAAATTGTAATTGGCCTCGCAATAATACGTGAAGCGACTCCGGAACGGTAGTTATTCTAAGCAACCGAACCCCCATTTCTGCTTAATATGTGATCAGCCAGTTCACCCATGTTTAGTGAGCGCATTCCATACCGGCTTCGGAAGGAACAAAAGGCTTTTAATATCTTTTCCAGGCCCGCTAAACTTTCAACCGGATAATTACCAAAGTTGTGCGGGTGCCACCACAAATGGTATGCTTCATTATGCATTGCAGCTTTTTCCATCTCGTTAATGATACGGCTAATTTTGAGATTGTTAAGAAATAATTCATTCGGGCGATAAGGCCGTAGCAATCTGCTTGCAGGGAGACAAAGCGGGAGATCTTTTTCAATTCTGATTCGACTGAGAGGATAGCTGTTATTTGAGGTCATCGGAAAATAGGCGTCCAAACCACGGTTAAAACGCTTCCACATTCCTTCTTTCCGGGTATGAATTTGCCAGAACCACGATGAAGGATTAGAGCGTACACAGATAAAACCTTCTTCGGCACAAACCCTAAGATGCTCCTCATTAAACTGATTACGCGGAAAAACAAGCGAGCGCGGCCGGATACCATAGCGCGATGTTGCCTTTATGGCTGAGCGAAGGTCTGCACGGAATGATTCAACAGTTGAACCCTCCTCATTGCAGTAATAATGCGAGAAAGTATGCGAGCCCAGCTCCTGATGCGGGGTATTAACGATAAGTTGTACCAACGAATGTGCATAGTGACATGGATCCTCAGACTCATTCCTTCCGATTCCGTGATGGTTTATAAAATGAAAAGCCGACAACTCAGGATGCAGGTAAGAAGGTTTTACCGAAGGAAAGTTGTTTTCCATTTGTTCCCGGCTTTCGTGAAGTAAGAGTCCTACGGTTGCCCAGGTAACGTGTATATCATGTTGACTGAAAAGCTCCAGCATCCGGGGTATAACCGCACGGGTGTTCAGGAAGTATTGATTGTAGGCCGGTAACGACCACTTTTCAAAACCACCCCAATGCAATTCAAAGTCAAGGGAAATGGTGAATATGCCTGCCATTACAGTCTCACATTAAACCTGCCTAAGCTTGATCTGGCTATATAGATCTTTTTCTTTAGGTACTACCTTTTTTAAAGTTCTGGTCTTGAAAACATGTTGTTGCTGATCGCTCAGGAATTTCAATATAACAAACAGCATAAGCAACATAACCTGACTTTTTTGGCGCATGGCTAATCCGAGGTTACCGGAAATTTGTGCCAGCACCACCGATACACCTAAGAAAGTCAGGAATGCGGCTTTAACAATAGCTTCTGCTCTCAACAAAAAACCCAATGCCTTTGGGCGAAGCATGCGAAAAAAAAAGTACAGGTAAAAAAGATTTTCGAAGCTAACTACATATCCCAGCCAACCGGGCGCATCGAAAAACAAAGGACGAAACCAGAATGCAAAAATTTTCTCAGGAAAGGTGTAGTTGGTAATATCAATACCCGATGTGGCTTTGGTCAGTTCATAGGCCCGCTTGGAAAAGAAGGGATCCAGCGCGGAATCATCTTCAAGTCCGGTGAGTTTTAATACATCCGCATAAATCAGATTCAGCAGGAAAACGGCCAAAATAACGATTATGATGCGATAGCCCCAGGCCACACCACGGGAGGAAAATGTATAGCCCAGAGCAAGGGCAATCAGTGTAACATAAAATATATGTGGCCGTACCTGGAAGATTAACCAGCCACCTGCTAATAAAGCCAACCACCTCGCTCCCGGTTTATTTAATCCGAAAAAGAACAGACCAAACCCGAGAAAAATAACTGCACCCTTACCTAATGAAGATGACCAGAAATGAAAATTGGGTAAAAAAAGTAAAAACAATATACCGTTGTATCCAAAAATCGATATTGGATTTTTTATTCGCTCCTTTAAAAAAATATAAAAGAAAACAAAGCCCAAAAAGCCCAGCCAGGCGAACATCACCATGCATCCTTCATAGTTTAGTCCTAATTTGTTGACCAGGAAAAAGGCAAGAAATTGAATAAACTCCGTACTTACGCCGAAATAATCAAAGATCTGGTCTCCTTTCAGTTTAACATCAGCAACAAAATAATATTGATGTGAATCTGACCGGTTGTACTGGGAATATACATAATAAGCAACAGCCAAAAGAGAATGATAAAAGAATAGGAGCATAAGTATGCGCCTGTTCACAATATTTTTGTGCCGCTGAAGAATTAGTCCATTAACCAGATAAGCCAGAACCAACGACAGCAACCAGATCAGTAAACCGAATCCCATACTCAGGTTAATCCTTCATTTCACTTAATAAAAAGTAAGGAGTCTGTCAAAGCTTAATTCGGTTTTGGTGCCAACATTCCACAGAGAGCAGCGCAAACAACACTTTTGAACGCTGATCAGCTGAAATACTTAATTTATTCAATAAAATCTTGTCTATCAACCTGGGATTCAGTATTGAACGCACATAGGCATTTGAAGGAGAAAGGTAATCGAAAATGAGTGTATGGATTTTATTATCAACCCAATCAATCAGCGGAACCTCAAAACCTCGCTTTGGGTTGTGCACGATATCGGCGGGAAGGTATTTCTTTGCAAGTTTTCGCAGCAAATATTTGGTTTGAAGGTTTTTAATCTTCAAACCATCCGAAAGACGCGAAGTAAAATCCAGTAATTCCGGGCTAAAAAAAACCGTCCTGCTTTCCAGGCTGTTTGCCATGGAAGAAATATCTACCTTAACCAAAAGGATGGATGGAAGAATATTATTGAAATCCAGTGCCATTATTTTTTGCAGCGATGTTCGTGCACCATCTGCTGCATCCAAGAATATACATTTTTCATAATCCGGCTTCACCAAAAAATCATCAGGAAATTCATGGAGCAGATTTGTTGTTGCGGCAAAATAAGCGTTCTGTCTTGATGAGGATAGCAGTATAAATAACCTGTACAGATAATTATTAAGGTTAATTTTTGCCTGAGGTGACTTATAAATTTTTCTTAAAACTTTACCTAAAGGCTGCAATCGATTAGAGAAGAAATTGTAGTTCCGAAACAGAAAGTGCCTGCGGTAACCGCCAAATAATTCATCTCCGCCATCTCCGTTCAGCACCACCGTTACATGCCTCTTAACCTCTCTGGCGATGTAGTACGATGGTATAATCGAATCATCTACAATAGGTTCACCGTAGTGCAGAAAAATTTTTTCCAAATCGTCCTGTAAGTCAGCTACCGGCACTGAAATTACATAATGACGCGTTTCGGTTCGCGCCGCCGTAAGGGCGGCCTTGGCAGACTCATCATAGAGGCCATCGAAAGAAACGGTGTAGGTTTTTAAGCCGGGATGGAAAGCGGAAGCCATTGATGTGACCAGGCCACTATCAATACCGCCACTCAGAAAAACTCCCACCTCCAGATCGGACGATGCAATCCTGCGCCGGATGGAGCGCTTGAGTAAATCATCCGCCATCTCAACCGCTTCCGATTCAGTCCGGATTTCAAAAGCCTGATCGGAGAACCGCAAGGACCACCATTTTTTCAAATCAACCTTCATCGTTCCTAAATCTACCTCCATGTAGGTGCCGGGCGGAAGTTCTTTGATTTTGGTGTAGGGTGTAGCATCAGTTGGTAAAAACCCGAAAGCAAGAAGATTAGCAACATGCTGATGATTGATTTCTGGCTGGAAAATGGACCGAAGTAATCTCAGTTCGGAAGCAAACACAAAAAATTCCGAATCATGGATGTAATACAACGGTTTCTCTCCGGCCCGGTCGCGTGCGAGAAATAATTTATTCTGGTTCTCGTCATACACGGCCCATGCAAACATTCCATCCAGATGATGAAGCATGCCTATTCCCATCTTTTGAAACAGATGGAGCAGGGTTTCTGTATCCGAATGACTTGAGCATTTAAGATTGAAGGTATCTCGAAGCTCCAGGTGGTTATAAATTTCTCCGTTGTAAACCATGTGCAACCCATCGAGGTGCATGGGTTGCCGACCGGCAGGCCCCAGTTCCTGAATGGCAAGTCGCGTATGAATGAATTGAACTTTACCCTTGTTCCAATCCATTTGTTCGTCGGGTCCTCGGTGGCGTAAGATATTTTTACACACTTCGGCCGGAAGGGGAAAACTGACGGATCCTGCAATGCCGCACATAGAAATTAAAAAAGTTCAATTGTACCTGTTGAAAAAAACCACAATTGGGGGTTTGCAGCCAACCGGGAATAATTCGGATTACCGAGTTCCCGATACGTAACTGTGAGGCCCAATCGTTTGACCGGAATAAAACGGACGGGGAGTATCGATTTCAGCCATCCGGTTTGATCAGTTAATATAGTAACCACTCCCGGCCTTACTTGTGCAACCAAATAATCAATTGCCTCTTTCACTGCCTTATTCAGTTTTTCAAAAAACAAATCGGTGATACGCAGTTCGGTAAAATGCGGGTGCGCTTTAACACGATAAACCACTAAAACACGGTTATCTTTCGCATGATGAATGTACGACCGGTAAGTTACAAACGGTATGTCCCGATAGCGCCAATGCATATAAGGTAAGTTGTAGTCGGTAACTACCCAACCGGACGTTAACTCAGCGTATGAAGCATGTATTTCTGACCAGTTTTGATTTATTTCCTCCCACGAAGATTGTGGATAAGTTTCAGCATGCACTGTTGCAAATTTGAGTTGTATTATGTTGAAAGGATAGATGCCTACACATAGGGGCGTGCGGTCCAGGATGGTCCATCCCATTTTCAGGTAACCCGGCATACTGAACCGGTTCGGTGTATTAAAAATAAACGCATCTTCCTGCATCAGCTTATTCACCAGCTGCGTAGTTAACTGGCGAAAGATTCCTTTTCCCTGATGCGCGGGATGCGTAGCAGTATCCACTGCACGGTAAGCCTCCAGGGTGCGAGGTCCCTGCCTGAATCGCCACCGCATAAATACCCGCAAGCCAACCAGTAAATCATTTTGAAAAGCTAAAAGAACGGGTGACTTACCAAACGGGTTATTTTCGTGCTTCCATAGCCAGAATTTTTTTTCCTGAACATTCCCGATCTGTCCATGACTGAGCTTTAGTAAGTTGACAATTTTGTCAATGTCTTCACTTGTTGCAAAACGGATATCCATGAAAAATAAACATAGGGTTAATCAGATCAGACACTGCCATGCTCTTTCGGATGCACATACAGCTCGTAAATATCCTCAAGATTTTGAACCATGGCAGTAAGGTTATAAGAATTTTCCACCCATGCACGGGCAGACTTCCCCATCTTTTGAATTTGCAATGGGTTGCATGCTACATGGGTTAAAAAAGCGGCTATGCTTTCAAAATCATTCTCCGAAGCCAGGAAGCCATCCACACCGTGCCTTACCACCTCACCTATTCCGCCAACTGCAGTGGAAACAATGGCACACTCCATACTCATTGCCTCCAGCAATGCCACCGGCAATCCTTCATAAGCCGATGTCATCATAAAAATATCCATGGCCGAAAGCCAGGGTTTGACATCAACTTGCAGTCCTGTTAGAAAAAGGTAATTACTTAACCCAAGCCGGCTGATTTGCAATTCCAGCTCAGACCGAAGCGGACCATCACCCACAATCAAAGCGAACAAATTTTCGTTTTTTTGCCGGGCCCGCGTAAAAATCTCCATCCATTTATCCAGCCTTTTATGCGGACGGAACACGGCCACTGTACCGACAACCAGCGCCTGTTCGGGTATTCGCATTTTTTTACGCACAGCTTGTCCCGCTGCTACATCACGGACAAATTCATTCACGTTGATGCCGTTTGGAAGTACACGCACCGGAACTTTGGAAGATATATTTCTTTGAATAGAACCGGCTACCGAACCCGACACGGCAATCACTTCATTTTGCCAGGAGTAAGTCAGGCGATTAAGCAAGCGGGTTGTTCGGTGGTAGGATTCCTGAATATTGTGTTCGGTATAAAGCAAGGGTACACCGGTAATTCGTTTCACCAAACGCCCTACAATTCCGGCCACAGGCAAATGGCAATGAATGAGGTCTATTTTATTCAGCCTAACATACCGGATAATCCATGGAAGTCGGAGCAGAATAAGGAAATTATTTTTAGCCGGAATGCAGGAAACTTTTGCACCTGCCTTACTTA
>JAOAGO010000056.1 GCA_026415715.1 Chitinophagaceae bacterium | reverse complement strand
GCTTACATTTGCTATTGAAATGCATTGATTATCAAGCATTCTTTTATCTTCAAAAAAAACGTTTAGGACACTAATGATTCCGAAATAATCTCTTTGCATCCGGACGAAAATGAGCGATTTCTGTTTGGTTCAGTTCATAATCCTTTTTCTGATGAACTGAACTTTGAAATAAAAACAGACAGAACTCAATTTGTTAATCTTGAACTCTTAGATGCAAATGGTAAAAAGATTCGCGAAAAGAAAATACTACTGGAAGCGGGTTCTCACTGGCTTCTTTTTGAAAATACCGGTGAACTGGCGCCGGGAATGTACATTTTAAAAGCAAGAAATAACGAAGAAGTGATCTTCAGGCGATTGTTAAAAAAATGACAACTAATAGATTGAATCATTAAATGAAGGGTCACTGCTGAAGCAACCTGAAAGAAGAAAATATCCTTTGCCTGGTTAAATATTCTATTTTCCTGTACCATGAGTGCTCTTTCAGGGGTACATATATCAGATAAATCGTCCGGATATGTGCCGGAATTTTGGGATTCACTTTCTGATCCGGAAAAGCCATGATATAATATACGCAACTGTCGTTTTCATATACGCCGTATGAATTTCTGTAAGACCGGAAAGATTCAATCATTGAAATTTCCGAAGCCGCAGAACCGGGAATCGTAATCCGTTTTGGCGGAAAACATTCCCAGCCTTTCTTTTTTTGTTCCTGAATAAAACGATTCTCCAATGTTTTAATAGCCGCAGTAGTATTGAAAGCATCTCTTTCAACTCTGATATAATCTTTCAGTGCCACAATTTCATTTTCTGAAAATTTTCTGTTTTCAAAAAAGGTGGAGTCATGCACAGGATGCCTGAATAGATACAACTTATTACCGAAATCTATTGTATTCAGAATACCGGTAGGTAACTGAATACTCAACCGCATGGCGGGAAAAGCCATCGCATCAGCGGGATAACGATAAAACGTATTCCTGAATTTTTCAAAATCTTCGTTATCCAACTCGTCAAATTTTTTGAAAATATAACGGAATAATGCCAAACTTCCGGCTGAATAGTTGACATACGAATAATAAAAAAAGTTTCGCAATCTTTCATCAACGTACTGTCTCTTATACATGGCGCAATATATCGTATCATCACAGGCAAAACGATCCGGGCCGTAAGGTATCTGTTGTTGTGTTCCGTCTGATAATTTCAGATAGGGTTCATTTTTCAGAAATTCTTTTTCAACGGTAAGCATCACTTCAAAAATGTTCTTATCGGTACCATTCCATCCCCTTAAAACAATCCATTCCATAAAGCCGATAAGTTTACCGGATTTGTTTCTAAAATCTTTAAAAAGGTTCAGTTTATGTTTTTGGCTGGAGTCAATTCTGGCGCCGCAGGCAAATTCCATACGGCATCCGAAAGACGGAAAGTAATAATTACAGGAAGAGATACGTTGGGCTTTCATTTCTTTCGTCAGGCAAAATAACAGATGCAACAGAATCATTCCTTTTTGCAAAAGTTTTGAAAACATGAATCCAAAATTTTATTTGGAAGTAACAATTTCTTTAAGCCGGATATGAAAGTCCAGTTTCATTTCCACTATCAGCGGACAAACCGAACTGTCCTGAACCACAATTATTTCTTCATTCCCTTCATCGTTTTTTGAACGAACCTCAAAAACCGGAAGAGAGTATGTCCTGCCCTTAGCCGAAACGGAAATAAATTTCTTTTTATCGTCTTTTAAAAATACTTTATCATGACCGGTCATGTTCATGGTTGTAGTTCTGCTGTCTGAATTTCCGGCTTCGCTGAAATTTTTCTGACTTAAAAATACACTGGATTGTTTGTTGTATATCTTTATTTCTCCGCCGGAAAAATAATTTACATATTCAGTGCTTTTTTCAAAACCATTTCGGCTTATAAACACTTCTCCGGTTCTGGTGTCTCCCATTTTCCATGAAAAAACTACCGGGTATTTTGCCGTTTGATATTCGGCAGAGTTTACATAAACATAATTACGTAAAGTAACAACAAACTCATATTGCTCGCCCTCGGGTGTATTTACCTCATAGCGAAGTATGTCTCCTGCTTTCGGATAGTAAAGGTGGCTGGTTACGGGCTGGTTTGATGATGGTGAAAAGCTTTCTGATTTCGGTTTAAAAGGTTTTGGTTCATAATCGCTCCAGGGCATCAATCCCGATTCGCTTACTTCCAGGTACAGATTTCCCGACCATTCTATATCGGGAAACACATCTTTATTTTCGGCATAGGGGATGCGTAGAATGGCGGTTTTTCCCGTTACCCCTTTTTCCTGATAGGTAGCGATTTTGTACATTTTAATACCGGTTCTCCAGGAAACATCCGAGCAGTTCTCCTGAAAATAATTCCCTGTGTTACCGGGCCACATGGAAGGAAAACCTCTTTTGGACAGTTGTGCATATTCGGCGGCTCCTAATTGTTTTATCAGCTGAGTCTTTACCCGGCCAAAAGGTGATTTTTCATTTACCGGCATGACGGAATAACTGTTTTCGCATTCTAAAAGCACTACCCGTTGCGCTTTGGATGCCGGCTGCTGAGCGAATAAAAAACCGGTATTTGCGGCCAGCCATGAAAACATCAAAACAATTTTAACTTTATACATATTGATTTTCTTTTTTCGTTTTGTAAAAAAACCTGCACCGATTTACTCCACCGGCACAGGCTGTAGAGGGTTAAAATGCAGAGAGCTTTGGTTACGACCCTTTATCTGGCATACACACCGTTTGGAGCCACTACGGCTGCCGGGCCGCCGCTGATTCCTACGGGAGGTATGAAGAGTTTAATCTCCTGTCCGTCTATTTTCAACATTACTTTATCAGCCTTGCGTTCCACACCCTGCTGAAAAAAGGGTGGCATTTGCGAAGGTAAGCGGCTGATGAGGTAAGCGTTGCCTAAATCATTCATCGAGCATTCAAACGTATGCCCACCGGCCGTTACTTTTGCCGTAGCTGATGCATTCTCATGCTTTACATCAAAAGTTGCCTTTAGTACCGGAGCGTTTTCAAAAGGAGTTCCTTTAAAGATTTTGGGGCCGAAATATTTTCCCACCGTTGTATCGGTGCTGATGAAACCCATAATTACCGGAGGCTTAGTCGTGTCCGGCTGGTAAAAAAGCATACCGCTGGGAGCGCTGCCGACGGGAGTATGAACCATACGGGCAATGTGAAAGATAACATTCGGATTTTTTAACGCCGTATCGGTTACCCCTACCACATCAATGCCTCCTTCCCAGCTCATCCAGTCGGAAACGGAAGCATTGTTGATATCTGTTTTACCGCCTGTTGCTACGGGATTATCCGGTTTTTGCTGTTTTTTCTGCTCGCACGAAAAAAGGATGAATAAAAAGAAAAACAAAAGAAAATGTTTCATACTTTAAGTTTAATGAAACAAAGCTAACCGTTTATATTTTATCCGATATACCGTCTGTACGGTATTATTATTAAGTTTTTTTTACCTTGTATCAAAATCCACCACAAGGGTTTCACTTAGCGGAATACTCTGGCAAGTCAGAATATATCCCTTTTCCACCTCCTCGTCTTCCAACCCCCAATGCACATCCATCTGTACTTTTCCTTCCCGCAAAAAAGCTTTGCAGGTACAGCACATCCCTCCCTTACAGGCAAAAGGAACATCAGCGCCTGCGCTGATTGCCGCCTCCAGAATGGTTTGTTCAGACCGTGCAGGAATTTCCAGATGAAAAGCCCTTCCGTCTGAAATCAGAGTTACGCGGCTCACATCCGTTTTAATGTCCATATATTTTTTTTGTTGCCGAGTAACATTTCGCGAAGAGGTGGTGAACAATTCAAAGTGGATATTTTTTTTGTCAATACCCCGCCCTTCCAGAAAATCCTTTATGCAGAAAATCATTTTTTCAGGCCCGCAGATAAAAAACTCATCATAGTTGGTAAACAAAAGCAATGCATCCAGTTCCTTTAATTTTTCTTCATCCATTCGGCCATTAAATAAAGGCACGTCAGTATGCTCCCGACTCAGTATATGAAATAACTGAAACCGGGTCAGGTATTTATTTTTCAACGCTTCCAGTTCTTCCAGAAAAATAATGGAAGACCGGTTTCGGTTTCCGTAAATCAGTGTAAAACGACTCTCTTTCTCTACAGCCAACGTGGTTTTCAGAATAGAAATTACCGGCGTAATTCCGCTTCCGGCAGCAAAAGCCAGATATTTCTTCTTCTGCCCGGGATGCAATGGTGTATAAAACCGGCCTGCGGGCTCCATCACGTCCAGCACATCGCCGGGTTTCAGCAAATCATTAATATAGGTAGAAAATAGTCCGCCAGGTTGTTTTTTTACGGCAATCCGCAGTTCGTTTTCCAAAGGACTGGAGCAGATGGAATAGGTGCGTCTTACTTCTTCGCCTTCAACATGTTTTCGTAGCGTTACATTTTGTCCCTGCCGGAATGCAAACTGTTTTTTCAACAATTCGGGAACGTCAAATAAAACCGAAACGCAATCCGGCGTTTCTCTTCTGACTTCCTTAACCGTCAAGGGATGAAAGTGGAGTGACATGAAGCTACTTGGCTTTTAATCCGCCCAAAAGATGTTGTACCATGTGCTCTTCCATTTCCCGGGCCGATATCTGTTTGCGGCTGCGATGCCAAAACTCCAGCCCCCGCACCGAAGAAAGAATGGTCAGTATAGCCACATAAGGCGCTATCGGCCGGATTTCATTCTTCGCAATTCCATCCGACAATATGGCCTCCAGGCGCTGTACATATTCCCGCCGCTGACTTACAAAATCAGACAACGAAGGTTCCGTTAAGTGAATCCAGTCGTTCACCATCACATGATAGTCGTCAAACCGGTTTATCATCATCTGCACATGAAAGCGAATGATAGCTTCAACTTTCTCAATGCAGGAAACATTCGGTTTATCCAAATCATTCAAATGCTCGTTGCATTTTTTTGCCATTCGAAAAATAATTTCTTCCAGAATCTGCGATTTCGAATGAATGTGGTTATACAAACTGGCCGCTTCTATGCCCACACTTTCGGCCAGGTCACGCATGCTGGTGGCGGCAAAGCCTTTTTCACGAAACATAGCCGCTGCACGCTCCAGAATCAATTCTTTTTTGGATAGTTTTTTCTTCTCGGTAAACGTCATACGTTCAAAGATAACTTAAAAAACGTATCAGAAATATCTCCTGTGAGAAAATGAATTTTTTATGTTGGGGCTGTCAACGTCCCGCCTGCGACGGGCATGTCCTCTGTTCATCGCCGGTACGGTGTCCTTTCGGCTGTCGGTGCTCACAGCCCGGCACAAGGCTTATCAAAATTCGCAACCTGCCTCTTCAGGTAGGCCCTTCGGCCACCGCAGCCCTTCGCCCTCCGGTTCGCTACTCATCATTTTTTAAATACGTTGTTTGTTCGGCTTATTTATATTTTTCTTTTCCTCACCGCTAAAATCAATGATTTTATCCGATTCAGCGTAATATTGCGGCGCAAAAAAAATTTCATTTTACACAAAACCCTTTTTTATGTCGCTCATCTCAGTTGGCACCATGGCTTTTGATTCCATCGAAACCCCCTTTGGTAAAGCAGAAAAAATCATCGGCGGTTCAGCCACCTACATCGCCTATTCAGCCGTCAACTTTGTCACCCCTGTCAAACAAATATCAATTATAGGATATGATTTTCCCGAAGAAGAAATGGAAGAGCTCAAAAAACGCGGCGTATGGCTTGACGGAGTACAGCGAGTGCCGGATAAAAAATCATTTTTCTGGAGTGGCCGCTATCATGCCGATATGAACAGCCGGGATACATTGGTAACCGAACTGAACGTGCTGGCCGACTTTGACCCTTCCATTCCGGAAAACTATCAGGGGACAGAGTTCCTGATGCTCGGAAACCTGCATCCGAAAATCCAGTTAAACGTCATCCAGGAGTTGAAGCAGCGTCCCAAACTGATAGCTATGGATACCATGAACTACTGGATGGAAACCGCTATGTCTGAACTGAAAATTACTTTACGCTATGTGGATGCATTAATCATCAACGACGCAGAAGCCAGGCAACTGACCGGCCTTTATTCTCTGGTAAAAGCAGCGCAAGCCATTTTCCGTATGGGGCCTAAATACCTGGTTATTAAAAAAGGAGAGCACGGTGCGCTGCTGTTTCATGAAAACGAGGTGTTTTTTGCTCCCGCGCTGCCGCTGGAAGAAGTATTTGATCCCACCGGCGCCGGCGATACGTTTGCCGGCGGTTTCATGGGTTATCTGGCCAGTACGGATGATATATCGTTTGAAAATATGAAAAGAGCCATTATTGCAGGTTCAGCCTTAGCCAGCTTTTGCGTGGAAAAATTCGGCCCCACCCGACTCAAGGAAATCAGCCGGGAAGATATTGATGCCCGGATTACGGAATTCAAAAATCTGGTGAATTTTGAAATAGAATTGAATTAAAAAAAATTTACCTCTATCAATATCTGATAAGGAGTTAAAATGAAATGCCTATTCCGACAAAATATTCAGTGGATTTTCATGCAGAGAAAACCTGGCACATTTACAACCGCTCTGACGACGGCGGCCATTTGATTCTCTCTGATAAAAACAAGCGGTTTTTTCCGGAAAGATATTTTCAATAAACCTGTTCGTATTTGAGTACGTTTTGCTGGTCGCTTTTTTTCAGACCATTTTTATTTTCCGGTGAAAGCAGAGAAAGAAGATGAAATCAGAATGTCGTTAATGAAAAAAACAAGATGAACGTACACTCACCGAAAAAAAATTCTGCATCAACAAAGTTCTTTCAGCGAGCTGATAGAACATATCTTCAGGCGATTTTTCCAATCGTATTCCCAATCTTTTAATAAGGTTTTTGAAAGAAAAGAAAACCTGTTTTACAAGCCGTTTAAACGGGTTTTGATTGCCGAAGCAGAACAGCTTAAATCAGTAGTTGTTTATATACATACACACACTGAAAAACATGGAATAAAAAGAGACTTTGCTAATTATTTGTGGACATCGTGGCATGAAATAATATCACCCTACTCTACACGGTTGTTACGTAATGAATTGTTTGGATATTTCGGCGGTAAGGAAAAGTTTATACAGGCATATTATGATTCGGACAAAGTATTTCAATTTGGATAATATCTTTTATTGAAGAGTAATACTGTTTTTGATGAGCGGTTCTGAGAATTATTGAATCAATTAGTTCAAGGTAAGTCGAGGATTGACAACCCTGCGTAAGGTTGTCAAACCTGCACAAACCAAACAATGCACAACGAAAAAACTTGCAGCGTTGCAACATAGGAAAAACCTTATCAGAAAGAATTTAAAACTTATAACCTACCGGCCAGCACAACCGCATTTTTGTATCCTTGTCTTTGCCCTCTTAGATTAAAAATTTCCGTAAACACAATATAATTCCCGATCGGGAGCTTTTGCCCTTTGTCATCCAAACCATCCCAGTTCCAGTAGCCGCTTATACCCAACGTACTGTTACGTACCAGATGACGCACCGGACGACCCGAAGCATCGTATATCGTTACATTGGCTACATAGCCGGGTTCGCTCACCTTAAACTGTATAGTGGCTATATCATCTCTTCCGTCATTATCCGGAGAAAAAACTTTAGGACTTATCTGCACATCTGCCCGGATAGGTTCAATTAATTTATATTGTGAATTTTTTGAAGTAGGAGTTCCGTAACCTGAAGTGGATGCAGCGCTCGTCCAGTTATTCGGGTCCTGCGAGGGACCGTTCGGGTCAATTCGTTCCAGCGCCACACCTTCATCATTATCAATCAGCCTGAAATGCCATTTTTTATGGTAATTCACTTCATCCAGTACAGCGCCCTGCTGATCCAGCAGAATTACAAAACCCTTGTCGTCAGGAAAGGTAGGCAGCGAAGAGAGTGGCAACACCCGGTCGGGATGTTTTACAAAATATTCCCGCTGCAGGGAAACCGCATCGGAAGTAATTACAATAAAATCGTCCGGAAATATGAGCCAAGGGGCAGCGCTAAGGGCTCTGGTATTGGCAATGGCGTTGATGCTGTTACGGTTGGCCACATAAAGCCGGGAAGCATCCAGTATTTTTTTGCTTTTATTGTAAAACTCAACATAATCTTCGGCGTTGGGCTTTGGATTGAATAAAATTTCATTGATGACCATATCGGCCGGTTCCGGCGGCTGCGGCAAGCCGGCTTTTGCTTTATTTCTTGTTCCGATACTGTTTCCCTTACAGTCTCTGATATTGGCGGCTGTGATTTCATACACGGTTTGCGGTTGCAATGGTGCCGAAAGCGTCAGTTGCACCTTATCAAAAAGCGGACTTAACACAACAGCCTGCGTTACTGTAATTCCGCCGTTAAGTGTATAATTGGCCGCCATGGCGGCCATCGTGCTATCTAAGGGTTCATCAAACACAGCTACAACCTGCTGTGCATTCACGGTATAGGTTCTTAAAAGTGAAGGAGGCTGGTTGTCGGTTAGCGTACCGTCAACGGAATTTCGTTTGCCCGGCGTTCCTCCGTTGGGATGCACTGAGGCTTTCCAGTTTGACATGCCGGCACAGGGATTTCGAGGATCAATCATTTCCAAAGACCAGCCGCCGTCTTTTTTCAATTCGTTCTGATACCATGAAATCTGATATTCTACGGCATGAAGGATTCTGCCGCTGGCAGCCCTGAGAAAAATCTGGTCGCCGTCGTTATCTAACGACGGGAAGTTGGTTACGGAAACAGCCTGGCCAAAGGCGCTCATGGCGGCGAGCGCACTGCCGGAACATACAATAACAAAACTGTCGGGCTGGAGAATGAATGGGGGCAGTGCCCCGCTTTGGCCCGAAGCATCGCCGATACGCCAGTTTTGCAGATTAACCGGCGAAGAGGATACATTTTTAATTTCTATCCACTCGTAGTTGGGAAGTCCGACCTGCGGCGTGGGATCGGCCATGATTTCATCAATGACCACGTCGTAGCGGTTTTGAGTGAAAAGCGCAACACTATAAAATAAACAAAAACTAATTACCGCTCGTTTCATAAAAACAATTAAACATAGCTGTGTTCAACAATTAAGTGCAATTTTTTAAAGGAGAAAGGAAAAAGCTTTTTAGGGCTTTTTTCCTTTAGACCGGGTAGCACAATCTTTGTATTGTGTATGTCAAAGAAATACAAACAACGCAGTTTAGAGCAAAGTTATCAAATACAGGCTCTCATACAAGCGGGAATGAAACAAAAACAAATTGCCAGGCTATTGG
>JAOAGO010000055.1 GCA_026415715.1 Chitinophagaceae bacterium | reverse complement strand
GCGCATGAGGTTCATTTGCCGGTTTACAATATAATCGTTATACTCGGTAGGAGTTTATATACTACTCCGTTTGGACCTACGGGATTTTTATTTTTACAAGCGGTGAGCGTCGCAATAAAAAGAAAGATTGCGGTTTTGAAATAATTGTTTCTCATAATTTAAGGTTTTATTAGTGAAAAATGAATAAACCGGTAAGGGAGCATCACAATTTCAGAAGGGAAATTTCACACGGATGAATTATTGATATTCAGCTTTTCCAATGCGGATTGGGCGGCTAATTGTGAGGCATCTTTTTTGTTGAATGCTTTTCCTTCGGCTATGTTTTCTCCGTTTAAAATAGCTGCCACCGTAAATAGCCTTCTTCCGTTTTCCAGTTTTTCGCTTAACGTTTCAAATTCCAGGGTGTAACCGTGTTTACTGGCCCAACTGTATAGTTTATTTTTGTGATTGATCTCCAGTGTTTCCAGATCATCTAAAAACATGTAGGGAAGAATAATTTTTTCAATTACCCATTTCCCTGTTTTCTTAAATCCGATATCCAGATAAATAGCGCCGATAAGAGCTTCTAAGGTGTTTCCAAAGATATGGCTCATTTTTAAAGAATGATCCAATTTATTATAAAACGTAATTTTTTTCAGCCCCATCCGTATGGCAATTTCATTCAGTTGTTGCCGGTTCACGATTTTACTGCGCATATCGGTAAGAAATCCTTCTTCCCGCAAGGGATATTTCTTAAATAAAAAATCTGCAATCACGGCACTGAGAATAGCATCGCCCAGATATTCCAGTCTTTCATTATTATGTTCCGGCCCTTCGGCCACGGAACGATGTGTTAATGCGGCTTTATACAGATTTATATTACCGGGCTTGAATCCTAAAATATTTTTTAAATCTTTTTTTAAAGAACTGTTCCGTTTTTCGGATATGAATTTCAATAAATCCATGATTAAAATTAAAAAAAATCGGGGAGAAGTTTGATGAAACGATTTTTAAAGAGATAAAAAAACAGAAGTTATTCTTATTCCCGATATTTTTTGACAATCAGGCAGGCGTTGTGTCCCCCGAAACCGAAAGTATTGCTTAGTGCGGCATTGATTGTTCTTTTTTGGGCTTTGTTAAACGTAAAATTAAGAGTAGGATTCAGTTCCGGATCATCGGTAAAATGATTGATGGTAGGCGGCGCAATATCATGTATTACGGCTTTGATACAGGCAATAGCCTCAATTACGCCGGCAGCGCCCAGACAATGTCCGGTCATGGATTTGGTAGAGCTAATATTTATATTCGGGAGGGAACTGCCAAAAACCTGCTCCAGCGCTTTTACTTCGGCAATATCGCCAAGCGGGGTGGAGGTTCCATGAGTATTAATGTAATCAATTTCTTCGGGCTTCATGCCGGCATCTTCCAGAGCAGCCAGCATCACTGCGCTGGCTCCAAGTCCGTCTGGATGCGGCGCTGTGATATGATACGCATCCGCGGTGGCTCCGCCGCCTGCAATTTCGCAGTATATGCGAGCCCCTCGTTTTTTAGCATGCTCTAACTCTTCCAACACTAACACACCGGCTCCTTCGCCCATTACAAAGCCGTCACGGTCTTTATCATATGGCCGGCTGGCCGTTTTGGGGTCTTCATTTCTTTCGCTAAGGGCTTTCATGGCATTGAATCCGCCAACTCCCGCCTCGCAAATTACCGCTTCGCTTCCGCCACTCAGAATAATATCAGCTTTACCGTGCCTGATTAAATTAAATGCTTCTATAAGCGCATGGGTACTACTGGCACAGGCGCTCACCACGGCAAAGTTGGGCCCTCTCAGGTTGTGACGCATACTGATATGCCCTGCCGCAATGTCCAGAATCATTTTCGGAATAAAAAAAGGACTGAATCGCGGGGTGCCGTCGCCCCTTGCAAATTCCATCACTTCGTGTTGGAAGCTTATTAAACCACCGATACCGCTGGAAAATACAACACCGGCTCTGTCAGGATTTATATTTTCAGCATTTAAACCGGCATCAGCAAATGCCTGATCGCTGACCACTAATGCAAATTGCGAAAAACGATCTAGCTTCCGGACTTCTTTTTTGTCTAAATATTCAGTAGGGTCAAAATTTTTGACTTCACAGGCAAATTTTGTACGAAATTTAGAGGCATCAAATAAAGTAATGTCATCTGCACCCGAAATTCCATTCACCAAACCATTCCAATATTCATCCACCGTTTTACCAAGAGCTGTTAATGCCCCCATGCCGGTTACTACTACTCTTTTCAATGCCATAGATAAAAAATATCCGTATCAAATATAAACCCGCCTCTGAAGTTTTAAAAATAAATTTGAAATCCGGAAATAGAAATGTCCAGATACAAATACCCGTCGCCGTATTGCCGGGAAAAATCCGGTTAAGACAGACTAAAGCAATTACTTAGCGTGTTCTTCCAGATAGGCAATAGCCTGACCTACCGTAGTTATGGTTTCTGCCTGTTCGTCGGGTATTGAAATATTGAACTCTTTTTCAAATTCCATGATTAGCTCCACCGTGTCAAGAGAGTCGGCGCCCAGATCGTTGGTAAAGGATGCTTCATTGGTTACTTCAGATTCATCCACGCCTAATTTATCAACAATAATTTTTTTAACTCTTGCGGCTATGTCTGACATGTTCAATGTTTTTTACTGCCTGCAAAAATAGAGTTTTTGAATAAAAACAAATATTTCGAACCTTTTTTTTGAAAAAGCTTTCCGACTTTGATAATCAAAAACATAGATTTTCTTTGCCATCCGGGTGGCTTAAAATTTTATGTTTTTTTTGTTTCAGTTTGTTTTTTTAAAAAAACTCATTATTTTTCAATCGGTTATGGCGTTGAAAATTATTGATTACGGCACCAAGGAATATCAACAAATGGTTCAGTTGCGTGATTCAATATTGCGCAAACCTCTTGGTTTATCATTTTCGCCGGAGGAATTGGAAAAAGAAAAAAACAACATACTCATCGGCGCTTTTGAAGACGAACGCTTGTTGGGGTGTTGTATGCTGGTAGAGGAAGGCCCGGATACCATAAGGCTGCGGCAAATGGCTGTGCCTGATGATTTACAAGGAAAAGGAATTGGCAGGGCGCTGATGAATTTTGCAGAAAATATTGCCAGGGACAGAGGATATAAAAAAATGACCATGCATGCCCGAAAAAATGCTGTAGGCTTTTATGAAAAAATGGGATATAAGGTTACGAGTGATGAATTTCAGGAACTGACTATTCCGCATTATGTTATGGAAAAGACGCTATAAGCTTTGTTTATCCTTTTTTCACTTTAGATTGTATTAACTTTCGCAGCGCATGTACTTCGTCGCTGTTTTTACAGGCATTTTTCGGAACAAGAAAAAAAGACTGCGCATCAAAATACAGATGAAAAAAATGAGGAGTTTCCAGATAATGATTTAATGAAGTCCAGCGCCAGGCTTTTGAGCCGTTTTCATGCCGTAATTCAAAACCTTCATCATAAAAACTCATGCTGAAACGATGTTTAAAAGTAACAGCTCTGTTATAAACAATTAAAGGTAAAAAAAACCAGAAGCTTGCCATCAGTAATATCCAGAGGAAAGCACCCGTAACAAAGACGCTGGATGTCACTTTCCGGAGCGCATATAAAATCAGGCTCATTATGGCAAAAGCATTTACCAGAATAAGCATGAATCTGATTTCTTTCCGGCTGATGAAATGATAGCGCAGCGCCTGTAGCACCTTAGGTTTTTCGTATGAAAAATGAATCGTCATATAGCTTTTTTAACGGGGCGTTTTTAATTCTTTCTCCGAAATTGTCCATCGGCCTAATATGTTTCCTTTTACTCCTTTAAATTCAACCGTTAGCTTTCGATCATTAGCCGGGCCGCTGACAGTGATTTTTCCGTAATTATTCAGTTGGTCAATACCCAAAATTCTGTATGGATTGTTTTTTTCAGGGCCTCCGAATGTATGTGTACCTGATGTCAATGGCGAAACGGTGATGTCATACAAGGGATATGTTCCTTCACGATCCATTTTAATGATTTCGCTATGATGCCTGTCGCCGGTAAGAAACAAAACGCCGTCAATCTGATACTCTTTAAGAAACTTTAAAAAATCTTCAAACTCAACAGCATATTTTCTCCATTTATCATACGGCGAAACCGGATTCAGTGCCTGGCTACCCATAACAATAATCTTAAATCGAGCCTGACTGTAAAGCAGCGAATTTTTTAACCAATCCATTTGCTGAGCGCCTAACATTGTTTTCTCAGGATTAGGGATTCCATTTACCGAATCTTTTATTTTATCATGGCTCCGCCACCAACGATTATCCGTAAGAAAAAAATCCACATCACCCCAGTGAAACATAGTATAAATTCCCTGTTCATTTTCGCCGTATGAGGGATTACACCAGTATTTTTTCCAGATTTCACGACTGGTTTGTTTTAAAATATAATGTTTGCCTATATCATTCGGGCCGTAATCGTGATCGTCCCAAATGGCATAATGCGGCATGGCTTTCCAGAAATTTTGCAATACCGGCAGCGACCGGTCACGACTGGCGCGATACCAAAGCCCCCAATCGCTGTAATAATCCACTTCGCGGGAATACCAGTTATCGCCCAGCCAAAGCATGAATGAGGCTTTATCCTGTGCCATAGTTTCAAATATAGCGGAATCTTTACCGTAAGGTATTCCCGGCCGGTCAAAGGCAGCTTCATTAAAGTAAGAGCATGAACCGGTCAGAAAAGTGAATTCGGGAGGCGATTTTCTCCACTGCCATAAATCCTTGGTCGTGAATTCTGCCTTGGGTGTAGCCGGCTTACCGTTTATCAGGACTTTATATTCGTAAGTGGTATTGTAATCAAGATGGCCTACGGTAAACTGAACCGGATTAAAATCGTTGCCCAAAGTACCTTTATACTCCTGAGTATAAATTTTTTTATCGCCTTTTTTATTATATTGAAGCGAAACAGATTTCACGTCCTTTGAAACCTCAACCCAAATTTTAGCATCCCTGTATTCCACGGCACCCAGCATAGGTCCGGAAATTATTCCGTGCTGAGAAAACAACGGAAAAGACAAGATTACTGTGAAAGTTAAAAAACCGATTTTTCTCATAGGCCTTTTAAATGAAAAAAGCCATCCCTTTATAAGGGAATGGCTCAAAAATCTTTTTGAAATCATTCACTATTCAGGAATATTTAACAATCGGCAAACTTCGCTGTAAGACATGGCTTTTAACTGACTTTCCGTATAAACCTGTCCGTTTATTTCACAGGCTTTTTCAGCCAAACGGCCTCCCCCAACACCTCCGGGTATTAAAATGTATCGAAATTGTGCTCCGGCACCCAAATTCGCAAAGGGTACTACACCTGTTGAATTAGCGGGGCACCAAAAGTAATTTATAATTCTATTGAGCGCAGCTCTGAAACCGATCTCATAAACATTATTTGGAGGAGCCGTATTTACAGCAAATTGAGATGGCATTAACACCGGATTGTTATTAGAAAGAGTCCATCTGTAATAAACCAGAACCACACCCTGATCCAGTATAGTTTGTGTTAAGCTTGGAGCATTCATGATCATTCTTTTTGCATTGCCAGCCGGTAAAACTCCTAAAGATGCCATAACTGTGTCTGCCCAAGGACCTTCATTTATCCATGAAGAATATATAACATTGGCAGTTCCCGGAGGACCTTGAGGACCTGGAGGACCTTGCGGACCTTGAGGACCGGCAGGACCGGCGGGACCTTGCGGACCCGGAGGACCGGCGGGGCCGGCAGGACCTTGCGGACCTTGAGGACCGGTAGCGCCTACCGGGCCTTCCGGACCTTCTTTTGTACAACTTATGACTGATAGTGATAATGCCAGAATCAGTGCAGCAAAAATTTTGAATTTTCTCATAAAGTCAGGTTTAAAAGTTTTCAGTGATTTCGCATAATAATACAATCATCCGTAAAGATATAAGAAATTTGTTTTTTCAATCAAATATCAATAAAAATTATTTTTTTTACAAGAAATTAAATTGTTTATTTTTTAAAAAAAAATTTATTCATTCATCCTAATATCACATAGAATCGTATAAAATCACAATTATTATTAATAATAAAATTGTATTCATTTTTTGCAAATTAAAAACATACAGGAGTCATGAATACCTATATTAAATTATTTGACGCCGGCTGGTGGAGCTCTTGTTTCAGAGCCTCATTTTGGGAGATATTAATTCTTATATCGGTTGCCGTTTTAATCGGGTGGTTTTTGAATCGGGGTAAAGGCGTACGCCAAAAAATAGAAACCGAATGGAAAAATCGCCTTAAAAAGCTGGAAACGGAATTAAATCATACACAAAAAAATAACAAAAAATTAAAAGCAGAAATTGAAGATAATGCCCGCAGGTGGAATACATCGCAAGCAGCCCTTGCCGAAAACGAAAAACTGAAAACACAACTGGCGCAACTTCAGCAACAATTTGAAACCCTTGACAAAGAACATACCATGCTGAAATCTGCTTACCAAAAGGAAAAACAAAGCCTGAGCGAAGCTTCAAGGCTATCAGGAGAGCTGGAACTTCAAAAAAACAGAATAACAAACCTGACGGCTGAACTGGAAGAATGGAAACAAAAGGCAGCCGCTTTAAAAGAGTCGTTGGATGCTGCCATAGCAGAAAAAGTAAAGCTGGCCTCATCGCTGCAAATCAACGAAACGGAAGCGCTTCGGCAAAAAATCGTTAGGCTGGAAAATGACCTGAACAGCAGCCGCCTGCTCGTAAGCCGCTATCAAACAGAAAGTAAAAAAATGGAGGAAATGAAAGCCGCTTTGGAGAATGAAAGAAAACAACTGGCAACTCAGAAAGCAGAATGGGAAGCGTTGCAACAAAAATTACAGAAAACCGAAAATGAACTGCAAAAAGCCAGACAACTGGCAGCCGATCGGGATCAGTTGAAAAATGAACTTGATGCACTGAAAAAAGAATTTGAAGGATTGAAAGAAGAATCTGCGAGGATTCCCCAATTGGTTTCCGAGCTGAATCTCTGGAAAGAAAAAGCGGCTGCCATTGAAAATGATTTGGATAATTCCTACGAAGAAATCAAACAACTTAAAACTGAAAAAGAGGAAGTGTTGAAAATGAAAGCAGCACTGGAACAGTTAGAACAAGAAAACCACTTGCTGAAAGCCCAATCAGATCATATCAACACAAAAGATGCCGAAATTGCTTCACTAAAAATCAAAATTGCTGAGCTGCAAGACGAACTGGAGCGTCTTCGTATCACTCAGGCCACCGCATCTGTTTCGTATCAAGAAAGAAAATGGGAAGAAGCGGAATCGGAGAATCAACAACATCGCCAATCGGTTGAACAATTGCAAAAAGAAACTTTTCAAAAAGAGGCAACTGAAAATACAAGCATTCCAAACACGCTATTTTCTACCAACCCCGACGACTTAAAAATGATAGAAGGAATTGGCCCGAAAATAGAAAAACTGCTGAACGATGCAGGAATCAATACCTTTAAACAACTTTCAGAAACCCATGCTGACCGGTTAAAAGAAATTCTCGAAAACGCCGGAGAGCGATACAGCGTACACGACACGACTACATGGCCCGAACAAGCCCGTTTGCTGGCCGAAGGCAAAACGGAAGAGTTTAAACAACTGACCGAAAAACTAAAAGGCGGCCGAATTCAGGAATAAGTAAAATGAAACATTCCGCAGTATATGGATTCAATCTGTCAATGAATTTTTATTCAAATAAAAAAACCGATCATGAAAAAATTCATTTCCTATAAAGTGTTGATTTCAGTTTTTTTGTTTTTTCCTATTTTTTATGCCAACGCTCAGTTTGAAAAAGGGGATAAAATGGCCGGCACATCTGTTTTAAGTTTGCTCTACAACAACGGGAATGCCGATATTTCGGTGGCGCAAATAGGAAGCACCAATTCCATAAACCGAAACTTTAATTTTTCTTTTTCGCCGTCGCTGGGATGGTTTGTTTCCGACGCGACTGTGGTGGGTGCCTCACTGAATGTAAACCCCAAAGGGTCGAAGATATCCTATGAACAAAACGGCACCACGTATCAAAGCGATAAACTAAATCAGTTTAGCATCGGTGTGGGAAGTTTTGTCCGGCATTATCTGAAATCTTCTTCATCATATTTACCTTTCGGTCAGTTTGGTTTCAACCTGGGGTTCAGCAGTCTTTCGTCTGAAGGATTTCAGTACAGCGGAGCAAACCCGAATGTTATTAAAAGAACGTATGACGGACAATCCAACGGAGGATTCTATGCCAATGCCGGTTTTCTGGCCGGTTTCACAAAACTTTTGGGTGAAAATGCGGGTCTGGACTTTTATTTAGGCTACAGTTTCAGTTTTGATAAACATACTTTCAAAAAAACCACTCTGGTAGATAACGGCAATAACGGCTCTGTTGATGAAACGCTGAAAAACGAAACAACAACCCGGTTTATCAATCACGGTTTTTCCGGCGGTATCGGCTTTCAAATCTTTCTGAAAAAGAAAAAAAAGTGAATTTTTAAAAATAGCTTGCCTGTAACCCTTACGCAGAGCAGCTCTCAAACGTTTACCAATTGTTTGCCTGATCGGGATTCATTCGTTCTGAAACATCTTCCGGTTTGTGATACATCCATTGAGGGTCATATTTCACAAACCAGGAAAGCCAAATGCTACGGCTGAGTCGCATAAGCCAGGGTTGTAAGGCCAATAGAAAAAAAGCATTGAATATAAGCCAGTAAAAAAAGCGATTGTCTGATGTGGACATTCCGATGATAACATACCAGGCAACAAAACTGGCCACCGTTAAGGCCACGGAAAGCGCATAACTTACATAGCCCGTTCCGTAATAAAATCCAACTTCTATCTCGGTGGGCTGACCACACACCGGGCACTTTTCATGCATTTCCATATTCTTCTTTACACGAACCGAAAGAGGATTTTTAAAAAGTTTTCCCTCACGGCAGCGGGGACAACGGCACCCCAAAATAGCCGAAAGATAACTCCTTTTTTTAGAAACGGTTTGCAGAAATTCCATCGGATTTCTATTTTATATGTGTTTCAACTATTTTTTTTAAGGTAGCTGCAGGCACCACCCCTGATTGTCGCCACAATATTCTGCCCTTTTGAAATAATATCAGGGTGGGCACGCTATGTACCTGATACGCGTTAGCGGCTTCTGGACTTTGATCTACATCAACTTTAATGATTCGTAAACGCTGTCCCATCATTTCATAAAGCTCTTTCAATATCGGTTTCATCATACGGCAAGGCCCGCAC
>JAOAGO010000054.1 GCA_026415715.1 Chitinophagaceae bacterium | reverse complement strand
CGGAGATGTGTATAAGAGACATCTGCATGCCCTTCATGTAGGCAACACCCAGGCGAGCCACGGTTTCGCGGTCTTCGCCAAAAGACCGATATCCGATAACGGGATTGTTGGGATTGTTATTGACATCCACGACAGGAGCAAAATTGACATGCACGCCGATGCGCTTACATTGTTCGCCAACCGCCAGTCCCATACGATACACCAGATTTTCATCAAGCGTGGCGCCCAGCGTGAGCTGATACGGAAATTTCAGAATGCTGTCTAACCGCATGCCTAATCCCCATTCGCCGTCAATGGTAATCATCAGCGGCGTTTTGGCAAGGCTTTGATAATAATTCGTAAGCTGTGCCTGACGTACCGGGCCGCCCTGAAAAAAACATAATGCGCCTACGTTATACTTTTTTATATCGGAAGCTAATTTCTCCACATGATCCGCGCCAAGATTGGAATGTGCCCGCACCACCAGAAGCTGTGCTATCCGCTCTTCATTGGTGAGCGACTGAAATACGCTGTCCACCCAGCGCTGCTTCAACTCTTTTTCGGAAGGTTTTCGCGGCTGCGGCGCCAAAGAAAACAGGAATCCGGAGAACAATAAAAACCTCAATACCATGCAACAAATTTGGGAAATAAAATTTATAAATTTCTTTTTTGCCTGAATTGATTTTGTTTCAGATTACTTAAAAGCGGAATGGTTATTTTTGACGGTTAAAATAACGGAAGTGGCCGACGTCATCACCCTTCTCCCCGAAAATATTGCCAACCAGATAGCGGCCGGCGAAGTCATTCAGCGACCCGCCAGCGCGGTGAAAGAACTGCTGGAAAATGCGGTAGATGCAGGCGCTACCGAAATACAACTGATTGTAAATGATGCCGGCAAAACCCTTGTGCAGGTTATTGACAACGGATGCGGAATGAGCGAAACCGACGCCAGAATGTGCTTTGAACGTCATGCGACATCCAAAATCAAAACCATTGAAGACCTGTTTCACATCCGCACCATGGGCTTTCGCGGTGAAGCGCTGGCTTCCATCGCCGCCGTATCGCAGGTAGAACTGAAAACGAAACGCAAGGAAGACGCCGCCGGCACGTACATTGAAATAGAAAACAGCGTGGTGTTGCGACAGGAACCCGTAGCCGTTCCGGATGGTACCAGCATTGCCATGAAAAATCTTTTCTTCAACATTCCGGCCCGACGAAATTTTCTGAAAAGCGATGCCGTGGAAATGAGACATATCGTGGAAGAATTCACCAGAGTGGGCCTGGCTTTTCCCGCCATTCGTTTTTCGCTGACGGCAAACCATCAGCCGCTGTATTTGCTGGAACCCGGCAGCCTGAAACAACGGATGCTGCAACTCTGGGGTAATTCATACCAAAACAAACTGATTACAATTAAGGAAGAAACCGATTACCTGAACATCTACGGCTTTGCCGGAAAACCCGAAACGGCCAAACGCACCCGCGGCGATCAGTATTTTTTTGTTAACCGCCGTTATATCAAAAGCCCTTACCTGCATCACGCCATCCTGAGCGCTTATCAGGATCTTATTCCGGCCGACAGCCATCCGCTGTATGTATTGTTTTTAGAGATTGATCCCTCTCAGATTGACGTGAACGTTCATCCCGCCAAGCAGGAAATTAAATTTGAAGACGAAAAAATTATTTATGCCTTTGTGCAGGCTGCCGTCCGTCATGCGCTGGCGCAGTTCAGTATCACACCATCGCTTGATTTTGACCTTGACCCGGCCATCCAACAACTCCCTGCCATTCAGCAGCCTTTTACCGATGACAAAAGAAAGGAAGCCGAAGCCGGCGCCATATTCCGCACCTTTACTCAAAAACATCAGGCGCATTTTATTGAAAAACACAAGATGGACCCCTCGGTATGGAAAAATTTTTATGAAAAACCCGCCCCGGCACCGGAATCCGCTTCGTCACCAAGTGAACGCCTCGAATTCCCGTCCCCGGAAATCTTTTCCGTGTTTCCCTTGCACAATACCTACCTGATTGCCCAAACGGCAAATAGCTTTTTTCTCATACATCAGCAGGCTGCCCACGAAAGAATTTTATACGAAAAAATGAAACAGGCAGGAAAACAAAACCCTATTCCCTCGCAGCGCACATTATTCCCTGCCACACTGGAACTTTCACCGGCCGATGCCGCCGTGATGGAAGAAATAATTCCCGAACTGCAGTGGCTGGGATTTCTTATTGAACCTTTCGGAAACAATACGTATATCATTCAGGGCGTGCCCGGCGATATTACACCGAATCCTGATAATTCGGTCATTGAAATTCTGCTGGAACAATATAAACATTTCAATCCCGACATCAAAGTGTCCGTAAAAGAAAAACTTATCCGCTCCTTAGCCCGGCAGCACGCCGTGAAAGGCGGAACAAAACTGTCTGAAAACGAAATGTACAAACTGGTACAGGATTTATTCCGTTGCGAAACGCCAGCCTTTGCGCCCGACGGCAAACCGGCTTACATTGAATTCAGCAAAGATCAGCTGGAAGCTATGTTTGGCAGGTAACGGGCAATCTGAAAGAAAAGACATCGTACTATTTTTACTTATTCAGCCTTCCCGCCGGCATCTCTGTTTTGTAACGGAGTAATACATAGATTTTGTGCCGGCCGCTTCACCCCGCTGTTTATTCTTCAGGTACTAAATATTTTTTATGCAGCGCATAGATGACTTTGCGCACTTTTTCATTCATTCCTTTTGAAGAATCGGCCATGAAGTGGCGTTTGAACGCCGCAATGGCAGCCTGCGGATTAGAAATGTCGTAACCGATTATCCGCAAAGCCATCATGTGATCAAACTCTGCAGGCACTACCAGTCCCGTGGTATCTTGCCACCAGTATCCGAAACCATACTCGCTGAGCAACTTCCACGGAAATTTTACGCTGGGATCATTTTTTCTTGTCGGCGCCACATCGCCATGTCCGATGAAATTGGCCGTAGGAATTTTGTAAGCTGCCTTCAGCCGTTCCAGCAAAAGCAGCAAACTGCTGATTTGTTCTTCCGTAAATTCTTCATAGCCGTTATTCACCAGTTCTATACCGATGCTGCTGGAGTTTAAGTCGGTATTGTTTCCCCAGCGGCTTTCACCGGCATGATGCGAACGAAGCAAATCGTTCAGCATATGATGTACCGTACCGTCTTTACAAATCACATAGTGGGCGCTGGCTTCCCTGCCGCCGGCCGTGGTAAATTCTTTCAATGTTTCTTCGCAACTGTTGTTGGCGGTATGATGAATTATGACAAAGTTCGGACGGCGTAAACCCATGTTGGGCGTACCTACCCATTCTCTCGCATATTTCAAACCCGGCGAATCAACCAAGGGATAAGCAAACAATACCCGCCCCAACGAATCCAGCATCCAACGGTGACGCTCATTGGCCCTGTTGTATTTTGCCAGCGCCGAACCCACGCCGCTGAAAGTTTTTCGGCTTTCGTTTGAAGATTCCTGTACACCGGCGGAATCAACAGGCAACACAAATGATTTTTGAAATGCCTTTCCCCGGTCGCGGGATGATTCATCCTGCTGCGCCTGAACTTCTGAAAACAAAAGTGCAGCAGTAAAAAAAATCACTATGCAAATAAATAATTTCCGCATATCGCTGAATTGGTTCATTAAAATTAGCCTTTTTGCTTTTCGCAACTGTTATAATTCATTTAAAATCGCAAAAAAACATTTCTTTTTCCTTAAAACCATTTGTTATCCTGAAAAATAAACAATTTGTCCTCTTGCTAAAAATTCATTGGGTAATCTTTCTGCAACACTCTGATGATAAAAATCCGAAAAGAGTTTTATTTCATCAAAAAAAATCAACAGGGAATCCTTTCATTTTTTAACAACGTAGTAAACGAAAACTTTATTTTGATATTGTTTTTCTCAATCCGGGAATATTATTCCTGAATCTTCTGATGCATTCCACTTACGCTGACTGCCGGAGAAATATTTCCGGAAAAAATTTTCTTATCTTCCCCGCATGACAAAACATCACAAACTCGGTTTTTTCTCATTCACCATGATTGTCATCGGACTGGTGATTGGCATGGGTATTTTCCGCACATCCCGCGATGCGGCACAGGCAGCTGCAAACCCTTGGCTTTTTTTTATGGCATGGATTGCCGGCGGAATGATAGCCATTTGCGGAGCGCTTACCTACGCCGAAATCGGCAGCCGCTATCCCGTCACGGGCGGCTACTACAAAATTTTCTCCTATGCCTATCATCCTTCGCTGGCCTTCGGAATAAACAGCATTATCCTTATTTCCAACGCTGCCTCTCTGTCCGGCGTTTCTTTAATCGGCAGCGAATACATTTCGCATCTTCTCTTTAATACGAACACGGCGTTTCGCTGGCAACCCCTTATTGCCATCGCCTGTATCCTGCTGTTTTACGGCGTAAATCTTATGGGACTCAAAATGAGCGCTCAGGTGCAAAATGTGCTGATGGTCATCAAAATCGGTTTGCTGCTGGCTATCATATCCGCACTGCTGATGCCGCACATTCATGCTCCCGATGCCTTCCTGTATCACAAAAAAGAATTTACTTCGGGCAGTCTGCTGCTGTCGCTTGGCCTGGCGCTCAAAGCCACATCTTTTACCTATGGCGGTTATCAGCAAACCATCAACTTCGGCGAAGAAGTTAACCATCCCCAAAAAACCATTCCGCGAAGCATCTTCGCCGGCATCATCGTCATTATCACCTTATATCTGCTGGCAAGCCTGGCCTATGTAAAAGTCATCGGGTTTGAAGCCCTCAAAGAAACAACCGGCATTGCTTCCGTGGTGGCAGAAAAAATGTTCGGACAAACGGGAAAAATCCTTTCTTCGGTATTGCTGTTTTTCGGAGTGCTGGCCTATGTAAATGTTCTTCTGCTCAGCAATCCCCGTGTTATGTACGCCATGAGCGCCGACGGCGTACTGCCGCGGATTTTTCAGAAAAAACATCCCCGCCGCGATGTGCTTACCGTCAGCCTCAGCGTATTTACCGCCATATCGGTTGCTGTGATTTATTTTGCAAAAGATTTTGAACGCATCCTGAGCTTTGTCATGTTTCTCGATTCCATCGGCATGGCCACTTCTGCCGCCACCCTGTTTATCCTTCGCAAACGAACCCGGCATCTGGACCACACGGGCATCTATATCCTGAAACCCTATCCGCTGTTGCCCCTCATTTTTATAACAGCGTATGTTTTCATAGCGGCCGTCATTGCCATTCATCAATGGCAGTATGCCGTTACCGGTGCTGCCGTGCTTGCCGCCTGCACCGCACTGTATTTTGTCATTACTTCATGGAAAAAAAATAAATCATGAACCTTTCCTACATCCTCAACGAACTGGGCGAAGAACGGGAAAACTATTTTCAGGCCATTGCGCCGCCCATCGTGCAAACCAGCAACTATGCCTTCAAAACGGTAGAAGACCTGCGCCGCGCTTTTGAAGATGAAATGAGCGATTACCTCTACAGTCGCGGCATACATCCCACGCTGGATATTCTGCGCAAAAAATTAGCCGCGCTGGACGATGCCGAAGAATGCCTTGTGTTCAACAGCGGCGCTGCCGCCATCTTTGCCGCCGTATTGGCCTTTGTAAAATCCGGCGACCACATCGTTTCCGTTCGCAATCCTTACACCTGGGCGCAACGAATGTTCGACAACATCCTGCCCCGTTTCGGAATCACCACCACTTATATTGACGGCTCACAAATTCAACACTGGCAAAACGCCCTTCAACCCAACACCGTGTTTTTCTATCTGGAATCGCCCAACAGCTGGAACTACTCCATCCAGCCTGTAAGCGAAGTAGCCGGGCTGGCTAAAGAAAATAATATCATCACCCTGCTTGATAACAGCTACTGCACCCCTTTGTATCAGCAGCCGCTCTCTTTCGGCATTGACCTGGCCATGCAAACCGCCACCAAATACATCAGCGGCCACAGCGATACGCTGGGCGGTATCTTATGCGGCAGCCGCCGCCTTCTTAAAAAAATTTTTGACACCGAATATTTAGCCATAGGCAGCGGCATACAGCCGTTTAACGCCTGGCTGCTCATCCGCGGGCTGCGCACATTACCACTTCGCCTGCAGCGCATCTTTCACACCACCAAACAAGTCATCCGCTTTCTGAAACAACATCCCAAAGTAGAAAAGATTCTCTTTCCGCTGGATGAATCATTTCCTCACTATAGGCTGGCCACACAGCAAATGAAAGACGCCGGCGGACTCTTCACCTTTGTCCTCAAAACACCTCGTCGCGACGACATTGTTCGTTTTTGCGAGTCGCTGCAGCACATCCTCATGGCCGTCAGTTGGGGCGGCCACGAAAGCCTCATCCTTCCCAAATGCGCCGCCATACCGCCGCATGAGTTTGATTCTTCCCGCGAAGAGCATCGCTACATCCGCATGTATGTTGGCCTGGAAGAAGCCGATTATCTGATCCGTGACCTGGAAAATGCGCTGGAAAAAATATAGTATCGCACCCTTTCACTGCGTTTGCAAACATGTGCTTTAACGCCACCTCAATTGACGAGGAAGAAAATGATTTGGGGCTGTCATCGGCCCGCCTTCGGCCCGCCTCCGGCGGGCAGGTCCGCTCATCAGCTGCAGTCCCCCGCCCTCCGGGGTAACCGTGCTGGCGGAAATCCGCTGCGCACCTCACTCCGTTCGCCCTCCGGGCGGGGCAGCCCTTCGGCTGTGGAATACCTGTCGGCAATTATTTTTTAAACAAACCCCTTCGCTTTACTGACGAAAACAAAGGCTTGAATAAAAACCGACATTATAATTGATCTAAAGGACTTTTCCGCTTCAAAGCGTCAATATTTGTAAGATGTCTATAACGAAGTGTGGTTTTTATCGTATCCAAACAACGTTCTTCTGATGAAGTGTTCAAAAAGAAAAAGTAAGCTCTGATTTATTCACTTCAATATGCTTTTTTCGTATTGTCAAAAAAATAATTTCCGGCATAATACTGCACAAATATTACTAAAAATTATACCAAATACGCAACAATTTATTTTGTGTAAATAATTAACTATCAAACTTCAATAAGAATACAAAAAATTTTTACTATTTAACTCGCAATTGGGTAAATTTGAGACTAATGGGCAATTAAAATAGAAAACTTGAAAGAATAATGAAGAAGTATGTAATTTTAAATTATTTGCTACAGCAATTATTCTGCTGACATTCGTTTTTTTATGTGCAACCAAAGCATAATGAAAAATAATATGCTGAACAAAAACAATTTTATACCAGACACAACATTTAGGATTCTTTTTCCATGGAAAGACGTAATAGCCTGCTTTGACAAAAAATTAGAAAGTGAAAATTACAAAAATCATAACAAATGTCCAAAATGTGGAAGGAGTTCTGAAGAGTTAGTATGGATTGAATTTAGAAGCCCAGATTGGACATGGAAAAATTTATGTGGAAGAAAAGGACCTCTTTCTATTTGTCCAGAATGTAAAATTCAAGTGGAATTTATACTTAAGATAATGAGTTAACTGCTTATAACAGACATTTGCTGCAATGGGGTTTAAGTGGTTAAATCAAGTGCAGTGCTTCTATCAAAGTTTTTGCCTGGTTAACAGTGAAGTGTTCCGAAATCCCCACTGCAGCAAGCGCCAAAACGCTAGTGGTCAGGCTAAACAATGATAGAACAAAAAATAAATTGACATAAAATGAAAGAAGAAATAAAAAAACTGTTTAAGCAGACAATTGAAGATACTCCTTTCCCATTGCCATTGAAATATTATGGCAGACTTCAAACACTGGCTGGACTTGTTTATGACAAAGAAATCGACAGCCATATGGACAATGAACTAAGTGAATTGTCAAATTATGTTCAACTGCTTTCAAACCTAGACGTGCTGGAAGAACACGTTAGACAACTTGTTCCAAGCAGAATAGACTTTCACCATATGTTTGACACAGGTTTGGACTATCGACACCAAAATCTGACGCAAGCTACAATTAACTTTCCTCAGTCTATAACTTTCCCAGAAATGAACCAGGAAGTTTCTGAGAATATTATTAATATGGTTTTGGAAAAATTTAAAAGTATAAAGACTTTCAATTTTAGCGTTCCCAAAATAATTGGATGGATTAAAAACAAAGTTCAGTATGACGAAAACGTTGACAACTGATAAGAATTATGAATAAAAAAAATAAAATAAGGAAGCCCGAACCGTTAACAGCATCTGCCCAAAAGGCGGGGTTTTGTGTTTCAAAGACAGTTTTGTGCTTAATCAGATATTATTTTTTCAAATCAAGTTTTGTGGTAAAAGTCTCACCCTTCGGGTATCCGCCAAATGTTATGCGAAAGGCAGCGCACCAAATGAATTTTGATAAGAGAAATTTATAATCTCGCCCCAAAGACGCCCGCCGCCCGTAACGGGCGAAGAGAGAGAAAAGCAAATATGTTATACAGTAAAAAGGCTTGAATATGGCCGGGAAAGAAGCAAAAGCACGAATTAAAATCAACAAACTCCTGGAAGAAGCAGGTTGGCGTTTTTTTGACGACGAAAACGCTAAAGCAAATATTCTGCTTGAAAAAAATGTAAAACTGACTCAACAAAAACTTAATGAGTTTGGTGAGGATTTTGAGAAAACAACTAACGGCTATGTAGATTTTTTACTTCTCGATGATCAGGGATTTCCATTTATTGTTTTAGAGGCAAAATCAGAAAATAAAAACCCGCTTTTTGGTAAAGAACAGGCCCGTAAATACGCCACGGCACAAGGTTGCCGGTTTGTCATCCTCTCAAACGGCAATATACATTACTTTTGGGATTTGGAAAGGGGCAATCCGAACATTATTAGCCGTTTTCCTTCTCCTGAAACTGTAAAAGGATATTCTACTTTTAAGCCAGATAGAGAAAAACTTATCGATGAAATCGTTAATGAAGATTATATTGTATTGACTCAAAAACCGGATTATAAAACCGACCCAAGTTATATCAACGAAGCAACCCGACAAGCCTTTATCGAAACCAATCATCTGAGGTTTTTAAGAAAATATCAGCTTCTGGCCATTCACTCGATTCAAGAAGCTGTTAAGCAGGGTAAAGACCGATTTTTATTTGAGATGGCTACCGGTACCGGGAAAACCCTTGTAGCAGCAGCAGTAATAAAGTTATTCCTCCGCACGGGCAACGCAAGGCGGGTGTTATTTCTGGTTGATCGCATCGAATTGGAAAATCAGGCATATAAATCCTTTGTAGAATACCTGAAAAATGATTATAAAGCTCTTATATATAAAGAAAACCGCGACGACTGGCGAAAAGCTGAAATCGTTGTTTCCACCATCCAAACTTTTTTATCAAAAAACCGCTACAAGAGGATTTTTGCTCCCGACGATTTCGATTTTGTGATTTCTGACGAGGCCCATCGAAGTATTGGAGGCAACAGCCGGGCAGTTTTCGAATATTTTATCGGCTATAAGCTTGGTCTAACGGCTACTCCGAAAGATTATCTTAAGCATATTGATACTTCGGCACTTGGTGAAAACGATCCTCGTGAACTTGAAAGGAGACTACTCCTTGACACCTACAAAACCTTTGGATGTGAAAATGGTGTGCCAACCTTTAGGTACTCTCTTGTTGATGGTGTAAAAGATGGATTCCTTGTCAATCCGGTTGTGGTAGATGCAAGAACAGAAATTACCACGCAACTTTTGTCGGATGAAGGGTATGCAGTGACTTTTCAAAACGAGGAAGGTAAAGAAGTTGAGGAGACTTATATTCATAAAGACTTTGAAAAAAGATTTTTTTCTGATAATACAAACAGAGCGTTTTGCAAGGCATTTCTTGAACATGCGTATAGAGATCCAATAAGTGGCGAAATCGGAAAGACTATCGTCTATTGTGTTTCCCAAAATCACGCGGCAAAGATCACTCAGATTCTCAATGAAATGGCTGATCAGATGTTTCCAGGCAAGTATCAATCTGATTTTGCTATTCAGGTTACATCCTCGATACCAGATGCCCAGCAGTTTGCCGTCAATTTTGCCAACAACCGTCTTTCAGGGAGTGGCAACTTCAATCCTGTCTATAAAACCAGCAAAGCCCGTGTCTGCGTAACTGTAGGGATGATGACCACTGGCTACGAT
>JAOAGO010000053.1 GCA_026415715.1 Chitinophagaceae bacterium | reverse complement strand
GCCCAGAGCAGTGGCCATCTCAACCGAAGTTTTAGGGGGGAATACATGGCGCACAGCGTCGGCGGAATGCGGCCCGTTTTTATCGGGGTTTTGTTCCTCATATTGCTGAACACTAATGCCTTCATTACTGCGGATTACCATTACTTCGGCTGATTCGCCGTCTTTCATTTTGTTGGCCGGTTTCAGAAACGGCGGATCAACGGGTTCGTAGCGCATATATTTGACGGCAGGGCGGATACATTCATTCTGATTTTCGGGAAGAGACTGAATCGGAACGCTGTTACCGGCCAGGTCCACAGTTCTGATTTTAACTGCATATTTTTTGCCGAAGCGCAGCATTGGCAAGCTGCCTTTAACGATTTGGGGAATAACATTCAGACGGAATTCGGCGGTACCCGGCGTTTTATATTTTTCCAATTCCTTTTTTTTATCGGTGTGCACTTCTGTGTCCGAAATCAGAGGTTCGTTTAAAGCGTTGCCGGGTCTGGGAACGGACAAACTCCACCCTTCCCAACAAGCTATGGTTTCGGGAACTTTAAGTATAGCTCCTTCTTCATATTCTTCCTTTACGGCCGAAATCTGAAGAAATCCTTCATCCGGTTCGGTGTTGGGTATAGGCACTTCGTTTCCTGCGGTATTCAGATAAGAATATTTATTTAACCGGCGGTGTAAACTGAACCATTGACCGGGTTTATCTTCCGGTTGAATATCCAGGCGAAAGCCCAGTATAATATCATCGGCAAATAATTTTTCGTCGGGCAAAATGAAGGAAGCATTGACGGCTGAAAATCCGGAAACCGGCGTGGAGCCGGCCGTGAGCAATTTAGAAAACAACTCTTTTGAACGGGTAAGCCGTGAAAATAATTTTTCGGCCATGCCGTTTCGGGCTATCGAAAGACCCGCGGTACGCATGGAAGGCAGGCCTTCCTGTGATTTTGTTTCATTGCCAAATTGCTGAATGTCTTTTGCCGGAATATCGTTGTTTACGGCATGAAGAATTTGCCGGGCTGCTTTTAAAATGAGTCCATCTATTTGCTGGGTATATTTCAGGGCGGCCCCGTCGGCATCCAACTGATAAACCGTAAAAGCATCCGTATTCACTTTCAGGTATCCTTTGTCAATAATACTGTCGGGTAACGGACGGGCATAAAATCCGGTTGCGGTTTTAATACATTCCGTTGCGGGACATACTATAGCGGTTGAGGTATTAAATGTAAGTCCTGTGGGTATAATCCGAAGTGTGTTTATAGTGGCCGGAGGGGAGAATTCCATGTCCAGAATCAGCCCTAACCTTTTGAGCAACTGAGGATAATTGGAAATCACGGATAATATATCATGAAATTCAAAGTCGGGCGGAGATAAGGTTGGAGCGGAGTTTCGGATTTTTTTACCATACACCCCATGAAAATATTTTGCCTGAGCGAAATCGATTGACGGGTCAGGCTGTGATTTGAAGGGAATAAATTTGTTTTGCCGAAGTCGTTCAGTCAGTCGTGAATGTAATCTTTTTTCAACGAGTATTTGTTTTGGTCTCACCTCTTCTCTTCCTTTTTTGGGATAACCCTGAATGTCAAAATCACTGATTTGACGGAATGCAGTATTGTCAAAATAAAATTTCGTATCGGGAAGTGAGTTTGAGTATGATTTACCGGCAGCGTTGACGGCTTTTTTTACAAAATCAACAATGTGTTTAACCGGAAACGACAGGATAGGCAGTTCTTCCAGGGGTTCCGGTGTATAAGGTTTTACTTTTATGGAAGGAGTAAACAAATTTTTCCAGAGCGCGGAGTCAATAGCCGCTGAAACCACTTTGGCGCTGATTTTTACACCATCTGCCAGAACCGTCCATTCGGCTTTTTTCAACACATCCGGCCAGTTCAGGTAGTCGGGAAAATCAGAAAGCCGGGGGTTGGTCTTGGAAGAAGATTCAACCTGAAGCGAAACAGCTACTGAAACTTTACAGGCGTTATTTTTGTTATTGATACCGTCAGGCAGGGCAGTGATGATAATTTTTTGTTTCATAAAATGTAATGATTAAAATATCAGACTATAAAAAGCATCAGGCTGCAAACGAAGCACAATATTCTTGCCACTCTTCTTTAGAAACGCACTTGCTGAAATTCGGATCATTTCCGCTTCCGGAAAAGCTGCGTTGCGTGCGAAGCGTGACCGTTTTGCTGAAGAAGGCAACTTCTACTTTTATTTTCAACTCCGCTTCGCCGTAGGCTTTGTTCTTGTCAATCAGATAGGTTAGCGCCATGCAAAGTAATATGCTGGCTGTTACCAGTCCTAATACACATACGGCTCCGTTAATACGCACATAACCTGTAAGCTGTGTGGAATTTTGTCCGTCTTCAAAAGTCATTTTGAAATATATGCCGGCCATAACGCTGACAGCCCCGCTGGCTACGCCAAAATTCAAAGAAGCCGCTGCGCCCATTTCTAAAGCGGCATCAATTTGTCTGATTCCGCTCAAATCAAGTTCAAGGCCGAAGTATCCGCCTCCGCCCAGAAAGGCATACGTCAGCGTAAAGGGTTGATGTTTTTCACAGAATCGGAAGGAGAAGGTGAGCGGGGCACCGGTAAAGGGCAGATTCACCTCAGCGCCCAATGAAATATTTGCCAATGTAAAAGCGCCCAGCTGCAGGTTAGGAACTGCTTGAGAATAGCCGCATTTTACACCGGATGGCGTTACGTCAAGATAAGGTGGGTCGCTAAATCCGTCCATCGGAATGATGCTGTTGAGCACATTAACAAACTTCAAGGGCCCGCCAAAAGCCATTCCGGGATCTTTCATCTTAACTGAAATATCCGGCTTTTTACCATGCGTAATATCAAAGCGAACTTTTTCAAATTTGAGGTTGATGAGATACTCGCTGCCCAATTGCACTACTCCGATTTGAAAATCTTTCAGTTCGGCAAAAGATGAAAATTCCGGCGCTTTAGATTTGTCTTTCCATGTTTTTATCTGTGATTGAATGACAAAAGATTTGGAAGAAGTGGGTTGAAACGCGGCAATCTTACCCAGGGTTAGTGTTTTGACTTCCGGTTTCAGTGCATAATAAGTTATATAGGCATCTTTAAGTTCCGTTGTGTTGAATAAGGGAATTCCGGCATGATTCAATCGGTCCTCAAGGGATATTTTCTTGTAGAAATCTTCACCTGGCAGTATAAATTTTATAATATCGCTGAGTTTAAAGATGCCAAACAGTTTCGGTTCGGGAAATCCGGCTGCCTTGAAAAAATCCGAAGCATCGGGCATGGCGGCTTTGAATTTTTCCACATCGCCTCCAAAAGCGCCGATAGCACGGGAAAGGCCTTTCAGGACAATGTTGGGTGAAATAAAACCGCCGGTTTTATCAGCGTTTCCGTTAAAATTAACGAACGCTGTTTCTTCAAATTTTGCAAATACCTGGCCTTTGTTTGCCTCGTCAAGTGTATCCACCAGACTTACAGCTACCGGCTCGGCGGAACCGGTTATGCGCTGATAGGAGGGTTCAATAATTTCTACCCTTTGTAAGGTAGGTAAAAAACCCTGAGGTTCATCGGTATTTTGATATTCCATCATACCGAAAGTGGCATTATAGGCGCTGAAAGAGGTATCTATGCTGTTGTCGTCTTTGGGCGCAAGAGCCAGTTTTTGTCCGTTTAAAGAGGCAGTATTATTTACCGCTCCGAATGCCCCGTAACGATTGACAAGCGCTTTTACCTTACTGCTGTCACCAGTTTCTTCCGTACTTATATAAACCAATGGTATGGAGAAATCCACAATATTTCCTTCAAGATCTTTTCCGCGTATTTTAAATTGTACTTCTTTATTGCCGGATGTGATAATAAATTCTTTATTGTTAGTATTTGTTTTGCTGCCGCTCAAAAAAGAGGTTTTAACGGGGTCCAGAATAGGAGAGACGGTGTTTAAAATTTCCACGGAAGCAAAGCAGAAATTCATAAACTTGCCCGCAGCGTCTTTGTAATTATAAAATTTTTCCGGTTCCGTAATGATTATCAGCATCCGCTGAAAATTAGCAGCCGTATTGGTAGCCTGATGGGGTTTTCGTTCTGTTATTTTCACCAGCACTGCCTCATGCCCGAAGGGAAGAATATTTCCCGCGGTTACAACTTCCACGTAATGTTCACGACCCATGGTTTGAATGTGTCTCCAACTCAGCACATTGAGGTGCCCTATGATTCCTGCCGCTTCTAATTTTTTTCTTTCTACGGTAAATTGACTGTCTAACCAGGCGCCCAGAGTGGTAAGAAAGAGTTTTCGAACTTTTATCGGCTGCGGAACAAATTTAGATATCTTAAAATTGGATGACTCATGTACGATTTTATGGCGATCCAGATTGGTCATGGATGTTTTTCCTACCTGAGGATGTACGGATTCCTCGGTAATTGTGTTGTCGTTGTATTTCACATTGGCATCGTCGGCCCATAAGGCTCTAAGTATTATTTCATCATGAAAAGTATCATCTTCCAGAACGGTTTTATTTTTCAGCAGGCCCATGCGGGTATGCCATAATTCAAAAATTTTATTGGAAGATTTTAAGATACCTGGTTCGCTTTTTAAAAGAATATTGTGCTTCCAGCCGGCATACTTTGTGGGCGACAAATAAAGATGAACGGGAATTTCCAAAGATGTCTCCATTTCACCCGGAGGATATACCGGGCCTTTTGCAGTTTCCGGATTAACCCTTTCAATCCGAGGTATAAGATTCCTGTTATTTTCTATCAGTTTAATCTGCTGTTCCGTTACTATCCTTCTTTCGTCTTTTGTATATGATTTTTTTGCGGGTAATGTACTTGGTTCATTGACCTGAAATTTAATGTTAAGGTCTTTGAGAGGTTTAAAGTTATCAAGATGAGTTGTTGATTGTTCTGCGGGTCTTGCTCTTTCATTTACAACTAATTCCAGATTTTCCCACATCAGCAGTTCCTGCGGTTTATTCAGATTCAGCAAAGAAACCGAAGAGGGTATTTTGAAAACAAGTCGGCTGGGGCCGGAAAGAATAATTTTACCCGGAAGGGTAGGAGTGGCAAGTCCGGAAACCGTTTCATCCCAGGCCTGTTCCAGCATGGATTGCGGCTGAAAGATAACCATTAAATAGGCAGGATCGGATTTTTTTTGTAAAAAAGTTTTTGACAAACTGAAATTGTAAAATCTTAATTCCAAAGCCAATAAATCTTCGGGCCGTAAGAGTTGAACTGAAATATAATTTAATTTATCCTGTACATTACTGATGGCAAGGTTTTCAACCGGTCTAATTATACGTTGAGCTGAAGTTTTTACGGCAGTGAATATGCCTGTGAGGCTGACCAGTTTTAAAAACCGTCGGCGGCTTTTTGATTGTCTGTTCATAGACAAGGTATTATGGTTAACTGATCAAAAATAAATACCAGAAATGATAAAATCAACCATGATTGATATGTTTTGGAAAAAATTTTGACCCTATAATTCAGGTCTCTCAAAGATTACAATTAATCCTTGAAATTTAATCCCGTATAATTGTGAGGGGTGATTTTTTTGAGTTCGGATTTTAATTTTTTGCTGATATTCAATTGATCTATAAACTGATGCAGTTCATTCTTGCCGATTTTACGGTTTCCCCGCGTCAGTTCTTTCATGCACTCATAGGCATTCGGATAATTTTCTCTTCTTAAAATGGTTTGAATGGCTTCAGCCACCACCACCCAGTGATTTTCCAGGTCTTCGTGTATTTTATGGTGATTTACGACCAGTTTAGACAACCCTTTTTCTATAGAACGGAAAGCGATAGTAGTATAAGCAAAGGGAATACCAATGTTGCGCAGAACGGTAGAGTCGGTAAGGTCTCTTTGCAAACGGGAAACAGGCAGCTTGGCCGAAAGAAATTCAAATAAAGCATTAGCCAGCATCAGGTTCCCTTCGGCATTTTCAAAATCAATAGGATTCACTTTATGAGGCATAGCCGATGAACCCACTTCGTTTTTGTTGATTTTTTGCCCGAAGTAATCCATAGAAATATAGCTCCAGATATCCCTGCATAAGTCAATTAAGATGGTATTTATCCGTTTCATGCCATCAAAGTGAGCGGCCAGATGATCATAATGTTCAATCTGGGTGGTGTTTTGCTGGCGAATGAGTCCGAGAGTGGCTAAAAATTCATCAGCCCATTTTCTCCAGTTTATTTTCGGAAAAGCGGCTACATGAGCGTTAAAATTTCCGGTGGCCCCTCCGAATTTACCGGTAAAAGGGATATGAATCAATTGTTCAACTTGCTGCTCAATGCGTTCAGCAAATACCATGATTTCTTTTCCCAGAAAAGTTGGACTGGCCGGTTGTCCGTGGGTACGGGCCAGCATGGGTATCTGTTTCCATTCTTTGGCGAGAAGCTTCAACTGATGGTTCAGATTCAGAATAGCGGGCAGATATTCATATTCTACTGCATTTTTCCACGCCAACGGTATGGCTGTGTTATTGATATCCTGCGAGGTAAGACCGAAATGTACCCATTCTTTGTACGGTGCAGCGCCAGCTTTTTCCAGTTCATTTTTTATAAAATATTCTACGGCTTTTACATCATGATTGGTTGTGTATTCAATCTGTTTGATTTCCTGCGCATCTTCAAGACCAAAATTTTCCGAAATTTTTTTTAAGCATTTAATGGCCTTTCCGGGCAAACGAAACAGTTTTTTTTCATGCAGAAATAAAAGATAGGCTACTTCAATTTGTATCCGGTATTTTATAAGAGCAAATTCGGAAAAATATTCATAAAGATGTTGCACCTGTTTACGATAGCGGCCGTCAACGGGCGAAATAGCGGTGAGTGTAGTTAATTCCATGAATCCGGATTAGGCAGGCCGGGATGGGATATTACCCGGACCATATTATTCGGTTAAATTATTTTTGCACCACAAATTTAATTGAAATTGAATAAGATCAGAACAGGAATAGTGAATTATTTGAATACAAGGCCCTTTTATTATGGATTGACTCACTCACCTGTAATTGAAAAAATAGAGCTGATAAGTCACTATCCGTCAGTTATTGCTGATTGGCTTCTTCAGGGGAAGATAGATTTGGGTTTGGTGCCGGTAGTTGTTTTAAAGCAAATGCCTTCCCATTATATCGTTGGCAACTACTGTATCGGTACGGAAGGAGAAATTGCATCGGTGGCGTTGTTCAGCGATGTGCCGCTGGAAGAGATACGGGAAATCTATCTTGACTATCAAAGCCGCACTTCTGTGGCATTGTTAAAATATCTGATGCGTGAATCGTGGCATATTCAGCCTGATGTAAAAGAATCCGGGGACGAGGATTACCGAAAAAAAATTCAGGGTACAACGGCCGGCCTGGTCATAGGCGACAGGGCTTTTGAACAGCGAAAAATTTCACGCTATGTTTATGACCTGGGGTGGGAGTGGAAAAAGCACACCGGACTTCCTTTTGTATTTGCGGTGTGGGCCAGTGCAAAGCCGTTGCCGGAAGATTTTATCAGTGAGTTTGATGAGGCGTTGGATATGGGAATTCGAAATATTCCGGAGGTATTAAAACAAGAAGATTTTCCTATTTATGATTTGAGCAAATACTTTACACAGCATTTGAGTTACGAACTGAATATTCCCAAAAAAAAAGCTATGGAAAAATTTTTAAGCTTTTTGGATTTTTCATTTTCATAATGAGATAGTAATTCCCATTTTATTTAAGTCGCTTACTAACATTTCCTTAACCAGATCGTCGAATTGATAGGTTGGCTTCCATTGTAATTTTTGATGAGCTTTTGTCGCATCACCCAGTAAATAATCCACTTCGGTTGGTCTGAAGTAGCGGGCGTCTATTGCAATGACATTTTGACCCACCGGCAGTTGAAATTGAGGATGATGGCACTTTCTCACATATCCCTTTTCATGAATATCTTTTCCTTCAAAATACAATTCAATCCCACAAAAGGAAAAGGCTTTTATTACGAAATCTCTGACCGAATGAGTAATCCCTGTAGCTACTACAAAGTCATCAGGTTGTTCCAGCTGAAGTATTTTCCACATAGCTTCTACATAATCCCTGGCATGCCCCCAGTCCCTCTTTGCATCTAAATTACCGAGATATATTGTACTTTTTTTTCCGGTTAGTATTTCAGCTATGCCACGTGTTATTTTTCGGGTTACAAACGTTTCGCCGCGTATCGGACTTTCATGATTAAAAAGTATTCCATTACAGGCAAAAATATTATAGGCTTCACGATAGTTAACAGTTATCCAGTAAGCATATAATTTTGCAACCGCATAAGGAGAACGAGGATAAAAAGGGGTTTTTTCGTTTTGGGGCACAGACTGTACCAGTCCATAAAGTTCTGATGTGGATGCCTGGTAAATTTTGGTCTTTTTCTCTAATCCCAGAATTCTAACTGCTTCCAAAATTCTTAGGGCTCCCAATCCATCAACATTTGCCGTGTATTCCGGCATCTGAAAACTGATGTGCACATGACTCATGGCACCGAGATTATAAATTTCATCCGGTTGCACCTGTTGGATGATGTGTAGAATCCCGGCCGAGTCTGTCAAATCGCCATAATGAAGGTAAAGATTCACATCTTTTTCATGTATATCTTTATACAGGTGATCAATTCTTTCGGTATTGATTAAAGAAGACCTTCTTCTGAGTCCATGAACTTCATATCCCTTTTGTAGTAAAAACTCTGCGAGGTAAGCTCCGTCTTGTCCAGTAATTCCCGTAATTAAAGCTCTTTTGCGCATTGGTTTAAATTGCATTTGCCCAAATATACAATTTTTGATATTTTACAATTAATTCTAAGTTTGTGACAAAAATTTTTGAATTCATGGCAGAAACTTTAGGTTCACTTTGCGATAAACTTACTATAGTAAAATTAAAGCAATATCATACGGAAGATAAGATGAAATTACAGAATCTTGAACATCAGGAGAAACAACTGATAGATGAGATTAATGCATATATTCATAACGCAATAACCGGAATGATTCCGGTTGAAAAGCTCACATTTGCGGCCAATAAAGTTTATAAAGAAAAAGGAAATGAAACCAGGATATTTGAAGGAACCATTGGAAAGGTTTTTGCCGAGTTAGCGTTGGTGAACTGTGAATTATGGCATGAACAAGAAAAAGTCTATGATTTTGAAAGTATTCCTAACGAAGAAAAAAATCAGGTTGTAAAAAGACTGGCTGTTTTAAATCTTGAGAGAAATCAATGTATCGAAAAAATAGATTCTGAATTTAAAAATTTAATAATATCCAAAATTACTTCATGAATGATTCTAAGATAATTCTGTTTGGTGTAAACGGACAAGACGGATATTATCTGAGAAAAAAACTGGAAAAAGAAGGATATCATGTCATTGGCGTTTCCCGCTCGCCGGGAAGTTGGATAAGAGGCGATATCGGAGATAATTCGTTTGTTAATAATCTGATTAAGCATTATAAACCTGAATCCATATTTCACCTGGCCGCTCATTCAAAAACCGACCATGAATTATTATGGGAGCATCAACATACCATATTAAATGGTTCGCTTAATGTATTAGAAAGCGTATTGCAATATTCGCCTCATACCAAAGTTTTTATTACGGGTAGCGGTTTGCAGTTTGAAAATCATGGAAATCCGATTGATGAATTTACTCCATTCAATGCTTGTAACGCCTATGCCTTGGCAAGAATTCAATCTGTTTATGCGGCTCGGTATTACAGAAACAAAGGGATAAAAGTGTATGTGGGATATTTGTTTCATCATGACAGTCCCATACGGAGAGAAAATCATTTAAATCGTCAAATTGTAGAAGCGGCTAAAGCAGCTTCTCTTGGAAAAAATGTTCAACTTGTTATCGGAGATGTTTCCGTAGAAAAGGAATTCGGGTTTGCCGGAGACATTATTGAAGGTATCCTGGCCCTGGTAAGGCAAGAAATATTTTTTGAAGCTTGTATAGGAACCGGCCAGGCTTTCTCAATCAGGAAATGGCTTGAATTGTGTTTTGGCTTTTATCAAAAAAACTGGACAGATTATATTCATATTAATCCTCATTACAAAGCCCCTTTTAAGCGATTAGTCAGCAATCCTTCGCTTATTCATTCTATCGGGTGGAAGCATAATACTACCATAGAAAAGTTAGCCGAAATGATGATTCATCAAAGCGAGAAATCATGAAATTCAGTTCATCACCCAGAATTTTGTTGGGAATTTTGGTGTCAAACGGAGATTGTTTACTTGCTACAGTAGTTGCAAAACAAATAAAAAAGGATTACCCCGGTTGTCATTTAACATGGGCAATCAGTCAACTTTGTCGCCCGGTAATAGAAAATAACCCTTGTGTTGACGAGATTTGGGAAGTGATTGTTTCATCTAAACAAAGCGCTTTAAAAGAGGATTGGCATAATTTTAAAAAAGAAGCATTTAAAAGAAAAAAAAATGGGATTTATGACGAAATATTTTTTTTACAAATTTATCCCGATAATGTCCATTTTTTTGACGGTACTACAAGGGGAACAATATATGGCGGATATCCTCGTAAAATTACGGTTTCAGCAAAACCTGTAGTACGCTTAACGGATTCTGAGATTGAAAATGTAAAATTATATACAGAAAAATTAAATCTCTCTCAATACAAGCACGTCATCCTTTTTGAGTGCTCAGCTTTAAGCGGACAATCATTTGTAACACCGGAATGGGCTTTGAAAGTATCTGAAAAATTATTGCAGAAATTTCCGAATCTTTTTATGATACTTTCAACCCATATCCCATTACGTTGCACGTCGCCACGAATGAAGGTGGCCAACGAACTTACACTAAGAGAAAATGCAGAGCTCACAAAATATTGTACTTTACTTATCGGTTGTTCCAGTGGCATTACATGGAT
>JAOAGO010000052.1 GCA_026415715.1 Chitinophagaceae bacterium | reverse complement strand
ACCATTAATTTAAATCATAATAAAAAAGACAGCAATCTCATTCAGCTTTCCGCACACACAACAGATGACCCGAAAGAGGCGCTGAAAAAGTTTTTAAATGTTGCACTGAAGGGGGATGATGTTACCGGAGTAAGGTTAAACCCTGCCGCAGTAAGCTTTGTGGAGAAATACATTTCCCAATATAAAAAAAATTATCTTGAATTAAAGCAAAAGAAGGGGCACCATTTGCAACTGATGGAGCAGATTCTGGAACAACATGGTGTGCCCGGTGAGATGAAGTATTTAGCCGTCATAGAGTCTCACCTCAATCCGTACATAACCTCGCCGGCAGGCGCCCGGGGGCCCTGGCAGTTTATGCCGGAAACCGCCCGGAAATACGGTTTGCGCATTACGCAGAGAACAGATGAGCGTTGCGATTATTATAAAAGTACCCATGCCGCTGCCCGCATGCTGACCGAGCTTTTCACTGAGTTTGGCGACTGGTTGTTGGTGCTGGCTGCATACAACGGAGGTCCGGGGAATGTATATAAAGCCATACGAAAAAGCGGCGGAAGCAAAAATTTCTGGACACTGCAACATTATCTGCCAAACGAATCCATGAAGCACGTAAAAAAATTCATAGCCACTCATTATATTTTTGAGGGCGAGGGAGGTATTACTACCTTAACCAAAGATGAAACGCGGAATTTGATGAACAAATCGCTTCAGTTATCAGCAGAAGAGCTGAAAAAAACCGTGGCCTATGATATTTCGGGACGTTTTCGTTCCGATGTGATATTGAAGCATATCCAGATGGATAAAAAAGAATTTGACCGGCTGAACCCCGGATTTGACCAGGAAATTGCACTTCACGGTAAATACAATCTCAGGCTCCCTCAACGGGAAATGAATCTGTTTATAGAAAAACGCTACGAGATACTGGAAGAAAGCCTGCAGCAACTGATAAAGCAGGATTTATCCGGTTTCAGGCCCTGATTTCACATACAGTTATTCCTTTCCTGCTATCCGGTATTTTTAAGGGATTATGTTTTTGGCTGTCATAGCAACTGCACAGGCTTTATGCTGTATTATTACGGGTAAAATTTTATTCTGCATTTGTGGTTGCTTTCCTTTATCTTTACGGTGTGTCACAGCAGGGGGTATATCAGTTGTTTGTGTACGGATCGTTACGCAGCGGATTCCGTAGCCCGGCTTATGAATATATCAGCCGCCATTTTTCATTTTTGGGAAACGCCAAAGTGAAAGGAAAATTATATGACATGGGCAGCTATCCGGCTGCCGTACCTACCACCGAAGATTGTTATATCATCGGTGAGTTGTACCGTATCAAAAATGAAGATGAGTTTGCCTGGGCTATCGGCCAGCTTGACGATTACGAAGGAGTAACCCCCGAGCCCGATGAAGTGCAACTGTATCGCCGCGAACTGACGGAAGTGTGGATTGACAATCATACAACCATAGCCTGGATTTATTGGTACAACGGCGATGTATCGGGCAAGCCGGTTATCGCCTCCGGCGATCTGATTGAATATATCTACGGAAAACGTGGATGACTTCTGTGTTTCTTTATTCATTCATACCTTTCACTTTAACCTCAACCCTGACCCCTGCCCGCCGTTTCATTCCCGTTTTTTACGAAACAACGTACTGCAGTCGCTAAAAAATTCATGCTTATATTGCAAAGAATTCAACTGCCGGGAGGTTTGGAAGTACCTGCATTTTTTCATGCAGTAAAAAAGTATGGCTACCGCAATGAAGAAAATATATTTTTTGTCTGATTTTCACCTGGGCGCTCCGGATCATGCGGCCAGTTTAAAAAGAGAAAAACTGATTGTCCGTTTTCTGGATGAAATTCAACAAGAAGCTTCCGAAATTTTTCTGGTGGGCGATATGTTTGACTTTTGGTATGAATACCGCAAAGTAGTGCCCAAAGGTTTTGTAAGGCTGCTGGGTAAGCTGGCCGAGCTTTCCGACGCCGGCATTATTCTTCACTTTTTTGCCGGCAATCATGATATGTGGACGAGAGATTATTTTCAGAAAGAATTGTATATGCCCGTATATCACGAACCACAGGAACTGGAACGTAACGGAAAAAAATTCTACATCGGCCATGGAGACGGATTGGGGCCGGGTGACCATGGCTACAAACGACTGAAAAAAATTTTCAGGCATCCGGTCAGCAAATGGCTGTTCGGCATTTTACCGCCGGTGGCCGGAATGGGGCTGGCTCACTATTTCAGCCAAAAGAGCCGGGCGCAAACCGGAACGGCGCAGGAAATATTTCTCGGCGAAGATGCCGAATGGCTGATATTGCATTGCAAAGAAATTTTAAAAAGCCGGTTTTACAACTATTTCATATTCGGCCATCGTCATTTACCTATAGATTATCGCTTGAACGATGAACATGCGGCACCGGGATATAGTTCACGGTACATCAATCTGGGCGACTGGATTCAGTATTTTACCTATGCCGTTTTTGACGGGCAGGAACTGGAACTGAAATCATATCTGAATCATGACGATAAAATAATCCGCAAAACATGAAACTTCCACATGGCCTTTTAACGGCTTGGACTGTCTTCATGACGGTATGCTGCCGGGCGCAGGCAGATTCCGTGTTCAGGCCGGTTCGGATGATGAAGGGCGATATGGTGGATTTTACCGTTGATCATCTCGATAACATTTACATACTCAACAGCCGCAACCAAATTAAAAAGTACAATGTAAACGGAGATTCGGTAGCCGTTTATAACGACATCAGAAGATACGGACAAGCCACGCTCATAGATGTGTCCAATCCCTTAAGGGTGTTATTGTACTACAAAGATTTCGCCACCGTAGTCATGCTCGACCGTTTTCTGAATGTGGTGAATGTTGTTGACTTCCGTAAGCAGGGCATTCTGCAGGCCAAAGCCATCGGGCAATCGTTTGACAACAAAATCTGGATTTATGACGAACTGGAATGTAAACTGAAAAAAATAGACGAGCAGGGGCGGCTGATTCAGGAAACACCGGACTTCAGACTTATTTTAACGCCTCCCTTCAACCCCGGAAAAATTTTTGATGAAAACAGAAATGTATATCTGTACGATTCATTGCGGGGTGTGTATGTGTTTGACTATTTCGGAACCCTTCAAAACGGAATACTGATTCAGCGATGGAAAAATTTCAGGGTTTCCGGAAAATACATTTTCGGGTCGGTTAATGATACGCTGTACCGATATGAAATCCATACCTCGCTTACGGATGAATGGGAAATGCCGGCGGCCTTAAAAAACAGCGACGTTTTCAGCTTCACTTCAACCCGTATGTATGCATTAAAAAAAAGCTGTGAAAACAAACAGGCCTGTTTGTATATCTATGCCTTCCGCTGATATGTTTTCAGGCCTTAATTTTGAGCAAGCGGAAATATTTTTCACACCATGAAAGAATTATTAGACCGGGTGGTGCTCGACAATACCCTCAGGGATTATCTGCTGGTTTTTGGCATCATTCTGGCGGCGTGGACCGTTAAGAAATACATTTCACTTTTCTTTACGAAGCTGATGTATAAATCCGCAAGCCAATTTTTAAGAGGCGTTGATCAATCTTCGTTAAATCAATTGGTGGTGAAGCCGCTGGCACGGTTTCTGGCTATCCTGATTACCCTGGCTGCTTTGTATAAGCTGAAACTGCCTTCCGTACTTCAGTTTCAGATTTATAAATATAGTGTTTCCGCAATCCTTCATGTCGTGGGTAAGGCCGTGGTAATCGGAATGTTTATTGTGGTGCTGCTTCGCTTTATTGATTTTCTAGCCGGGGTTTTGGAACAAAAAGCCAATCTTACACCCGACCAGGCCGATAATCAACTGATTGTATTTTTTAAAGATTTCTTTAAAATTCTTCTGATCATCATCGGCGTGATGCTGATTTTGCGCTATGCCATCGGAATGAATATTACCGGTCTAGTGGCCGGCCTGAGCATAGTTGGCGCAGCCGTGGCGCTGGCGCTGAGAGAAAGCCTGGAAAACCTGATTGCTTCCTTTATCATTTTTTTTGATAAGCCTTTTGTAACCGGCGACCTGGTGAAAGTGCATCATATTACCGGACAGGTTGAGCGAATCGGGTTGCGCAGCACCCGAATCCGTACCGATCAGAAAACCTATGTTACCGTACCGAACAAACAGATGGTGGACAGCATTCTGGACAACCTTTCGCTTCGTACCCAGCGGCGCGGCGATCTGAGAATTGAAGTGAGTTTGCAGACTTCATCAAGCAAGCTGGAAAAACTGATTCATGGAATAGAAAGCATCATGAAAAAGCCCGCCGTGCAGCAAGCCCATATTCATTTTGCCGAAATTGCCGGAAACGCTTTTGTGATTCAGTCAGACTATTACACAGCCCCTGTTTCCTTGCAGGAATTTAACCACATCAGGCAATCCATCCATTTAGACATACTGAAACTGATGGAAGAATTGCACATTGAAATTGCCGGAGCCAACACCGATGTGCGCATCAGCCGCGAAGATTAATGCAAGGTTTTGAGAATATCTGCCAGGTCTTTATCAAATTTGCCCGACGTGCCGTATTCTACTACCCGACCGGCTTCCTTGCCCTTATGCAAAACAATGAGGGTAGGAACGTTTTTAACCTGAAAAGCATCGGTTAGGTGATAAAGTGTTTTTTTGCTTCTGTCCACCCCAATCAAGGTAATTTTTTCTTCAGCAAATCCGGCCGACTTTACAATCGAAAAAAACTTCGGAATGATGTAATGCGAATCGGAGCACCATGTACCCAGAAAAACCAGAAAATGAAGATCGGGCGACGCATGGCGTAAGGTTTCCACAACCGAAGAATCCGGCCTGTAATTTTTCAGCGATTGCTGATACCATGTAAACGTGGTGTCGTTTTCCAGCGTTGCACGGGTGATAAATCCTATAATCGATTTTTCATTCGGCCGTTCGTTGAGAACGATGTACTCGCAGGATTGAGACGGGGTGGGCATTTGCTGTTGTGTACGGGCTTTCAGAACCGCAAAAAAGGCTAATAAAAATATCCCGTATCGTTTCATGATTCGTATTCTTTTTATTAATTATTTGCCAAATAAAGATGATATGAAATACATTTTCGTTGCAGCCGGTTTTCGCCAATGTATTTTTACAACGATGCTTTCAGTTCCAGCAGAAAAGCCTTTATCTGAAGCAGGGATTGAATGGCCTGAAATTTTTCGGCCGACCGGCTGTTTTTTTTCAGGTATTCTTTTGCGCCTTCAATGGTATATTTCCGGCGGCGAAGCAAGTCATAAATCAACGCCAGAAGTTTGATATCATCCGGCCGGAAAAAACGGTCGCCTTTTTTATTTTTTTTGGGCTTAAGAATATCAAACTCCGATTCCCAGAACCGAATCAGCGAAGCGTTTACCCCGAACATTTCCGCCACCTCGCCGATACCGTAATATTGTTTCTGATAAAGTATGTCATCGTCGGGAATAACCGGTTCTTTCAGAGAAGTGAAATCATTTTTTTCTTTTAATGGTTTTCTGCCTCTCCGGGAAGGTGAAGATTCGGAAACGGGCATCACCGGCGAAGAAGTGTTTGCTGTTGGCTTGGGCCTGGCGCGGAAAATGACTGCCGGTTCATTGACTTCCGTTTCGTTTTTCGGTGTTTCACCGGCCGATGTTGAAGCGGCAGGCTCTTCAGTGCCGTCAAAGTCAATTAAAATTTGTGTGAATGTTTTTTTCATTGACGTAAAGTTATGGAAATGTTATAGATTGGACATGTGAGTTTTGGTGTTTCTTTATTAATCAAGGCTTTGGTTAGCGGTAGCTGCCCGTTTCAGGATGTAATCAAATTGTTCGGGAGTAAGGTCATTATAGAAAAAATAGATCGGGTCCACTTTTTCTCCGTTTTTATGAACTTCGTAATGAAGGTGCGGACCTGTGGATTTTCCGGTACTGCCCACCCACCCGATCACTTGTCCGCGTTTCACCTGTTCTTGCTCTTTTACGTTTACTTTTACCAGATGGCCGTAAAGTGTTTCGTAGCCATAGCCGTGATCTATGATAACATGATTTCCATATCCGTTTCCCGTATTTCCTGCAATCGTTACGGTACCGTTGGCCGTGGCATAAACAGGCGTTCCCTGAGGCGCCGTAAAATCGAGGCCGGCATGAAATTTTACGGTTTTATATATCGGATCAATCCGGTAGCCGAATCCCGATGCAATTCGGTTTAAGTCTTTGTTACTGACCGGTTGTATGGCCGGCGTATGAGCCAGCATTTGCTCTTTATTTTTTACGAGCAGTTCTACTTCATCGTACGATTTTTTTTGAGCGGCTATGCGGCTTTTGAGGTTTTGGATGGTGGCCGTAATAGATGCCGCCAGCTCATAATCCTTTAACATCTCTATTTTGGCGAGTTCCATTTTCATTTCCAGTTCTTTGGAACGAGCAGTATCGGGTATGGGATTGGCTTCAAAAATGGCGCGGTACACATCGTTATCTCTTTTTTCCAGTTCCCGCATTTGCCGTTTCAGCGACTCCAGCGTATCTCTTAAATCTTCATAAAATTCGCGAAGCTCACGGTTTTGCCGAAGCAGAATGCGTTCCTGCGGCGAACCGATAAACCGAAAAGCGGCAATCGAAATCAAAACGGCCGTAACCAGAGCCGCCGCCATAAATCCAAATATTCTCAGCAACTTTACCCGCAGAGGCGTTTCTACCTTTTCGTAGCGAAGAGTTTGGGTATTATAATAATATTTTACTTTTTTCATGGCCACGGCATCCGCCTGAATGATATTTCATTTATTCTGACAGGGAAACTATCCCGACTTCATTAAAAATTGTATTTTCCGTGTTGTTGTACCTTTGACGCAACAAATTGTTTCAGACAAACAAATTTAAATGTCGTTCTGCAATTTGCAAACCAAACAGGTTGTCAGCAAGTTCTTAACAAAAAACTTTAGATATCAAAGATTATCATTTTTACAAAGCCCGATATCATGAATTCAGCTGAGGTACGTAAAACATTTCTGGATTTTTTTGCTTCAAAAGGCCATCTTATTGTTCCTTCCGCACCTATTGTGGTAAAAAACGATCCGACCCTGATGTTTACCAATGCGGGAATGAATCAGTTTAAAGATTATTTTCTGGGACATAAAACCCCGCCGGCCCGGCGCATTGCCGATACGCAGAAATGCCTACGCGTAAGCGGAAAGCATAACGACCTGGAAGAAGTAGGAGTGGACACATACCATCACACCATGTTTGAAATGCTGGGAAACTGGAGTTTCGGAGATTATTTTAAAAAAGAAGCCATTGCCTGGAGTTGGGAGTTGCTGACGGAAGTCTATAAACTGGATAAAGACAGAATTTATGTAACCGTATTTGAAGGCGATGAAAAAGAAAATCTGCCCCGGGATGAAGAGGCCTATGAAGAATGGAGAAAATGGTTACCGGAAGACCGTATTCTGTTTGGCAGCAAGAAAGATAATTTCTGGGAAATGGGAGATACAGGCCCCTGCGGCCCCTGTACGGAAATTCATTATGACAGTCGCCCGGAAGCACGTAACGACGGCCATGCCTTAGTGAATAATGATCCCTCGGGCCATGTGATGGAAATCTGGAACAATGTATTCATTCAGTTCAACCGGAAGAAAAACGGATTGCTGGAGCCTTTGCCGGAGCGCCACGTTGATACCGGCATGGGATTGGAGCGATTAGTGAGAATTCTGAACGGCAAATCGTCCAACTACGACACTGATTTATTCACCGACATTATTCATGACGCTGAACAACGGGTAAAAAAAATCTACGAATTCGGAAATACAAAAAAAGACATAGCCTTTCGGGTGGTGGCCGACCATCTGAGGGCTATCGGTTTTACCATCGCAGACGGACAGCTGCCTTCCAACACCGGCGCCGGTTATGTTATCCGAAGAATTTTACGGCGAGCAGTGCGCTATTACTTTTCCTATCTGGAATATAAAAAACCGCTTCTCTATCAGTTGGTGCCGGTGCTGGCCCGAAAGTTTGAAACCGTATTTCCCGAACTTTCGCAGCAACAGGATCTGGTATGTCGTATCGTTCAGGAAGAGGAAGAATCTTTTCTGCGCACCCTCGATAAAGGACTTGCGCGGATACAGGAAATATTTAACCAGGCTAACGGTAAGTCCGAAAAAATTTTATCCGGAAAAGATGCATTTGAGTTATATGATACGTACGGATTTCCGCTGGATTTGACGAAGCTGATTGCCGCTGAGCAGCAGTTCATCGTGGATGAGTCAGGATTTGAAGATGAAATGAAAAAACAAAAAGAACGAAGCCGGGCAGCCACCACCATTGAAGCCGAAGACTGGAAAGAGCTTTACCCCGGCGAAAATGAGTTTGTAGGCTATGATACCCTGAAAACCTCCACACGGATTCTGAAATACCGGAAAGTGAAGTCAAAAGGAAAAGAATTGTATCAGATTGTTTTGGAAAAAACTCCATTTTATGCAGAATCAGGGGGGCAGGTAGGAGATACGGGATGGCTTATTGCAGAAAGCACAAAACAACGTGAAGGAAAAGAAAGGGTTCCGGTGCTGGATACCAAAAAGGAAAATGATTTAATTGTTCATTTCACGGAGTTTTTACCGGAACATCCGGAAAATCCTGTTATGGCCGAAGTAGATGCCGGAAAAAGAATTAAAACAACCTGGCATCATTCGGCTACTCATCTTTTACATGCCGCTTTACGAAACGTACTGGGAACGCATGTAACGCAAAAAGGTTCATTGGTGGCTGCCGAATATTTGCGATTTGATTTTTCACATTTTTCCAAACTGACCGAAGATGAAATTGTGAAGATAGAACAACTGGTGAATGAAAAAATAAGACAGAACATACCGGTTGTGATTCGTGAAATGCCGAAACAAGAAGCGCTGAATATGGGTGCCATGGCCCTGTTTGGCGAAAAATACGGCGATACGGTGCGGGTGGTCATCATAGACCCCGGTTATTCAGTTGAATTGTGCGGCGGCACGCATGCCGGTGCAACGGGTGAACTGGGCATGTTCAAAATTACGGCTGAAACTTCAGTGGCAGCCGGCGTAAGGCGTATAGAAGCCGTATGCGGAACGGCTGCTGAAGCTTATGTGAATGAACAGCTACGATTACTGAAAGATATAAAAGAATTATTAAAACATCCGAAAGACGTTCGCCGCCATATTGAAACGCTTCAGCAGGAAAATCAGGAACTGAAAAAACATCTGGAACGGATGGAAGCCCGGCATCTGGTGGCCGTACGAAATGAGTTGTTGCAAAAAGACGAAATCATTAACGGCATCAATTTTATAGGAGATGTAGTAGAAGTATTTCACCCGGATGCGCTGAAAAAACTTTGCTTCGATCTGAAAAATCATATTCGGGATCATGTTGTCGTACTGGCAGTTAATCTGGGCGGAAAACCGTATGTAGCCATAAGCGTTTCAGAAACTGTAGTGAAAGCAAGAAACCTGGATGCAGCCAGGATGATTAAAGAAATTGTGGCGCCTCTTATACGGGGCGGTGGAGGAGGTCAGAAAAATCTGGCTACGGCTGGCGGGCAAGATCCTTCCCGGTTAACACAGGTAATTGAAGAAGTGAAAAAGCTTTTGTGACAATCCGGGATTTTTTATCCCGGAAAATTTTCTGAAAGAATTCACGTCATGCTGAAAATATACGAATCTGCTCTTCAGCTAAGCAGATTCCGGGTAAAGTATGTACCTGGCCGGAGTATCAGAAAAATTTCAAATTCCCTGAACAATTAATTAAAATAACGGATGTGATTTAAGACAGGAAGATCTTAATTTTTTGGAAGTAAGGTATTTATACTTAAAATTTCATACTATACGAATGCATTAAAAATGATGCCGAAAGCAGCGATTGCTATTCATAAGATGTCATAACTTTGATATGATTTTATCATGGCCTCTTTAAAGAAAGAAGGTTTAATTTACCGTTATCAAATTTTTATTATCTTTAAAAGTTAACTAATTTGCATCCTCTTTAAAAATTTTTTATTAAAAAATAAAGCCAATGAGAAAATTGTATTTATTGCTCAGCTCGCTTGTGTTTTTTGCCGTTTTTGCAAATGCACAACGCACCATTACCGGAAAAGTAACGGATGATAAAGGGAACCCCGTTCCCAATGCTTCCGTAATTGCAAAAGGAACTCCTGCGGGAACTTCCACGAAAGATGACGGTACTTATGTGATTACCGTTCCCGCTAATGCCAGAACACTGGTATTTTCTGCGGTGGACATGACCCCACAGGAAGTTGCACTCGGCGCATCCAACGTTATAAATGTGTCGCTAAAGCAGGAAGATAAGACCATGTCTGAGGTGGTGGTTGTGGGATACGGTACCCAAAGGAGAAGAGATGTGACCGGGTCGGTATCGCGTATTGCCGGTGAAAAAACCAAGGATTTACCCATACAGAGTTTCGAACAAGCCCTATCCGGAAGGGCGGCCGGCGTATCGGTTACGCTACCCAACGGTGTTCTGAACGCTACTCCGGTTATTCGTATCCGGGGCGTAAATGCCATGGGGTTGAGTAATCTTCCTTTAGCCGTTATAGATGGTATTCCTACGTATATTGGCAACGTAGGTAACAGTGCGGCTAATAACGTGTTGTCTGATCTCAATCCGGCCGATATCGAAAGTGTGGAAGTTTTAAAAGATGCTGCGGCAGCTGCCATCTATGGTTCAAGAGCTGCTGCAGGAGTGTTGCTTATAACTACCCGTAAAGGAAAGCAAGGTAAAGCCAGAGTAAATTATGATACGTGGGTAGGATTGACAAGACCTTTTAACTTAATTCCCTTACTTGACGGCCGGGAATATGAATTAATAAAAAACGAAGGATTAACCAATGCAGGAACTCCGCCTAACGGAACCACAAGAGGATTCTATCCTTACATCGGACCGGACGGCAACCCGGTAAGTACTAACTGGTATGATGTTATCTATCGTCAGGGCGTATCGCATACCCATTCCATTAATATCAGTGGCGCAAACGATAAAACAAATTATTACCTGTCATTCGGATTTACGAAGCAGAAAGGAATGCTGGTAAACAATGATTTCAGAAGATTAACCGGTTTGATGAATCTGGAACATAAAGTGAATTCCATCCTTACCATTGGTGGCAAATTACAATATACTACCTCTAAAAATACCGGATTAAATTCCGGATCGCTTCCGGGACAGGCATTTAATATTGCTGGTGCTGCACGTTTGGCTTTTAATCTCATGCCAAATGTTCCCGCAATATTAAATAACGGAGCTTATAATATTAATACGGTCAACAATACGATTGGACAGGGTGCAAATCTTACGCCTATGTCCTTTTATAATGCGAAATATATTTTGGACAAAAACATTTTCACATCTGAAAATGACAGATTAATAGGAAATGCATATGGTATCTTAAAAATCATAGAAGGATTACAATATAAAGTAGTATTTGGGATTGATAATCTGTTAGTAACTAATAAAACTTTCTTAGACCCATTCCATGG
>JAOAGO010000051.1 GCA_026415715.1 Chitinophagaceae bacterium | reverse complement strand
ATACAGATGCCAGTACATCACGTCGTCTGACAGTTTGATATCCGATAACCACCACATCTTCAATTTCTTTAATTTCCGGCACCATCTCTACGTTAAGGGTTGTACTGTTACCCACCGGAACTTCCTGTGTGACGAAAGAGGAACTGCTGAACACCAACACGTTGGTTTTTCCCTGAAGAGTGATTCGAAACCGGCCTTCCGCATCGGTAATCACTGAATTGCGGGTACCTTTTTCAGTAACCGTTACTCCGGAAAGAGCCTGTTTGTTTTCAGACGAAGAAACCTGCCCGCTGATCTGTTTGTTTTGCCCAATGGAAAAGAAAGGCAACATCACGAAAAAAAACAGGAACAGGTGCGTACGGTAAAGTGTTGCTCTCATGAACTATGCTATTTAAAATGTTGAATAAGAAAAGAAAATTCAGACATCAAGAAATTACATCCCGCTCTGCGCAGGGTGTTTATAAATACAACTTTATTTATTGAATGGAAAACCGGTAAAGGATTGAAAATTGTCCTCCGCGTCAGCATCCGGCACTCCGGAATGCCATTTTGAGATGTATGGCCAAGCAATCTTTTCATGCAGCTTAGTCAGGTTTTTTTCAGACTATACAGCAACTTATATTACAAGTTTAAACACAAGTTTTTATTGGAGAATCAACAATATAGAAGTTTTTTCACGCAATCGTTGCCGGCAACGATTTCCTGTAACCTCTTGCCACTCAAATGCATGTAATAAAATTCATTCATTTCGGATTTATCTTGCAGAATATTAAAAAAATCTGACATTTTGCAAACGATTTGAAGATTACATCTTTACCGGAATTTTCGTAATTTTCAAATCTGAATAAAGGGGAAGAGGAAATGAAATTTGAAGCCGTTACAATTAAAGACATAGCCAAAGCGCTGGGGTTATCCACATCCACCGTTTCCCGGGCTTTGCGAGACAGCTATGAAATCAGCCCCGAGACCAAAAAATTAGTTCGGGAATATGCTGAAAAAATGAATTATCATCCCAATCCGGTTGCACTGGGATTAAAAGAAAGAAGAACACGCACAATCGGTGTAATCGTTAGCGAAATTGCCAATCATTTTTTTTCGCAGGTGATTAACGGCATAGAATCTGTTGCTTATCAGAAAGGCTACAATGTGGTCATTTCTCAAAGTCTTGAATCGTATGATCGGGAAGTAATGAACCTGCAGTACCTGACGTCCCGTTCCATAGACGGTATCATTCTTTCCGTATCGAGCGAAACAAAAAATTTCGGTTTGCTTCAGGAACTTTCTCAAAAAGGAATGCCTCTGGTATTCTTTGACAGAATCGTGAATGAGATTAATACACATAAAGTGATCGTTGATAACCGGAAAGGATCGTACGAAGCCACGCTGCATCTTGTGGCTAATGGTTTTAAGCGCATTGCTGCTATTGCAGGTTCACCCGTTTTATCCATTACCCGTGAACGGCTGGCCGGTTTTCGGGAGGCGCTGAACGATTCCGGTATTCCCGTAAATGAACAACTTATCAGTCACTGTATGCATGGCGGTATGAATTATGAAGAACTGGAGCAGGCGCTGGAACGAATCTGGAATGTTCGCCNAAGGCCGGATGCCATTCTTGCGACCTCCGATAAACTGACCCTGGGTTATTTACGTTTTCTGAAAAACAAAAAAATAAAAGTTCCGGAAACAGTGGCGCTCATCGGATTTTCGAACAGTGAAATTACAGAACTGCTTCACCCGCCGCTATCGGTAATTCGCCAACCGGCATTTGAAATGGGAGAAGAAGCTATGCATTTGTTGCTTCAACTCATAGAAAGTAAACGACCCGTAACCCAGTTTGTGACCCGCACTTTACATACACAATTAATTATCAGAGACTCTTGCCGGAACGTGAAAAAAAATGTTGCAAGAATTTCTTCATAAGGCAGAAAGTAACAGAGAAGTATTGTTTTTTTTTTTGCTCACTTGCCCGTATTAAAACTCATGAGAACACGGGCTTTGGGCAGATTTTTAGCTGATAAGAATTCCGGCTGTTGAAGGGCTGCCGGACTGAAGCGGATACCGCCTTGCGGTAGTAGCGAAAGGCCGGAACCGCTGCAGAGAAAAGAGACGGACGATGACAGCCCCCAATTCTAAAAAAATCCCGGAAATCGGATGAGTTCGGTTTGAATGTTGCTTAAGCAATAAGGTCAGCTTTTAGCAATACCGGAATAATTTGTTTGGTTATCTGATGATTCGTTATTTTTTGATTTGATTAGAAAATTATGATTTAACTCAAAGCCTGAACCTGAAGTTTTCCTGATGCGTTATTTTTCAAGGGAATCAATTTTTAAATTTCAGTTTTAAAGTCAGGAATTTTTCTTATTTTTAAAAAAATTTTCTTATGGCATGGTTTAAATCAAGTAATCCTGTATTACAGGAAAAACATTTTGAAGGAACCGTTCTGGAAGGCGTCAGCACAGGTCAGGAAATGACGCTGAAAGGAACGATGAATAAATTCGGCATTCTGCTGATGTTAATGATTGCCTCTACGCTGTTTGCCTGGAGTCAGTTTTACAAAGGCAGCGACCCCAAAGTTTTTATGTATATCGGCGTTTTCGGCGGCCTGGCCCTGGCCTTGCTGATGGCTTTTAAAATGCACTGGTCGCCGGTGCTGGCGCCTGCTTATGCCATACTGGAAGGTCTTTTTGTAGGCGCCGTTTCGGCTATGTATAATTTTGTGTATCCGGGCCTTCCCGCGCAGGCTGTGGCGCTTACCCTGCTGGTTTGCCTGGTTATGTTTCTGATTTACCGGTTTCGGATTATTAAAGTGACCAGCCGCTTTCGCACCATTGTGATTACCGCTACGGCTGCGGTAGCGTTGTTCTACCTCATTCAATGGATAACCTATGTTGCCACCGGCACGGCCGTGCTTTCTGCCACCTTTACCAATGCGGCTACCCCGCTGGGTATAGGGTTTTCTATTCTTATGGTCGCTCTGGCTTCGCTGAACCTGCTCTTAAATTTTGATGTGATTGAAAAAGGGGTTGAGCTGAAGGCGCCAAAATATATGGAGTGGTACGGCTCTTTTGGTTTATTGGTTACGGTGGTATGGCTGTATCTGGAAATTTTAAGACTGCTCGGAAAGTTTCAGAGAAATTAATTACAATGAGTGCACCAAACAAAAAGCCTCCTTTTCGGGAGGCTTTTCTGTTATTGCAGAAAATCTGTGATCCCGTCAGGACTCAAACCTGAAACCTTCTGATCCGAAGTCAGACGCTCTATTCAGTTGAGCTACGGGACCATTGACTGAATTACGGATTTCTACCTATCGGTACAGAACTTCAAAAATAAAACCCCGCATTTGCGGGTGCTCGGTGATCCCGTCAGGATTCAAACCTGAAACCTTCTGATCCGTAGTCAGATGCTCTATTCAGTTGAGCTACGGGACCATTTTTATTCTTGCCAAAAGGTTTTATAAAAAAACCGGGGTGCAAATATAAGAAGAATTTCCGGAGCCGTAAAACGCTTTTGAAACATTTATCGGCCCTGAACCTGTAATTAGCGGGATTGTGTTAAGCTTTTTTCATTAATCCGATAAATTTTTTGCAGTACGAAACTTCAATGTGATAAATAAATTAGTTTTAATGGATGCAAAATCAGTTTTGAATACATAGCTTTAGCAAAAATTTGACGTGAGCAACCGGTTTTAAAAATACCGATGTATGCCTATTGCTTGCCTTAATCATCAAACCCATGAGTATGGAAAAACATCATGGCCATTCTCAAAAGAAAAAGCAAAAAATCCATCACCGGATTACCAAATATTTATATGAAAAAGACACTTTGTTTGCTACGCTTTGGGTTTTTATTTTCATTGTGGTGCTGGGTTCTTTACCACTGAACCTCGGTTTTCTGAATCCCGTTAAGCTGAACTTAAAGGATTTTGATTTCAGCGATATCTCCTATTCTAAGCTGAGCAAAGACCAGGCCGTTCCGGTGGATTCAAACATTGTGATCATCAACATCGCAAATTACGACCGCGAAGGCATTGCCTACCTGATTGAAAAAACAGCTTCTTACGAACCCAAAGTGATAGGACTGGATGCCACCTTTCCGGGCCCCAAAGAGCCGGAAAAAGATTCGATGCTGAGAAATACGATTCGGAAACACAAAAATCTGGTGCTGGCCGTAAAATACCTTACCGACAGTACAAATAAAATTTATCCGGCAGAAAATTATTTTCTGGAAGATTCCCTTTCGTTCGGCTATGTCAATTTTCCCCACCTGCTCACGGAAACCATACGTACGTATTATCCTTTCAGATCGGACGATAAAGAGAAACAACTGATGCTGCCTTCTTTTACTTCTGCCATCATCAAAAAATACAAACCGGAACTTTACGATGGGCTGAAAAAGAAAAAAGACAAACGCACCATCATCAACTACACACGGCGTCTTTCCCAAACCAAAGCACAATATTATAAAATTGAACCGGAGGCACTGCTCAGCGATAATGTGGAACCTTCTCTGTTGAAAGGAAAAATTGTGCTGCTGGGTTATGTCAATCTTGACCCCAATGACATACAGGATAAAAAATTCACGCCCATGAACGAGAAGTATTACGGAAAAACCATACCCGACATGAACGGCATCGTAGTGCACGCCAACATTTTATCCATGATTCTGGAGAAAAATTTCGTTAAAAAAATGCCGGCTTGGGGCAATATTTTGCTGGCTGTTCTGATTTGCTGGCTGCACATGTCGTTGTTCATTCACTATTACATTGAAAGCCATATCTGGTTTCATCTTGCAGCCAAAATTGCACAGGTAGCGTCTGCTATATTGTTCGTATGGCTTGGCTTTTATCTTTACGACCGGTTTCGTTTGAAAGTAGATATGAAATTAAGTCTGTTAACCATTATTCTGGCCGTTGATGTAATTTATTTTTATGAAGCCTGGGCTATATGGATGAATAAAAAATTTCATTATAACACCATCTTTAAACCGCACCATCATTAACGAATCGTAACCAACTCCTTAAAACAATAATAATGAGAACGCTAATTGCTGTTTTAATTCTGAGTTTCTGGATGCACCGGCTCCCTGCACAAAATCAATTTTTGATTTATAGTCTGAAAGGGAATGTTTCAGCCATCGAAAACAACAAAGAAGAAAAAGTAAAGGTGGGAAAATTGCTTTCTGCCACATCAACGCTGAAGCTGGATGCCGGCGCAACCGTATCGCTGATCTGCAACGAAGTTAATTTATTCACGCTGAGCAAGCCGGGAAATTATCAGTTGTCAAAATTCGGCGATTCCTGTAATGTGAACAGAAGTTCGCTCAGCGCCAGTTATCTGAAATTTGTATGGGCGCAACTTACCAAACCATCCGCCTCGGTGGGCAGCAACCGGAATGCCTATATGCAAACCACCGGCGCCGTAACCCGTTCTTTAAATGATATCTGGATTGACCCGAGGCTGGATACCATAAACTACTGCGAAGGCGATTTCCCGCTTTCATGGAAATGCTACAGCGATGCAAAGGAATTTGATTTCATGCTTTTCAACAGTTCCAATATTCTGGAACCCTTTTATACTACCTCGGTTAAAAAACTGAAAATTTCTATCCCTTCCTTCATAAACCGGCTGAAGCCCGGAAATACGTATTACTGGATTGCAGCCGTTAAAGGCGGAGAAAATGAAGACCGGAAAGTATTCAACTATGTGAAAAAAGAAACCTATGAACAACTGTTGAAGAAAATCAAATCGCAAATCAAAGGTTATGAATCGCCGGCCGAAGAAGCCTTCCGCACAGCCTTTATGCTGGAAGATGCCCATTATCTGGCCGAAGCGTATCAGTATTATCAGAAAGCGGCTTCATTAGACAGCGCTAATGTATTGTATCGCTCAACGCTTATGGCATTTAAAAAAGATTATGAAATAAAGTAAAAAAAGATACACTTCAGCCGCACTGAATTTATTCTGCACAGCTCCGGATATTTATCTTGTCTTTTTTAAAGTAAAAGACAATTTTTTGCTATCATTTTGCCGCTGAAGCATATTTTTTATATTTACGCATGAAGTTGGCTTGTTGGTGCATCGGCAAAAAGCATGAGCCTTATATTCAACCCGGCGTTGAAGAATTTACCCGTCGGATAGGCGGATATTTTCCGATAGAATGGAAATTGTTTCCGCCCGCACCTGTACAGGCCTTACCGGATGTAGGCCACCTGAAACAAGAAGCCGAAGCGGTACTGAAGCAACTGGATGCGCAGGATTATCTTGTGGCGCTGGACAGAAAAGGGAAGTTGATCAGCAGCAAGCAACTGGCTTCTCTGATAGAACAAAGAACACGGGAAGCCACCCGGCGCATGGTGTTTTTTATCGGCGGAGCTTACGGAACTGATGAATTGCTGCTGCAAAAAGCGCGGTTTGTCTGGAGCCTCTCGCCCCTGGTGTTTCCCCATCAGTTGGTAAGGCTCATCCTGGCCGAACAACTTTACCGGGCCTGTACCATTCTGAACCATGAAGCCTACCATCATGAATCATAATTAAATCCATACAAAACATGCAACTGTCCATCACTTTGCTGATTGTTTTACTGACTGTTATCATTTCATTCGGCGCATTCAACAACACAAAGATGATTAACGACATGATTTTTTATCCGCCGGCCATTACCCGGAACGGCCAGTGGTACCGGTTTATTACCTGCGGGCTCATCCATGCCGACCCGGTGCATTTGTTTTTTAATATGATTTCACTGTATATGTTTGGCGAATTTGTGGAAGAAGTTTTTGTTTCAGAACAGTTGTTTGGCAGCAAAGGTAAATTTTTGTTTCTGCTGATGTATGTGCTGGCTTTGGTGTTTTGCCTGTTGCCCACCTTTTACAAACATAAACACGATTATTCTTATCGCAGCCTGGGCGCTTCGGGAGCCGTAAGCGCTGTAGTGTTTGCCGGCATTTTTTTAGAACCCCGGGTAAAAATCGGGTTGTTCTTCATTCCGCCCGTAATTCCGGGTTATATTTTCGGCCCGCTGTATCTGATTTTATCTTCCTACCTTGAACGCAAAGCCGAAGACAATGTAAATCATTCCGCTCATTTCTGGGGCGCCGTATTCGGAATTGTATTCTTGTGGGCTGCTGCCGCCTTGCTTCAAGCAGATTGTCAGCCCGCCCGTGAATTTATACTGAAAGTAAAACAAAGCTTAGGATTCTAAGGTCAGCTCCAAATAGTCTTCGGTGCGTTCCGTAATTTTAAATCGCTCATCAATGCGATACCCGAGCACCCAGATGATTTTTTTCTGACTCTCCAGCACCCAAACGTTTTCCTTTTCGGGCTTTGACAACTTGAGGTCTATCAGAAAACGGGCTATTTTTTTCTTTTTTTTCATGCCAAGCGGGTAAAAATAATCTCCCGCTTTCCACCGGCGCAATATCAGGGGAAACTGAATTTCTCCGGCATCTACCCGCACTTTATTTTGGCCGGGTAAAGGAGACGGATTGTTTTCGTTTTTTTTCCGCAACGAAAGCCTTCCCCCGGGAAAAATGACGGAATCTGTATTTTCCTCAATGACAAACAAGGAAGCCTGCGCTTCCCTTGTCGCATGCATTATCAGCCAGTGCCGGTGTTTCACAATCCGGTATTTTCCATCCGGCGCATCTATGTATTTCCCCGATAAAGCTTCGGCAAGTTTAACCACTTCATCTATCTGCTTTTCGGTAAAACCGAATTCGGAAATGATTTCATAAATCAACGCCCGGTTGTTGAATTGCATCAGTTGCTTTACGGGAATATGCCATTCCTCCCCCTTTTTCTTCATCAGTTTCTTCTTTATTTCTCCCACGGCCAGCTTGTACAACCGTTCTGTTTCCCGGAAACGCTCAATGTTGCGGTACAGATTTTCCTTTACCCGGGGATAAATCTGTTGTACGGCCGGAATCCAGTCGTTGCGTAAATAATTTCGGGTATATTCCGGTGAAGCATTTGACGAGTCTTCCACAAACATAAGCTGTTGCTCACGGGCAAAATCCGCCAGTTCCTGCTTGAAAAAACACAAAAGCGGCCTTCGGATAAAGTCATTCTTTTCGGGAATGCCGGTTAGTCCGTGAAGCCCCGTGCCGCGAAACAAATTCATAAATACCGTTTCAATGGAGTCATCGGCATGATGTGCGGTAACCAGATAAACATGAATGCCGGGCATAAACTGTTCCGAATCGGGCCTGCAGAATTTCGCTTTCATCTCTTCCACACAACGGCTAAACCATTCGTAACGCAATGCTCTGGCCGCTTCCTGTACGGAAATTTTTTTTTCCTGTGCATATGGTGCCGTATCAAAACGCCGTACATGAACCGGCACCTGATATTTCTCCCCGAGCGACCTGACAAAATGCTCATCTCTGTCGCTCTCTTCGCCGCGAAGCCGGAAATTGCAGTGTGCCATTTCAAACGTAAATCCGCCCTGCCGGCACAGTTCGCATAATACCACCGAATCCACCCCGCCGCTCACGGCCAGCAACAACCTGTCGCGTACCGAAAACAATTGTCGGGCCTTCACGACCTCCAGAAAACGATTCAGCAAACTCATACTAAAAGCTTAACTCCTCCAAAGCACTTTTCAATTCATTATAAGTGTGTTGGTCTCCTGCCTTCAGGGCCTCCTGCATCCCCTTTTCATAGATTTTCCGGGCTTCATCCGTAAACCCGTTTCGTTCCAGCAACTTAGCCAAATGATAGTAGCTGCCTGTGTAGCCGGGGTCTCTGTTCAGAATTTCCTCAAACAATTGCCTTGCCTCAGCATCCCGGCCCAACTTGATGTATTCCAGCGCCAGCGCATGCTGTAGAAAATTATCGCCCGGCGATTCCTTCAACATCGCCTTTATTTTCTCAATTCTTTCCATGGGAATTTTTTCTTAAGCAAAATGAACTTTTTTAATCAGCCCGCCTTATCTTTGCGTTAGTTGCATAAACAACTTTTTTACATTTAATATTCCGATATGAAAATTCTGGTTTGTATCAGCCGCACGCCGGATACTACAACAAAAATAGCTTTCACTGAAAACAATACGAAATTTGATACTTCGGGAGTGCAGTGGATCATCAACCCTTACGACGAATGGTATGCGCTGGTTCGCGCCATAGAACTCAAAGAGGCAGATCCCTCCGTTGTGATTCATCTCATAACAGTAGGCGGACAAGACACCGAAGCCATCATTCGGAAAGCCCTGGCGCTCGGGGGCGACGAAGCCATCAGGGTAAATGCGGAAAGTCATGACAGCTTTTTCATTGCTTCGCAAATTGCCGCTGTTGCCCGTAATGGCGGTTATGACCTCATTTTTACCGGAAAAGAAACCATAGATTATAACGGTGCAGCCGTAGGCGGCATGGTGGCAGAACTGCTGGATTGGCCGTACATCAATCAGGCTACCCGCTTTGAACTCAAAGGAAATACGGCGCAGATAACCCGCGAGATGGAAGGCGGCGCAGAAGAGTATGAGGCTCCGCTGCCTTTGGTGGTCAGTTGCCAGAAAGGCATGGCCGAACAAAGAATTCCCAACATGAAAGGCATCATGAGCGCCAGAACCAAACCCTTAAAAGTGATTGAACCGGCCGCGGCTGATGTACTTACCGCCGTAAGTCGTTTTGATTTGCCGCCGCCCAAAGCCGGCGTGAAATTAGTGGCGCCGGATCAGGTGGACGAACTGGTTCGCCTGCTGCATGAAGAAGCCAAAGTGATTTAAATTGATTTATTCATCGGAAAAATTTTTTATGTCTGTACTTGCATTTGTTGATACGGCAGAAGGAAAAATAAAAAAGGGCTCGCTTGAGGCGCTGAGCTATGCCTCTCAGTTGGCCGGTGTATTGAACACCCGTTCCGAAGCGCTTGTCATCGGCGAAACACAAGAAGATCTCACCCAACTTGGCAAATACGGCATAGCCAAAGTGTATCATGTACAAAACGCCCCATCCGTTTTCGATTCGCAGCTTTATACAAAAATTGCTGCCGATGCAGTTAGTGCCGCCGGAGCCAAAGTGTTGGTGTTTCCCGGTACGTCCAACGGAAAAGCGCTGGCCCCCCGCCTGTCGGCAAAATTAAAAGCCGGTATGGTGAGCGGCGTGGTTCAGCTACCCGAACTGAACAACGGATTTGCGGTAAAAAGAAGTGTGTTTTCCGGAAAAGCATTTTCCGATGTGGCCATACTTACAGACATCAAACTCATCGTGCTGAACCCGAATGCCTGGCCGGTATCGTCGGGCGAAGGAAGCGCAGAGGTTATTGCCGTACAAACCGCACATGCTTCATCGGCGCTGAAGCTGTTGAACACAAGCCGCACATCTGGAAAAGTGCCGCTCACGGAAGCGGAAATCGTGGTCAGCGCCGGTAGAGGAATGAAGGGCCCCGAAAACTGGGGTATTGTAGAAGAGCTGGCCGATGTATTAAATGCCGCCTTAGCCTGCAGCCGACCGGTTGCCGACGCCCACTGGCGGCCGCACAACGAACATGTGGGACAAACCGGCATTGCCATAGCGCCTAATCTGTATATTGCCATCGGCATTTCCGGCGCCATTCAGCATCTGGCCGGAGTAAACCGAAGTAAAACCATCGTCGTCATCAACAAAGATCCCGAAGCGCCCTTTTTCAAGGCGGCCGATTACGGCATCGTGGGCGACGCTTTTGAAGTGGTACCCAAACTCACCGCGGCGCTGAAAAAATTCAAAGGGCTCAGTTAGGCGCAGCGCCATTTACTTTCATATCTCTTGCCCGCTACGGTTGAGGGAACATTGCATGAAAGAGCCAGCCATATTTGGCATTCACGGGTTTTCATTTTTTTAAAAATTTAAGGGGGCTGTCATCGTCTGGTATAAATCCCGCCTGCAGTCCCCCGCCCTTCGGGGTAACCGTGCTGGCGGAAATCCGCTGCGCACCTCACTGCGTTCGCCCTCCGGTCGGGGCAGCCCTTCGGCTGTGGAATACCTGTCGGCAATAATTTTTTTAAACAAACACTTTCGCTTTCCTGCCAAAAGATTTGAATAAAAAAAGGCATTATAATTGATCTAAAGGGCTTTTCCACTTCAAAGCGCCAATGTCAGTAATATGTGTATAACGAAGTGTGGTTTTTATCGAATGATGGCCTAACAAATTTTTTAGATATCGAATATCAGCCCCGGCTTCAATTAAATGAGTAGCATAGCTATGCCGTAAGCCGTGCATGCCGATACGTTTGTCAATTTTTGCTTTCTGCATGGCTGTTTTAAATACGGCTTGCACACTGCGTATAGAATATTTACCACCGTATTGCCCCTCAAAAAGCCAATACTTGGGCCTAAACGTTTTGTAATAAGACCTCAATTCCGGCAATATTGAATCAGGAAGGCGAACATAGCGATCCTTCTTTCCTTTTGCGTTTTCAATCCGCACCCGCATAGTATCGCTGTCAATATCTTCTATTTTTAAATTTACGATTTCCGACACTCGCAAACCCATACCATAACAAAGCTTAAGCATCAGCAGATGTTTGGGATTTTTCACTACGGATAATATTTTTTTTATTTGCTGTTTTGAAAGGACTTTGGGAAGCTGCAAGGGCTTTTTGGGGCAGGGGTTATCAAAAAACATGCTATTGCGGTGCAGCACCTGTTCAAAGTAAAATTTTATGGCATTGATTTTGGTATTCATTGCCGATTCTTTGATTTTATATTTTCTGTGCACATACAAAAAATAATCCCTCAGCCGTTCAGGCGTTAAAGAGTCCACCGGAACATGTTTCAATAGCTTAAGCAAACTTCTGAACTCTTGAGTATAGGTTTGTATGGTGCTTGGGCTATAGGATTTAAGTATCAGTTGTTCCTCAAATCGCTTGAGCGCATTTGCATTTTCGGGAGAGAGGCTATTCAATGCTCCGTCCGATATTTTTTTCTTGGGCAAATGCAGGGCTTCACGAACCGAAGGAATGTCGGGCAAATACCATGCCTTTTGTGTTTGGCTCCATCGGACAGAGGGGAACTTAGACTTAAGCGCAGCAATTGCATCCTTTGAATAAAGAAATCGTATCCAAATAACGTTCTTTTGATGATGAGTTCCAAAAGAAAAAGTAAACTCTGATTTATTCACTTCAATATGCGTATTTTGTATTGT
>JAOAGO010000050.1 GCA_026415715.1 Chitinophagaceae bacterium | reverse complement strand
CCGTAAGAAAATTTAATTACTTAACTCCTAATCAAGTGCTACTTAAAAAAATTGCACTTATGACTTGAACTTACTTTTTTAATAATTATCTAAGTTTTCGACAACATTTGTTTTTGGATTTTCTTGGCAAAATTTATGTTTTAATACTTTTTCTAAAAAAATTTGAAAAAATCTCTATAATAAACTGTTACACTTCCTGCCAGGTATGGTCGGCCAACAGGCGTACGGCTGCCACAAATCGTTTGTAGGGTATTTTTTTTCCCCATTGTTCCGGTGAAATCATGGAAAGCAGGAAGCTGTCATCCTCTTTCTGATACAGGTAATAGGTATGTCCGATAACGGGTTTAAATGCCACCGAAGCGTTATAAATCATCACCGACAACTCTTTCCTTTTTTGAATTTCCCGTGCCTGTTGTGCAAGCAACTCTACCTGTTTGCGGATTTGTTCCAGTTGCATTTGCGTTTGTTCTTCCATGGCCAGCAGCGCTTTGTGCCGGATGAGTCCTTCTTCGGTAGGACGAATAACGGCGCCGGCTACGGACGAAGCATAGGGGAGTACGCTGAGTTGTTTATGATAAATTTCAGTATTTGTATAAGTGTTTCCGTATTCGTCTTGGCCCTGTTGTGTTATTTTTAAATAACCGTTTGGTAATATTTCATGAATAACGTGCAGTACGGCTTCGCCTTTTTTATAAAAATGGATTTCAAAACAGAAGCTGTCGGGAAAAAAAACCTGTGCATGGTCGGCCAGTTCCGGCTTCTCGAAGGGATGAAGTTTTCCGTCAGCCACTATGCTGTAAGATGCCTCAAAAGCCTCATTTTGCAAGGTAACCCAACTGTGGTAAATATGTAATGTTTTGGTTTCGTCGTCTCCCCGAATTTTATACATACCGCTGAGAGGACGTTCACCCAGTTCATAGGTGCCTTTTTCGGGAAATAATTGCCATGAAGCCAGAAAATGAAATGCCTGAACCATACCTTGGCTGCAAAGGTTTTGTTTTCTGTTGATTTCACAAAACATAATGACTGATCATGTGGTTTTCTACCTCGGCGGGATGTTTTAATTTTACCCTGCAATTTCTATTTATGAAAACTTATCTCGGACAATATATATTACCCGGACATGCTGAAACCGAATGTACGGTTTTGGTGTATGAGAAAAAGTTACGCATCGGTTACACCTTACCGGATGGCCGGCACAATATCGAGGAATGGGATATCCGAGAGGTGGATGCCGTGTACGATATTGCTCAGCAAATGACCCGGCTGAAGCGCCGGAATATGGCGGGAGAAGTAAAGTTGAACGGAAAAGAAACATCGCTGTATATTCAGCAACTGCAGGCGGAACGGCATAAGCCCTGGCATAAAAAAAGAAACGCCAGAGAGTGGATGCGGAATCTGCTTTTAATAGTCGGACTGTTTGGCGGAATTTTTTTATTGTATTTGCTGATTGTGCCCTGGTTATCCGAAAAAATGGCCGGAAGGGTTTCCATTAAAACAGAAGAACAATTTGGCGATGCGGTATATGATGCCCTGGGCGTTTCGGCAAATGCGGATACGGTGGCCGGCGCTTATTTAAATGAATTTTTTAAAGCCATGGAAGTGCCCACCCCGTATCAAATCAGAATATCCGTATCAAACAGCGATGTAGTGAATGCTTTTGCCTTGCCGGGCGGACGCATTGTGGTATATAAAACCCTGCTTCAAAAAATTAATTCGTATGAAGAGCTTGCAGCCTTGCTGAGCCATGAGTTTGTTCATGTACAAAATCGTCATTCCACAAAGTCTATTTTTCGCCGATTGGGTTCTCGGATTTTTCTGGGATTGTTGTTTGGCCGCTTTGGTTCCGTGGCGGCCGTGCTGGCCGATCATGCCGATAATCTGAAAAGCCTGAAATATTCAAGGCGTCTTGAAAAAGAAGCAGACCTGGAAGGTTTGAAAATTCTGCTGGACAGAAAAATTAATCCCAAAGGTTTTGTTGATTTATTTGAAAACCTGAAGAAATCGGCTCCGGCAAATGCCCTGCCTGAATTTCTGAACAGCCATCCCGACCTGGATGACCGGATGGCATATATTCGTGAACATTCAAAAAATGCACAACCGGAAGAAAATAAAAAATTAAAAACTATATTTGAAACGTTAAAATCAAAAATCGCCATTTATGCTAATGACAACCACCAGCACAATTGAAGGAAGACCCGTACAGGAATATTTAGGTGTGGTAAATGCGCAAAGCATCATCGGGGCTAATTTTTTAAAAGATATTTTAGCCGGATTACGCGACGTGTTCGGCGGGCGAAGCAAAACATATGAAAAAGTACTTGAACAGGCCAAAGAAGATGCCCTTCGCGAACTGGCTGAAAAAGCCCAGGCCATGGGCGCCAACGGGATTATAGGCATTGACCTGGATTTTGAAACCGTGGGCGGTGGCGGCAGTATGATGATGGTGATTGCTACCGGCACAGCCGTTAAAATTTAAGATGAGAAAAGGGGCAGCCATTCTTTTGTTTTTTCTTTTTTCCCTTTCACTTCATGCGCAGCGAACAGCAACCGCTGGCGAAATCGTCAGTGAAGCCTGCCGTGCAGCAGAAAGAGGGAATAAAAAAGTGTTTCTTGTTTTCAGCGCTTCGTGGTGCGGATGGTGCCGTGTGATGAAACGCAGCCTGGAAGATGAAAGTTGCCGGGTATTGCTGGAAAATCAGTATGTTATACGCTACCTGATTGTGGACGAAGCAGAAGAAAACAAACATCTGGAAACTCCCGGCGCCGGCGCTTTGAGAGACCTTTACGGCGGTAAAGACCAGGGCATACCCTTTTGGGTGGTAATGGACGCAAAAGGAAATGTACTGGCCGACTCCCGAATGATTGACAAAAACGGCGCCAGGGGAATGAATACCGGCTGCCCGATTGAGGCAGAAGAACTGGAACATTTCAGAAACGTATTGCAAACCACTTCGCGGCTGAGCCGTGAAGAGATGGAAACCATCATCAAACGGTTTGCTCTGAATAAAAACTGACTGCAGCTTTGTAATTGACCAAATCAGATTTTTTGATTTTTATCAGATTTTAACCTTTAATGAAACAACTCCTGCAGCGGTTGTTTCATCAAAAGAATTATAAACCGTCAATCCCATTATGATGAATGTGCTTCTGGTTTTTTCATTTCTGCAGAACATTTTGCTTTCGGGTGATACGAGCCAACCCTGCCGTTTGATAAAGGAAACTGACCCTTATACAAAAGAAACCAGACTGTCCAGCGGATTTCTGAAACTGAACGGTGCATCGGTTACGATGGATGCAGACAGCAAGGAATTGATTTTTTTGTTTTCCGTTGAGGGAAAAGACCGTTGTTTTGACAACGGGTCAACCGCAGAAATCAGTTTTGAAGGATTGAAAACAAAAATGATTGCCCGTAATGCTGGCACGATGAACTGCGATGGCTCGTTTCAGTTTGTTTTCAAAAACACCCATAATGCGCCCACCACTTTACTTCAGCGCATGAGCACAAGAAAGATTACACAGATTGTTTTTACCGGAAACAATAAGAAAACCGCCACGGTTACCTTGGCCCCCCGCGAGCAGGAACTTTTTATGCGCCTGGCGGATTGTATAGTAAAAGAAGGGCGCCAACTGATTAAGTAAAGCGAAATTCATTCATCTTCCGAAATCTTTTTATCACCAAACGGTATCGGAAAAACAGGCGATAAGAGATACACAAGCCGGGAGGCTGCCGGATGCGGAGGGGTAGTACGCCGCAGGCGTACCGAAGCCCGAAGCAGCCGGAACTGATGCCGGGCAGCATTACGGGACGATGAGAGCCCCAAAAAAATAAAAAACCACATCAGGATAAAGATGTGGTTTGGTGATGCGGTGGAATGATTTATCAGTATCTGTAATGGTCGGGTTTGAAGGGGCCATGTTGGGGCACGCCGAGATAAGCGGCCTGTTCGGGGGTGAGCTCGTCCAGTTCTGCGCCGATTTTGGCCAGATGAAGGCGGGCCACTTTTTCGTCAAGAATTTTGGGCAGTACGTACACTTTGTTTTCGTAGTTTTTGTAGTTATTCCAGAGTTCGATCTGCGCCAGGGTTTGGTTGGTGAAGGAATTGCTCATAACGAATGAGGGATGCCCTGTGGCGCAACCCAGATTAACGAGGCGGCCCTGAGCGAGCAGAATGATTTCTTTTCCGTCAATATTGTACAGGTCAACCTGCGGCTTGATGGTATCTCTTGTGTGGCCGTAGTGAGTATTGAGCCAGGCTACATCAATTTCCACATCAAAGTGGCCGATGTTGCACACGATGGCTTTGTCTTTCATGAGCCGGAAATGTTTTTCTGTGATGAGGTCGCGGCAGCCGGAAGCGGTAACAATGATGTCGGCTTCTTTCACGGCATCAATCATTTTTTTCACTTCGAAGCCATCCATGGCGGCCTGAAGGGCGCAAATGGGATCTATTTCGGTAACGATGACGCGGCAACCAGCGCCGGCCAGTGAGGCGGCAGACCCTTTTCCGACATCGCCGTATCCGCCGACGACGGCCACTTTACCGGCCAGCATGACATCTGTAGCGCGGCGGATGGCATCAACTAACGACTCGCGGCAGCCGTATTTGTTATCGAATTTGGATTTGGTGACGGAGTCGTTCACGTTAATGGCCGGGATGGGCAGGGTGCCTTTGGCCATGCGTTCGTAGAGGCGATGAACGCCGGTGGTTGTTTCTTCGGTAATACCGCGGATGTGCTGCACCAGTTCAGGATAGCGGTCGAGCACCATGTTGGTCAGGTCGCCGCCGTCGTCAAGAATCATGTTGAGCGGGCGGTCGGGACTGCCGAAGAAAAGAGTTTGTTCAATACACCAGTCGGCTTCTTCCGGCGTTTGTCCCTTCCAGGCAAAAACGGGTATTCCGGCGGCAGCAATGGCAGCGGCGGCATGGTCTTGCGTGGAAAAGATGTTACATGAACTCCAGCGCACTTCGGCGCCCAGAGCAACCAGCGTTTCGATCAACACGGCGGTCTGGATGGTCATGTGCAGACAGCCGGCGATGCGGGCGCCTTTCAGCGGCTGCGTAGAGCCATATTCTTCGCGAAGCGCCATCAGTCCGGGCATTTCGGCTTCGGCCAGGCGGATTTCTTTGCGTCCCCACTCGGCCAATGAAATATCGGCTACCTTGTAGGGCAGGCTGAAATCAATGGATTTGGTAACGGAAGACATTCGTTTATGATTTTGACGTGCAAAGGTAAGGTAAAAAAGTTTGCTGCCGGTTTTTATAAAGTAAATCGGCAGACATATGAAAAAGTCAGGAGCAAAATTATTTATTACCTTGTGCGGGACGGGTAGCCAGCCAGATAAAAATTACGCCAACCGGTAACGGCAGCCACCAGAATTCCTTCATCTCGGAGAGGTGAGATGATTCCTTTCCGATGAAATACATAACCGCAGCAGCAATCAGGCACAACACCCCTAACAAGGAAAAAATGGATTTAGTTGACATTATTACATTTTGATAAATGTAAGGGAAAAAGCGATATAAAAGAAAAGTTTGCTTTTACTTTTTAAAAGGCCAAACCAATTTACCGGTTAGTGATTGTTAAAAACTGCCGGTAAGATAACGGGATATAGTTTACCTGAGAATAACGGCGCCGATTTTTTCGGAGAGGGCTATTTCCATTTTTTTGAGATGTTCGTGTGTTTTGTAATACACCATAAAATCACTTCCGGGCGGGAGGTTTTCCATATCCTGCAGATTCTGAAATATGAGGCGTTTAATTTTTTTTAGTTTAAGGTAGGTGATGACGGATTGCACTTCGCCGAGAATGTCTTTTTCTTCCGTTTTCAGATAGGCAAGCAGTTCCGAGTTATCTTTACCGGTAACGAGTTTGGTAAACGATTTGTAGGGCAGCCGGAATAAGGAGGGCTGAAAGCCGGACTCTTTTCCGAGTATGTTTTTCCATCTTTCACTCACTTCGTAAGGAGAGTGGAAAAGGGATACGGCCAGGGCGCTGATTTTGGGGTCGGGATGATAAACAAAATGCTGGCTGAGGGATATTTCGTTTTTTTCTTTGAAATGTTTATGGTATTCTTCGGCCATTTGCTGCACTTCCGGATTTTCGAGCATTCCTTCTGCATCAATTTCGCTGAAAATATAATCGGCGATAAGCAAGTTGTCTTTCCAGGGCAGATGTCCGTATTCCAGCAGCATGCGTATGATTTCTTTTTCCTGCAGTTCGTCTTTGAAAAGGAGTTCGAAAGTCAGGTCATCAAAGCCGGCCGCTTCGGCTTTTTGGGCGTTTTCTTCCAGCTGGCGGGCCTCTTCGTAGGGCAGTTTTTTTTCCTGGCGTGAAATCCGGTCACGAATAAAGGTATTGACAAGATGATGTAAACCGGCTTCATCAATTTTCAGCAAGGCGGCGGCCTGGCGAATGTAATCCTGCTGCAGGGTAAAGTGTTCGGCTTTATTGATTTTGGAAATGGATTCGGCAATACGGTTTACCACTTCCGCTTTTTTTGTGGCATCCTGGCCGGCTTCTTTGAGTCCCACTTCCAGTTGAAAAAGGATGAAATCCTTTTTGTTTTTTTGAATAAACTCTGTAAAGGCTTCTTTTCCGATGCGGTTTACGTAACTGTCGGGGTCTTCTTTTTCGGGCAGCAAAACCAGTTTTACCTGCAGTCCGCTTTCAATGGCCAGGTCTAAGCCGCGCAGGGCTGCTTTGATGCCCGCTGTATCGCCGTCGTAGATAATGGTGAGATTTCTGGTATATTTTTTAATCAGCGAAAGCTGTTCGGCTGTCAGCGAAGTGCCGCCGCTGGCTACAACATTTTCAATACCGGCCTGGTGCATGGAGATGACATCGGTGTAGCCTTCTACCAGCAGGCACTCGTTGAGTTTATGAATCGCCTGACGGGCAAAGTACAGGCCGTAAAGGATTTTGCTTTTAACGTAAATTTCGTTTTCAGGGGTATTGATGTATTTAGGCGCTTTATCCTGACTTTTCAGTGTACGGGCGCCGAAACCGGAAATTTTTCCGCTCAGGTTGTGGACGGGAAAAATAATGCGGCCGGAATAGGTATCAGTCCATTCTTCATTTTTTTTGGTAATGAGTCCGGCTTTCACCAGCAACTCGGGATTAAAGCGGGCAGCTAATGCGGCGCGGGCAAACACATTTTTTTGCTCGGGCAGGTAGCCGAGTTCAAATTTCCGGATGGTGTTCATTTCAAATCCCCGTTCCGCGAAGTATGATAAGCCAATGGCCCGTCCGTCTTCCGTTTCGTGCAGTTGCTGAACAAAAAACTGTTTGGCAAAATCGTTGATGATATACAGGCTGTCGGCCGTAAGCCGTTGTTCTTTCTGCTCATCGGTTTTGAATTCTTCCTGAACCTCTATACCGTATTTGGCAGCCAGCCAGCGCAGGGCTTCAGGATAGCTGAGCTTTTCATGTTCCATGACAAAGCTTACCACATTGCCGCTTTTGCCGCAGCCGAAGCATTTAAAAATTTCTTTGGAAGGCGACACGGTAAAGGAAGGGGTTCGTTCGTCATGAAAGGGGCATAGGCCCAGATAGTTGGCCCCTCTTTTTTTCAGCTTCACAAAATCGCCGATAACATCAACAATATCAACACGATTCAGGATTTCCTGTATGGTTTGGGCGGTAATCATTACCCTGTCAAAACGTGACGAAGTTAATGGAATAAACAAAAGCTGAAAAGGAATTCGGATTTCCTTTTTGTCCGGCAAAAATCACATGCTATAGTTTTTTAAAAAGATTATCTCCGGATATGAGGGAGTGCTGCCGATGTACATATTACAGAATTCAGGCAAGGGATAAGGGCAGTTCTGGTTTTCATGTAAAAAATTGCTTTAAAAATTTGGAAGTTCAGAATTTTTTTTTAGCTTAAATGCCGGTTTACCAGCATTTCAGTTCTTTTTAATAATTATTTAAAACTAAATGTATATGGTTCAGATTGATATCACGCAGCTCCTCTCGGAGTGTAATGAATGGAGAGAACATCTCCGCCGGTATAAAGAAGAAATTTCCGGATTTCAAAACCAGTTACGCGAAATAGCCGGAAAATCCCTCGACAAAGAACAGCTTCAACGTCTTGAACACTTCCACAATCAGTTTCACATTCAGCTCATCAATATTCACGACCTGAAACAAGCCATCAAATCGCACGACAGGAAGATGCAGTTTGAAAAATCTGCATTCAACGGTTACGTGAATGAAGAAAGCCTGTTGCGTCACGAGTCGTTGCTGGACCAGTTTAAAACGCTGGAACATACGTTGCAGGATCTGCGGGAGGAATTTGAAGAGTTTTTAAAAATTGTTTAAAAACAGCTTTTGTTGTTTCATTGTCTCCGGTATAATGTCCGGGTTAACTAAAAATTCCGGAACGTTAATTTTTACATTCAGAAAAAACGGATTGCTATGCCTGAATTTGATACCTCGCATGTAAAAAATATTGTTTTATTGGGACATGCCGGTTCCGGCAAAACCACGTTGGCGGAATGTATGCTTTTTGAAGCCGGCGTAATTACCCGGCGCGGAAGCATAGCAGAGCAAAATACGACCGGCGATTATCATGAACTGGAAAAAGAACGGGGAAATACCATTTTCAGCAAGCTGATGCATGTAAAATGGAGAGGATATAAAATCAACATTCTGGATACCCCCGGCTATGACGATTTTGTCGGCGAAGTAATATCGGCCCTGCGGGTAGCGGATACGGGAGTGATGGTGCTGAATGCCGTAATGGGTGTGGAAGTGGGAACGGATATCATCTGGCAATATACCGAGCAGTTTAAAACGCCTATGATTTTTATGGTTAACAAATTGGATTCGGATAATGCGGATTATGAAAAAACCGTGCGGGAAGCCAAAGCTCATTTCGGAAATAAGGTAACGGTAATTCAGTATCCCCGGCAGACCGGCGCCGGATTTCATGAAATCATTGATGTGCTGACCATGACGATGTATAAATTCGGGAAAGACGGGGGCAAACCGGAAAAGCATCCCATACCGGACGATGAAAAAGCACGGGCCGACGAGTTGCACAAAGAACTGGTGGAGGCCGTGGCCGGAAATGACGAGTCTCTGATGGAAAAATATTTTGAAAAAGGCGAGCTGAGCGAAGACGAACTAAAGGCCGGATTAAAGAAGGCGATGATACAACATGATTTGTTTCCCTTGTTTTGTGCATCGGCCGAGCGCAATATGGGCAGCGGCCGGCTGATGGGTTTTATAGATAACGTGTGTCCCAGCGCCAACGAAATGCCGCCTCAGAAAACAAAAAGCGGAGCGTTGCTGCAGTGCGACGCTTCGGGGCCTGCCTGTCTGTTTATTTATAAAACGGTATCGGAGCCGCATGTCGGCGAACTTTCCTTTTTTAAAGTGTATTCCGGCGTGGTAAAAGCCGGCATGGAACTGGAGAATGCCTCAACCGGCATTACCGAAAAAATCAATCAGCTTTTTCTGGTTGAAGGTAACAAGCGGATTTCCACCCATGAACTGGTGGCCGGCGACATAGGGGCCACGCTGAAGCTGAAAAATACGCATACCAATAACACCCTGCATGCCAAAGGAAAAAACCTGGAACTTTTCCCTATAGAATTTCCGCCCCCCAACGTAAGCGTAGCCATTGAGCCGTTGAAAAAAGGGGAGGAAGAAAAACTGTCGCAGGCGCTGCATCACCTCAGGGAAGAAGACCCCACCATGATTATTGAAGTGTCGCCCGAATTGAGGCAAACCCTTTTGCATTGTCAGGGCGACATGCATCTGACGGTGGCCAAGTGGAAAATTGAAAACAATTATAAGGTAGATGTAAAATTTACCCGGCCAAGAATTCCCTACCGCGAAACTATAAGAAAAGCAGCAAATGCCAGTTACCGGCATAAAAAGCAAAGCGGGGGTGCAGGCCAGTTTGGAGAAGTGCATTTAAGAATAGAACCCTGGTATGAAGGCATGCCCGAACCTGCTGACCTTACGGTGCGAAGCCGCGAAGAATATGACCTGGACTGGGGCGGAAAGCTGGTTTTTTACAATTGCATCGTAGGCGGCGCCATAGATACCCGGTTTATGCCATCCATTTTAAAAGGCATAATGGAAAAAATGCAAAACGGGCCGCTCACCGGTTCGTATGCCAGAGACATCAGGGTATGTGTGTACGACGGTAAAATGCATCCGGTGGACAGCAACGATATTTCATTTAAAATAGCCGGACTGCAGGCGTTTCGCCAGGCTTTTCAGCTGGCCGATCCGCAGATACTTGAACCTGTCTATAAACTGGAAGTGTTATGTCCCGACGATTTAACCGGGTCGGTCATGGGCGACCTGCAAAGCCGCAGAGCCATCGTGGAAGGCATAGATACCGACGGCCATTTTCAAAAAGTAATGGCCAAAGTGCCGCTGGCCGAAATGGATGGTTATTCTTCTTCACTGCGCTCCATTTCTCAGGGAAGAGCCAAGTTCAGAATGACATTTTACGGTTATGAGCCCGTGCCGTTTGAAATTCAGAAAAAGCTGATTGAAGAACATGCCAAACAGGCTAAGGAAGAATACGCATAGCCATATAAAAGCATTTTTTACTACTTTAGTGTCCTGAATGTTACATTTAAAATTTCAGGATGAATCATTTTCCCGATTTTTCACAACCGGTTAATTTTTTACTGGCCGCACTGATTATTTTTATTGTTGTTACAGCAAGATATTTCATTGTGTCGGGATTGTTTTATGTGATTTTTTATGTTTGGAAAAGAAAAAAATGGACTGCCCGGAAAATCAATCCGCGGGATTATCCGAAGGGACAGTTTCGTAAAGAAATTATCCGCAGTATTTTGACCAGCATTTTGTTTGGTTTGTCGGGCGCATTGCTTTTATGGATGTGGCAAAAAGGATATGCCCGCATTTATGTTAATGTGCGGGATTATCCGTTATGGTGGCTGCCCGTCAGTCTTTTTCTGGCATTGTTTCTTCAGGAAACCTACTATTACTGGCTGCATCGTTGGATGCATATCCCGTCGGTGTACCGCCTCGTGCATCAATGGCATCACGACAGCCATATTGCCTCGCCGTGGACGGCATTTTCATTTCATCCCATAGAAGGTTTGATTCAGGCCGCATTCCTTCCTTTACTCCTCTTGTTTTTGCCCATGCATGTAGGTACGTTGATCGTCATGCTGATTATCATGTCGGTCACCAGCGTCATCAATCATCTTGATATTGAAATTTATCCCTCTTGGTTTGCCGGCGTGCCCCTGTTGCGCTCCTTTATCGGCGCTACGCACCATTCCCTGCATCATAAGCAGTTTAAATACAACTACGGTTTATATTTTACCTGGTGGGATAAATGGATGCAGACCGAAAGCCCGAAATTTTCAGCATTGTTCAGGCAAAAAACAGAAAAGACATCAAACAAAAAATGAGCTGATAAATTTCTTCGGATTTCTTCAGATTTCTACATTTTTCTACAGTAAAAAATTCTGCCGTTGGTTTAGCGATCTCTGAATACTTTGAGAGAGGATGTTCTGTCGTTCCAGTTAGAGATGTAAAACCGGTTTTTTGACTCCGTTATCGTGTAGGTTTTGCCTGTAAAGTTTTCATTTTCGTATAACACCACACGGTAACCCGGGGGCACATGGATAGAACTTAGGGCATCATCCGGAAAAGGTATCATGGCCATATTGCTGTAAGAGCCCGGAAGCAGTACCGCCGATTGTCCCCTGAAATTTTCGTCGGTATAGATAATTACCTGTTCCGGCACATTCTGATATGACGAAAATCCGCGGGATTCAATAATGACAGAGCCGATCCGGTCATTCATTGTAAAAGACAGGCAACTGTTATTTCCCTGCAAAGTATAGGAAGGACCGGAAAACTCTTCATTGTCTATAAATACTTTAACAGACAGGCCGGAGGGAATTTCGGCAGAGGAAATGGAATAACGGAACAGGCCGAGTTTGTTTCCGTCATATTGCCCCGGCTGCAGGTGAATACTGTTTCCTCTGTAGTTGCACTCGGTGTAAAAAACTGCTTTGCGTTCATCCGTTCCGGAAGTATTTCCCATGCCTCCGCTGCCCGGGCGGCGGTATTCAATCACCAACGAACGGATTTTGTCGTTGAAATTACGGCCCAGGCAGGATTGGGTTTCGTAAAACGTGTGAGAATAGCCGGTTGCTTCATCGTTGGTGGTATATACTCTCAGCTGCAGATTTCCGAAAATCTGAAATGACGAAATATTTCCGCTCAGCTCGCCCAGGTCAGCGGCTTTGTAAATGCCCGGATACAAGGTGCGGAAAAAACCTTTCAAATAACAATCGGTATAAAATACTATATAATCGTTGGGGTTATAATTTGTGTTGATGCGTTCCACGACGATAGAGGAAGCCATATCGTTCCATTCCCGTTCCAGGCAGGGAACGGAAGAAGTAAAGGTGGCCGACCGGCCTGTGAAATTATCGTGTTCATAAATCGTAACCCGAAGGCCCTGCGGAATTTGCAATCCGGAGAGACGGTCGTTACCGATTTTCATCTGATAGCTTCTGTAATTGCCGGGCTCAAGCAAAAAGGATCGGCCCCTGTAATCGCATTCTTCATAAACTGAAACATAATTCTGCGCAGCAGGCCTTACGGAAATCAGGCAACAGAGACCAAGCAAAAAAATGAAGGCGAATTTGCCGGAAGAGAATATTGTCATGTTCAATGGTTTTTGAATTCGGTTTATTATCAGCGCCTGCATTCCGTTTCAATCCGGGCTAGGCGTTTTTGTTTTCGTTTTCAATTCTGTTTCCCAAAAGATAACCGATTGCGCCTCCGATGAGAAGACCGACCACCACCCAGAACAGGACTCCGCCCGATGCAAAATATCCGATGGCCAAACCCGTAATGCCGCCGGCCAGGGTAAAAAGAGAAACCGCTTTGGTTTTGGCTTTGGTATCGCTTAATACGGAAAAATGACTTTGGCGGAATTGTTTAAGATGCGTTTTGTGTTTTTTTCGGTGGTGCGGTCTCGCCATCAGAAAAAAATTTCTATCAAATATAACAAAACGTGGAGAAAGAAAAAATGAAAATTGAATGATATGAAATAATGATTTAGGACAACCTATTTGATTGCTTTTGTAAACTTTATTTTGCCCCTGATGTAATAAATCCAAAAAGAATTTTACTTCATGCTGTATTGGAATGAAAACTGATAGATCGGTAGGCTGTAGTCTATTTCCGGGGTTTGCGGTTTTGGTTTTGCAGATTTTGTAAGGTATTCTTTAAAAAAAATGAATACATCTTTTGCTTAAACCTGAGCATGGCATAACCAGAGCCAGGTATAGATGGGCAAAAGATGTTTTATTAATTAGTGACTTAAAATTAAAATTGCTTTGTTAATTGTTTTATATGCTGTGTTCAACAAATAAGTGCAATTTTTTAAAAGGGAAAGGAAAAAAGCTTTTAAGGGCTTTTTTCCTTTAGAC
>JAOAGO010000004.1:60928-100016 GCA_026415715.1 Chitinophagaceae bacterium | reverse complement strand
GGTCTAAAGGAAAAAAGCCCTTAAAAGCTTTTTTCCTTTCCCTTTTAAAAAATTGCACTTATTTGTTGAACACAGCAATCATTTATTTTGAAAGATCTTTCTTTTTAGCTTTTCGCTTTTTTGTTATTTTCATTATCCTGCAAAAAAAAAGCCACAACATGTTCCGATAATTTTGCATTTTGTGAACTTATCGAATCGGGCAAACTTGATCATACCGGCATCCTGATAAATCAATTTCTTAAAAAGTTTCCTTCTTCAATGAGCAACCAGAAAAAACCGGAGCGTCTGAAAAACTGGTTCAGGTGTAAAAGCTGTGTGGCACAAGCTGAAATTTTCTGCAACTCATGTATCTCTACAAATCCCCCTATCAGTGAATTACGCATTTCTTTTTTTACGGCAATCGGGTAATTCAAAAAAATTGCAGACATCAAAATGAGTACTCCTTTCCAATTTGTTACTTATCATGACGGATTGATGTTAAAAGGAAAAAAGTAAGCTGAAACGTTGCTATTTTTTTTGTTTTAATAATTTGAAATTTTCCCTGTTAATAATTTCTCCCTGGGGCGTCTGATGATCTCTGATTACCATTTCAAGAAGATAAAGTCCGTTACGATAGCGGGGAGCGCTGATGTCAATGACAAATTTTTGTACCATGCCAGTGGCCTTATAGACTTGCTGAATTATGCGACGCCCGGAAGCATCAGTCATATTCAATGATATGGAAGCCCCTTCAGGTGCCTGTGCTACAAGATAAAACTCACCTTCTGAGGGATTGGGATAAATCGCGGGTTTCCAATCCCTGGTAAAATAAACAGGGCGTATGGCCGAATAGGAGAAATTTCCGTTTTGCTCTATGATTTTCAGACGATAGTAATATATGCCGGATTTAAAGGATGATGAATCAGTATATTGATAATTCTGCCTGAAGGTGCTATTCCCGACAGCCGGCACTCTGAAAATAGTCTGAAACTGATTCTGACGATATGCCTGATTACCTCTGGCTACCTGGATTTCAAAATGACTGACGTTTTGTTCATTTTCCGTAATCCATTGCAATAAAACATCGTTGGCATTTATTTTTTGAGCCGAGAAGGAAAGCAGTTGCAACGGAAGAGGAGTAATTCCGTTAATCCAACCGTTATTCAGCCAGAATTCTGAAAAATCTTTTACTTTAAATTCCGCATAATAACCAATATCAAAAGGCACGATTTTCACTTTATTGGACTCAATAAAAGTATGTATGCCGCCTGTGTTATTAGCCAGCGTTCCGTCTTCATTATTATCGTTGGGATCGCTGTATTTGGTTACACCTAATTCATAGGCCATGGAAGGCTTGGTACAGGTGGGGCAGCCGGTGGCCGCAAGTAATGCTTCCGTTTCTGCGTCTGTAAAATAGAATCGTACAATGGCTGAGTCCGGCAAATTCACTGTAGCGGGTTTTATGGTTATATTTCGGTTGTGATAATACTGTAAACCGTTATTTCGTACAGGGCCTGTATGGATAAAAGTCTGTACTTCGGTATTTCCCATATTTATGCCCGAAGGATTTACTGAGGATATCAGTTTGTTTAATGCGGGATCAATAAAATGAATCCAATTATTTCCGGACAAATTCTGGTTGATAACAGGACTCGCCCCGTTACCGGTATATATACCGTTAGGGTTATTATAAAGATGAAAATCATCTATGGCAATTCCTTCTCTGGATACGGCCTGATCGGCACTGATGACAATACGAAATTGAATCCGGTTTAACGAAGAAGGAGGTAATGATGTGACGGATAAAGGTATGGTTGCCACATGCCATCTGTGGTAATTTTGAATGCTCCAAACCCGAATTCCGTTGTAATTTCGGTTATACCAGTTCACTCCCATGCTGGTGTCGCCCAGTGTTATCCAGTTCTTCCCGTCCGTAGAGTATTCTATCCATGCGCCGTCACAGAATGTTGTTGGCCCGCAATTTTCCAGATCCAGTGAAATACTTAAACTGAGGGTGGGATGAGACAATGCAGAAAGGTTAAAACAGGGTGAATACAAATAATTTACTTTTTTGTCATCATAATGTCCTACAAGCCTTGTTTTCCATGCTTTGGTTCCGCTGGCCGCCCGTTTTATTTTGTAGGAGTTAGGCGTTCCATATTCCCACATGCTTCCGGGTGTGGTGTACCAGTGGTTCGTACCGGTTTCAAAATTTTCCAGATATGGACTGTCAGCCGTAACACTGTACAATGGAGAGTGAACAACTGTTATGCGCACCGTATCATTTGCACGATATGTATCGGTAGGATAATTAACCAGTGCTTCTATCAGATAATTTCCCGTAGCAGATAAATCGGCAGTGTTTGTAAAAGTATATTGAATGATTGTATTCGGATTCATGGAGGGAATATTTTCCGTTATCCATGGGCCTCCATTCACCCGGTATATAACCGGCACATTGCTGACCACATTATTTGCCGTATTTCTTAACGTTATTCGTACCGGAGTTGCCGCACTGAGATTACAGCTGTTGACTACCGGAGTATCTATACTTATCATTTGTATGTCGTCTGTCACCCGATATAAACGAATATCGTCAAAAGTATAGCCGTTGCCGGTAGAAAGGTCTGCTGCCATGTGCGAGCCAAACTGTCCCCATCGAACCTGAAAGGAACTTGAAAAATTCTGGCCTGAGGCTTGTAGAATATCTGAAATTTCAAGAGAAGGCGATAGCCTGTATGCACTATCGGGAGGCGCCTGTCCGGAATAAAGATCAAATACCTCAATCCAGGGACTGGTATCATTTCCTCTTATCCATACCTTATTTGCAGGATGCGCTGCCTGTCCATGATTTTTAAAACGAAAATCCAGACGGATATCATCCGATGTAACATTGTAGGCAGATAAATTAAACGTACCGGTTAATGAATCTACAACACCTCCTGACACAAAACGGGTTACATCCAGCGTTAAAGCCCGGTTTCCGGAATAAGACATGCCTGAATTCAGAAATGAACGGATTCGACCCAACGGATGACTTGAAACAAAATCGTAGCGATCCAGTCCGGGCAAACCATTGGTTCTGACATTCACAGAAAATACAGGAGCTGTTTCAAAATCGTCTGTAAATACCGTACTAAGATTGACAGGCGGATTATCCAGTTGTTTAATAGTTCGGGTGATTTGATTGTTTGATGGTATGGGATCTGATGTGTAATTAACGCTTGCCTGTACAGTGTAGCTTCCAACAGCTGATAAGTTTGCCGTGGTTGTAAATGTATAATCATAAGTACCGCCGGGCGGAATGTTGGGATTGGTAATGGTTTCAGTAACAACAGGCCCTGCGTTTATTGAGTACGATGCAATAATATTTCCGTTTGTCGGCGTATCATCAAGATTCCGGATGCGGATGGTAACCGGCACGTTGGAGGAGAATGCCGTTGATGTATTCAATCTGCCGGACAGGGAAGGAAATACCAGAGAATCTAAGGTGATATCATTATCTGAAATACTTCCGGAACATGAACCGCTGTTCGGCTGGCGTGAAATTGTGGATTCTCTTGGCCCCGGAGCTCCGTTAATCCGGGCTCTCACAGAAAAATAGTAAATGCTGTCCGGCGAGAGGCCTCCGATTGTAAATTGATTTTGCGAGGTAAAACCAATAGTTTGCATTACTGTATCTGCAGGCCGCAACATCATAATTTCATAATCTGTTGCAGAGGGAACAGTAGTCCATGTGATTGAAGCATAGGTGGGGCACTGCACTGGTGCGAGAGATACAACCGGCGCCCCCAGAATAACAAAGTGCTGAGATACCGATTGCATTCCGTTACTGTTTCGGGTTACTCTTATCCGGGCCTGATGAGTAGGTGTATTGGGGATAAACCATTTATACAATCGGGATGAAGGACTCACATTATTGTCAATCGTTGTCCAGTTTGATCCTCCGTCAATCGAGTATTCGAGCGTAAACGTTCCGGAAGGATTACCGTAACTTTCCCAACTGATATAAACCGAATCGCCGGGTTTGAACCGTTCTCCGCCCAGTGGGTATGTAAGTGTTGTGGAAACCGGAATAATATCGTACACTACAAAAAATTCCTGCGGCGGACTTTGAGGAACGGCGGTGCCTTTCACTTTGACAACATAATTTCCAGCTGCGGGATTATTGATGACAATTTGTTCGATATTGTTGATATGATCTGCTCCGGTAGTGGCCGGTGTATTAACATGAGCCGGAACCGTATCCAGTTTAAAAGGAAGATGAAGCGTGGATGTCGGATCGGTCAGCTCAAGGTCTAAATCATTTACCAGCGTTTGAGCGCTTAACAACGTTGCCGGCGGATCATTCCAGTAAAGCAAAACTTTCAGCGCTGCCGTATTTGACGGAACATTTATGGTTTGTGTATGTTGAGATCCTGTTGTGGCGTTTCCTGAAAAATAAGTCCCGTTTTCCAGCTGTGTTACAGAACGGAGCAAATTCATCCATCCGAATCCGTGGGTAAAGTCGGGGCCGGGATGTCCGAGATCGGTGGCGCCGTTACATAGCAAAGCTTTAATAAGAGCATTCTTCGGATTGTTGTTGCTATGCAACTGGCGATATCGCTGATACAGTAATGCTAACCCGCCGGTTACGGCTGGCGCCGCCATACTGGTGCCGTTATTCGGACTGTAAATATCCGTAGGCCACGTAGAAAAAACACTTTGTCCTTGAGTTACGATTTCAGGTTTTATTCTTCCGTCTCTGACCGGGCCACGGCTGGAAAATGAACTGCTCACACCCAATTCGTTTGTGCTGCCAACCGTGATAATATTTTTTGCTGTTTGAAAATCACCGAGCACGGTTCCAAAACCCGTAGGGTATGGACTACAGTTTAAACTGGCGCTGTTTCCTGCCGCAAAAACATGCTGTAAGGACGAATGTTGCCTGATTTGTTCATCTAAAACCCTTGAATATCCGGTGTATTGGCCAAAACTGAAACATTCATTTACGATAGTACCGTATGAGTTGTTTGTGGCAATCATACCGTAATCCTGAATGTAAGCAGGTGTATTTTGTATAATACCGGTAAATAATTGTTTTACGATAGTAGCTCTTGGCGCATATCCCGAAAATTTTTCACTGATATTTCCTGCGCCGGCAGCTGTTCCCGATACATGATTGCCGTGTGCGCCTCCGGCAGCCGCCGCCCTGTCAATCAAACGGGCTGAAAAGTCGCGGTGCAAATTCAGGTTTGAATTATCGCCTATGCCGATGGTAACCCCTTCGCCCCTTAAATTTCGCTGACCGGGTAAGGAAGAATGCAGAACATTGGCTCTGCTGTTAGAGGTAGATTTATTATTTATGGGTTGTACTTCGGCTGGAAGCGGCTCTACATATTGCACAAAGGGGAGTGCTGCCAGTTCATGCAAACGATTCAACTCTGCCCGAACGGTTAGCAAACCATAACTTTCAAATGCAGCAGGTAAAAGCCTGAAATTTTTTTCCGCCAGTTTTTGCTTCACCCCGGCCAGTGAATAAGAAGATAATACATGAACCCATACATCAGCGAAACCCGGTTGTTTTTGTATATACAGAGGTGCTCTTTCGTTTATCAATACCGGCGCCATTTTATCTTCAGGCCGAATTTCCACAATTGACCGCACCTGCAGATTTTTCAATGTCACAGAGTCGGGTAATGATGACAAAAGGGCCAGAAATCCATTTTCCGGTATATAATCCAACAGTTCTATGCCGGTCTGTAAAAGACTGTTTTTTTGAGTTTCTCCGGGCAAGCGGTGAAACTGAATAATTAATAATTTTTTTTCATAGCTGCGTTCCAGTTGCTGACGGATGCGATTTAACTCATCCTGAGTAACGTTATCCTCGGGTATAAAAAAGCGGTTTTTCAGTTTCAGCACAAACCTGTCATCGGGCTGTGCCCATGCACAAGAAATGGCAAAACTTAAAATGAGGGTGAATACGGTTTTTAATCTGAACATCTTTTACTAATATATCAACTAACGATGAAATAACAAAAATTTGTTTTGTCGAAGTTTAATTATTTATTTTTTTGAAAATTAATTTTTACCACTAAAGAAAAAATCGCCTGATAAAAAAGTAAATTTACAATAGTAAATTCCCCTATGTAAGTGATTAAAATCTGAATCTAAAAATCATATGCATTTTTAGTTTATATGTGTAAAAAAAAGCTATGATTTATGATGTAAAAATTACCGGAAAGTCGAAGTTCATATTTCCTGAAATTTGTGTGGTTTGCGAAAAAGAAAATCCGGGAAATACGGTTTCGCTTGATTTCATCCATTCAAAATTCTCATCCGTAAATGTAACATCTGAGGCTGTTTCGGGCACCGTACCTCCTGAGCCAAACGGGCAACTAATAATAAACAGGATACCCGTATGTGCCGGATGTGAAGACCGGCTGAAAAGAAAACATCAAAAAAACAAAAAATTAATATTATGGCTCTGGATATTGGCAGGGATAGCCGTTGCATTCATTCTTTTTTCACCGCTGGCATGGATTTGGCGTTTATTAATCATAGTTATTTTACTGTTTATTCCCATACTTTTCTCCGCAATTTTTCCCCCGCCGCTGGATGTTGTATTAACTAAGAATTCCGCCATTTTTTATTTTACTTCCGGGAAAGCTGCTGAAAGGTTTCGAACATTAAACCTTTCGGATTAAAACCAAAAAAGAATAAGGGCCGGATTTTTTTATGTATAATAGGGGCTGATCATAAAATAGACAATGACGCCCGAAACGGCAACATAAAACCATACAGGCCAGGTAAACCGGGTCAGTTTCTTGTGGCGTTCAAACTCCGCCGTCATGGCCCTGTATGTGGCAAACAAAATAAAGGGTAATACAAGAGCGGCAAGGGGTATATGTGTGCCCAGCAATACGTAATAAATGATGCGACGGCTGCCGGCTAATGTTTTTTCCGTTTCATCCAACACGGCATCATGGTTCAGATCGCCAAATTTGGTTTCGCCGGCCAGCAAATGATGGCACACATAGCTTACAAGAAAAAGTACCGAAAGAATCAAAGCCGTAAGCATGAGTTGCCTGTGCAGGATATATTTTCTTTTTTTCACTGCCAACAACCCGGTCAGCAGACAAACGGCTACCACAGAGTTAATCAGAGCATTGAGCTTTGCAAACAGATGCACATCAAAACCCAAACTCACATTCAGTTTTACCCGACTTAATGCAAATACTGCCAAAAACAAAAAAACCGAGAAAGAATAAATGATAATGTATGCCTTCCGGTCATTCTTTTTCCATTTTGGGGGTAGCATAAGAAGGTTTTTTTCTTATAAAGTAAAAAAACAAAAAAAGAAGTATAAGGGTTGAAAGAAATAAGATGGCAAGAGTTTCCAGTTTGCCTGAGAGAAAAGATTTTTTTCCCGGAATTTTTTCCATGGTCAAATACACAATATCCCGTGACAGGCGGGCCAGAGAGGCAGAATCTAATCCGTTGTAATACCCCCTGATATGCCTTCGGGAATCAATCAAAACAAATTTTTCGCTGTGAATAAAATTGGAGTCAATTCCATATCCGTCCTGCAGGCCCAGCTTAAGTTCTTTAAGCGCAAAATCATAAATCTGCTTTTTATCGCCGGTTAACAGCCACCAGTTAACGGGATTTATCTGAAAACGGGAAGCCCACATTTTTAAACGGGATACCGAATCTCTTTCGGGGTCTATGCTGAATGAAAGAAAATGCACTTTATCAGATATGTTTTCGCCGATTCTTTTGCGGTTCATCATAGACTCTGCCAATCGCTTCATATTGACAGTCATGGTAGGACAGATGGTCGGACACCTTGTAAAAAACAAATCCACTACCAGTATTTTATTTTTCAGATTGTCTAATGAAATTCTTTGACCTTCCTGATTATATAATGAAAAATCTCCGATAGTATGCCATACGGTATCGTAGGTTTTTTTTCCTTTCACAATTTTTTCAACCACCGTATCGGGATAGAAGTACCGGGGCATTTCAACAGCTTTGCTGCTTTTGTTTTTCACAAAAAAATAGGCTATGATGGGAACCAGTAAAGTCAGCATGAGTGCATACAGCGCCCGGGTGGTCATAAAATTGAAATTTTCAGATTCTCAGACTTCATCCCGGAAATCAGTTCAATTTCTGAATTATAATAAGCCAGCCGGGATGAATTAATGGTTGGTTTTGGGCATTGTAGTTTCCTTAAAATAAGGATCGTATTTATTTTTTAATTTTTTGTACGAGTTTCCATCTGCAATAAAGGCAATAATAAACCAGATAAATAAGAGTAGGGGAACCACAATCGTTAATATCATATTCCGGATTTCATCGCCGAGGTGCATAAAAACTGAAACAATATAAAAAGCCTTGGCAAGGGAAAGTATGATGATACAGCCTTTAATGAGCATGCGCCGGAAATCATCAGGAAGATTAAGAGCATAAAGCAACAAACCAAGACCCAGTTCAATAATAGTTACAATAGTCAGTATAACCGTAGTGCGGATAATTCTTTTTTTGAACGATTTATCGTCCATGTGATGCTGATAAGTAACTTCAGGAAAAGCGGGATGTTGCATATCCGTTTTTTATTTTAATATCATTAAATCAGGTAAAAACATAAAAATACAAATACCCACACCAGGTCGACAAAGTGCCAGTACAATCCGGCTTTCTCAATCATGAGATAATGTCCTCTCCGTTCAAATACACCTTTTTGAGCCATAATCAGCATGATAATATTAATAACCACTCCGGAAAAAACATGAAAACCGTGAAAACCGGTTATTCCAAAAAAGTAACCTCCAAAGGCGGCAGGCCCCTTTTCGCGTACATGAGCTTTGGTTAAGTCAATCATAGAGGCCAGCTGCGCATTTGTCATTTTCTGCAAAGCTGCAGGGTCGGTAACTGTTGCACCTGAAACCGGATATTCATGAGCCAGATGAACCAATGTTTCGTGAGAACTGGCAGCAAGCGCTTTTCTGGCTTCCTCTATACTTACCAGTTCGCCCCATGGATTGGCACGGGTGGTTTGTCCAATCAGCTCAATTTTTCCGTCGCTTAAAACCGGATGAAGGCCGGTTATCAGGTGATGCCATTCCCAGGTTTGACAAAGTAAAAAAGCGAGTCCTCCCGCAATCGTCCAGGCTAACCATTTAATAACCCCTTGTTTGTCATTTTTATGACCTGCATGCACGGCCAGCACCATCGTTACAGAACTGATGATAAGAATAAAAGTCATCAGGCTCACGAAAGCCAGCGGCAGATTAGCGTGACCGGCACCGGGAAAAGCGTTAAACACTACGTTGGGGTCGGGCCAGAAATTCTGGCTAAACCGGATAGTTCCATACGAAATCAAAAAGGCGCCAAACGTAAAAGCATCACTCATGAGAAAATACCACATCATCAACTTTCCATACTCCACGTTAAATGGGCTTTTACCCCCTCCCCACCATTTAGTCTTTTGTATTGTAGTAGCCTGAGCTTCCATAAACAGTTTGAATTCGGGCGCAAATTAAATGATAATCAGGAAAAATACTAAAATATATATCCAAAGTAAATCTACAAAATGCCAGTATGTTGCCATAACTTCATAAGGCACTGCACTGTAAATTCTTTTTTTTCCGAAAATAATTCTGAGAAAAAGAACCAGCAAGGCAATCACTCCACCCAGCACATGCAAAGCATGCAAACCAAAAATTACATATAAAAACTGACCGGCGCCTCCTCCCTGAAATGTGACATCATAACGATTCCATAAAATATTGAATCCAAGCCACTGAAGAATTACAAAAATTAACCCAAGTAAAAGGGTAATTCCTAAAAGAAGCCGAAAAAGCGGCATATTTCTTTGTTTAAAGCTTCTCAGCGCCCATTGCATGGTTATGCTGCTGATGAGAATGATGACGGTAGAAACCCAGAATATGCGAGGTATTTCAACAGTAGTCCAGCTGGCCTGATGGCTTTTCACCACCATAGCACTCGTTAGTCCCGCAAACATCATGATTATACCGGCTATAGCCACCCACATGGAAAATTTATGAGGGTGCATTTTCTTGTTTTTTTCCACACTCACCATACTCATATTTTTTTATTTTAAATAAATTGAATCATGCTTTCGCCAACAACCATGATAACATAACTACAGGCAAATAAATATAACTCCCGAACATAACACTTCTTGCCGATGCGATGTTCATTTTAAAATATAGCCTTATTGCCCTGAACAATATCATCAAATTAATGAAGAGTATGATACCGATACTTATTGAACCTTTCAAATCATACATATCACAAATGCCCAAAAAGAAAGGAGCAAGACTAACCGGTATCAGCAACACACTGAAAATGATGGTTTGCAGTGCAGTAAATCGGGTTGGGCCTTGGGCAGAAGGAAGCAGCCTGAATCCTACAGTGCTGTAATCTTTATGAACCACCCAGGCAATGGCCCAGAAATGAGGCAACTGCCAGAAAAACTGGAACAAAAACAATACCCAGCCGCCTGGGCCTATGGCATTATTTCCCGCCGTCCAACCTATCAGGCAAGGTAATGCTCCGGGTACGGCGCCGGTCAGTACGGCAAAGGAACTTATTTTTTTTAAGGGAGTATATATGGCTACATATAAAAATAAACTGAATGCGGCCAAAAAAGCCGTCAAAATATTGAAACAAAAAAAGAGAATCAAAATGCCGGTTATACCGGTTAGCAGCGCAAATATCCATGCTTTAGTAGTTGTTAAACGTCCCGAAGCAACCGGCCGGCCTGCCGTACGTTTCATGACGGCATCTGTTTCTTTTTCCAGAATCTGATTTATGGCATTAGCGCTGCCCGTTACCAGCAATCCTCCCGAAAAAAGCATCAGTATTCTGAACAACTTGTCTGTGTAAGCCTCATATCCCCGGGTCAACATAAAAGATACAACACTGCTGAAAACCACCATAATACTTAAAGCCGGCTTCATCAGCATCAGATAATCTTTGATGCCGGAAGACGGCTTTATGTTTTGAGCCAAAGAGGAGTCGAGCCGATCTTTTTTTTCAAGTGGTTTTTCAGCAACCAAATTCAAACATTTACTGAAAGAAAAAAGGTCCGTGAATATAGATTAAAATACACGGACTATTTATATCGTGCGCCAGTATTTCAGGCGGGCTTTACTTCTGTTTTATGCGTTACACTTTCTTTCGGCGAAATCGGCTCGGTTTGCGGAATAAAATCTCTTCCGTCTTTTCCGTAATCGTAAGGCCAGCGATGCACTTCAGGAATTTCTCCCGGCCAGTTTCCGTGACCCGGATTTATAGGTGTAGTCCATTCCAGCGTATTGGCCCCCCAAGGATTCGGGTTGGTCACTTTCCGGCCTTTGAAGATGGAATAGAAGAAGTTGAAAACAAACATCAACTGAACCGCAAAGACCACGATGGATACAACGGTTATCATTTTATCCAGCTCACCGAATTGTGAGAAAGAAACCCAGCCGCTCTTATCCAGATAGCGCCGCGGCATTCCGGCCAGACCCTGATAGTGCATGGGCCAGAAAATCAGATAGGCTCCCACTAAAGTAACCCAGAAATGGATATAAGCTAAAGTGGTATTCATGTACCGGCCATACATTTTGGGAAACCAATGATATATACCGGCAAACATACCGAACATAGAAGCCACACCCATTACAATATGGAAATGGGCCACTACGAACATGGTGTCGTGAAGATGAATATCAATGGTGGAGTTTCCAAGGAAAATACCGGTTAATCCGCCGGAAATAAACAGACTGACAAAACCGATGGCAAAAAGCATGGCCGGAGTGAACCGGATGTTGCCGCGCCAGATTGTTGTTAGCCAGTTAAAGACTTTTACGGCTGAAGGGATAGCAATCAACAACGTCAATAATACGAAAATAGCACCAAGGAAGGGATTCAGACCTGTTACAAACATATGGTGAGCCCATACCAGAAAAGCCAGCACACAAATAGCAAACATTGACCCGAGCATGGCGGTGTATCCGAAAATCGGTTTTCTGCTGTTTACCGAAAGAATTTCGGATACCATACCCATTGCCGGAAGCAGAATAATATACACTTCGGGGTGCCCGAGGAACCAGAAGAGATGCTGATACAAAATAGCGCTGCCGCCCTCATTGGGAAGTACCACTCCGTTTATGTAAATCTGATCTAAGTAGAAACTGGTTCCGAGATTTCTGTCAAATAACAACAAAATAGCGCCCGACAAGAGAACCGGGAAGGAAAGAACGCCTAAAACAGCGGTGAAAAACATGGCCCAAACGGTGAGCGGAAGCCTGGTCATGCTCATTCCTTTGGTACGCATATTTAACACCGTGGTAATATAGTTGAGGCCACCCAACAAAGAAGAAACAATAAATAGCGCCATACTGATTAGCCAGAGATCGGCGCCTAATTTTGACCCTTCAGATGCAAGAGGTAAGGCGCTGAGTGGCGGATACATTGTCCAGCCCGTAGCAGCCGGTCCCGTAGAAATAAATATGGAAGACAACATGACCACACTGGCCAGGAAAAAGAACCAGTAAGATAACATGTTCAGAAAAGGCGAAGCCATGTCTCTGGCTCCGATTTGCAGCGGGATCAGAATATTGGCAAAAGTGCCGCTCAGGCCGGCTGTAAGTACAAAAAACACCAATACGGTACCGTGAATAGTGATTAAGGCGTAGTAAAATTCAGGTTGAATGCGTCCACCTTTTGCCCATTTACCAAAAAAGGTTTCTAAAATGGGAAAGGTTTCATCCGGATAACCCAACTGAAGCCGAAACAAAACGGAAAACAATCCGCCAATGATAGCCCAGATCATTCCGGTAATCAAAAATTGCTTACCGATGGTTTTATGATCCTGACTGAAAATATATTTTGTTAGAAATGATTCTTTATGATGGCCATGACGAGAATGGTCATGTACATCATGTGCTACTGACATCGTTTCGGCATGTACTGTATTCATAGTTTCATTATTTTAAGCCTTGCGGCGCTTTAATTTGTCATTACTGCGGCAATGTCTTTAACATTGCTGGAATCTTTTTTCACCGACGGATCTTTGTCGGGATTCGCTCTCAGATATTGCGGTTTTTTTGAAGCAAGCCAGGCATCAAACTCCTCCTGCGTAACTACCTGAATGGTTCCCCGCATACTGGTATGACCTCTTCCGCACATCTGATCGCATGAAATTTCATATACAAAGTTAGCATTTCCTGTTTCTTCTCTCATTTGTTTAGTGGTTTTTGTTGGAGTAAACCACATAGTGGTAGGCATACCCGGCACTGCGTCCATCTTCATCCGGAAGTGCACCAAACCTACGTCGTGTACCACGTCTTTGGCATTTATAATCATTTTTACGGGTTTATTTACCACCAGGTATAAGTCTTCACCGGTAATATAGATGTCGTCGTGATTGGCGCTGTCTTCCCAAATTTGCCCCAATGGATTATTCCTGGTTTCGTCTATGTATTTGAAATACTTTTTGCCCAAAATACCATCTTTCCCCGGATATCTGTATTCCCATTTAAACTGACTTCCCACCACTTCTACAACCATGGCATCTTTTGGTGCCGGACCTGTAATTTTGAACCAGTAGTAAAGCCCGAATCCGATTAATACCGACAGTGCAAGTGCAGGAATCGTGGTCCAGATAATTTCCAGATTGTTATTGTGCGGGTAATAGTAAGCTTTTCTTTTATCCGACTCCTGGTAACGAAAAGCAAACCAAAACAGAAGTATCTGAGTGATAAAAAAGACGACCAGGGTAATCACCAAAGTGATTTTGATCATATTATCAATCAAAACCCCGTGATCGGAAGCAGGTTCGCCAAGTATTTTGCCATTCAGTTTTTCATTGCAGTAATACACTCCTATTAAACCCACTATCAGGAAGAGCAGCATTAAAAAAGCGTTAATTTTATTGCTCTGCTTCCTTGTTTGCTCTTCGCCCCGCAATACGGCAACATATTCGCTGGCTTTAGCTATCTGAAAAGTAATCAGAAAGCCCAGAACTAAAATCGCTATAATGAAGAACGTTTGCATAATTCCTGTCAGCTTTTTAGGTATGGTGAATCACACTTTCTTTTATAAACGGATGATGTTTTGCAATCAGCGGATATCTGCTCAACGTTCTGCCGGTTACATACATAATTAACCCCACAAAGCCCAGTGCGATTGCAAAATCGTAAATTATCAACGGTACGGATGTGACCTTCGTCACAGGATTCGTCATGGGTCCCGGAAAAACCATCTGATAAAAATCCAACCAATGTCCGAATATTATTAACAATGCCATAAAGGTCATAGTTGTATAATTTCTTTTGGAAGAACGTCTCATTAATAATAACAAAGGAAAAATAAAATTGATTATGAGCATCATCCAGAAAATACCCTTATACGGTCCCTGAGCCCGGGGGGCGAAATAAGTGGTTTCTTCGGGTATATTAGCATACCAGATGAGCATAAACTGAGAAAACCACAGATAGGTCCAGAATACCGAAAAGGCAAACATAAATTTACCCAGGTCGTGAAGATGCTCTTCGTTTGTAAGCTCCAGGTAATCATTGTTTTTCAAAAAAATCACATACAGCGCAATCAACGAAATGCCGGCCACCCAGGTAGAGGCAAAGGTGTACCAGCTGTACATCGTACTGTACCAATGAGCATCAATACTCATCAGCCATAGCCAGGGAATGGATGACATGACGGTGAGGGCAAAAACAAGAAGATACAGCGAAGCCCAGACCGTATTTTTCCAAATATATCTTTTCCCTTCTTCTACGGTAAGTGGCTTATCGTCAATGCTTCGGGAAATTTGTCGCATTTTCCATCCCAGAAAAGACCAAAGTCCGAGAGTGAGGACGGTCATTACCGTAAAAAATCCTTTGTTGAGAAATCCCTTTTTAAAGTTGAGTATGGGATCATGTTTTACATGCTCGGTATCTGTCCAGTGATAAATAGCGTGATTGCCACCAAAAACGATAGCCATCAGAATGATTAAAGTAATTACACTCATTATGGGCACACAGGCCGAAATGGCTTCCGGTACCCGGCGAAAACTCATTTGCCAGCCTCCCCATGCCAATGTGGTGGCTGTTATAAAAAACATGGAGGCATTTACTACCAGTAAAAAATAAACACTGTTTTGCAACAGGCTGGCCCAAAAGCGGGCATCTCTTATTTCTTTTTCAGCCGGCGAGCCTCCGCCGGTATGTGTAGTAACATATAAACCGATAATTGCCAAAAGGCCTAAACCCATAAGAGCAAAGGCTACCGTATTGTATCGTTTCGGTACTGTAAATTGTTCTCTGAGTGTCATTCCGGAAAAATTTATTTTTTAACCATTTTCGTAACCGCACTGGAATCAGCAACGGAAGAACCGGATTTTCCGCTTCCGGGTTTTTGTTTTTCGCGGATGTAGTGTATAATCATCCATCGCTGCTCCGGCGAAAGTTGAGAGGCATAACTCCCCATGGCATTAATGCCATATGTTATGGAGTGATACATTGTTCCGTCTGCCATGGTTTCGTACTTCGGATCGCCAACCAAAGTAGCCGGTTTTGCCGGATAAGGGCCATCTCCGTCTTTATATAACGGGCCGTTACCGTCTAATTTCGCGCCATGGCAAATGGCACAATGGATGAGATAAAGCCTTTCTGCCTCCTGAAACTGCTCATCATTTAATTTAGGTAAAGGGTTGCTGATGTTTTTTGACAGGGCATAGCCTGCTGAATCATTTCCGTAAGGATAATTCCAGGCAGATTCATCTCTGGCTACAGTGCCCGCAACTGGCATACCGGTATACGTTGCGCCGCTTTTCTTTAATTCTTCGGTTGAAGTATAGGTTTCATAAGCCCTGTTGTAGGTCATGTCGGGCATGTAAATACGTCCGGGACTACGTCGAGGTTTATTGCATCCCGCAAAGCCTGCGGCAAGCAGGAATATTGAGATGATATAAAAGATTTTTTTCATCGCCTATTCATTGATTCATTGGGTAATTGTTTCTTTATGATGTTCTGTCTCCTTTTTCCGGAAGGGCATGGTATCTTTATCATACCGGCCGAGCCACCATCCGGTTTCTTTATATTGAACTTTTACATCTTCGGCGCCTAATTCTTTTAGAAATTGAATGGCTTCTTCCTCATTCGTCTTTTCCGTGCATTCAAGAGCCATTACAAAAGTGTCGTCTGTAGATCGTGGATTAAAATGGTCTTTTTTAACAAACGGAGCCAGTTGGCACAAATAACAGAAAGTGAGCACCATGCCTACTGAGGCGAACAAAACCGTTAGCTCAAAAGTTATGGGTATCCATGCGGGCAACGAGAAGTAGGGCTTACCGCCAAAATTTATCGGCCAGTCCACCGTTAAAGCCCATGTAATAAATCCGACAGCCGTGGCGGTTCCCGTGATTCCGTAAATAAATCCGGCGGTATGCAGGCTGGTATCCCGTAATCCCATAGCTTTATCCAGTCCGTGAATCGGGAAAGGAGTAAACACATCATGAATTTTATAACCGGCCCGGCGGGCTTTTTTAACCGCCGGAAATAAAACCGCTTCATCATAAAAGTTTCCGGTTATGAATTTCTTTACGGGCATAGTAAACAATTTTTTTGTTAATTTTTTTAAGCGCCATGATCATGGCCATGCTTTTCTACAAAGGTTTCCAGTTTCTGCTCTTCCAGTTCAGTCATTTTTGCTTTATAATGTTCGCCACTTTTCTTTAATATATGTTTGATTTCCGCAATTGCAATAACCGGGAAAAATTTGGCAAATAAAAAGTAACAGGTAAAAAACAATCCGAAAGTACCCAGATAAAATCCAACCTCCCATATTGTAGGAGTATAATAGGTAGACCAGGCGCTGGGTAAATAGTCCCTGTAAATAGAAGTTACAATAATCACAAAACGCTCAAACCACATCCCGATATTTACGAGAATAGACATAAAAAATGTTACGATGATATTTCTTCTCATTTTTCTGATCCAGAAAATCTGGGGTGAAAGTACGTTACAGCCCATCATCAGCCAGTAGCTCCATCCGTAGGGGCTGTTCAGATTGAGTCGGTTTTCAAAGAAGGCAAAATTTTCATATTTGACGGCCGAATACCACGACATGAATAATTCCGTGAGATAGGCAATACCTACAATAGAGCCTGTCAGCACAATAATTTTATTCATTACATCAATATGCTCAATCGTAATATATTCTTCCAGCCCCAGCACTTTACGGGTAACGACGAGCAATGTTTGCACCATGGCAAATCCTGAAAAGATAGCCCCTGCAACGAAGTAAGGGGGAAATATTGTGGTATGCCATCCCGGCACTACCGAAGTGGCAAAGTCGAATGAAACGATGGTGTGAACGGATAATACCAGCGGTGTACTTAAACCGGCCAGAACAAGCGATAAGGACTCATGACGCTGCCAGTGTTTGGTACTTCCTGTCCAGCCAAAAGCGGCCGCTCCGTAAAAAAACTTGCTCCATTTCTTTTTAGCACGGTCTCTTAAAGTGGCCAGGTCAGGGATAAGCCCTGAATACCAGAAAAGAACGGAAACCGTGAAGTAGGTAGAAATGGCAAAAACGTCCCACAGTAACGGGGAATTGAAGTTTACCCATAACGGGCCACGGGTATTGGGATAGGGCAACACAAAAAATGCATCCCATACTCTTCCCATATGCCAAACCGGAAATTGACCGGCACACATTACGGCAAAAATTGTCATGGCTTCGGCTGCACGGTTAACTCCGGTTCTCCATCCCTGGCGGAATAACAAAAGAATGGCAGAAATCAGTGTGCCGGCATGGCCGATACCGATCCACCATACGAAGTTGGTAATATCCCAACCCCAACCCACCGTACGGTTCAGATTCCATTGACCTACCCCGTAAATGACTTGAACGGTAACGGATACAATACCGAACAAAAGAAATATTACGGAAATGATAAAACCAATCCACCATGCTTTTGTGGGCCGTGTCTCTACCGGACGGCAAATGTCTTCGGTAACCTGATGGTAATCTTTTACACCTTCTACCAAAGGAGCCCTTACCTGGGATTCGTATCTGAGTAAAGCCATACTTTATTTAAAAAATTTGAACTAAAAATTTTATTTATTTCAGATCAGCCGCCTTTCCTTCATGGTTCATCAAAATTATTAATGCCCTTCGTGCTGATGCTGTTGGTTTTTATTTCCGTGATCCGCATGCTGAGGCTCTTCGTGACCTTCAGCCCAGTGATGATCTTCTTCTTCCGTATTTCTGATTTTGGCAATGTATGTTACGTTGGGCAGAACATGCAATTGCTCTAATACATGGTAAGACCTCAACGCATTGGCTGCTCTTACTTTGGATACCTGACTGTTTTTATCGGCATCGTTACCGAATACAATGGCTTGGGTAGGACAAGCCGTTTGACAGGCCGTCTTTACCTCATCGGGATGTAACTTTCGGTTTTCTTTTTTGGCTTTTAGTTTTACCTCCTGTATGCGCTGAATGCAGAAGGAACATTTTTCGATGACACCCCTTGAGCGCACCGTTACGTCCGGATTCAATACCATGCGGGAAAGTGCGTCGTTCATCTGATGTACGGCAGGATCTAATTTCCCGATCAGTTTCTGATCCTGATTATCGGGAAAACTGTCGGCTCCCGTATAATCGGCCCAGTTAAACCGTCTTACTTTATAAGGGCAGTTGTTGGCGCAGTACCGGGTACCGATGCATCGGTTGTACGTCATCTGGTTTATCCCTTCCTGGCTGTGATTGGTTGCCGCTACCGGACAAACGTTTTCACATGGGGCATTGTCGCAATGCTGACACATCATGGGCTGAAACACAACCGCCTTCAAATCATCCGGATTTTTATCATCAGAAACAAAATAACGGTCAATGCGCAGCCAGTGCATGTCATGATACCGCATCACTTCACTTTTACCCACCACCGGCACGTTGTTCTCTGCATGGCAGGCAATCACACAGGCGCCGCACCCCACGCACGCATTCATATCAATGCTCATTCCCCAATGAATCTCATTTTGACGGGTATCGGGATCGGGATATAGGGTGGCATGGCTGCGAAAATCACCTTTTGATTTTTCATAAAAAGCCTCCTTTAGTTCTTTACTGAACTCGGGAATGACATTCGGATGCTTTTTAAAAGAGGCCAGTGTGGTTTCCCGGACAACTTCTTTTCTGTTTTCGTACGAATTATGCTTTTGGGTTTGCGCAATTTTATATTTCTTATCCAATAATTCTATCTGAATGCCGGCGGCATGATACGAAATGGTTTCTCCGTTACTGCTGGTGAAGGGGAACATATTTTTCCCGACACCTGAGGCTGTGGCGCCGAGGGTTTCCTGACGACCGTATCCCAACGCAACTGCTATCGTGTTTGCATTCATTCCCGGAAAAACCAGAACCGGAAGTTCAACTTCTTTGTTTCCGGCTTTCAATCTGATGACCGGCTTATGAGGATAATATTCGTAGTTGATATCCAATTTAATACCCAGTTCTTCGGCCTTTTTTACGGAAATCATGGCGTAGTTATCCCACGTAGCTTTTGAAACCGGATCGGGCAGCTCCTGAAGCCAGGGATTGGTAGCCCCTGCGCCGGCTCCTATGGAAACCTTTTGATAAAGAACCAGCTCATCTCCGGTGGCCGGCTTTATACTGCTGATAGCCGCTACGGCTTGTGATACGGACGAACCATTAAAACTTCCCGAAGAACCGGAGGCGGACGGATTTATTTTTACGCCATCCTGAAGCGCCTTATTGAGCTCTTCTTCCGAACCAAGTTTGGAAATCCAGTATTCTCTGAAATAAGTTTCGTAATCTTTGTTGTTTCCGCTCCACTTCAGAAGCGAACTCAGATAATGCCGGGTTTTAAAAAGCGGGTAAATGGTGGGTTGAATAAAGCTGATACATCCGGCGTAAGGCTCGGCATCACCCCAGCTTTCCAGATAATGATGGGTAGGAACGATAAACTGACACAGGCTTGTCGTTTCATCCATCTTTTCACTGAATGAAATTTTTACTTTTACCCTCTCCAGCGCTTTTTTAAATCGTTCGGAATTGAAATATGTGTAAGCCGGATTGGCTCCGTATATCATTAATGTGCCGATCTTTCCCTGTTCCATATCAGCAATCAAAGCCTCCATATCGGCATCCAAACCCTGCCGCGTATTTATGGGTGTACTCCAGTCAATGGTTGTTCCGTAAGCGCCGATAGCCTGATTGATGGCATTGACAACAATCTGAACATTTTTATCATTACTGCCGCACACCACCAGGGCTTTTCCTTTGTTGGCTAAAAGATCAGCAGCCGCTTTTTTAAGGGTTTCTTCCAGTTTTTTATCTGATAGTAAAGACGGCGACTGAGTTCCGTTAACAGCATTTAGCAGGCTTACTGCCACCCATCCCGTTTCTGAGGGGCGATGCGTGGCTCTTATGTCGGCGCTGCAACCGGTTAAGCTCAGGAAGCTTTCAAACTGATAGTGCCTGCTCATGTCAGGATTTTTTTCATCCTGAATTTTTCTACCCTGAGCATAACCTCTGGCAAATTCAACGGGCGCAAGCCAGGTGCCCAGAAAATCGGCTCCTATGCTTACTATAACTTTGGCATTGTCAAAACGATAAAACGGAATTTTTTTACCAAAACCGCATGCCTCATTGGCAAGCAGCATACCGCTGTACGAAATGGCATCATATTGCACGTGCCGCAAACCGGGATAAGATGAAATGATTGCCCGGGCGGTGGGTGATACAATGGTAGATGTCAGCAATACGGTTTCTCCGCCCGCTGCCTTTATGGCATCTGCAATCAGTTTATCAGCCTGTTCAAAGGTGGGGATTTCTTCAAACTTATCTTTTACTTTTTGCTGAGGATATTTGATTCGGTACAAATCATAAAGATCAAGGACCGAGGCCTGAGCCCTGGCCGAAGTACCGCCGCCGGAAAGGAGGTATTTTTCATTTCCTTCTATTTTGATGGGCCGTCCCTCTCTTACCTTGGCCAATACCGGCAACACCTCTCCTTCTTGCACAAAGGTGGTGGCATAATATTTAGCCACACCGGGAATGATGTTATCGGGTTTGTTGGCATAAGGAATGGCTTTGCGCACGGGCATTTTACAGGAAGCCAGCGCTGCGGCAGCCGTACTGAAGCCCAGATATTTCAGGAAATCACGGCGAGGCGCTTTGGCATCCGTTAAAACCCCGGCATCAAAACTTTCAAAGGGAAGCTCATCCGCAAACTCGTCTTTTGAAAATTTATCCAGATTTTCCGGATCGTTGATTTCTGCAAAATGTTGCCAGTATTTTTTTCCCATAAACGCTTAACATCTTTATTGAGCCGGCTATCACAGCCCCGCTCTTATGAAACAAAATCAGTAATGACATTTTTGACATTCCAGCCCGCCTATATGAGAAACCGTAATGCTGTCCATTTTGCCTTTTTTGATTTCATTATGGAATTTCTCATATATGCTGTAAAACTGGTTTCCTTTTCCTTCGGAATAGTTGAAATCTACTTTGGTTTGGCGATGACAATTAATACACCATCCCATGCTGAGTTCGCTCACTTGTTTTACTTCGTGCATGTTTGTGATTTCGCCATGGCAGGTTTGGCACTGGATTTTGCCCACTCTTACGTGCTGTGCATGGTTAAAATAAACATGATCGGGCAGGTTGTGAATTCTGACCCACTCTATCGGTTTGGCTTTTGAAGGATCCCATTTGGCCGCATTTTTCGGGTCAAATCCCGCGTATTTATAGAGTTTCTGTATTTCAGCCGTGCCATCAATTTTATTTCCGTTTTCGTCAATTATTTCTGGCCCTTTTTCATAGGCCTGTATAGCTTTGTGGCAGTTCATGCACACGTTTACAGACGGAATGGAGGCGTGCTTACTTTCCCAGGCAGAGCTGTGGCAATATAAGCAGTTGATTTGATTTATGCCTGCATGAACTTTGTGCGAATAATAAATAGGTTGTTCGGGCTGATAGTTGGTTTGCCTTCCCAGCCCTATAGCTCCTTTGGCCAGTAAATACCCGCCCACTACGAACAACAATACGGACAATAGAGCGATGTAAAACTTGTTTTTATAGAATGGAACCGGTTCAGGTCGGATGATGCCCTCTGCATCATCACTCATTTTCTTGAGGTTACTGTTTACATAAGCCAAAATCAAGGCAATAATGGCAAGAATTAAAGTGATGATGCCGAAAATAACGGAGTTTTGATTCGCTTTTTTTAGATCATCCTTTGCTGTATCATCTCCCGCGGGTTTGGGTTTATTACCGGCTGCATAAGTTTTATTGATGTAATCCCAGATGGCATCAATTTCAGCGTCTTTCAGGTCGGGAAAGGCTGTCATGACCGACCCCCATTGATTTTTAAGCGCTGAATAGTAGGGATCACTATTGACTAATGATGTAGAATTTCTGATCCATTCATATGTTTTTTTAGGGTCGCCTCCGTATTTTTCTTTCTCCAATACTCCTCCCAGCTTCGGCCCGGTTAAATCTTTAAAAATATTATGACAACTGGCACACTTGGTACTAAAAAGTTGCTTGCCATCTTGTGCATGAAGTATAAAAACCGAAAATGTAATAGAAATATATAAAAATGATAATCGTAAAATGGCGTTACACGGAATCATAGGCTGCAATAATTCAAAATGTGGATAAATTCCCGGAGTTCGCTGCAAAAGTAAGTCAGGAACTCCATAAAAAAACAACCGGTTTAACTTTTTTTTGTTCTCTAGAAACTTGCTATTCAACATTTTGAAGATTTCACCCTTCGGGCCGGCAGAATGTAATTGAAATGTAATTTTTGTTTATTCACCAAAATTCAATAATAACAAATAGAATCAACCTAACGGCAAAACTCTCATATTTGCAAAACAGTGTTTATCACTAACTTAGTTAAATCCAAAAAACTTTTTATGTTTGATAACTTAAGGAAAAAATGGAAAGTCAGCGGGCGGCAATTTGCTATAATATTGTGTGTATTTGCCCTTGGCGGCAGTTTGACGGGATTTATCGGGAAAAAAATTATGAATGAATTTCAGATTGGCAAGGACTGGTTGTGGGCTGTAATGTATTTAATACTGATAACACTCATTTGGCCGGTAGCGGTAGTTGTTGTTAGTATCCCTTTCGGACAGTATTCTTTTTTTGTTAATTATATACGTAAAATCGGTATCAAGCTGGGCATTATCAGAAATAATGATGCATCTTAGTTGAATTTAAATCGCAAAACTATCTCACCCGAAAAAAAGTATGACAGAAATACCTGAATAGCACAGTGCCGAAGTACAATTATCAGGAGCAGGCAGAAACTTTTCAAATCAAACAAAGCGAAAAAAACAGGTTCTTTTCGGAAATGGAGAAGTGACCAATATAAACCGAAAAATATTTTCCTCAACAACCTGTCTCATAAAAATATTTTAACCTGAATTCAGTATAAATTAACTCGTTAAAGACTGTTTCTTTTTCGTTATATTCAAATATTTTATATTAAGCAATTCTCTCGTTTTATCTATTGCACTCAAAACCATGGTCAATGAAAAGGGCTTTACCAGAAAATCAACTACGTTTAACTCAAAGGCTTCAATGGCATATACAGGCTGAGCGCTGACCAGTATAGTGAGTGGTCTTTCTTTTAGCACCCTGAGCATTTCCAAACCGGACATGCCGGGTAATTCCACATCTAAAAAAAGAATATCTGCATTGTTTTTTGACAGATAAGATAGTGCGCCCGGCGCATCCTCAAATTCTCCGGTTATTTCCAGATCTTCCACCTGTTTCAACATTCCCGAAAGCATCGTTCTGGCTACTTTGTTATCTTCTATGATTAAGGCTTTGTAAATAATTTTTCATTTCAAGTGTATAATAATGCCAAGTTACGGTTAATTTTTAATAAAAAAACCTGCCCCGGGGGCAGGCCTAAAATATAGGTTTGTGCATTTTATTTCCGGTATTGAGGAATTAAACTGTTGGCCAGGTCCACCATTCTCTGAATTCCGTCTTCGGGTAAATTTCCTTTTTTAAATTCCGCCAATACATCGGGCAATTTGTTTTCCATTTCCATTAAAAAATGTTCCTCAAATTCCTTGATACGTTTTACAGGCACATCCATCAGGAGGCCCTGCGTACCCAGATAAATGATAGCAATTTGTTTTTCAACCGGATAAGGACTGTACTGAGCCTGCTTGAGGATTTCCACGTTACGGGCACCTTTTTCCAATACATTTTTTGTGGCGGGGTCCAGGTCGCCTCCAAATTTTGAAAAGGCCTCCAGTTCTCTGTACAAAGCCTGATCCAGCTTGAGCGTACCGGCTACTTTTTTCATTGATTTGATCTGAGCATTTCCGCCCACGCGGCTAACACTTATACCCACATTGATGGCCGGGCGGATACCTGCATTAAAGAGCCCGGACTCCAGAAAAATCTGACCATCCGTAATGGAAATAACGTTGGTGGGGATATATGCCGAAACATCTCCGGCCTGTGTTTCAATAATAGGAAGAGCCGTTAAAGAACCGCCGCCCTTTACCATATGCTTGATGCTTTCGGGAATATCATTCATTTGCTTTGCCACATTATCATCCGATATAATTTTTGCTGCTCTTTCCAGTAAACGGCTGTGCAGGTAAAACACATCTCCGGGATAGGCTTCCCGTCCGGGCGGGCGTCTCAACAGCAGAGAAACTTCCCGGTAGGCAACGGCTTGTTTGGAAAGGGCATCATATATGATCAACGCCGGCCTTCCGGTATCTCTGAAAAACTCACCAATGGCCGCGCCGGCAAAAGGCGCATAAAACTGAAGAGGCGCCGGATCGGATGCAGAAGCGGCCACAATTATGGTATAATCCATTGCCCCGTGATCCTGAAGGGTCTTCATTACGCCGGCAATAGTGGAGGCTTTCTGACCGCAGGCCACATAAATACAATATACCGGTTTTCCGGCCTGATAAAACTCTTTCTGATTAATAATCGTGTCAATACAAATGGCCGTTTTTCCGGTTTGCCTGTCGCCTATTACCAACTCCCGCTGGCCACGGCCAATGGGTATCATGGCATCTATAGCCTTGATTCCGGTTTGTAAGGGTTCTTTTACCGGTTCACGGTAAATCACGCCGGGCGCCTTCCGTTCCAATGGCATTTCATACAGCGGGCCTGTGAGGGGGCCTTTTCCGTCTATCGGCTCGCCCAGTGTATTAACTACCCGTCCCAGCATCCCCTCGCCTACCTTTATGGAAGCAATTTTACCGGTACGGCGCACCTGCGAACCCTCCTGTATTCCGCCTGTTTCACCCATTAATACTACCCCCACATTATCCTCTTCCAGATTAAGGGCAATGGCTTTTACTCCGTTTTCAAATTCCACCAGTTCTCCATATCGTACATTTCCCAGGCCATAAATCCGGGCAATGCCGTCGCCCACCTGCAAAACAGTTCCTACTTCTTCCAAATCTGCATGGGCATTAAAATTGCTGAGCTGCTGTCTTAATATCGCAGATATTTCTTCAGGTTTAATTTCTGGCATAATATCAGTTTTTAAAAGTGAATTATCTTACTTTATAAATAAAATCATTGTTTTCAAACTGTCGGGCCACCTGCTTCAGGTCGTACAAAATGCTGGCATCTATCAGCTGATCGCCGCACTGCAACACAAAACCTCCTATAATTTTATCATCTACCACGGTTTCCAGTTCGATGTTCTGCATGGAACTTGTGTTTCTGATTTGTTGTACTATGGCTTGTTTTACTTCTTCGCCAACCGGGGCTGCGGTTGTCAGCTTTACCGTATATATTCGTTTGTATTGTTTATATTGATTCAAAAACGATAGAGTTATTTCTGGAAGAAACATTTCTCTTCGTTTCTGAAGAAGAAGCCGGATAAATGCCGCCGTGATTCCGCTAATCTTATCCTTCGTTACGGCATCCATAATTTTTTGTTTCTTGTCGGCATGTATGATAGGGCTACGAAGAAGGTTCACGAGGTCGCGGCTCTGTTGGCAGGCCTCATGAAGCCATTGCATATCCTGACGTACTTCTTCCAGTTTGCCTTGCTCGATAGATAAATCGAGAAGCGATTTGGCATACCGGGCAGCTAATCTCACATTTGGCATAACGAATTGAAATTAGGATGAACAAATTTTCTGCCGGCTTTGGCATTTAATTAAATTTCACTTCATCAATCAGGCTTTTAATATGCGCTTCCTGCGATTCTTTATTGCTTAATTCCCTTCTTAACACTTTTTCAGTTACTTCCAAAACCAGCTTGCCCACCTGGTTTTTTACTTCCGTTAATGCGGCCATTTTCTGATTATGAATAGCCTGCTGTGCTTCGGCCATGATTTTTGCCGCCTCGTTTTTAGCCTGTTCTTTTGCTTCCTGAATGATTTTATCACGGGTTTCTCTGGCCTCTTTCAAAAGACGGGCTCTTTCTTCGCGGGCAGAAGCCAGCAGCGCCTCGTTTTCACTTTTGATTTGCGCCATTTCTGCCTTAACTTTTTCTGCCGTGGCCAATGCATCGGCTATTTTTTGCTCACGTTCTTTCAGGCCTTTAATGATGGCAGGCCAGGCAAATTTTTTCAGAATGAAAAAAACAATCAGAAAGGCAATGGTTACCCAAATTAAATAACCGAATTCAGGTTGTAAGAGCATATATCGTTTGTTTTAATGTTGAAAGAATACTGCATTCCCGGCCCTGTGCCCTGAATGCAGTATGGAAGGAATGTTTACAGCACCATGGCCAAAAAGCCTACAATGATACCGAACAGCGCAGCTCCCTCAACCAAAGCGGCCGTCAGAATCATGTTGTTTCTGATGTCGCCGGTTGCTTCGGGTTGTCGTGCAATAGACTCTAATGCGCCTTTACCAATTTGTCCGATACCAATTCCGGCTCCGATAGCCGCAAGTCCGGCACCAAGTGCACCGCCGGCATTGGCCAGGTCTGCTAATAAAAACATAGTCATACGTGTGGTTTTTTATAGATTAAAAATTAATGTGCCGTTGCCAAACCCTCCTTCTCATCATGATGCTCTCCCTCCATAGCCTGACCGATAAATACGGCCGTGAGCATGGTAAAAATGTAAGCCTGTAAAAAAGCTACTAACACTTCAATGAAATAAATAAATATGGTAAAGCCTAATGCAACAGGCGATACGCCGTAACCGGCAACAGGGTGTAATTTGCCAAAGATGAATATCAGAAAAATCAAACACATAATAATGATATGCCCGGCTACCATATTGGCAAAAAGTCGGATGATTAATGCCAGGGGCTTAATGAAAACACTGAGAAACTCAACCAACGTAAGGATAAACTTTACACCCAGGGGCACTCCGGGCGGGTTGAAAATATGGCCCCAGTAATGTTTGTTTGAGCTAAACAGAATAACAATAAACGAAATGACCCCCAACACCAACGTAAAAGAAATATTGCCGGTTACATTGGCCGAACCCGGAATTAAACCGAATATGTTGTTGATCAGAATAAAGAAAAAAACAGTAAGCAGGTATGGCAGGTATTTTTCATATTTGAATCCCAGGTTGGGTTTAGCCACTTCATCGCGAATAAAAATGATGACAGGCTCAAGCAGGCTTTGTAAGCCCCTGGGCGCTTTCTGTACACCTTCACCCGCTTTATATCTTTTGGCAATCGTTAACAGAATCCATACCAACAAGCCTAATGCCAGAAACATTTGTACTACGTTGCGGGTGAGTGAAAAATCGTACACTTTTACCGAAGGATCAATTTCGCCATTTTCGTTAACAGCCACAATTTGCTGGTCCGAATATTTTTTAGGATCTAAGCCGTGGTAACGAATGGTTTCATAAGTAAGCAAACGAAACCCCTTATAATCTGTATGCCCATGATGAAATTTTGATGACATGAAAATATCCAAACCTCTTTGCGGGGAATATAAAATAACCGGCAACGGTATGCTGACCGGTTTTTTCTTCCCGTCACGGGTTATGATATCCATGAAATGAAACTCATGCGCATTCATTACGTGGCCGAAAATGATTTCTTTAACACTGAAGCCTTTCTGAGCAGGATCAGAATGATGCCCTGTTGAATCATCCTGGCCCCCTGCTATACCTTTGTAGCAAAGCAAAACGCTGAAAATCAGAATAATAGTTTTTCTCATCCAAGTTAGCGACCTTCCTTTTATATCAAAAATTCTTAATATCATCAGTGAATTTTGGCGCAAAGATAAGGGTACATGCCTAATATTGCCGAGATATATATTTGTTATTTTCTTTCGTGATTTTGAGGTGTTTTTATATATGCTGTTTAAGGAAAAGCGGGGAATTTGAATTTGTGCTCAGAATTTCTCTCTTGCGTGAACGGGCAAAAACTTTGGCTACAAAAAAGAGATGCTTATTGAAAATTGACTGAGATTGTGAGATTGTAGCTGAGGTATAATATTACTTGGGGCGAAATGCAGAAATAAAATAAATTTTTTCTCTTCTGTATAAGTATTTAAAGAATCTGAATGGCAGGGATAAACAGAATTTTTTTCAAACTATCCGGAATTATTTACAACAAATATAAATGATACCATACGACTAAAGTTTTACACATTCAGTTTTCAGCAACCGAAGTAAAAAGATAATCCTTTCAGGACAAACCCACAGCAATCCGTTTACAAAGAATTCATTCAAAAAAGTTTTATTTGCACATTCATTCTCCGCATTTTTGTATCCTCTCATCTTAAACGAAAAAATTATGAAGCGCTTTTTTCAATTTCTGCTTTTTCTACACATACTTTCCATAACCGGTTATTCTCAGAAGGTGCAATTAAATAAAAATAACTCAACCATACTGAAAGCAGCTCAACCGGCAGAAGCCGGCTTTTCGGCAGAACGACTCAAAAAAATAGATGAAAACATTCAACAATGGATTAATCAGGGAAAAATAAACGGCGCGGTAGCGCTGATTATCAGAAACGGATATATTGCTTACCATAAAGCATTTGGTTATGACGACCCGGAAAAAAAAGTTCCTCTCCGCACCGATCATATTTTTCGCATAGCCTCGCAAACCAAAGCCATAACCAGTGCAGCGGTGTTGATGCTTTATGAAGAAGGAAAATTTTTACTGGACGATCCGGTGTCGCGTTACATACCCGAACTGGCTGGTTTGCGTGTACTTGACAGGTTTAATGAATCTGACAGCAGTTATACTACCGTTCCCGCCCGCTCGGAAATAACCATTCGGCAATTGCTGACACATACTTCCGGCATCGGATATCCGCAAATAGGAACCAAAGAGGCAAATGCCATTTATGCCAAGGCCGGACTCAGCGCCGGAATAGGCATGAGAGAAGGACAAGTGTTGGCTGACGATATAAAAAAATTATCCAGATTGCCACTGATGCACCAGCCGGGCGAACGTTTTACCTACGGATTTAATACCGATGTTTTAGGTTACCTGGTAGAAGTGGTATCCGGCATGCGGCTGGATTCTTTTTTCAGGAAAAGAATTTTTGAGCCGCTGGGAATGAATGACACTTATTTTTACCTGCCCGAAGAGAAAAAAAACAGACTGGTTACCTTGTACAGAGAAAGAGATAACAAGCTGGAAAAAACCGACAGTGTAATTGAACAAAACGGACGTTTTTATACCCTGTATCCCAAAACCAACGGCACTTATTTTTCCGGCGGCGCCGGACTTTCCTCCACAGCGCTGGATTATGCCAAATTCCTTCAGATGCTGTTGAACGGTGGAGTATATAACGGCAAAAGGCTGCTCAGCCGGCACAGCATCCGGATGATGACAATGAATCAGATTGGAGATATAAACAGGGGGGTCAATAAATTCGGACTGGGCTTTGGCATTACAACCGAAAAAGGCAGCGCCCTCTTGCCCACACCGGAAGGCGTATTTGAATGGGGAGGCGCTTTTGCCACAACCTACTGGGCAGATCCCAAAGAAAAAATCATTGGTATTCTTTACCGGCAAATCTGGGGCAGCACGTTCCGCGAAGCCGCCGATAAGTTTAAAGTACTGGTGTATTCTTCGCTGGATGACTGATTTTATCAATGATTTCACATTTTATTTTGTTACTTGCCTTTTGTTGAAAGTTGTTTTTTTCATAGCGCTCTTCTTAAGCCTGGGCGAAACTGTTTTTTCCCAGGTGCAAACGCATAAGGTAAAAGGAACCGTGTACGATAGTTCACGCATCTTTCCTCTGGAAGCCGTTAGCGTAATTACCAGTTCCGGAAGAGGTACGATTACGGATGCCTTTGGCAAGTATGAAATTGACGTTCGTGAAAATGACTCGATCTGGTTCAGCTATTTAGGCAAAGCAACCATGAAATATGCGATAAAGGACATTCAAAATATATTTCAATTCGATATTTCCCTTCATGTAAACATTCCGGTATTGAAAGAGGTGAAAGTAAGACCGAGAAGCTATCGGCAGGATTCGCTGCAAAACCGGCAGGATTATGCAAAATATTTTAATTATAAAAAACCCGGCCTGAGCGTTGCTCCCGCCCAGTATGGCGCAGGTATAGGTTTTGACCTGGAAGCGTTAATCAATATGTTTCGTTTCCGGCACCATCGCAATATGCTGGCCTTTCAAAAAAGACTCATCATTCAGGAGCAGGAAAAATATGTGGATTACCGTTTCAGCAAAGCCCTGGTACGAAGGCTCACTTCTTTTGAAGGCGAACGGTTAGACAGCTTTATGCGAATGTACCGTCCGTCTTACTTTTTTATAACCACCGTAAACGAATATGATTTTCAGCTATACATCAAAGAGGCGGCTCAGCAGTTTTTGGCAGGAGCAAAACCCGAAGCCTTTATAAGAAAAAAAGAAGAGGAAATTCTCAGGCGTTACAAAATTCTTCCCGAAGAACAAGACCCATAATTATCTTCTCACTTTCAAAAATCTCATTCATCTGAAATGACTTCAAACTCAAGTTTGCATTCCTGAAATTTAAAGCTGAATTTCAAAAATGGTATCCCACATATCGGGGTTCCATTGTTCGAAATACAGAAATATGCCCTCGGGCAATTGTTTGAATAATACAGGTTTCCCGTTATCCACCTGAATTACTCTTTTAATTTTTTCTTTGTTGCCGGTAATAAAAATAAATTTTTCAGCGGGGGGATTCAATACGTGTATGTAGAGTGATTTGCCTTTTTGCGTGGCCACACCCCAATGAGCCGGCGCAACGGTACTTCCACGGGTATTGTAAATGGTATGGCCGAATTTTTTCAGCCATTGGCCTACGCGTTTCAGCGTATCCTGACACTCGGGTTGAATTCTGCCGTCAGGCATCGGACCGACATTCAACAGCAAATTTGCATTGCGGCCGGCGGCATTTACCAGATAATGTACTATTTGTTTGGCGCTTTTAAATTGTCGGTCGTTGATATGGAATCCCCAGTGGTTATTCATGGTTTCGCAGGTTTCCAGAGGTAATGCCCCGACGGATGTGGTATTAAAACCTGCCGTGTTGAAACCCGGTAAATCTCTTTCAAACATTTGAAAATCCTCTCCGGGCAAAGGTGCAAGATGATGGTTGCTGCCCACCAGGCATTCGGGTTTCAGGCGGTGGATTAAAGCATAAATTTCATCCAGATGCCAGTTCGCTTCATATCGCTCCCAGTGCCCGTCGAACCAGATGGCCTGTATGTCATAGCGGGTCAGCAGTTCGGTGAGCTGGGTTTTCATAAACTCAATGTAACTTTTCCAGTTTGCCTTTTCGGGCTCTCCGTTCACGATACGTTGGCCCAGGCCATAATCCGGCCTTGCCCAATCAAGCTGCGAATAATACACATGCAGTTTGATGCCTTGTTTTTTGCATTCATCCGAAAGCTCTTTTAATATGTCGCGGCCAAACGGAGTGGCCTGAACAATATTGTAGGAAGAAGCCGAAGTATAAAACATACTGAATCCGTCGTGATGCCGGGAAGTAATGGTGATATATTTCATTCCGGCTTCTTTTGCCAGTTGTACCCATTCTTTTGCATCAAATCGCAAGGGATAAAAAAAATCTGCCAGCCGTGAATAGTTTTCAAACGGAATTTTTCGGGTAAACATGACCCATTCGCCATCGCCCAGCAGGCTGTAAATGCCCCAATGAATGAAAAGGCCGTATTTCATGTTTTGAAATTCCTCACGGGCTTTCAGGTTTTCAGCAGCCGGCACATAGTCCGGAAGCGGAAATTTATAGGTTTTTTCGGGCTGACTCAAAGCACTAAAACTGAACAAAACAAAAAGAGAAGTAGTGAACAAACGAATCATGGCCCCTGATTTAATAGTGTAATAAAATTTTTATCAATATTTAAAATTGTATGATTGCATTTAAAATTGTAGTTGGAATTTTACTAATAAAACATGATTTTACACCTGAAGTAAAGTTTTGGATTTAAGATTCTGCTTTACATATTCTCTGTAATTGATTCTTTTGATTTGACTCTGAAGCCAACCGTAATAATTGAATATCTGAAAAGTTCGTTGCTGGACGAGGTCGTCTTTATACCGATCAAACAATTCCAGTGTTTTTTTGTATTCGGCGGCCTTGCTCTTCCAGTCCGACATGTAAAAAGTTTTATGAAGGCATTTAGCCAATGCCGATTCAAACGGATGACTTTTCTTTTGTCGCCTGAAATACGTTTCAGCAGACCGGTATTCTGATTCAAACAATTTAGGTTGTTTCATGCAATAGGCTACCAGCATTAACAGCAAATGCCCGATGGCTTCATGCTCCCGGCGTATGCCTTCTCTGAATTCGTTAATTCCTTTTTTGATGTAATAGAAGGCTTCATTAAAATCATCCAAAACAAAAAGTGCAATACCCAAGGAAAGGCATACCGTCATATTCAGGTCCTTGTTCAGAAAAGGCTGCCAGTTTTGGTAATTTTTTTTCAGTGAGGCAACCAGCGTTTTTACTTCCTCGTAACGCCCTGTTTTATTATAAATTTTATTCAGCGCCAGGTATTTGATGGCTTCAAAGTTGGCTACCTGATGTATGTTGATGAGTTTACTGCAAACGGGGTGTTGAAAGGCAGACACCACATAATCAAAGTCACCTTCTGCAATACCTGCATAATTAATCATGTAAAGCAGTTCAATAAGAAATTCTCCATGCGTGGAAATATAATGGCTGTTCTTCGTCCATATTTCAAATTGTTTTTTTAATAAGTCGAGGGCTTCGGGATTTTTTCCGCTGAGGTATAACAATAGCGCTTTGCCGACATGGTAATAATGTGAGTACCAGAAAATATTTTGTTTGCCGGGTGCATCAAAGGTATCCAGTTTTTGCAGCAGTTGTTCAATTCTGTTGCGAATAAGCTCATCTTCAACATAGTGCGACCTTCGACGAAGAAATACCGCTTCGGTATAAATATCACGTAGGGTAAATAATTCGGCATAATCATTATACGAAAGCAAATTTTGATGAAACATGGAATAAAGCTCATCGAGTTTAAGAAAGGGGTCGCTGAGCAGCAAAATTTTCTCAAATTCTGTTTTCAGTAAATTCAGCATGGCAAAAGACTCGGTACGCCTTGCATCTGCAATGGCTTTTTTCCAGATTTCATTCGCTTCTTGTATTAACCCTTTTTTTCTTAAAATCCGGATCAACTGTACCTGTTGATAAATTTTTTCGTTGTTTTCGTTTTGCCTGTCATAAAGCGAAAGCGCCTCAGTGATTTGCTTTAACAGGTAATTTTTCTGAAACGAAATATTTTTTTTATTTAAAGAGGGGCAGAATTTTTTAAGTATGGCTGATTCATCATATTTTTTTTGCCGGGATATGGCTTTAAACAGCCGGATATATAATTGACTTCCCGGCTTTCGGCAAGCAACGAAATTCCTCATGAAAAAAAGCTTTTCGCTTTTATTCATATTTCGGATAAGCCGCCACAGTAAATCAGAAGCGGGTTTCATAACTACCTGTTATAAAAATTTCAGGAACCCGGGATTCATTTTAACTGAAAAGATAGTTCAAAAATATAACAAAAAAAATTTATCTTAAAATATTGATTCTCAATTATAATTTATCTTAAATACGAGGAAATAAGCTTTTTAATAATTCAAATTTTCATCAAAATAAATTTATTCAGCGCCAAGAGTACCGGCTAACTTTACAACAGCATTTAAAGTATAGCCTCTTTCATGTAATCAGCTTTCTGTAACCAAACGCCATTAACCTTAAGCTATGCCTGTTGTCTATCGAGCGACAACAGGTTCTTTTATTTACTTAGATACATGCTGCGATCTCTGTATAACTGACGGAAGTAAGGATCACGAAGATTTTTGATAAAACGAATGGCTTCACCTGTGGATTTCATTTCAGGGCCTAATTCTTTTTTTACCCCCGGAAATTTGTTGAAGCTGAATACCGGCTCTTTAATGGCGTAGCCTTCCAGATGTTTGTTGTTGGGGATATCACTTACTTTCATTTCGCCCAGCATCACCTTGGTGGCATAATTCAGATAGGGAATATTATATGCTTTGGCAATGAACGGCGTGGTTCGGGAAGCCCTGGGGTTGGCTTCAATTACATATACTTTTCCGTCTTTTATAACAAACTGAATATTGATTAAACCTTTTACTTTCAGGGCGAGTGCAATCTTTTTGGCATAATCTACCATATCCTGAATTTCCATCGGCGTCAGATTAAACGGCGGCAGTACGGCATGACTGTCTCCGCTGTGAATTCCGGCAGGTTCTATATGTTCCATGATTCCCATTACATGAAATTTTTCACCGTCGCATATGGCATCAATTTCAGCTTCCTGACAACGGTCTATAAACTGGTCAATCAGTATTTTGTTCCCCGGAAGATGTTTTAAAAGACTGACTACGGCTTTTTCCAGTTCTTCGTCGTTGATTACAATTTTCATGCGCTGGCCTCCTAAAACATACGAGGGCCTTACCAGCACGGGATAACCGACCTTGTGCGCTACTTCAATGGCTTCATCTACCGTAAAGGCCGTACCGTAATTCGGATAGGGAATCTGGAGTTCTTTCAGCAGGTCACTGAATCGGCCCCGGTCTTCTGCTATATCCAGGCTTTCAAAACTAGTTCCTATAATATTTACTCCTTTTTTATGCAATTTTTGCGCCAGTTTCAATGCTGTTTGTCCGCCCAACTGTACAATTACTCCATAGGGTTGTTCATGTTCAATTATTTCCCATAAATGTTCCCAAAACACCGGTTCAAAGTATAATTTGTCGGCCATGTCAAAATCGGTAGATACCGTTTCCGGATTACAGTTTATCATGATGGCTTCATAACCGCATTCTTTTAAGGCCAGAAGTCCGTGTACGCAGCAATAATCAAACTCTATACCCTGCCCGATACGGTTAGGGCCGCTTCCCAGCACAATAACTTTTCGCTTTCCGGTATTTCCTTTAATATCTGTAAATGCTTTTGATTCATCGCCGCTTTTTTCAATTACGGCACCATTCGCAGTGAACTCAAGCGGTGATTCAAAAGTGGAGTAGAAGTAAGGTGTTTTTGCTTCAAATTCGGCACTACAGGTATCTACCATTTTATATATCCGGCGGATACCGGCTGCTTTCCGCTTGTTGTACACTTCCTCTTCAGTTCCGTGCTTTATGATGCGGCTGATTTGTTCGTCGCTGAAACCCTGAATTTTTGCCTCCCGTAAAAGCTCTATGGGTAAATCATCAATACTGTACAGAGCCAGTTGTTTTTCTATATCACACAATTTTTTTATTTCATTCAGAAACCAACGGTCAATACCATGTGTGGCCTTTGATATGGTACCGACGGATATTCCGCACATCAACGCATCTTTTATGCGGAAAATGCGATCCCATTTCGGTGTTTTGATATATTCCAGAAGTTCTTCGGCATGCATTAAACTTTTTCCGTAATAACCCAGTCCCACGGCATTGTTTTCCAGGCTTTGACAGGCTTTTTGTATGGCTTCATTAAAACAACGGCCAATTCCCATGGCTTCGCCCACACTTTTCATCTGAAAGCCCAGTGTATCATTAGCTCCTTTGAATTTTTCAAAATTCCAACGCGGAATTTTTACAATTACGTAGTCAAGGGCCGGCTCAAAATAGGCAGAGGTGGTTTTTGTAATTTGATTCTGAAGTTCGTCTAAGCGATATCCGATGGCTAATTTAGCGGCAATTTTGGCTATCGGATAACCGGTTGCCTTTGAAGCCAGGGCTGAAGAGCGGCTAACCCTAGGATTGATTTCTATGGCGATGATTTCTTCGGTTTCCGGATTCAGGGCAAACTGAACATTACAACCTCCTGCAAAATTGCCCAGATTTCTCATCATCTTAATAGCCGTATTCCTCATCAGCTGCATTGCCGTATCGCTTAGTGTCATGGCGGGTGCTACGGTAATGGAATCGCCCGTATGCACACCCATAGGGTCTAAGTTTTCCACCGTACAGATGATGCAAACATTATCGGCCGAGTCGCGGAGCAGTTCCAGCTCAAACTCCTTCCAGCCGAGTACGGCTTTTTCTACCAGTACTTCGTGTATCGGGCTGGTAGTGAGGGCTCTGTTTAATGCTTCGTCCAGTTCTTCCCTGGAAAATACCAGACCGCCGCCGGTTCCTCCCAGGGTAAATGAAGGGCGTAATACCAGCGGAAACCCGATTTCCTGAGCATATTCTTTTCCTTCCAGAAACGAGTTGGCGATTCTGGCCTTAGCCACAGGCACACCCAGTTCAATCATCCACTGCCTGAACTGTTCTCTGTCTTCTGCTTTTTCAATGGCTTTGATATCAACACCGATCAGCCGAACGTTATATTGCTTCCACAGGCCCACTTCGTCGGCTTCTTTAGCCAAATTCAGCGCCGTTTGCCCACCCATGGTTGGCAAAACGGCATCTATCTGATTTTCCTGTAAAATTTTTTCCAGGCTTTCTACCGTAAGGGGAAGAAGGTACACTTTATCGGCCATCATCGGATCCGTCATGATGGTTGCCGGATTGCTGTTAATCAGAATCACTTTTATTCCTTCTTCTTTCAAACTTCGGGCCGCCTGACTTCCGGAATAATCAAACTCACATGCCTGACCGATAATAATAGGACCTGAACCAATGATCAGAACGGTTTGAATGGAGTTGTCTCTGGGCATTTTTTTTTTAGCAGGTAAGGATACCTGCAGGGTGAGTAATAAATTGATTTATTATGTCGGAATGCAAATGTAATGCGTCTTCGATATTATCAAAAAAAAAGAAAAAAAATTTTTTCAACATTACGATTTTACCTCAAGGGTAAATCCGACGGTTGTACCGATACCCTCCTTGCTTCTGACATGAACGGTTTGTCCGTGAGCTTCAATAATATGTTTACAAATAGCCAATCCCAGACCGCTTCCGCTCACATTTACATTACGTCCGGATTCTGTCCGGTAAAATCTTTCAAATATTCTGGGTATATCTTTTTCCCTGATGCCTATGCCGTCATCCGTTATTTCAACCAGAATCCGTTTACCATCCATTTTATACATGCTGGCGGTAATATTACCACCATATTTACCGTATTTTATGGAATTTTCTATCAGGTTATTCAGTACCTGCCTGATTTTTTCTTTGTCGGCAAATACAATCAGGGGCATCTCGCATCCTTTTTTAATTCCGCAGGAAATATGCATGGCCTCAGCTTCGGTGGAAAAATTTTCGAAAACTTCTTTGACCAAATCCTGGATGACAAAGTTTTCTTTATGAAGCTGAAGTTCGCCACGTTCCAACCGAGAAATTTCGTCCAGGTCATTCAGTAAATGGGTAAGTCGCTTAACATTTTTTGCGGTTTTTTCAAGAAATTTTTTATTGATTACCGGTTCTTCCATTGCCCCGTTCAGGAGTGTATCAATATAACCTTGAATGGCAAATACCGGTGTTTTAAATTCATGTGAGAGATTTTGCAGAAATTCTCTGCGAAATTGCTCATTCTGCCGAAGCAGCTCCAGCTCTTTTTCATTTTCTGCCGCCCAGTTTTCTACATCCTGACGAACTTCGTCAATGCTTTTCAGCGGAAGTACATATCGGTAATAAATTTCTTCTTTTTTAGTGGCTTTGGTTTTATGAATAAATTTATAAATGAGTTTTATTTTACGGTAAATAAAATGTTCCAGAACAAAAAGAATTAAAAAATACGCTGAGGAAAAAAAAAGTACAAACGAAACAATGGCCCAAATCCATTTGTTTTCGTAATGATAGATGATAACAGGGGCGGGTAGAGATAACAAAAAGGCAGTTATTGCCGCAAGTTGTCTCGGAGTAGGGCTTTTGGAAAAAAACATACTGCTAAACTACAAAGAGACTTTGTTCAAAACCTTATCTTTTTTTGAAATGTATTATACATCAAATTTATAACCTACCCCTTTTACGGTGGTGATACAGTCAATTCCCAGTTTTTGTCTGATTTTCCGAATGTGAACGTCAATGGTACGGTCGCCAACAATAACTTCGTTGCCCCATACCTGATTCAGAATTTCATTCCGAAGGAAGACCCGGCCGGGCTTTTGTGCCAGAAGATAAAGTAGTTCAAATTCCTTTTTGGCAAGTACTACTTCCTGCTCTCCGGCTTTTACAATAAAGCGCTCCGGATCAATCGTTAGGTGTTCAAAATGTAAGGTTTTGGCCTCGGGTTTATTAAACCGCCGAAACAAGGCATTGACTTTACTTAACAATACTTTCGGACTTACCGGTTTGCTGATATAATCGTCGGCGCCTGTTTCAAGGCCTTTAATTTGAGTGCTGTCGTCGCTGAGTGCAGTCAGAAAGATAATCAAGGTTTCTTTAAATCCCGGCTGAGATCTGAGCATCTGGCACACTTCCACCCCGTTTTTCTTAGGCATCATGATATCCAGAATGATTAAATCAGGCTGGTTACGCCGGGCTTTTTCAAAGGCTTCGTCTCCGTCCTGGGCCGTAATAACCTGATAGCCTTCATTAGTCAGATTGTATTTCAGTATTTCCAGAATATCAGGCTCGTCATCCGCTATCAGGATTTTACGATTTTTAAACTCCATTGTTATAAAATTTTTTTGCAAACCTATTATGAAAAGACTTTGAAATTTAAATTGGCGCTCTGATTTACAAAGAGTTAATAAAAAATTAATAAAAGCTGTT